>JBBQXS010000020.1:0-69595 GCA_038209365.1 Acidimicrobiia bacterium | reverse complement strand
CAACCTTTTGCACGAGATCCGGTACGACGTGGCTCATCGCCAGCTTCACGTTGCCCGACAACACGTCGATGTCCCCGAGCGCACGGCTCTCGCCGACACCAACGCAGTTGAACGGACGCACGATGGTGTACGGGAGCCCGTATTGCATATGAGCGGCGCGAGCGAAGTACTCGACGGCGAGTTTCTGGAACCCGTAGGACGACAGCGGCGGAGGAACCTCGCGCTCTTGGCCCTCGAAGCTCGGCCAGCTATCGGCCGACTCGTACACCATCGACGACGACATATAGGTAACTTTTTTCAGGCGCCCGGCCTTGAACGCCTCGATGGCGGCGTCGCACGACGCAGCGATGATGCGCTCGTTGGTGGCCAGCAGGTCGTACGCGTAGGTGTGGAAGTACGAGATACCGCCGATCATCGCGGCACCGGCGACGAAGTGATCGGCGTCGGAGAGCAGCTTCACCATGAGATCGACGTCGCGCGCGTCGCCTTGGACGAACCGGTATCGAGGGTCACTGTCGTAGGAGCGCGTGACCGGTCCGTACTTCGAGTGGTTGTCGATGCCCACGACCTCGTGACCACGCGCCAGCAGCTCCTGGACGACGTATCCGCCGATGAAGCCGGCCGAGCCGGTGACGACGATCCTGCTCATGCGATCCTCGATCCGAACGCGTAGAAGTACCAATGCAGATACCGCGGGAGCCACGCCCACACGCGGAAGTTCGACGTGCCCGTCGTGCGCTCGAGCCAGATCGTCGGGATCTCGGCGACCGGGAGGCGGCGACGGCGCGCCTTCACGACCAGCTCGATGGCCACCTCGAACCCGGCGTCGGATTCGATGCCGACCTCTTTCACGAACCCCCGGTCGTATGCCTTGAACGAGCTCGTCGCGTCGTGGGTCCCCACGCGCGCGAACCAGCACAACGAAAGTCCCGCGAGACGAGACAGCATCGACTTGATGAAGGGCGCGCCGATTTGGCTGCCCCCGGCCATGTAGCGACTCGCGGCCGCGACCACGACACCGCGCTGCACGAGCCGCGCCAGCGCGTCCACCTGGGTGGGGTCGTCCGAGCCGTCGGCCATCGTGACGACCGCGACGTCGGCCGACGCATGCTCGATGCCGTACCTGATCGCGTTCGCCGGTCCCCGTCCGAAGGTGTTCAGCGTCGGAACGACGCGAGGATCCTCGCGTGCGTACTTCTCGGCGTGCGGACGGGTGGTGTCGTCCAGCGAGTCGTACACGACGAGGATCTCGAAGGGCAGGGTGATCGCCGCGCAGAGGCGATCGAGGCACGCGACGACGCTGTCGCCCTCGTTGTATACGGGGATGACGACCGAGACGCTAGGGGTCACACACGCTCGCCGTTGCCGAGAAGGTTCCATACGTCGACGACGGGGGTCGTGCCGTCGAGCGTCGAGTAGGCCGCATGCGGGGTCGCGATCACCAGGAGATCGGACTCGGCAAGCACGTCCTCGAGCGGCCACAACTCGATGTCGCCCTCGACGTACGGATCAGTGCACAGCACACGCGCCGCCCGGAACCGCAAGAGGCGCTTCAGCTTGTAGCTCAAGCTGTCCCGGGTGTCGTCCGACTCCGCCTTGAACGACATGCCCAGGATCCCCACCGTCATCGACGACAGCTCATACTCGCGCTCGAGGCGAGCGACGATGTACATGGGGAGACCCTCGTTGATCATCATGCTCGCATGCCCGAGCGTGAAGTTGTTGTTGTTGAAGGCTGCGAGCTGCATCGTGTCCTTCAGCAGACACGGTCCGGCGGCGAGGCCGGGCCCCGGCATGTCAGCTGCGCGCGGGTAGTCCTGCTTCAGCGCGGCGCGAATGCGTGCGAAGTCGAGGCCGAAGTCGTTGGCGATCATGAACATCTGGTTCGCGGCGGCGAACTTGATGTAGCGCCAGGTGTTGGTGAAGAGCTTGGCAACCTCGGCTTCCTCGGGCTCGAGCCGAATGAGCGACGGTGCGATCGCGCTGAACAGCTGGTCGGCGCGCTTGGCGGCTCGCTCGGTGCGTGCGGAGATGATCTGCGGCAAGGTGTGCAGCTCTTCGAGGGCGTGACCTTCCGCGATGCGTTCGGGGCAGAAGGAGACGTCGATGGTTCGATGCGCGGCGATGAGCAGCCGCTCGATCATGCGCGTCACACCCGGATACACCGTGCTGCGCAGCACGAGGTGCTGACCGTCTCGGAGTTGGTCCAGCAGCCCTTCGACGACGTTGAGCACGAAGCTCGGGTTGGGGTTCAGGTGCTCGTCGACCGGCGTGCCGACGACGATCATGACGTGCTCGCACTCGCCCACCGCTCGCGACTCGGTGGTCGCGGTGAGGCGGCCGCTCTCGATCATGCGCTCCAGCAGCTCGTCGGCGCCGCGCTCCCGGAACGGCATCTTGGCGCTCCGTACCAGGTCGACCGCATGCGCGTCGCGGTCGTAGAGCGTCACCGAGAGTCCGGCATCCGCGAACGCGAGCCCCACCGGAAGGCCCACTCGCCCGCAGCCCCCGACGATGACGACGTCCCGGGAGAAATGCATCCGTGTCCCCGTTCGTTCCCACGTCACCAACCGCAGGAAGGGTAGCCACTGCGCATCGCACCGGAAAGACCCGGACAATGCGACACGTTTCTGGCGCATCCAATTCCTGGAGCGTGACCTGGCAACCCTGGCCACTGGCTGCGACTCTTTCGGTCTTTGACAACCATTGACATCTGCAGCGTCTCGGTTGACAACCGTCGCGGTGGGGAATCAGAGTGTCGTCACGTCGTCCACGCGTGAACCAAGTAGGGGGAAACATACGAATGCGCCACAAGAGGATCCTCTTTTTATTGGTCGCGGCCGCATTGGCCTTACCAATCGTCACCATCGCCGCTCCCGCCGGAGCGATCGCCAACGCCTGCACCCTTGGCGAGTACGGAAACCTTCCTGCCGGCCAGAGTGAGTTGAAGGTCGCCTGCACGCTCACGACCGCGAGCGCGAGCGTCGGGCTCTGGAACAAGATCGAGGACTTCTCCTCCGGCGCAGGCGCGACCGGTCGTGCCGAAGCGGTATGGCACGTCGGTGCAGGGCGCAACGTCGTGACGACTGCAGCGACGGTCGCACCAAGCAAGGTCATCACCGCGGCAGCGGGCCACTTCACCGGTGCCGACATCAACAACGGCATCAGCGGTCCGGGTGTCCCGGCGCGTGCGTTCATCGTTGCAGTCACCGGTACGACCGCCACCATCAACGTGCCGACAGCGGGTGCCGGCATCGCGAGCGGCGCGACGCTGATCGTTGAGAACTCCGACGGCCGCTCGTTCACCGACGCCGCCTTCCCTGGCGGAGCGACCATCACGTCGGCGACGGGACACTTCTGCAAGCCCTTGCTTGCGAACTGCGGAAGCAAGACCGATATAGGCCGTGCCATCGGCGGAACCCGTGTCCCGCACGGCGCCACGATCACCGCGGTTGCAAGCACCACGTCGGCGACGATGTCGGCCGCGGCTTTGGCATGCCCCTCGGGCGTGACCACCTGCGGCGTCGTTGACATCTCCGCCGCCACGACAACCACGACGGCGCGCTACCTCGACGACGTGACCGTGAACGGTGCCAGTCTGTGTTCGGCACAGGCGAAGTTCAACGCGACCGACGTGAACCTGCACGTCTCCGGAGCGAACGTCGGTACGTTCACCCGGTGGATCACCGCCGTGTCGGTGGCTGGAGGCGCACCGTGTATCGCCGGCCAGACCAGAGCGACACTCAACTCGGCCGCGACAAGCGGCGCCAACCAAGTGGTTGTCGTCGGTCAACCGAATGCAACGGCTCCGGCGAACAACGATGCCGTGTCGCAGCTCGGTGCCGAGCTCTCGCTGAACCCGAACCTGGTCGCGGGTACTGCGGCCTGCTCGGCGAACGTCCCCACCAGCTTCGCGATCCAAGGCAAGTGGCTGAATCCCGGGTCCTTCGCCTCCACGCCGTTCGGTGATGCGACCTCGTCGACGCTGCCCAACGCACCCGTGATCGCGCAGATCCTCTACCCGACAGCAGCCGGCATCAGCTTCTCCGCTCTGGTGCAGCCGATCCCGGCCAGCCTCGGGGGTGAGGTGGCAACCGCGCCTCACTACGACGTCACCTACCCGTTCCTGCCGACGGCGCTGGCCCTGTGTCCGAGCCCGAATGCAGTGGGTGTTGGTGCGGTCTTCCGGTTCAACGCCGTCTCGGCAAGCCAGGGCCTGATCCCGACCGGGAACGGCACTCCGGGCACGGCCCAGATCCGGGTTACGCAGGACCTCCCGGCGGGCACGCCGAACCGCTCGACGACGGCTCGCATCATCATCCGCCAGGTGGACGGCACGACCCCCGTGTTCGGACCGGTCGTGGGTACCTGCGTCATCAACTACCCCGGCGTGATCGACTTCCACTGCGGAAACTGATCCAGTCGGAGCTCACGTAAGTGCTTGGGGGGCGGGCTACGGCCCGCCCCCCAAGCGCGTGAGAAGCTGAACAACTGGCCACGGACTCATCGAATACATTGCGACTCGTGCGCCGTGTCTGTGCCCTTCTTGTCGTAGCGCTCGCTCTCGTTGTCGGCGGCGCGGTGGCGGCGCCGGCGGGTGCGCAAGAGGGCAATCAGGGCACCGACATCGGCGGCCAGATCTTCGTGCAGGGCGCGACGATCACCGGGCCGTGCGTACGCGCCGCGCGGGAGCTCAACAGCCCGCAGGCGGCGGCGTTCGTGCAGTCGTGGCTGCCGAATGCGATCTTCGGGAAGCCGACGGTGCAGGACCCGCCCGCGGCGTTGCCCGTGTGTCGCGTTTCGGTCCGATACACGGTTGCAGGCCAACGCTTCGCGCCCATGAAGGTCGACTACGCGTCGGACGGGAAGACGGCATGGGTGGCGTTGCCTCGGCAGAACCTCTGGCCGGGCGTGTCCGTGACCGTGCACCGGTGGACGGTCGCGCTGCCGTCGGCCGTTGCCGCGTTCGCGGGCAAGGGCAAGCCAGTGACGGCACCGACGTCGACGTCCACCCCGGCGACCACGGGAAACGCCGCTCCGGCGCCGGTAGGGAGCTCGGGCTCCGATGATTCCGGCGCGCTATGGATCATCGTTGCGCTGGTCGTCGGGATCGGGCTGCTCGCGGCGGTCGGCTACGCAGTGGTGCGCCGGCGTGCCGTCGCACGGGCCGGCGGCTGATCAGGGGCCCGCACTGCCCCGCATGTGCGCACGAGATCGTTCGTCAGCCGGTCAGCGTCGTTCGTGGGTGGACGGGCAGGAGCATCGGCGGCCGCGGCGGCCGGGTGAAGTCGAAGTCGTTCCTGAGGTCGCCGAGGATGCGCACCTCCTCTCGCACTGTCGGTCGCGGGTCGGGACGACCGTCCGTCGCGGGATCGAGCCGCTGGCCTCCGAGGAAGTCGTCCTCGATGAACTTGACGTAGGCGTCGAAGCTCAGCGTCTGATGGTCGACGTACCCGCGCTTCGCGTACGGACTGATGACCAGGCCCGGAACGCGTAGCCCGTAGCCGTTCGCGTCGACCTTGGGCGGCACGACGTGGTCGTAGAAGCCTCCCCAGTCGTCCCACGCCACGAAGATCGCAGTCGAGCTCCAGTCCGGGCCGCGCATCACTGCGTTGACGAGGCTGGTGACATAGGACATGCCGGCGCTGACCCGGCCCGGTGGGTGCTCGCTGAGATCCCCCGACGGGACCACCCACGACACGGCCGGCAATGTTCCCCTCTTGGCCGCTTTGAAGAAGCGATCCACCGATTGGATGTTGCCCAGCTGGCGGTTGTTTCGCACTGTGTCGAAGTACGGGAGCGGATTCCAGATGCCCGGCGTGCGTGCGTTCTGCTTGACCGGCGCGCAGGTGATCGCCGCGTTGTCCTCGCAGTCGGGCTCGGTCCCGGCCACCACGTAGTAGCCCCAGGACACGTTGTGCTTGTGGAGCAGATACGTGAGGTCCGTCCATGCGTAGATCGGTGCTCCGGCCTTGCTCGGTCGCAGCGGCGGGCCGTTCGGGGGCGTGGGGCCGGGCTGCTCGAGCGCGTTTCGGCACGAGGCGGGACGGTTGTGCGCGGTGCAGGCCGCGGACCACTCGGACACCTGGAAGAGGTGCTCGGGCAGACTCCACGACGCGTTCGGTTGGAACATGCGGTCCTGCAAGACGAAGTTCTTCGCGTACGCCCAGTAGTTCGGGATGTCGCTTTGCGTGTGGTAGCCCATCACGTCGGTGGGCGCGCGCGGGGAGCCGAGGATGGCGCAGTTGGGATTGTTGACGTTTGTGCACGCGTGCTGGGCGTTTCGCACTTCTCGCACGAACCCGAGCATCGGTCCGGTGTTGATGTCGTTGCGTGCTGATGCCGCGGCGTGGGGCCCTCCGACGTTCACATCCTTGTGATCGGGAGACGGCTTGATGCACGTCTTCAGCACCGGGTCGGGCGCGCAGACCGCCGGTACGCCGTTCTTCATCGGGATCCCGTTCGCGCCCCGATAGGTGCCGAAGTAGCTGTCGAACGAGCGGTTCTCCTGCATGATCACGACGACGTGGCGAATCTTGTTGATGCCGGAGGGACCGGGGCGGCCGGCCGTCGCCGGGGTCGACGGGGGGACGGGTTGTGTCGTCGCCGTGCGATGTGCGTCTCGAGAGCTCTTGAAGGCGAGCGCACCGAGCAAGAACGCCACACCGACAAGCACGACGACGCCGACGCGCCGGCGCGTCCATGAACCGGGTGCCATCGTCGTCCTCCCTGCAGCGTGAGTTCGAGCTGTCCGGTCATCGTTCCCAGGTCGTGGGCGATCGACGCTCCTCGGCCGACCGCGACAGCGCCGGGCTGCGAGGTAGCGTTTCCGGCGCGAATCACGTTGCCGGAGTCCAAGACACGAGCAGGATGTGGTGTTTCCGTTCCATGTGACGTCGGGTGGTCGCCGGAACGGAAAAACGGCGATGCTGCTCGCGACGGCCGCGCTCGTTGCACTCGGCGTCGCCGGGTGCGCGTCTTCGACTCCGCGGACGGCAGCATCCGACGAGACCTCGACGACTTCGGCGTGCACGCCTCCGACGACTGCGACCAACGCGACCACGTCGAACCAGGTCGTCCCCGTGGACGGCACCGGCGAGCAGACGGTGCCGATTCCGCGCGACGTCGCGCTTCCCGCGATCGTGTACGCGCGCTACACCGGGCGCGGGACCTTCGCGGTAAACAGCCAGCCCGCCGACGGCGTCGACAGGGTTGTCCTTGTCGCCTCCAAGGGCGCGTACGACGGCACGTTCCCTGTCGGGTTCGTCGACGAGAAATGCGCACCCACCACCGCGCTGCACGTGGAGGCGAGTGGTCCGTGGCATCTCGACATTGCCAACGCGAGCCTCGCACCACGGCTCAAGAAGACCGGGATCGCCGGTGTCGGCGACGCGGTGCTCGCGTACCGAGGACGCAAGGCTCGGTTCCGCGTCAGTCACTCCGGCAGCTCTTCGTTCGTGCTGCGTACCTACGGGAGCTCCAACCTGACCTTCACTCGCGGTCGCGGTGCGGCCAATGGCATCGTGACGCTCGCGGCCGGCCCGCTCTTCGTCGCGGTGACGACGGTGGGGGATTGGTCGATCGCACCCGTCTGATCTGCGCAACAAGCTTCTCTGGCGGCGGAGAACGGTCTCCAGTATCGGCGTGCTCGCGCCGATCCACCCTGCGTATGTCCATCACGCGACGGGAAACGCCACGCGAAGGGCTCGCGCGGCGCGGCGACGTCGCGGGCCGGGTGAGCGAGCTCGAGCGCATGGTCGATGAGCTCGGACACGGTCGGGTCGAAGCAGCCGGCGCGTCCTGGACGCCCGCACGCACGCCAGCCGGGATGACGCGAGAGCACGCCATTGCGCTGACGGCGGCGATGTACCCGGGAGAATCCTCGCGCCGGTGGCGGCGGCCGGCGCCGGGCCGCCTCGGATCGATGCCCGTCCGCTTGTTCTTCGTGCTCCCTACGGCCGAGCCTCCTCGCGGGAAGTAGCGAGCCCGGACCGACGGGTTCACCCGTCGCCCGGACCGCCGGCGCGGCCGTGCTTCCAGTAGCCGCGCACGACGGCGTGGGTGCGCGGGATTCCTCGCTCCTCGAAGAGATCGCGGCGGACGCGCTGCACCGCGGCGGCTTCGCCGGCAACCCACACCAACGTGGAAGCGTCGAGTTCGGCGCCGATGACTGCGGCCACGAAGGCGTCGCCGGGAGACGCGCCGTCAGGCAGCTCGTGCCACGTGACGGTCGTGCGCGGGTGATCGGGGAGCGCGAGCCGTGCGTCGGGGTGCGCGATCTCGATGTGCGCCTGCACCGGCGCATTCGCGGGGAGCGCCTCGAGGAGCTGACTGATCGCCGGGATGGCGGTTTCGTCGCCGGCCAGCAGGAACGCGGCTCCGGCCTGATCCACGGCGTAGCCGCGGCCCGGACCCGAGACCGCGGCCGCGGCGCCGGGCTCGGCAGCTTCGGCCCACTGTGATGCGACGCCACTGCCGTGCAACACGATGTCGAGGTCGAGCTCGAGCAGTGCCTCGTCGACCCGGCGGGGCGTGACAGTTCGGATCCTGGGTCGGCGGCCGTCCGGCAGGAGAAATTCGTTGCCCTTCCAGGTCGGGATGACCGGCTCGTTCGCGCCGGGCGAGGGAAGCAGGAGCCGCACGCTCGCGGCCGGTTCGTCGACGATCAGGCCTTCCAGCTCGCCGCCGGCCAGCGTGACGCGGACCATCCAGGGGCTGAGGGCCGCGACGCGGCGCACCGTGACGCGGCGAAACGGTGGCGGTTCGCGCCGGCCGCGCCCGGTCGGTGGTCTCGGTTCGGCGCTATGCACCGACGCGGTCGAGGTGCGCGGTGAACATGCCGGCGTATCCCCAAACCATCTGTGCACCGTCGAGGGCGCGTGTCACGACGACCTCGGCCGGCATGCCTTTGGGCCGCAATACGTGCACCCCGTCTTCGTACGACGCGACCACCGTGATCTCGGTGGTGAAGTCGGACTGCATCACGTCGTGCACACCGTTTGCTTCAGTCCCGTCGCAACGCATGTCGTGAATGATGCCGCTCGCCGTGACGACGAGGCGGTTGCCGCACTGCTCGATCCGCTGCACCATGCCGAACGCCGGGTGGTCCTCGGGTGCGGGCTCACCGTTCACGTCGACGGCGACCACGCGCCAGAGCCCGCGCAGGTCTACGGCTCCTTCGACGAGCGGCTCGGTGCATGCCGCCAGGATCGGTGGGGGCATCTCATCGCCGTAGCCGCCCGGCGGTGTGTGCGCGATCGGAAGGTCCTGTGCGCGAGACCTTGACATGGTCATGCTTCGAGCACCCCCGGACGTCTCGAGATCCGCGCGGAGGCTAATCGTCGACATACGGCGCTGCTCCTATGCTCCCGGCAGGTGGTCTCCGTGCTCTTTCAGGACGCGTTTCGGCGCCTTCAACCGCCAGGATTCGGTGATCAGCTCGCGGAGCTCGTCCACGTCCACGGCGGCGAGGTTCACGAGCACCGCCGGATAGCCGTCGTAGTGCGGAGTGGTGAAGAACTTCTCCGGCTCTGACTCGAGGAGCATCTCCTTTTCGCCGAGGTCGGCGACGAAGACCACGAGCCCGCCCTCGGCCTCGCTGCGTATCCGTAGGAAGCCCTTGTCCTTCACGCGGAAGCCCGGGGTGTTGAACCAGGGCTTCTCGATCGTCTCGGGCAGCGAAAGCGCGATCCGGCGCACGTCCTTCTCGGTTGCCACGAAGAGCAGCGTAGGTGTCGTTCCGACGACCCGAAAAGGCACGCATCGGGACAGGCGCGTCGCTCGGGGCGTGTGTCCGGATCCGGCGTGTCGGACGTGATATCTCCTAGGCGCTGATGCGACCCGCCGAACTCTTTCCCCGAGCACGCCGAGAGGTCGGTCCGGGAGCCGTGCACATCCCGGATTGGCTCGACCTCGACGCGCAGGTCGCGCTCCTCGCGCAGTGCCGCGAATGGGCGCGACCGCCGGGGGGGTTGCGCACACCCCGCATGCCCGACGGTACGCCGCTGTCGATCCGCTCGGTCTGTCTGGGCTGGCATTGGTATCCGTACGCGTATTCGCGTACGTGCGACGACCACGACGGCGCGCCGGTGAAGCCACTCCCGGCCGACCTCGAGGCGCGAGCCGTTGACGCGGCGGAAGCGGGCGGTTACGCACGCGAACGCGTCTGCTTCGACGCGTCGATCGTCAACATCTACAGCCCGGAGTCGAAGCTCGGTCTCCATCAAGACATCGCCGAGGCCGCGGGCTCGATCGCGGCAGGGAGCCCCGTCGTCACCATCAGTCTCGGCGACAGCTGCATCTTTCGGTTCGGCAACTGCGAGACCCGCACGCGACCGTGGACGGACGTCGAGCTGCGCAGCGGCGATCTGTTCGTCTTCGGCGGAGCGTCGCGACTCGCGTTCCACGGGGTCGTTCGCACGCTTCCCGACACCGCGCCGCCCGAGCTCGCGATCGACGGGACGCGGATCAGCCTCACGGTTCGAGATTCGGGGCTCGGGGAGCGATGACTTCCGCCGCGCCGAGCAGTCCTACCCTGCGGCCGGTATCGCGCCGGCGTGCAAGCAATGAACGGGGAGTGCTCCATGTCGACGGTCATCGTGCGGTACCGGACCAAGCCCGAACGGGCGGATGAGAATCAGCGGCTGGTGGAGAAGGTCTTCGCCGAGCTGGCCGAGCGCCGCCCCGCCGGCTTCCGGTATGTCACGTTTCGGCTCGATGACGGGAACAGCTTCCTGCACATCGCGACGGAGGAGCCCGCCGACCACACGATTCCGCTGACCGAGGTCGCGGCGTTCGAGGCGTTCCTGCGCGACATCGCCGACCGGTGCGAGGAGCAACCGGTACCGACCGGTGCCACCGTGGTCGGCTCCTACCGCGTCTTTGCCGACTGACCGACTGACCTCACGCGTCGAAGGGAGCAACGACGCGACGCAGCAGTGCCGCCAGCGTGGCGCGTTCGCCTTCGTCGAGCGTGCCGAGAATCGCGTCCTCACGCGCCGCGAGATCCTGCAGCGCGCCGTCGACGCGCCGGCGTCCGGCGGGCGTGAGTTGCACGCGCACGGAGCGAGCGTCGGTCGGATCAGGACGCCGGCGCACGAGGCCGCGCTCCTCGAGGCGGTCGATCCGGTTGGTCATCGTCCCCGAAGTGACCAGGGTCTGGGCGAGCAGCTGGCCGGGGGAGAGCTGTTGACCGTCGGCGCGTCGGAGCGCGGAGAGGACGTCGAACGTCCAGGTCTCGAGGTCGTGGCGCGCGAATACGAGGCTGCGCTGACGGTCGAGGTGGCGAGCGAGGCGCGCAACACGCGAGAGCACCTCGAGCGGAGAGACGTCGACACCGGGAAGCACGCGGCGCCATCCGCCAACCAGTCGCTCGACCTCGTCCTCCATCCCAACATCTTGACATCAAGACACCTACGCGACTAGGTTCTCTTGA
Organism: Acidimicrobiia bacterium; assembly: GCA_038209365.1. Classification (GTDB taxonomy): domain Bacteria; phylum Actinomycetota; class Acidimicrobiia; order IMCC26256; family PALSA-610; genus DASQHW01. Next base: position 58,161 of record JBBQXS010000020.1, on the reverse strand, counting down.
CATCGAGAGAAACGACCTTCCCCCTATCTATGCGCGGCTGCCGCCACGGGCAGCCCTAGGCCGCGAGCGGCTGGGTCGACCGTTGACGTTCGCCGAGAAGGTGCTCGTCAACCACTTGCGTGATCCGATGGGCCAGGAGCTCCGGCGAGGTCACAGCTACGCGAACTTCGATCCCGACCGCGTGGCGCTGCAGGATGCGCTCGCGCAGATCGTCGCCCTCCAGTTCATGACGGCCGGGCTCGACGAGGTCGTGGTGCCGACCACCATCCACTGCGATCACCTCATCCGGGCCAAGGTGGCCGCGGCCAGAGACCTCGACGCCGCGCTCGACGCCAACGCCGAGGTGTACGACTTCCTCCGCGCGGTCGCGGCCAGGTACGGCATCGGGTTCTGGCAACCGGGATCCGGGATCATCCATCAGGTCGTGTTCGAGAACTATGCCTTCCCCGGCGGAATGATGATCGGCACCGACAGCCATACGCCGAACGCGGGTGGCATGGGAATGGTGGCAATCGGTGTCGGCGGCGGCGACGCGATCGACGTCATGACCGGGCGCCCGTTCAACGTGCGGTGGCCCAAGCTCATCGGTGTCCGTCTCACCGGCGCGCTGAACGGCTGGTCGTCACCGAAGGATGTCATCCTGCGGGTCGCACAGGTACTCACGGTGAAGGGTGGCACCGGCGCGGTCGTCGAATACTTCGGTCCGGGCACCGCGACGATCACCGCAACCGGCAAGGGCACGATCTGCAACATGGGCGCCGAGATCGGCGCAACGACCTCGCTGTTCCCGTTCGACGACAACATCGCCACCTATCTGGGGGCCACGGGCCGCGCGGCGACCGCGGATGCCGCCATCGCGGTCGCCGCGGACCTGCGCGCCGACCCCGAGGTGGAGGCCGACCCTGCGCGCTTCTTCGACGAGGTGATCGAGATCGACCTCGGCACCCTTCTCCCGATGATCAACGGGCCCGCCAGTCCCGATCTCGGGCACCAGGTCGGCGAGGTCGGCGCGTGGGCGCGCACGCACGGGGTTCCCGTGGAGATCTCCGCAGCGCTGATCGGCTCGTGCACGAACTCTTCCTACGAGGACATCAGCCGCGCCGCCTGCATCGCCCGCCAGGCATCCGCCAATGGCCTGCGCGCCAGGGTGCCGCTGTACATCACGCCCGGCTCCGAGCAGGTGCGCGCGACGATCGAGCGAGACGGGCTGCTCGCAGACCTCGAAGCAATCGGCGGCACGGTGCTGGCCAACGCGTGCGGTCCGTGCATCGGCCAGTGGGAGCGCGTGAACGTCGACCCGGCGCGGCCGAACACGATCGTGAACAGCTACAACCGCAACTTCCCGAAGCGCAACGACGGCAACGCCCACACGATGGCGTTCGTCACCTCGCCCGACATGGTCATCGCGTATGCCTTGGCCGGCACGCTCGACTTCGACCCGCTCACCGACGTCGTCACGTCGGACGCGGGTGTGTCCGTGATGCTCGACGCACCGGTCGGCGACGTCCTGCCGGCGCGCGGCTTTGCTCCCGGCGCGCCGGGGAACGTGCCGCCGGAGCGCGCGCGGTACGAGCGGTCGCGCATCGACGTCACGGTGTCGCCCACGTCAAATCGCCTCCAGCTATTGGTGCCGTTCGCGGCGTGGGACGGGCATGACTACCTCGACCTGCCCGTCTTGTTGAAGGCGAAGGGGAAGTGCACGACCGATCACATCTCGGCGGCCGGGCCCTGGCTCGAGTACCGCGGCCACCTCGAGAACATCTCGGGCAACCTCTTCCTCGGCGTTGTCAACGCGTTCACGGACGCCGTCGGCGCGGGCAAGGATCCGATCGACCGCGAGACGCGCCCGTTCCCCGCGATCGCCGAGCACCTCGCGGCATCGGGCGTTCGTTGGTGCGCAGTGGGCGACGAGAACTACGGCGAGGGCTCATCGCGCGAGCACGCCGCGATGGAACCGCGATACCGCAACGGCGTCGTGATCTTCGCTCGATCGTTCGCGCGCATCCACGAGACGAACCTCAAGAAACAAGGCATTCTGCCGCTCACCTTCGCCGATCCGTCGATCTACGACGTGATCGACGAGGACGACCGGATCGCGGTACTCGATCTGGCGCGACTCGCGCCGGACACGCCCGTGAGGTGCCGTCTCGCGAAGCCCGACGGGACGAGCGTCGAATTCGTCTGCTCGCACACGTTCAGCGCCGAGCAGATCGAATGGTTCAAGGCGGGTAGCGCCCTCAACGTCATCCGCCGCTCACGCTCTCAGTGAAACTTTTCGCGCGGTCGAGAGTGGGCAAGAATGCGTGGTGAGACCGATGAGTTGTGCGTTGCCGTCCGGTCTCACTCTTCGAATTGTTCACCCAGAGTCGATGCAGAGGAGAGCTCCATGAGTCTTCCGAAGGTCGTGTCACGCGACCAGTGGGTGGCTGCTCGCAAGGAGTTGTTGACCCGCGAGAAGGAGCTCACCCGGCAACGAGACGCGCTGACCGCGGATCGTCGGCGTCTCCCCATGGTCAAGATCGACAAGGAATACGTGTTCGAGGGCCCGGACGGCAAGGTCAGCCTTCTCGACCTGTTCGACGGCCGCCACCAGCTGATCGTGTGTCACTTCATGTTCGACCCGAGCTGGGAGGATGGGTGCCCGAGTTGTTCGGCGGGCGCCGACGAGATGTCGCCGGGGCTCATCGCGCACTTGCATGCCCGGGACACGACGCTGGTGTACGTCTCGCGCGCGCCGATTGACAAGGTCGAGAAGTACAAGGCGAAGAAGGGCTGGGCGTTTCCCTGGTTCTCGTCGTACGGCAGCGACTTCAACTACGACTTCCACGTCACGCTGGACGAATCTGTTGCGCCGGTGGAGTACAACTTTCGCTCGAAGGAAGAGCACGAGCGCGCCGGTACGTCCATCTATGTCGAGGGCCAAGAGCCGATCGAGGGCCCGGGTCGAAGCGCCTTCTTGCGCGTCGACGACGACATCTTCCACACATACTCCGTGTACGCGCGCGGGCTGGAGACCATGGGCGGCTCGTATTACCTGCTGGACGAGACCGCGCTCGGCCGGCAAGAGGATTGGGAGGAGCCCAAGGGCCGTGCCGCCGAGGCACGAGGTGCAGTTCCCGACTTCTCGTAGCGGTCGACCGCGAAGTTTGGAAGACTCCCATGGATGAACTTCGAGGTCGACCGCACGGATCTGCACCGGACTCGTATCGCAGCCGGCGAACCGGCGCCGGTCGGCGCCGGCGATGTCCGGCTGCGCGTCGACGGCTTCGCTCTCACGGCGAACAACATCACCTACGGCGCGTTCGGCGATGCACTCCAGTACTGGAAGTTCTTCCCCGCCGAGGACAACTGGGGTCGCATCCCGGTGTGGGGGTTCGGCGAAGTCGTCGAGTCTCGAAATGCCTCCGTTGAGCTCGGTCAGCGGGTGTACGGCTACTTCCCGATGAGCGACGAGCTCGTCGTGACGACGGGCAAGGTCGACGGGCGAGGGTTCACGGACCTCGCGCCGCACCGGCAACCGATGGCCGGTGCGTACAACCGCTACCTCCGCGTCGACGCCGATCCGATCTACGCAGCCGGGCGCGAAGGGCAGCAGATGGTGCTGTGGCCACTGTTCTTCACATCGTTCATGATCGACGACTCCCTCGCAGACAACGAATTCTTCGGCGTGTCGGAGGTGATCATCTCGAGCGCGTCGAGCAAGACCGCGATCGGTTCGGCTCACCTCCTGCACGACCGCTCGGGCGTGCGCGTGATCGGACTGACCTCGGACACCAACCGCGCGTTCGTCGAGAAGCTCGGCTGCTACCACGACGTCGTGACGTACGGCGAGATTGATGCCATGGCACCGCGCGGCGCGATCTTCATCGACATCGCCGGCAACCGCGATGTGCAGGCCACGGTGCACGAGCGCTTCGGCGACCAGCTGGCGCACAGCATGATCGTCGGGGGCACGCACTGGGACCACACGCCGGAGTCGGACCGCGCCCTGGTCGGGCCGCAGCCTGCGTTCTTCTTCGCGCCCACGCAAATTGCGAAGCGCGCCGGCGAGTGGGGTCAGGACGAGCTCGACCGACGGGTGGGAGACGCGTGGCGCACCTTCAGTACGTGGACCGACGGCTGGCTCGAGCTCCGCCTGGCGTCCGGTCCCGACGCGGTCGCGGTGACGTATCACGAGCTGCTCGACGGCCGATCCGATCCGCACATCGGACATGTGTGCACCATGACCGCGCGGTCGTGAGTCGCCGGCGACCCCCTGGTGCATGACGGGCTCGCGACGCGACCTGTTCGCGGTCGCGCCCGACGAGTTCGTCGCCGCGCGCGACCAGCTCGCGCGCGAGCTGCGCGCTGCAGGGGACAAGGACGAGGCGGCCGCCGTCAAACGGCTGCGCCGGCCGCCGGTACCTGTGTGGGCGCTCAATCAGGTCGTGAGGAGCGATCCCGACGCGATCGCGGAGTTGCTCGCGTCTTCGGAAGGCGCCCGCGCCGCGCAGAACGACGTGCTCGAGGGCGCCGACGCGGACGTCCTTCGCGCGGCGCTCGCGCGGCGAAGAAACGCCATGGGTGCGGTCGCGCGGTCGGCGCGTCGAATCGTCGACGAATCGGGCCGCTCGGGCGACGCGCAGGTACGAGACATCGAGAACGCGCTACAGGCCATCGTGGGTTCCGAGCCTCTCGCCGCAGAGCTGGGCCGGGGCGAGCTCGCCGGAATCGATGCGGATGAAAGGACCGACGGAGATCTGTTCGCAGGCCTCGCGTCGTCGATCCCCTCTCCGGCGATGCGCGATCGCCGGCCGCGGCGTGGGGCGTCGCCTCCGCCCCGCGCACCGTCGCCGCCCTCGCGCCGGCTGGTCGATGCTCGCGAGAAGCTCGAACGCCATCGAGGTGAGGCGGCGGATGCCGCCGAAGCGATGCGTGCGGCAGAACGCGCCGTCAAGGACGCCGAGGCGGCGGCCAAGCGTCTGGACCAGGAGCTTGCGGCCGCCCGCAGGGCGCGCGACGTCGCCCGCCAAGCGGCGGAGCGAGCGGACGCGGCCGTCGTACGAAGCGAAGAGGCGGTTGCCCGCCTCGAAGACCGCGCGTGAAGCGCCTGGACGGCGTGTCGATCCGCGTCGAGGCGCCGGCAGACCGTGAGGTGATCGCCGAGGTCGTCGCGTCGGCGTTCGGATCTCCGGCGGAAGCGCGATTGGTGGAGCGAATCCGTGCTTCTCCGAACTTTGTCCCCGAGCTGTCGCTCGTCGCCGAGCGGCGCGGACGCGTCGTCGGCCACGTGATGATCAGCTATGTGGCGCTGCACGACGGGGACGCGCAGCATTGGATCGCGAGCCTCTCGCCGCTCGCCGTTGCGCCTGACGCGCAGGATCAGGGCATCGGTGCGGCACTGGTTCGTGAGGTCACGGACAGGGCCGACGCACGCGGCGAACCCCTGGTCGTGCTCGAGGGCAGCCCGAAGTACTACGGGAGGTTCGGCTTCGAGTACTCCGTCCCGCTCGGCATCGAGATCATGCTCCCCGCGTGGGCGCCGCCCGAGGCGGCGCAGGTCCTCCGCCTCCGCCGGTACGACCCGTCGCTCCGAGGCCGGGTCGCGTACCCGCCGGCGTTCGACGAGGTGACCGAGCGTTGATGCCCGGACGATGATGAAGCTGATGTCGTGATCGAGGGGAGCCGGCGATGGCGAAGTTCACACGAGGGTTCGCGGGTCGGGGACGTGCGGCTCGCGACCCCCGGCTCCCGCCGGGGCAGTACGACACCGGCAATGAGTGGCCGGTCCTGACCGCCGAGGTCACGCCCAAGCTCGAGACCAGCTCGTGGACCTTCACGATCGACGGTCTCGTCGAACACGAAGTGACGTGGACGTGGGACGAGATCCGTGCGTTGGCACCCGCGACCTTCGAGGGTGACATTCACTGCGTCACGACATGGTCGAAGCTCGGCGTGACGTTCGCGGGTGTCTCGGTCGACACGCTCCTGCACGCCGCAAGTCCGCGGCCGAGCGCGACGCACGTCCTCGCGAGGTCGCACACCGGCTACACGACCAACTTGCCGTTGGCCGACGTCACCGAGGGGCGTGCGTGGGTCGTGTGGGAGTACGAAGGCCGTCCGCTTCCGGTCGAGCACGGTGGCCCCGCCCGGTTGCTCGTACCGCACCGCTATTTCTGGAAGAGCGCGAAGTGGGTGTCGGGCCTGCAACTCCTCGACCACGACGAACCGGGTTTCTGGGAGCGCAACGGGTACCACGACCGGGGCGATCCTTGGCTCGAACAGCGGTACCAGGGAGACTGACCGGCGTGTGGCAAACGGCCAGTGTTGTGGCCATCAAGAACGAGACGTCGCGCGCGAAGACGTTTCGGCTCGCGGTCGCCGAGCCGTCGCCTCGTCTCGCGGGCCAGCACTACGTCGTGCGATTGACCGCGCCCGACGGGTACACGGCCGCACGGTCGTATTCGGTCGCGTCGGCGCCGGACGGCTCCAACGAGTTCGAGCTCACGGTCGAACGACTCGAGGGCGGCGAGGTCTCGATGTTCCTGCATGACGTCGTCATGGTCGGCGACGAGCTCGAGGTGAAGGGGCCGATCGGAGGATGGTTCGTGTGGAGGGGCTACACGCCGGCGCTGCTCGTCGGAGGTGGCTCCGGGCTGGTGCCGCTGATGGCCATGCTGCGGCTGGCGCGCCGAACGCAGCGGTCGCACCTCGTTCGGCTCGTCGTCTCGGTTCGCACCCCCGGCGACCTCTACTACGCGGAGGAGCTCCCCGGTCCCGAGACGAACATCGTGTACACCCGCGCCGCGTCCGCGACGCGGCCGCCGGGAAGGCTTGTGAGCGAGGACATCACGCAGCCGCTCGCGCAAAGCGCCACGGCGTACATCTGTGGATCCCCCGGGTTCGCGGATGCCGCCAGCGACGTCATCGTCGGCCTCGGCCAACCGACGGATCGCATACGCGTGGAGCGTTTCGGCCCGACCGGCTGACCGCAATCGAATCGAGCGCGTGCATCACGGCGGCGGGCTCCATCCTTCCGGGGGCTGATCGGAGGCGAGCAGGAAGCGGGATCGGATGCGCTTCACCTCGAACGTCTCCTCGAAGCGTCGAGCGTCGCCGCCCGTGCCCACCGATCCCCGAACAGTGGCCAGGATCGCGGGCGCGCGTTGCGCTTTCCTTCGGGCAACCGAGACGATGACCTCTTCGGGGTCGTGGGTCGGGACGGCGATCTCGCCGGCACCGCGCGAGCGGTCGATCTGTTCCTCCAGTTGGGTGCGCCATGCGCCGGTGGCGGCGCCGGCAACGAGGGAACGATCGAGCCGGCGCAGCGCGTCGGCCTGGATGCTGAGGTCCTCGACGACGTCGGCGGCGATCACCCGGGCCGATGCCATGCTGATCTGCCCCGAGAGCCGGTCGTCGCGCACCCGCACGGCCGGCACCCCCGCCGCGCGCCCATTGGCTGCCCGCCCGACACCGACACCAACCTCGTCACTCGAGCGCGCGTGCATCCCGGCCGCGAAAAGGGATATCGCCAAGATCGCAATCGCGGCGATCGCGAGTTTTCCGCGGGCAAGGCCCGAGACCGGCAGCCACGCCGGCACGCCGGCGTGCTCCGAACCGACGGGAAACAGCGATTCGAGGAGCGGCCGGGCCGCGCACACGAGCGCGAGGGCGCCGAGGACCGCAACCTTGGTGCCGAACTCCGTTCGCTGCGGCGCGATGAGCAGCGCGGCGACGACTGCGACGGCGACCGCGTAGACCGTGCGACTCGCACGCCCGATCGGAATCGTCTTGGGATCCGTGATCATGAAGAACAAGAACACGAGGATCTCGGGCGAGGTCACGAGCAGCACCCAGAACGCGCGGTCGCAAATCGGCCCCACGTGCCAGCGCGCGGTGATGCAATGCCCGGTCGCCGCGAGGATGCCGATCGCCCCCGCAAAGGCAACCCAGAACGCGACGGCGAGACTCAGCAATCGAAGATGCGAGAGGATCACCAGACCGCCGACGACGATGATGGCCAGCGCGAGCGCCATGCTCGGCGACATCGCCCCCCACCAGAGATCGAGTGGGTCTGCCCGGCGCGGACCGAGAAGCAAGAAGCAGGCGAGCAGGCCGAAGTTCGACGGGTTGAACACGTGCCGGCCCCGTACGCGAATCACGTACTTCGAGAACAGCGAGACCGCCCCCGTCGCGGCGAAGATCCAGGCGCCGCGCATGCTCCACCAATCGCCGTGTTGCGTCCCGGGGACGCGCAAGACGAAGGCGACGCCGTTCCCCGTGAGGAGTGCGCTCGCGGGCCACACAAGCGCACGGTGCCGCCAGAACGTGACCGCAAGCTCCAAGACGGCGCACGTCAACAGTGACACGAGGATCTGGGCGATCGACACCTCGAAGTCGAATGTCAACTGGCCCAGGATGTGCAGCGAGATGATGACGCACGCCAGCTGCAACCGCGGGTCGCGCCGGGTGGGCAACACGACCGGATACCGCAGGCTGCCGATTCGCACCTCTCGGAACCTGCGTGGCGGCGCGCCCGCCTCGGGCTCCGTGTCACGCAAGTTCGGTGCTACCAGTGAATGCCGCGCAGGAGTTGGACCATGGCCTTGGCGGGGAGCGAGAGCTCTTGGCGTTCCGGGCGGTCCGTGCGCGACTCACCAGGCACGAACGTGACCGCGGGGTCGACCGCTTCCTTCGGCTTCTCCCCGCGCGCGGCAGGAGACTCGGGGAAGATCTGATATGCCATGTTGAGCACGCGGTCCTGGATGTCGGGCGCGATCACCCCCGTGAACTGCGCCAGAATTCCGACGGGTGTCGACACGCGTTTGGGCTGTTGCGCGATCGCGAGGCAGATCAGATTCGCCGCCTCGTCAGGACTGAGCGTCGGGAAGCTCCGGTAGATCGAGGTCGGGGCGATCATCGGGGTGCGCACGAGCGGCATGTGCACCGTGGTCAGCCGGACCTTGTCCGCGTGTACCTCGGAGGCGATGCATCGCGAGAACGCGTCGAGCGCGGCCTTCGACGCCACGTACGCCGCGAATCGCGGCGGATACGTCTGCACGCCGATCGACGACACGTTGACGATGTGGCCTCGCTTGCGTGCGCGCATCGGGGGCAGCAACGCGAGGATCAGCGCCACCGCACCGAAGTAGTTGAGCTGCATCGTGCGCTCGAAGTCGTGGAACCGGTCCGCCGAGGCCGCGACCGATCGCCGAATCGAGCGGCCGGCGTTGTTGACGAGCACGTCGACACCGCCGTGCGCCGCGATCACTTCCTTCGCAAGTCGCTGGCAATCCTCGATGTCGGAGAGGTCGGCGCGATAGACGAACGCGGTCCCGCCCGCCTTCACGATCTCGGCCTTCGTTGCTTCGAGCGCGTCGGCGCCGCGGGCGACGAGCAGCGGGATCCCGCCGGCCTCGGCGACCTTCAATGCAGTGGCGCGGCCGATGCCCGAAGAGGCTCCGGTGATCATGACGGTGCGGCCGCTGACCGCGCGGCCGAGGTGGCCTTTGGCCCGGGAGGCCGGGTCGAGCCGCCGGCGCCAGAAGTTCCACAGCACTCCCGCATACGTCTCGAGCCGCGGCAACGCAATCCCGCTGCCTGCAAGGGCGGCGTCGGTGTTCGTCGTGTCGAAACGTGTCGACCACGACAGGTAGTCGGCGATCGCGGCGGGAAGGCCGAGCCGGTCCAGGGCAATGGCCGCGGGAGCGCGCACGAGACTGTTGACGAGCGCACGCGCCGGACCCGGCAGGGGGAGCGTCACGAAGTGCGGGCCACCCGCGACACGTGAGAACCGGTCGAGCACCTCTACGACCGTGAGCGGCGCGGGATCGACGATGTGGAACACGCGGCCGTCGAGATCCCCGCGGTGCGCGATGTGATCGATCGCCGCGGCGACGTAGTCGACGGGCACGAGATTCACCAGCCCATCGAACGGCAGCGCGACGGGCGCGGGGTTCGGCACCGCCGCCAGCCGCTTCAGCCACGAGAAGAAGTAGTAAGGACCGTCGACCTTGTCCATCTCGCCATTGTCGGACCGGCCGACGACGAGGCTCGGCCGGTACACACGCCATGGCACCGGACACGTCTCGCGGACAAGCCGTTCGGACTCGTGCTTCGTCGCGAAGTAGGGATGGTCGAGCCCGGTCGCTTCGTCGAGCATCGCTTCGGTGAACGTGCCTTCGTAGCGCCCGGCCACGGCGATCGAACTGAGCTGATGGAAGCAGCCCACCTCCGCCGCGCCCGCGAGCTCGAGCGCGTGGCGTGTGCCGTCGACGTTGGCCACGCCGGTCGCCGTCGCGTCGGCCGCGAGGTCGTAGACGGCGGCGACGTGGAAGAAGTGCTCCGCGCGCGAGATCCGCTCGAGGTCGTCGTCGCTCACACCGAGCCGAGGATCGCGCAGGTCTCCTTCGATGGGGACGATGAGGCGGTCGTCGGCGCCGAGGCGACGGCCGATGGCACGCAGCCGTTCGACTGAACCGGGCCGCACGACCGCGAACACTTGCTCGTCGCGCTCCAAGAGCCGCGCCAGGAGATTTCGTCCGATGAACCCGGTCGCACCGGTCATGACCGCGCGCATGCTGTCTTCCCTTCGGCCGGCACCTTGGTGCCGCCAAGCCTCGCGCGATCGCGCCCGTCGAGAACAGGAGAGGTCAGACCGGGTCTGGCTCAGGCGCCGCTGCCGTACGGACGGGTGATGATCTCGAGGTTGTGACCGTCGGGGTCCTCGAAATACACGCCCCGACCACCATCGTGATGGTTGATCTCGCCCGGCTCGCCGTGATGCGGGTCTGCCCAGTACGGGAGCGCCCGGTCGCGGATCCGGCCGAAGATCTCGTCGAACTCGTCTTCGCCGACCAGGAACGCGTAGTGCTGCCACGGGATCTCGTCATGGGTCTCCATGAAATCGAGGCTGGTGCCGTTGGCGACCTCGACGACCATGAACGGCCCGTAGCTGCTCGGCGGCTCGAGTCCGAGGATGTCGGCCAGGAACGTCGCCGATTTCGAGTTGTCGTGTGCGAACACGATCGTGTGGTTCAGCTGCACGGCCATCCGCATCGCCCCCCCGTTCGTCACCTGCACGACGGTACTCCCGGCGACAAAGCTTGCCCGATGGAGCTTTCGCTGTTCGACGAGGTCGCGTACGCGCTGCGGGGCATGGCGCCTTCCGAGCTCGGCGAGCTGCGCCTCCGCGCCCACCGCTATGGCATCAAGGTGTGGTTCGGACCCGAGGCTCCGCCACGGGAGCACTACGAGGCCCAGGTGATCGGCCCGGACAACGACGAGCTGGCGAGAGTGCTGGCGGTCGAGATCGGTTTCCACGCCGAGTACCCGAAGGTCGCGGACAACGAGGCCGTGATCGCGCACCTTCGTGCGAGCGAGAAGCGGTGGCGCCGAGTGATCGGCCGCGACGCGGTCGTCGGTCCGTTTCTCGGGCGCCCGGACGTGTGGCGGCGCGTCTCCGAGACATGGCCCGATCCCGATCTCGGCGACGCGGAGCTCGTCGTCGAGCTCGCCGCGCGACTCACCGACTATGTCACCGCGCTGGAGCCGCTCCTCCGCGACCGATGAGCGCCCTACGCGGCGTCGTGGAAGATGATGCCGAGCGTCAGCCGTTCGCCGCGAGTGACGGTGCTCGTGCCGTGTCGCAATCCGACGCGATACGTGCCACGCGTCCCCTTGACCGGCCGGGACCGCGTGGTGAAGACGACGCCGTGGCCGCGCTCGGGAAGCACCGCATGGCCACGGGACTGTGCGCGCGGCCGTTGCTCCAGGAACAGCATCTCGCCACCGCCGAAGTCGACGCCCGGTCGCGTCAACGCGACCGCGAGCTGGACCGGGAAGACGACATCGCCGTAGACGTCTTGATGGAGCGCGTTCCAGTCACCCTCGTGGTAGCGCAGCACGAGCGGCGTCGGGCGCGACTGGCCGTGCTCGTTGCAGATTCGCACGAGCTCGGCGTGTGTGCCCGGGAACGATGGCTCGCCGAGCCGTTTCGCCCATCGGTTGGCGATCTCGGCGACGTACGGATAGGCAGCGTTCCGCAGATCGTCCACGATGGGCGGCAGCGGGTACCGGTAGTAGCGGTAGCAGCCCTGGCCGAAGCGGTGACGTGCCATGTCGATCGTCGACCGGAAGTGCGCATCGTCGTCGAAGGTCTTCACGAGCGACGCGCATTCGTTCGCGGTGAGGATCGGAGACGTCGTGACGGCAAAGCCGTCGCGGTCGACTGCGTCCCGGATGACCTGCCACGGCAGGCGCGCGAGGCGGTCAGCGATGTCGCGATGCACCGGGCGATTCTCGCGCCGGGACGTCGCGACGCAGTTCGCGTTTCCGAAGGAGCGCAAGGAGCCGTTGACCGCCGCCAGGCACGTCCGCAACGCGGTCGCCCGCTTCGATCAAGTCGAAGGCGTGTCCGACGCGGAACGCGACCGCGCGTGGAAGCGCATCCGGGCCGCCGCCAGGAAGTTCGACGTCGAGCTCTCCGAGAAGAGCTGGCGCGAGCTTTTCAAGGGCGGAAAGGCGCGCAAGCGCTGACTCCGGCGAGCCGGACCCGCGTCCCGGCGGGCCGAGGCTGCGAGCCGCCGGCCGTCTGCTTCCTCGAGCCGATTGTGCAGTTCGGCGCGCGCGAGCTGAAGAAGAATGTCCGGATGCATAGCCCCTCCCCGGGGATCCCACGCCTGTGGTTACACGGTTGTCGTTTCGCCTACAGTACGCCGATTCCCTGACACCTCCTGTCAGGGAATACGACTAGTTTTCGCACCGTGCGTGCCAGCCGTCTGGTCTCGCTCCTGCTGTTGTTGCAGCACCGGGGCCGCCTCACCGCAAGTGAGCTGGCGGAGGCGCTCGAGGTGTCGGTCCGCACGATCTACCGCGACCTCGAAGCGCTGAGTGCGGCCGGGGTGCCGGTGTACGCGGAGCCCGGCCGCAACGGCGGATGCCAGCTCGTCGGCGGCTACCGGACGCGCCTCACCGGCCTGACCTCCAAGGAGGCCGAGGCGCTGTTCGCCACGGGCATGACCGGTCCCGTGGGCGAGCTCGGCTTGGGCACCGTGCTCGGCGCCGCGCAGCTCAAGCTGCTCGCCGCGTTGCCGAAGGACCTTGCCGATCGCGCCGCGTCGGCCCGTCAGCGTTTCCATTTCGACGCGCCGACGTGGTTCCGCGCGACGCGAAGCGAGCCTCACCTCGCGGGCTTGGCGGCCGCGGTGTGGGACGACCGTCGGGTCGACATCCGGTATCGCCATCCCGGCGCCGACGAACCTGCACCGCGCACGCTGGATCCGTTCGGGCTCGTGAACAAGGCCGGTGTGTGGTATCTCGTCGCGCGCCGCCAAGGCGCGATGCGAACCTATCGGGTCTCGCGCGTGCACGACGTCCGCCCGCTCGACGAACGCTTCGAACGGCCCGCCGGATTCGACCTTGCCGAGCACTGGAACGCGTCGGTCGCGGGTTACGAATCGCTGCTGCCTCCGGTGGACGTCGAGGCGCGCGTGTCGACGCACGGTTTCGAGGAGTTGGAGTGGATGACGCGTACCTCCGGGCGCGCGATCAAGGCCCATGCTGTGCTGCCGGACGGCTGGACGCGCTGCACGCTCGCATTCGAGAGTCTCGACGACGCGTATCTCGACCTGATGCGCCTGGGGGCCGACGTCGAGATCCTCGCCCCGGGCTCGCTTCGCTCCCGCATGGCCGCGACCGCCCGTGCGCTCGCCGCCATCTACGGCTGACGTCCTGCTAGTCGCTGCAGCCCGTCGTATGCGGCGTACTTGTACGCCTCGGTCAACGTGGGCACGTTGTACACGGCTCGGATGAAGTAGTCGATCGTGCCCTCGAAGTGCAGGACCGTCTGACCATGATGGATCAGCTCGGTGGCCGAGTCGCCGAGCACGTGCACTCCGAGCAGCCGGCGATCGTCCCGCCGGAACACGAGCTTGACGAATCCGTCGGTGGTCCCCGAGATCAGCGATCGACTGTTGCGGGCGAACCGCGCGACGCCGATTTCGAAGTCGATACCGTCCGCGTTCGCTTGCCGTTCGGTGCGCCCGACGCCGGCAGCTTCCGGGATCGAGTACACCCCCATCGGCGTGACCGGGTCGACCATTTGCTTGAACGGGATGTCGAACGCGTGACAGGCCGCGACTCTCGCTTGTTCCATCGATACGGACGCGAGTGCGGGAGGACCGATCACGTCGCCCGCTGCGTAGATGCCCGCCGCGCTCGTGCGATAGCAGTCGTCGACCTTGATGCGTCCGTAGCCGTCGCTCTCGACGCCCGCCGCTTCGAGTCCGAGGCTCTCGGTGTTGCCGGCACGACCCGCGGCAAAGAGCAGCTTCTCGGGGCGGAGCACGTCGTGACCCGCGATCTCCACCGCGAGTCCACCGTGGTCGCGCCGGACGTCGGCGCGTCCGGCTTCGAGCACCACCCGTACGCCGGCGTCGCGGAGTGCGGCCGCGAGCCCATCCGACACGTCGTGGTCCATCACGGGAACGAGGCGCGACCGGCTGTCGAGCAACGTGACACTCGCTCCGAGCGCACAGAAGATCGATGCGTACTCGCAGCCCACGGCGCCGCCGCCGAGGATCACGAGGCTCCGAACCGGTCGTTCGAGATCGAGGATCGTCGCCGAGTCGAGGATGTCGGGATCGTCGAAGTCGATCTCGGGCGGGTGGAACGGGCGAGACCCCGTACCGATGAGAATTGCCCCGGCCTGCAGCGTGCGCGGCGCGACGTTCGCGACGCTCACGTGGACGGTGCGCTCGGGCCCGAGCCGGGCGTCTCCCTGCACGAACTCGATGGCGTGGGCGTCGATGTTCGACCGAACCTCGCTCGTGACGGTGTCCACCACCCGATTCGAACGCGCCCGGAGGCGGCTGACCGCAAACGTCGGGTCGAGGTCGAGGCTCAGGCCTTCGTACACGTCACGGTGGCGGAAGCCGGTCAGATACAACGCGGCTTCGCGGAGCGTCTTCGACGGAACCCACGCGTTGATGGCCGCCGCGCCGCCGGCGCGGGCGTCGCGCTCGACGATCGCGACCCGTTTGCCGAAGTACGCCGCCTGCGCCGCGCCCTTCTCGCCGGCCGGCCCCGCCCCGATGACCACCATGTCGAAATGGTCAGGGCTCAGGATTGCCACCATCGCCCTCGGGCGCCGGGGGGTGAGACATCTCCGGCAGCCTCGAGGTCGCGCCGGTCGAACTGCGCGGGAAGCACGTATTCATCAACCGCGCGCCAGAGCCGGTAGCGCACGTCGGCCCCGTCGCCGACGACCTCGCAGACCTCCAGGCCATCGATCCAGCTGTCACCGAACCGGTAGCGCACCGCGGCGCCCACATCGAGCCGAGACATGTGATCTCGACCATTGGCCTCCACGACCTCGCCCTCGGGAGACGGCGGCGACGAATAGACACTGCCACCGAGGAGCCGGGGCTTGTTCACGTCGGGCTCGATCGTCGACGGCGATTCCAACGCTCGCCGGGCGAGCGCGCTGACCGCCTCGACGAGCGCGCGCCGTTCGTCTCGTTCGGTATCGATGCGATCGGCGAGCATCGCACACATACGTCCGACGGCCTCGACGGCTCTGGCGAGGTCGGTGGCATTGTCGTTGACCGAGTCCCGCAAGGTGTTCGCCGCGGCCTCGGTCGACGACCGGAAAACGGCGCGCTGCTCGACCTCGGCCGCGAGCGTCGATTCCAGCTTGGCAATCGCATCTGCGAGCAGCGCGCGCTCATGCGCATGCGACGCCAACTTGGCGCGGACTTCTTCTCTCAGCGCCTCGGCCCTGGCGCCCCATCGTCGACCGAACACGCAGGCCTCCTTGTCGCGTCATCGCGAAGATAGGCGCGCGTTGCCTTCCCGTCACCCCGCGAGCGGTGCAGCGACCGACCGCGTCGCCAGGAATTGTCGTCTGCCGCCTCGTCGAGCGCCGGGCCGCCTAGTCCCCGCTCCGCCACACCTGCGGCGGCGTGCGTGCAAACAACCCTTTGACCGACCACAGCTCGATCCGCCACGGGTCGAGCCGCAACAGGCCGTAGTTCGGGTCGTCGATACCCTTCCAGAACTCCTTCAGTGGATAGCCCTCGGGCTTGGTCGAATACAGGTCCCACAATCGCGCTCTTGTCGCGTCATCGTCGACCCACGACGCGCGCGCGTCGACATAGACCTGTTCTTGGTCCTGGTCCCAGAACGCGAGCGAGACCCACGGGTTCGCGTCCAGGTGCTTGGCCTTGAACGAGCGCCGAAAGGTCGCGAGCCAGCCGGTCGGCTCTTCCCATACGGGATGCACGAGTCGACCGCGTGGCCGACCCCGTGTGTCGACGGTCGTCATCGTGCACCAGATCGTGCGTTCGATCCGGCGGCGGAACTCCGTCGCGATCTCCTCGAAGGAGGCGACGTCCATGCGCGTGGACGCTACGCCATCGCTAGGTTCTCCCGCATGGACTTCGAGCTTCCCCAGGAACTGCGGGACTATCTCGTGGAGCTGGACGGCTTCATCGAGCGCGAGATCACGCCGCTCGAGCAGGCCGACGACAACGTTCGCTTCTTCGACCAACGGCGAGAAGACGCGCGTACCGATTGGGATCGTGGTGGTCTCCCCAATCATGAGTGGGAGGCGCTCCTGCGCGAGGCCCGCCGCCGCGCCGACGCGGCCGGGCACTACCGCTACCCGTTCCCGAAGGAGTACGGCGGCAAGGACGGCACCAACCTCGGCATGGCCGTGATCCGCGAACACCTCGCGCACAAGGGGCTCGGCTTGCACTGCGACCTGCAGAACGAGCACGCGATCGTCGGGAACAACGTGGGACTGCTGCTGATGATCAACTACGGCACGGAGGAGCAGAAGCGCGACTGGATCGACGATCTCGCCGAGGGCCGGCGGGGCTTCGCATTCGGCATCACCGAGCCGGCGCACGGCTCCGACGCAACGCACATGGAGACCACGGCGGTCCGGGACGGCGACGAATGGATCATCAACGGCGAGAAGACGTGGAACACCGGCATCCACGCCGCGCAGTACGACATGATCATGGCGCGTACCAGCGGCTCGGCGGGCGACGGACACGGCATCACCGCGTTCCTCGTCCCTACGAAGAGCCCGGGCTTCGAGATCGTCGAGTTCCTGTGGACCTTCAACATGCCGACCGACCATGCGCACATTCGCCTCACCGACGTCCGGGTGCCCCACAGCGCGATCTTCGGTGGCGAGGGCCGAGGTCTCCAGGTCGTGCAGCATTTCTTCAACGAGAATCGCATCCGCCAGGCGGCCTCGAGTCTCGGAGCCGCGCAGTACTGCGTCGACCAGGCCGTGGAGTACGCGAAGGTGAGAGCGCCGTTCGGGAAGCCGTTGGCCACGAACCAGGCGATCCAGTTCCCGCTCGTCGAACTGCACACGCAATGCGAGATGCTGCGGGCGTTGATCCACAAGACCGCGTGGGCAATGGACACCCACGGCGCGTTCTCGGTGTCGGACAAGGTCTCGATGTGCAATTACTGGGCGAACCGGTTGTGCTGCGAAGCGGCCGATCGTGCCATGCAGGTGCACGGTGGCCTCGGTTACTCGCGGCACATGCCGTTCGAGCACATCTACCGGCATCACCGCCGGTACCGGATCACCGAAGGCAGCGAAGAGATCCAGATGCGGCGGGTCGCCGGTTACCTCTTCGGCTTCATGAAACAGCAAGCACCGAAGGGCGTCACGGTTCCCTGATGACCGGAGGGTGGTGGGCGCGGACGGGCGGCGGCTCACCCTCGTAACGTTCGACCTCGACGAGCACGTGCTGGCCGGTCGAGCCTTGCGCGAGACGCGAGGAGCCTCGATCTTCGGTCAGGACGTTCGGGTTGCCGTGCGCGCACAACGAACCGGCGACCGACGGATCGACCGGGTCGTACCAGGCGCCGGTGGAAAGGTTCACGACGCGGGGTCGCACGTCCGGCGTCACGACTGCGCCGGCGAGGCACGCGCCCCGGTCGTTGAACACGCGCACGATGTCGCCGTCGGCGATCCCGCGTGCGGCAGCGTCCTCGGGGTGCATGCGAATCGGTTCTCGTCCGGCGACCTTCGACGCGCGGCTGTACGCGCCGGCGTCGAGCTGCCCGTGCAGGCGCGACGCCGGTTGGTTGGCGATGAGGTGCAACGGGAAGCTCGCCGCCCGCGTACCGCCGAGCCATTCCTCGGGTTCGAGCCAGACGGCGTGGCCGGGGCAATCGTCGTAACCGAACCCGTCGATGGTCGCGGAGAAGAGCTCGATCCGTCCGCTGGGCGTCTTCAGCTTGTGCTCGTCCGGGTCGGCGCGGAAGCGGTCGAAGAGCGTGTGGTCGTCCGAGCTCGCCGGCAAGCGGGCCTCGCCGATGTCCCAGAATTCGTCGAATTGCGGTGCGATGACGCCGCGTTCGCCGACGCGCTCCCGGAAGCGCTCGTAGATGTGTTCCACCCAGTCGCGCGCCGTGCGTCCTTCGGTGAAGTCGTCGTAGACATCGAGGCGTTTGGCGAGCTCCGCGAATGCCTCGTAGTCGTCGCGCGCTTCACCGAACGGCGGCAGGGCACGCGGCATGGCGATCACGTAGCCGTCGTTGCGCCCGGCGCCCACGTCATCGCGCTCCAGGGTCGTCGTCGTCGGCAGCACGATGTCCGCGTGGCGCGCGGTCGCCGTCCAGAACGGCTCGTGCACGACGACGGTGTCGGGGCGGGCGAGCGCGCGCCGCAACCGATTGAGGTCCTGGTGATGGTGGAACGGGTTACCGCCGGCCCAGTACACGAGACGGATGTCCGGCAGCCGTAGCCGGCGGCCGTTGTACTCGAGCGTGCCGCCGGGATTCTCGAGCAGCGCGCTGATCTGCGCGACGGGAATGAACGTGTCGACGAGGTTGCGCCCCTGGGGAAAAACGGGCAGGGAATACGGCACGCGCGGCGCGCCGACGTCGGCCATCGAGCCGTAGCCGTGGCCGAACCCACCGCCCGGCAGGCCGATCTGCCCGAGCAGCGACGCGAGTGCGAGGCCCATCCACACCGGTTGTTCACCATGACGCGTGCGCTGGAGGGCCCAGCTCACCGTCACGAGCGTGCGGTGCTCGGCCATGCGGTGCGCGATCTCGCGAATCGTCTCGGCCGAGATGCCGGAGATCTGTTCCGCCCACGCCGGATCCTTCGGGACTCCGTCTTCTTCGCCCGTGACGTATGCGATCAACCGGTCGCCGCCGACGCAGTACCTCTCGAGGAACGTCGGATCGTGGAGGCCGCCGCTGATCAGCGCGTGCGCGAGTGCGAGCATCACCGCGGTGTCGGTACCGGGCACGATCGGGTGCCACGCCGCGCGCACGTCGGGATTGAGGTCGCTACGCAGCGGGCTGAACAACTCGAAAGCGAGCCCTCGGCGTCCTGCTTCCGCAAGGCTCGGTGGGAGCGTGTGCCGCGTCACGCCGCCCGGGCTCACGAACGCGTTCTTCACGTTCATGCCCCCGAAGGCGACGACGAGCTCGGTGTGCTCGAGGATCGCCTTCCAGGTGGTCGCCCGGCGCAACACGTCGGCGGCGTCGCCGACGACGTGGGGAAGGATCACTTCGGTCGCGCCCAGCGAGTAGCTGTTGACCGACGCGGTGTAGCCGCCGACGCAGTTCAGGAAGCGGTGTAGCTGGCTCTGCGCGTGGTGGAAGCGACCGGCGCTGGCCCATCCATAGGAACCGCCGAAGATGGCCTCGTTGCCGTGCTCGGCGCGCACCCGCCGGAGCTCGGCGGCGACGACGTCGATCGCTTCGTCCCACTCCACCTCGACGAACTCGTCGGCGCCGCGGCGATCGTCGGGCCCCGGTCCCCGCTCGAGCCAGCCTCGGCGGATCGCCGGCTTCGTGACGCGGGCGTCGTTGCGGATGCCGTCGATGTAGTTGCCGAGCAGCGGTGAAGGCGCAGGGTCGTCGGGATGGCCCTCGACGCCGACGATGTTGTCGCCGTCGACCGTGACGCGGAACGCGCCCCAGTGGGACATGTGCGGGAGTGTGCGCCGCGAGTTCACGTCCATTGCCGGCAGCGTACGACACAGTCGGGCTCGGATGAGCCGCTGATCACGTTCGAGCTACCGTTCCCGCGATGACGCAGGTTCCGTCTCCGGTCGAGACCGTCGACGCCGACGCGATCGCGCACTTTGCCGCGAGCGGTTGGCTGCTCGTGTCGACCCTCGACGACCACGCCGCGCGTGACCTCCAGCGCTGGTGTGACGACATCGCGTCGTGGCCCGACGACGGTGACGGCTGGCTGCACCACCGCGAGATGACCGACGCCGGCCCCAGGCTCTGCCGGAGCGAGAACCTGGTCCCGTTCCACCAAGGGCTCCGTGCGCTGCTCACGACCGGGTCGCTGGTCGAGACGGCGGGTGCGCTCCTCGGCGAACCGGCGGTCCTGTACAAGGAGAAGATCAACTACAAGCTCGCGGGCGGCGCCGGGTACGCCCCGCACCAGGACGCACCGGCATATCCGTTCATCGACGTGCACGTGTCGTGCATGGTGGCCGTCGACGACTCGACCGCGGAGAACGGTTGTCTCGAGGTCGTCTCCGGCATGCACCACGAGGTCCTGCCGTCGGACGATGTCGGTTGCATCCGGAGCGACGTGGTCGCCGCGCTGGAATGGGATCCGGTCGAGGTGAGAGCCGGGCAAACGCTCTGGTTCCATTCGCGCACGCCACATCGCAGCGGCCCGAACACGTCCACGGTCGCCCGCCGCGCGCTGTACCCGACGTACAACGCCGCGTCCGAGGGCGACATGCGCGGGGACTACTACCGCAAGAAGCTCGACGAGTTCGCCGCGTCAGTCGATGGCGACCGAGTGCAGGTGTCGCTCATCGGCGACTTCCAGGGCCGCGCGGTCCCGCCGTCCCACTGACCTACGCGCCGTCGGGCACCCAGTTGCCGTGGAAACCGAACGGCACCCGTGCCGGGAGATGCACGACCGCTTGCGGTTCGCCGGTGAAGTCCTGGGCGTTCAGGACGACGAGATCGCTTGCGTCACGGTCGGCGTCGTAGACGATGCTCATGAGCCACCCCTCGTCCTCGCCCGCGTCCGGGCCGCTCGGCACGAACACCGCTTCACCTGCGTACTCGGTCTCGGCCGTGCGCTCCTCACTCGTGCCCTTGTCGAAGTCGTGCTTCACCAATCCGTTCGGACCGGACAGCGTCATCGCGTACCCGAATCGGTGCCGGCGGCCGACCCGTCGTTCGTCGACGCGGGGCAGCTCCTGGGGCCGGTCGTCGACGCGTTCCTCGCGGACCTTGCCGGCCTCGACGTCGATCGTCCACCGGTCGAGCGTCGGAGCGCCTTCGTCGGGGCCGAGCAAATGTGTCGCGAACATGCGCGTGTGCCGCACGACGTCGAGGACGACCTGATCGCCGTCGTCGTAGGCGTTCAACGGGTGGAACACGTAACACGGCTCCACGTCGAACCACTTCACGTCGTGGGCAATTCCCGCGCGCGGCAACAGGCCGACACGCGCTTGGTAGTTCGGATCCCACCGGTACGGGAAGCTTGCACCCGCGGCCGCCGCCTCGAGGTCGAAGACGACGGGCAGGTCGTAGATCACTGCGTAACGCTCGGTCAGCGACATGTCGTGCACGCTCACCGCGCCGCCGACCTCGATGTCGACGAGCTTATTGACCCGACCGTCGACCCCGATGACCGAGTACTGCACCTTGTTGCCCCAGCCCCAGAAGTACGAGACGGCGTGCAGCTCGCCGGTCTCCGGGTCGCGCTTGGGATGCGCGGTGTATCCGCCGGGCAACGTGCCGTCGAGGTCGCAGGGTCCGACGGTTTCGAGCTCGCTGGTGAGCTCGTAGGGGCGGGCGCCGGCCTCGACGATCGCGAACGTGCGGCCGGCGTGACCGATCACGTTCGTGTTGGCCGCGAAGTCCATGCCCGCGTGTACGGGCCCCGGGCGTGGTTGCTCGCCGAGCGCGGCTGCGACGTTCGCGGAGCGCACCCACCGGTTGCGGTACCACTCCGCCTTGCCGTCGCGGAGGCGGATGCCGTGCACCATGCCGTCGCCGGTGAACCAGTGATACGTCGACGGCTCCGGCGCGCGTACCGGGTTCGGCCCATTGCGCAGGTACCGCCCCTGCAACTCCTGCGGGAGACGGCCGGTGACGGGGAGGAGGGCGGCCGTGAGCTCGTCGCGCACCGGCGCGTAGTTGCCCGTCAAGTACAGGTTCTCGACCGTGGTCATGTCGGACTCCTCAACGAGATTGCCATCCACGTCCTACCAACGGGAAGTTAGGCCGCGCCCCCGATCTTGTCAATGGAAAGATTGCGGTAGGGTACGTGGATGAGCTCCGCACCGGCCACGCCGAGGGCCTATCACCACGGCGCGCTGCGTCCGGCGCTGATCGCCGCCGCCGTGGCGACCCTCGACGAGGTCGGGCCCGCGGCGACGAGCATGCGCGCGGTCGCCCGGCGGGCCGGCGTGACCCACGCGGCCGCGACGTATCACTTCGGAGACAAGGCCGGACTGCTCACCGCAGTTGCCGCCGACGGCTATCGCATGCTGGCGGAGGAGCTCGAGCGTGCCGAGCGCGAACGACACAGCTTCCTCGAGGTCGGCGTCGCGTACGTGCACTTCGCGGTGACACACCGGGCGCATTTCGAAGTGATGTTCCGACCGGAGCTGTACCACCGCGACGATCCCGGGCTCCTTGCGGCGGCCGCCGCGTCTGCACGTTCGCTCTACGGCACGTCACACGTGGAAGGCGCCACGCTCGCGAGTGGTGTTGCGGCGTGGTCGCTCGTGCACGGGATCGCGACGCTGTGGCTCAACGGCAACCTGCCCGAAGCGCTCGGCGACGACCCCGAGGCGATCACGCGCGTCGTCGCCGCGTACCTACGTCCCGACCATCGCCGCTGATCAGTGCCGGGCGGCGCGCATGAAGCGCCGGACCGCCAAGAACGCAAACACCGCGGTGATGCCCACTGCCCACGAGGCGGCGATCCAGAAATCGGAACCGGGACTGCGCCCGTTGTACAGCGCGCGCGTGGCATTGGTGACCACCGTGAACGGGTTCGCATCGGCGATCGGCTGCAGCCAGCCCGGCATGTTGGCAGTGTCGACGAACGCCGATGACACGAATGTGAGCGGGAACATCCAGATGAACCCGGCCGAGTTGGCTGCTTCGGCGGACTTCACCGAGAGCCCGATCAGCGCCTGGATCCAGCAGAACGCGTAGCTGAACGCGAACAGCAATACCGTTGCAAGCGCGGCCTCGAAGAGCGTCCCTTCGATGCGAAAGCCGACGATGTATGCGACGACGAACATGATGACGAACGTGAGCACGTTGCGGAGGACGTCGGAGATCGTACGGCCGATCAGCACCGCGGACGAGTACATCGGCAGTGACCGCAGCCGTTCGACCAGCCCCTTCGAGAGGTCCTCGGCGATACCGACGCCCGTGTACGCCGAGCCGAACAACACCGTCTGCGCAAAGATCCCCGGCAAGAGGTACTGCTCGTACGACGAATAGCCCGCCACGGTGATGGAGCCGCCGAACACGTACACGAACAGCACCACGAACATGATGGGCTGGATCGTGGCGAAGACGAGCAGCTCGGGGCTTCGGGGTACGGCGCGTAGGTGCCGGCGTGCCTCCGTCCAGCTGTCGCGCAGCAACCAGATCGCGCCGGTCGGGACGTCGCGCGCATCGGGCGCTTCGGCAGACGGCTCGACGAGGGTGCATCGCTCTGTGCCCGCCGTCACGAGGCTGCGCTCCGCGCACTGTCACGCTCGCGCTCGGCCTCATCCTCGGCGGCATGTCCCGTCAGCGTGAGGAAGACGTCATCGAGCGTGACGCGTCGCACACCGACGTCGACGACGTGCAATCCGGCCGCGTCGAGCATGCGCACGACGTCAGGCACGATGCCGTCGACAGTGCGCACCGGCACCGCGACTGACGCGGCCGCCTCATCGGTCACCTCGTCGCCGCACGACAGTGGCGCGAGGAGTTCGACGACACGCGCCAGCTCGCTCGAGTCCGCCATCCTGACCTCGAGCCGCTCACCGCCGACGCGGCGCTTCAACTCGTCGGCGGTGCCGCGCGCGATCACTGCACCGTGGTCGATGACGATGATCTCGTCGGCAAGCCGATCTGCTTCTTCGAGGTACTGCGTCGTGAGCAGCGTCGTAGTGCCGGCACGCGCCAACTCCTCGATGAGCGCCCACATCGACAACCGCGCCCGCGGGTCCAGGCCGGTCGTCGGCTCGTCCAGGAACAGCACAGATGGTCGTCCGATGAGGCTCATTGCGATGTCGAGCCGGCGCCGCATACCGCCGGAGTACCCGCGAACGACACGGTGCCCGGAATCTTCGAGATCGAACTGGCCGAGAAGGTCGTGCGCGCGCTCTCGCGCCATCGGACCGCGTAGGTGGAACAACCGACCGACATGTTCGAGATTTTCGAAACCTGTGAGCCGCTCATCGACCGCCGCATACTGGCCGGTGAGTCCGATGCGCCCGCGAGCGCGGCGCGATTCCTTCGCCACGTCGATGCCGTCCACCAGGGCCCGGCCGCTGTCGGGCTTCAACAGTGTGGTGAGTATGCGCACGACCGTGGTCTTGCCCGCGCCGTTCGGGCCGAGGAGCCCGAGGACACGTGCGCGGGGGATCGACAGATCGACACCGCGCAGCGCTTCGATCTGACCGAACCGTTTCGTCAGGCCGACGGCTTCGACCGCGAACACGCGTAGCTCACGCCCGGGAGCCGGGCAGGTTCGCGCTCAGCCAGCTGATGAGTGCGCTCGGGTTGCGCGTCTGGGTCATGACCCAGCCCGGCCCGGTGAAGTCGAATACGAGTCCCTCGGACGTCTTCGCGGAGCCGATCGCGCCGCCTGTCGCCATGCGGATCGCCATACCGATGCCGTCCGAGTACGCCACCATGTGCCCGGTGTCGAGCACGATGGATTCGCCTGCCGCGAGCGTGATCGTGTCGAGCGCGCCGTAGCACGACAACACCACCGTCCCTGAACCTCCGGCGCGCACCACGAAGCCGCCTTCGCCGCCGAACAGGTTCTTGAACCCGCCCCATTTCGTGTCGAGCTCGACTGCCGCGCTCGAGCACAGCCAGGAACCGCGTTGTATGAACACGGGCTGATCGTTCGCGACGGGGAGCACGGCAAGGTCGCCCGGCAGATTCGCGGCGACATCGATCCATCCACCTTGCGCGGGCGCGGTCAGGGTCGTGATGAACAACGACTCGCCGCCGAGCGCCGCGCGCTTGAGCGACTTCAGCAAGCCGCCTTCCATCTTGGCGTCGAGGGCGACGCCGCTCGACGTCGCCATCATTGCGCCCGCCTCGACCTTGACGGGCTCGCCGCCCGCGAGGGCGACGCGTGCGACCGCGAAGCTGGGAGTGTGCCGAAGCGTGACGTCCATGGCGGCGACTGTATCCACCGCCGTGTTCGGCGCCGGTGTCAGCCGCCGAAGCCGGGGCGTTTCTCCTCGCGCTTGGCGCTCTTGTCGGCGCGTTTTTCCTTCAGCGTCTTGCCAGGCTTCTTGGCGTTCGACTTCTTCGGAGACTTGTCGCCCATGAGACCCTCCTTCTCGACCGGTCGATTCTCGCCTCCGCCTCAATGCGGCCGGCGGTGTCTTCATCTTCTCGACTGCTCGTCGAAGGATACGTCCACGACGCTGCTGGTGTCCGACCATTGTGGACAGGCCTGACAGTTATCAACAGGAAACACACACCGTTATCCCTCTTCCTCCACACAGGGTGTCTCATCAACACTCCCTGGTATGCGGAGAAGTGCGGGATCAGCAACAGTCGAGCACGACGTCTCGCCGGACTGGTGGCAGGACGCCGAGTGCCTCCAGTACGTGGGAGTCGTCGATTTCTTTCCGGCGCGTGGCGAGTCGGCGCGTGAGGCGAAGGCCGTGTGCGCGGGCTGTTCCGTGCGCCTCCAATGCCTGGACTACGCGATGCGCTGGGATCAGCTCTGCGGAGTGTGGGGGGGCCTCAGCGAGCGGGAGCGTCGGCAGGTGCGTCGCGAGCGCAAGAACGCAGCCGGCCCCCCGCGGCGCTGAGGACGAAGCTCGTCGAAGCGAGGGGTCGACGCACGGCACTGGATGCGCGGGTCGCAGAGCGCGAGGCTGAAGATGTGTTCGACCTGGACGCGTTCCTCGCCGACTGTCACGACGCCGCGTCGGAGACCGATCCGCGGCGTGCAACACGGGAGCTGCTCACGCGCACCGTCACGCGGTCGGATGCCGTTGCGGACGTGCTCCGGCCGAAGGAGGCCGGCATCACGCTCCTGCATCACGCGCCTGACCTCACGGTCTTGAACGTCGTGTGGGCGCCACACATGCAGCTGTACCCGCACGATCACCGCATGTGGGCCGTGATCGGCGTGTACAGCGGGCAGGAAGACAACACGTTCTTCCGGCGGAGTGGCCCGGAACGGCGCGCGATCGTGGAGACCGGCGGCAAGGAGCTGGCGACCGGTGAGGTCGTCGCGCTCGGCGACGACACGATCCACTCTGTGACGAACCCGACCGACCGGTTGACGGGCGCCATCCATGTGTACGGCGGCGACTTCGTCAACGAGCCGCGCAGCCAGTGGGATCCCGGGACCCGCGAGGAACGGCCGTACAACATGCAGGCGACGCTCGAGGAGTTCGCGGCGGCGAACCGGGAGTGGCTCGGAGCGCGTTAGCTCGACCGACTACCCGACCCGTTGCCCCGGCGTGAATCGAACGGGCAGGTGCTTCGGCCCGGAGATGAACGTCGACGGCAACCACTCGACCGGCCCGGCGGGCTCGATGTCCGCGAGTCGCGTGAGCACCGCACGCAGCATGGCGTGGATCTCTACCCGCGCAATGTGTGCGCCGAGGCAGAAGTGGGGACCGCCACCGCCGAACGCGATGTGCTCGTTCGGATCGCGGCCGACGTCGAACTGATCCGCGGCGGCAAACGCGCGGGGATCGCGGTTCGCGGCGCCGTAGTACATGACGACCTTGTCATCCTCTGCGATCGCAACGTCTTGCAGGGTGAGCGGGCGCGTCGCGCGCCGGCGCATCTCGATGACCGGGCTGACCCACCGCAACATCTCCTCGGTCGCGCGCGGTACCAGCGTGTCGAGATCGGCCTGGAGGCGCGCGCGCTCGGTGGGATGCTCGAAGAGCGCGAGGAGCCCGCCCCCCAACAGGTTGCGAGTGGTGTCGCCGCCCGCGTCGACGAGCAGGAGAAAGAACAGATTGAAGTCGATGTCGTCGAGACGGTGGCCGTCGATCTCTGCGTGCAGGATCTTCGTCGCGAGGTCGGCGGTCGGTCGCCTGCGCTTCTCGGTGGCCACCTCGTGCGCGTAGTTGAACATCTCGATCACCGCGCCCATCCCCGCTCCCGGGGCCACCGACTCGGGCGCGGCGTGGATCGTCTCGGTGAGCCCGTACAGGCGGCGGCCGTCGTCGAGCGGTATGCCCATGAGGTCCGCGATGACGTACGACGGCAGCTCCCCGGCGACGTCGGCCATGAAGTCGCACTCCCCGCGCTCGACGACCTCGTCAACGATTGCGCTGCACAGCGACTCGACGCGTGCCGACAGCCGCGCCGCGGATTTCGGGGTGAACTCGCTGTTGACGATGCGCCGCAGGCGCGTGTGGTACGGCGGATCGGCCATCAGCATCATCTTGTGGTCACCGATCTGCACCGCCGTGTCGTCGGCGATCATCACCGTCGGCTCGGACGAGAACCTCTCCGGGTCGCGGCCGATCGCCTTGACATCGGCATAGCGCGTCACGGCCCAGAAGCCCGGCCCACCGTCGGTCTCGGCATGGCGGTACACAGGTGCGTGGTCCCGCAGCCACGCGTACGTCTCGTGAGGGTGGCCGGCGGCGAACGATGCGGGGCTCAACAGGTCGATGCCCCCGTCGATGGTCGACACGTTGCGAGCCTCGCAGCCCCGCGGCGACCCCGGCAACCGGCGCGGCACCACCGCGGCCCCCGGTCTTTTGATCCAGGTTGTACGACGCGATCAGGCGCTGTGTACTTCGTCGCAGAGCCGCTGTTCGCCGGGCTTGATCTGGCCGGCGCCGACGCCCTCGAGGGCCGCGAAGGGCCCGCACGGGTGCTTCTCGATCCATACATGAATCATCGGTGAGTCGACCCCGGGGTTCTGGCCCGCCGGACAAGGGCCATCGTTCGTCCGGAGGCTGGCGACTTTCGCGTCCGACGTGAAGCACAGGTTGTTGTGGATGTGCCACTGCGTCAGGTTCCCGCCGATGTTGGGCGCGTCGGTCAACCTCGTGCCCGGCTTCAGCATGTACATCGCGGCGGCGAGTTTCTTTCCGCCTTTGCCATCCGTCTCGTACACGAGCGACTCGGGGTGGTCGGGGTCGAGGACGCGACCGTCGTCGAACCACGACAGGTTGACGTAGTGCTCGTCGCCCGTCGCGGCGTCGCCGATCGAGACGAATCCGGCGGCCTCGGCCTTCTTCGGGTCGGACCACTGCGGGAGCCGCACGAGCGTGATCGCGAGCAGGTTCTCGGCCCGCGCCTGTTGCTCGGGCGTGACGCCCGGAACGCCCCCGAGATCGATCGGCTTGGTGGGGTCATACGGCTTGGGCGGGACGAAAGAGAGAGACGGAGCGGTAGTCGTGGGACCGGCCGGGCTCACGGGTGTCGAGGCCGTTACGGCCACGCGTCGCACGGGGGAGTGCGTTCCAGCGGCGATCATGGCGAACATCGTGATGAGGGCCGTACCGAGTGCGGCACCGCCGAATGCCGCGGAGCCGAACCAACTCGCAACGTCGCGCCATACGGTGGCGGCGAGCGCTGCGCAGATCAGCGCGACGACCGCGAACGCGGCGGCGGCAACGTCGGCGAAGTGCGGGCTCTCGGATCTCTCCAGTCCGTCGATGAACGAGATCCCGCTTGTCTTGGCGAGTACCCAGCCGCCGAATGCGGCGAGGTTGATCGCGACGCCGACGAGCGCCAGCATCCTCGCCGAAACCGATCTCGTGAGCGCGACGACGCCCCATGCGATCTGCGCGAGCGCGACGACCGCGAACGCGACAACGGTCTGGCGGTCGTCGCCGTGCACCCCGATCGCGGCGGCAACGATCGCGCCTGAACCAATGGACGCGAAGGCTGCGACGGCGAGCGCCGGAGCAACGGTCGACGCATCAACGCGCTCACGCGTCGTCATGATTTTCCCCCTGGGGCTGCCCGTACGGCTCGCACCCGGTGACAAGGGTAGCCCGTTGCGTGGGGCACGCGTCCGCCGGGCAGTCCCGCCGAAAGGGAACCCCACCGGTCACCCGGACATCGGCGTCGTTCAGTCCGGGGCGCGGTATGTCCAGTCGGGCTGCTTGTGCTGTTGGTGCTCGTCGTAGATCGCAACACCGTCCCGGATGTCGACGAGCTTCGGAACGGGCAGCGTCTCCACCGGGGGTGCGCCTTCCATCTCGGCGGCGAAGTCCTCCGGGAATTCGACGAGGAGGCTGGCGATCACGCGCTGCTCCTCCTCCGCGAGGAAGCAACGGGTCTGACTGGTGACGTCACGAAGGCGCTCACCGATCACCTCGAAGTCCAGAGACTCGCCGCGCGCGTCCGCGATCTTGTCCAGTCGGCGCGTGATCTCGCCGCAGCCGAACTTGCACGCTCGGCACTGGCCGCACGACTCCACGTACAAGAACCGGGAGACCATGCGCGCGACCGAGAGCGCACTGCGCATCTCGTCGTACACGATGAAGCCGGCGGAGCCGAGACCGCTGCCCGCGGCCTCGATTCCCTCGTAGGTCACCGGGGCGTCGAGGTCGTCGGCCGTCAGGACGCGATTCGAGACCCCGGACAGCACCGCCTTGGCGGCTCGGCCTTCGCGTACGCCGCCGCCGACGTGATCGATCACCTCGCGCAACGTCATGCCGGGTGCGATCTCGGCGTAGCCCGCGTGCTCGACGTCGCCGACGACCGTGCACAGCAACGGGCCCGGCGTGTCGGGGGTGCCGATGCTGCGGAACCATTCGGCCCCCCGGGCGAGGATCAGCGGCACGTGCGCGAGCGTCTCGGCGTTGTTGACGAGCGTGGGGTTGGACCCGACGAGGTTCGGATCCTCGGTGGGCTCGTTGCCCGTGCCCCATCCCTCCTGCGGGGTGCGAGCGAAAAGGCCGTGCAGGTACGGCGGCAGCCAGCGCGGCAACGGGTCGTTCCCCTCGATCACCTCCAGCAGTGCCTTCTCCTCGCCGAACAGGTACTCCTCCGGACCGGTGATCAATGTGATCGGCGCGTCGCAGAGCAGGTCTGCCTCCGCCATCTCCCGGAGCCCACGTTCCAGTGCGTCGATCTCACGCGTGAACGAGGCCTTCACCGCGACGAAAGCATCCCGGGCGCCGACGACAGTGGCGGCGACCGACAGGCCCTCGATCACCTGGTAGGGGTTCGCGCGCATCAGCGGCCGGTCCTTGAAGGTCCCGGGTTCGCCCTCGGCGCCGTTCACGACTGCGAAGTGATCGCCGAGCTCCGGGCCGCTGTCGTAGACGGTGCGCCACTTGCGACCGGTGGGGAATCCCGCGCCGCCGCGGCCGCGCAGTCCCGCCCGGTCGAGTTGATCGAGTGTCCACTCGGGACCGCGTTCGCGTGCGAGCGCCAGCGCCTGACCCCCACCATCGGCGACGTACGCCTCGAGCGAGTCGAACGGATCGTCGGGCAGCAGCCAAGAGGTCACGTCACAGGATGCCCCCCGGCAATGACGGCTTGCACGGCTCCGGCGCGAGCGTGCTGTCCGGTGACCTGTGTCAGAGCACGTCGACGCCGAGCCCCGGGAACACCTTGGTGACCTTCGCCAGGAGGTATTCGCCGTAGGTACCGGTGAGGTCGTGCACGCTCGCGCCGTCCCAGCGGTGCGCCGGCTCCGCAGCCGACGGCGCGTGCCCGCCGACCGCCGGGACGGGCCGCACCATGGCGTCCCAACCCGGATCGAAGAAGAAGGGAAACGACAGCCGGCTGCGATCGCTCGTGTTGCGCACGCGGTGAGGCGTCGAGCGGTAGCGGCCGGCGGTCATCCGCTCGAGCATGTCCCCGATGTTGCACACGAACGCGTCGGGATCGGGCGGGACATCCACCCATCCGCGTCGCGAGCGGACCTGGAGCCCGCCGGTGCCGTCTTGCAGGAGGATCGTGAGGAGCCCGTAGTCGGTGTGCTCGCGCACCCCCCACGCGCCGGTGCCTTTCGGGGTGTGTGGGACGGCGGTGGCCGGATAGTGGAAGATGCGGAACAAGATCGTCGGGTCGGAGGTCAGGTCCCGCGCGAACCAATCCGGCGGAAGGCCGAGCGCGAGAGCGACACCGCGCATCAGCGCGTGACCGACGCGGGTGAGCTCGTCCATGTATCGGAGGACCGCATCGCGCAACGTCTCCGGTCGGCGCGGGAACAGATTGGGCCCGTGGAGCGGCAGCCCGGCGCGAACGCGCGCATCATCGCGTCCGAGCTCGAGACCGAAATAGATGCCTTCCTTCTGATCCGGCTCTCCCGAGGTGAGCTCGCCGCCCACCGGGAACCATCCGCGCCACGCGCGCCCGCCGCGCGCCATCGCGATCTCGGCCTTCTCCCTGTCGCGGAGCGCGAAGAATTCGCGCGCCGACGCGTCGAGGCGGGCTCGCAAGCCCGGGTCGACCCCGTGGCCGACGATCGAGAAGAACCCGATCTCCCGGCACGCGGCGTCGATCTCCGCCGCGGCGCCGCGTTCGCCGCCTCCGCCCCTGACGAAGGGCTCGACGTCGATCTCGGGAACGTGCACGCCGCCGGTCTACCAGGCGTCAGCTCGTGTCATCCGAGATGCGCGGCGGCGACGAACACACAGCGCAGCCTCATCACACATCCTCATCACACATCTCACGACGGAGGGACAAATGGAACCGACGAGTCGACGGCAATTCCTCAAGCGATCGTCGGCGGTCGCGGCGGCGGCCGGTGTCGCGGCCGCAGTGCCGGCCGGCGCGGCACACGCATTGACGAAGCCGGACGAGAACGCCGTGCCCCGGCTGCCGGACGACGACAGCGTCGATGTGCCGGTCATCGCGCACGTGCGTGACGTGCGCAAGGGTCTCGTCTCGCTCTACGTCGGCGAGAGGGAGATCACGATCAAGGACCGTCGCCTCGCTGCATCGCTGTTCCACGCGACGCGCTGACCGAAAGAGGTTCGAAATGTCATCTCACCGCGAGGCACCGGAGATCTCCAAGGACCCGGTCGCCGACAGCACCGATCTTTACGCGTTCGTGAGCCCGGATGCGCCGGACACCGTCACGCTGATCGCGAACTACGTGCCGTTGCAGGGACCGGCCGGCGGCCCGAACTTCTACGAGTTCGGCGACGACGTGCTCTACGAGATCCACATCGACAACGACGCGGACGCACTCGTCGACATCTCGTTCGAATTCCGTTTCACGACCGTCATCGAGGTGGGTGGGACGTTCCTCTACAACGTCGGACCGATCACGTCGCTCGATGCGAGCACATGGAACCGGCGTCAGTTCTACACCGTGACGCGCATCGACTGGGACCGGAAGCTCACTCACGACCGGCACCGCGACCGCACGCACGGCAAGCGCACGGTGCTCGCCAGCGACGTGCCGTGCCCGCCGTGCAACGTCGGCCCACGATCCACGCCGAACTATGCGGGCCTGGCGAACGCCGCGGTCCGCTCGTTGCCCGGCGGTGGCAAGGTGTTCGCCGGTCAACGCGCCGAGGGGTTCTATGTGGACCTCGGCTCGATCTTCGACCTGGGCGCGTTGCGGCCGATCCAGTCGTTGCACCTGCTCCCGGTTCCCGGCAGCGCGCTGGGCGTCAACGCGACCAAGGACCTCAACGTGCACACGATCGCGTTGCAGCTACCGAAGACGCAGGTGACGCGCGACAACATCAGCCCGACTGACGTCGCGAGCCCCTTCTCCGTTCTCGGAGTCTGGACCACGGCCGCGCGTCAGCGCGTGCGGTTCCGTCACTCGAGTGGTCCGGGAAACCCGGCGAACGCCGGACCGTGGACGCAGGTGTCGCGCCTCGGCAACCCGCTGTTCAACGAGGTGCTCGTACCGATGGAGCGCAAGGACGATTGGAACGCGGACCCTCCGACGAACGACAGCGAGTATGCCGACGGTGTGCTGCACCCCGAGCTCGCGAAGTTGCTGCCCGTGCTGTACCCGACGGCGTTCCCGAATTTGAAGACGCTCGTCGACTCCGGCAAGCCGCGTGCCGACCTCGCGGCGATCCTGCTGACCGGGATCCCACCCGGGCTCCTGCCGTTCCAGAACTTCACGGGGGCGACACAAGCCGACCTGTTGCGGTTGAACATGGCGATCCCGCCGTCTCCCGCGCCCAACAACATCGGGTTGATCGCGGGCGACGCGGCAGGGTTCCCGAACGGACGGCGCCTTGCCGACGACGTGGTGACGATCGAGCTGCGCGCGATCGCGGGCGCGGCATATCCGTTGATCGACCCGACGTTCACGCCCGACGCCGCGGTCGGCGCGGTGACGCAAGGTCTCACCGCGAGCGACACCGACCAGGCCGCGAAGGGCACCGAGGACTACCTGTCGGTGTTCCCGTATCTCGGTCACCCGCACAGCGGCTACGACGTACCGGCCGCATGAGCGGCGACCATGCACATGCCGCGAGCGTCGGCGACCTGCACGGGCACGAGGCGGCGTTGCCGCCGAGCGGGCACGGCACGGTCGTGCTCGACATCGGCGACGGCGTCGGCGCGCTGGTTGTGCACACGCCGGCCGCGCTGGCCGGCGTCGAGATCGAGCTGGCGCGGCGCGGGGACACGAGAGCGTTCGTGCACACGGAAGTGCGCGAACGCTGCCTGCCGGACGGATCGGTGTTTGCGGGAGTGTTCCCTGCCGTGCCGGCCGGCGACTACACGCTCCTCGGAACCGGCACCCGGGACATGTGCAACGTGACGATCAGCGAGGGTGGCGTGACCGAGGTGCACTGGTAGCGCCATGCGGCGGGCGCCGTGCGCCCCGTGCTGGCTATGGTCCATGCATGCGCCGCCTCGCCCTCATCGCCACCGTCGCCGTCCTCGCGCTCGTCGCGTCCGGCTGCGACCTCCGCTTTCTCAATCCTCAGGGAACCGCGCCGCTGCGCTACCGCGACCAGGTCTTCGCCAACGTCACGAAGACTGCCGACATCACGTACGGCAGCGCTCAGAACATCGCGGGCGAAACCGTGACGCTCAAGATGGACGAGTACGCGCCGACGGGCGACGCGGTCACGAGCCGTCCCGCGATCGTGTGGGTGCACGGCGGCTCCTTCTCCGGCGGAGACAAAACGTCGCCCGAGCTCGTCGACGAGTCGAACACATTCGCGAAGAAGGGCTTCGTCAACTTCTCGATCAATTACCGCCTCGAGCCCGACGGGTGCTCGGCGGGCGCTCCGACCGCGAACTGCATCAAGGCGATCCTCGAGGCAACCGCCGACGGGCAGACGGCAGTGAAATTCCTCCGCACGCATGCGAGCACGTACAAGCTCGACCCCTCCCGGATCGCGATCGCCGGCACGTCGGCGGGCGCGATCGTCGCCCTCGATGTGGGCTTCGGCTCGGGCGAGGACGCGGCCTCGGCCGTCAGGGCGGCAGTCTCGCTCTCGGGCGCACAAGTGGTGAGTGCGGCGACAGATGCCGGCGATGCACCGTCCCTGCTGTTCCACGGCACCAGTGACACGATCGTGCCGTACGAGTGGGCGGTCGGCACATGCAGAAACGCGAACGACCACGGCCTGACGTGTTACCTGACGTCGTTCCAAGGCGACGGCCACGTGCCGTACGTCCAGCACCGCACCGAGATCCTCGACCAGACGCGGAACTTCCTCTACTGGGAGCTCGGCCTGACGACGGCTGCGCGCTAGCCGTACCCGACGTTGACCGGGCGCGCAGATGACGACGCGGTTGCGGCGTGGCGCGACGACGGTTGGGTGCTGGTCGAGGGACTGGTCGAGCCCGGCGAGGTCGACGCCGCGCTCGCCGACCTGTACACGGTGTTCCCGACGGCCGAGCGGTACCACGCCAATCCGCGTGCGTCTTGGCCTCCCGGTCGTACGACCGAGGAGATGCGGCGTGGCTGGCCGGAGCTGCCTGTGGCCGGACCGGCGTTCCGCCCCGAGCAGCATCGTTGGGGGCGAGAGTTCCCGTTCCCGGGGACTGGCGCGCTCAACCGGCTCGTGGTGCACCCGGCGATCGTCGACTTCGTCGCGCGGGCGCTCGAGACCGAAGATCTCCGCCTGTACCAGGCGCAGGTCACCGCCAAATACGCGGGCGACGCGAACTACGAACAGCCGCTGCACACGGACCGCAACCACTCGTTCCTGCCGCCGCGTATGGAAGCACCGTGGTGGCACGTCGAGACGTTC
Organism: Acidimicrobiia bacterium; assembly: GCA_038209365.1. Lineage (GTDB taxonomy): Bacteria > Actinomycetota > Acidimicrobiia > IMCC26256 > PALSA-610 > DASQHW01. Next base: position 22,822 of record JBBQXS010000020.1, on the reverse strand, counting down.
CTCTACCTCTCCGATGTCGACACGGGTACCGCGCCCACGCACCTCGTGCCGCGACGCGGTGGAGCGAACCGGTCGGTCAACGACGCGTTCGGCCCCGGGGACGCACCCGAGCTGTACGCGAGTGAGCGTGGCGCGCCCGGCCCACGCGGCTCGCTGCTCGCCTACCGGCCCGACGTCTTCCATCGCGCCGTGGATCTCACCGAACCACGCGGCGCGCGCTTCTTGTTGAACATCAGCTTCAAGGTCGCGGGCCAGGACTGGATCGGCTATCACTCGATGCAGTCGCGTGCGAACCATCCGGCGTGGGTGCAGTTCGTCGAGCGCTCCACACCGCGGGAGCTCGAGCTCCTCGGGTTCCCGCCCCCGGGCCACGCGATCTGGAACGCCGACCTGCTCGACGCGACCGCCGTGCGCTATCCGGGCCTCGATCTCCGGCCGTGGCGCGCGGCGTGCTGACTACGTCGTGCGGCGCCGGCCCATGGCGAAACCCCCTATGCCGGCGAGCAGGCCGACGATGCCGACGATCAACGCGACGATCGCGAGGGTCTTCGCGCTGTCGACATCACTCTTCTTCACGTTGCTCGCCGATGCCGCGTTTCCGTCGCCCGCCGCGGGCGCGGTCGTGGCTGTTGTGCCGCCTCCCGTTTCGCCGGCCACGAGCTTCAGCTCGGGCACCGGATGCTCCGGCTCGGGGCCACCTGCCGGCGTCTGCTGGATCCAGCCCACCTCGTCACCGTTGTCGTAGGTCTGGATGGTGGGGAACTGCAAGACGTCCACGTCGTCGGGCAGGGCCATCGACACCAAGAACTGTTGGAACTCGCCTTCGGTGAGACCGTTGCCGTCGGTCGCGGTCCAGCTGATCGTGTCGACGCGCTCGCTGAGCGACGTGCCCTCATCGGTGGTGATCGGCGTGGTCAGCTTGGCTGGGTTTATCTTGAGCTGCCAACCGGGGACGGGCTGCACGGCCGCGTCGGCGATCGGGGGATCCTCCGGGAACTTCACCTCGACCTTGACGGTCTTCGCTTGTCCCTCGTTCGGCACCTGGAACGCAATCGTCGCGAAGCTGCCCTTCGTCGCCGTCGACGGCTGGATGCTGACGTGGGCGGACGCCGGGAGCGCAACGACCAGCACCATGAGCGCAGCGGATCCCAGAACGATTGCGATGCGGCGCACCAATCTCCCCCTTCGGTGAGTTCTTGTCTCGAATGCACTCGTCGCCCGAGACGGCGAGAAAGTTCCCAAGTGCTACACGATTTTCAGCACGCGCCGCGGGCGGGGCGACGTGAGCATCCAGACCAAGCCGGTGCCGACCAGCTCGAGCACGTGCGTCAGCTCGAGTACGGCCGGGGTCTTCCCGTTCGCGATGTCGACCACCGCGGTGAGCACGAGACCCGCCGAGAGCGCGGCAACGAACGGAAACATACCGACTGCGCGGAGTGGACGCCAGGCGGCAAAGAGGAAGCCGACCGCGAGGGCGAGGTCCCATGCGCCGACTTCGTGCGCGATATGCACCGGCGCACCCTCATCGGTGCCGAACAGAAGCGTCGGCACCGCGAGCACGAGCTGGGCGACCGCAATCCCGACCAACGCGAGACGCACCGGCGACGAGAGGAACGACCGCATGGCGCGATCCTTCTCCGCGGCCATGGCGATGCGTGGCACGAGGTCAGGCATCTCGGCGCGTGCGACGAACTCCCGGCACGGATCGCACGTTCGGAGGTGCTCGTCGATGACCGCGCGCGACACGCCCGGGTCCTCGCGGTCGAGGGCAGCGGAACACGCTTCTCGGATCTCGCGGCAGTTCATATCTGACCAGTCGTCGGTGGGGGGCGCCTGGTTCCCGATCTCGCGTAGGGTCCGCAACCGTGCTCGTACCCGATGAGGACCAGCTCCTGCGGTCTGCGATGGCGGGCGACCGTGTGGCGCTGGCGGCTTTCGTCGGCGAGACCCAGGTCCACGTCTGGAGGTTCTGCGCATACCTCGGGCGGGGCGAGGACGTCGCAGAGCTCGTGCAGGAGACATACGTGCGCGCGCTGCGGGCGATGGCACGTTTCGAAGGTCGCAGCTCTGCGCGCACGTGGCTCCTCGCGATTGCACGCCGCGTATGTGCCGATGCGGTGCGCGGCGCACGCCGGCGCCGGGCGACCGAGGCGATGTGGTGGCAGCGGGAGCGGGTGCAATCCGACGCCTCGGAGCGCGTCGGCCTGACCCTGACACTCGGCACGCTGTCGGCGGATCGCCGGGAGGCGTTCGTGCTCACCCAGATCGTCGGGCTCCCGTACGCGGACGCGGCCGTGGTGTGCGGAGTGCCGATCGGTACGATCCGCTCCCGGGTCGCGCGTGCCCGCGAAGACCTGCAGGCCGAATTGGGGGAGGCCGCCGGATGAACGAGCTCCTCGACGCGTCGCGTGCCGCGCCGGCGAGTTCCTAGCGCCGATCGAGGAGCGCGCGCACCTGGCGCGCGATCTCCACGTCTTCTCGCGCGGTGACGACAAACGTCCGCACGTCCGCTCCGGACGCAGTGATCTCGCCGTCGGTCGTCGTCGCGCCGTTCGCGTGCTCGTCGATCGGCACCCGCGCCGCGGTTCGCACCTCGGGCGCGCGCTCCCCGACTCCACCGGTGAACACGAAGATGTCGACGGAGAAGAGGGACGCGACCATCGCGCCGAGTGCGCGGCGCAGCGCGTGGGCGTAGACATCGAACGCCAGCACGGCGTCGGCGTCGGCGCGTGCTCGGCGCGCGAGCACCGCGCGCATGTCGTCGGTTCCACACAGGCCGGCCAGACCGCTGCGCTGCTCGAGCCCGTCGCGCAGCTCGTCGACGCTGAGCGGCCCGTGTTCCTGGAGCCACAACACGAGACCCGGGTCGATGCTCCCGGCGCGCGTCGCCATGACCAGTCCGTCGAGCGGGGTGAAGCCCATCGTGGTGTCGACCGACCGACCGGCCTCGATCGCGCACAGCGACGCGCCGGCACCGAGATGGCACGACACCGTGCGCACCGAGCCGACCGAGACACCGGCGAGCTCGGCCGAGCGCCGGGCCGCGTAGGCGTGCGACAACCCGTGGAATCCGAACCTGCGTAGCGGCCAGCGTTCCCGCCATTCGGCCGGGAGCGCGTACGTCGACGCGGCAGCCGGCATGGTCGCGTGGAACGCCGTGTCGAAGCACGCGACGTGCTCGACGGTCGGGAGCGCGCGCTGAGCGGCATCGATCGCGGCCAGCGTCCGAGGTTGATGCAAAGGCGCGAGGGTTGTCAGCGTCTGGAGCTGCGTGAGCACCGTGTCGTCGAGCACGACCGCGTCGGTGAACCGGGTCCCGCCGTGCACGACTCGATGCCCCACTGCGTCGGCGGGACCCGTGGCCGCTGCGAACGTGCGAATCGCGGTCGAGTCCCCCAGCCACGAGTCAAGTGTGAGCGACTCGCCGACGCGACCGTCCGCCACCACGGAGAGCTTGAGCGTGCGCGACCCCGCATTGACGACGAGCACCCTCACGATGTCTCCCGCTCGGCGCTCAGACGGCCCACTGCCAGTTGCGGACCTCGGGAAGGTCCTCGCCGTGGGCGCGGATGTATTCGGCGTGCCGGGTTCGCTCATCGACCATGTGCTGGCGCACGTGCGCGGCGCGCGCGCCGAGCTCGGGCACGCGGTCGATCACGTCCATCACCAGATGGAAGCGATCCATGTCGTTGCGCACGACCATGTCGAACGGTGTCGTGACCGTCCCCTCTTCCTTGTAGCCACGGACATGCAGTTGCCCGTGCCCATGACGCCGGTAGGTGAGCCGGTGGATCAACCACGGATAACCGTGGTACGCGAAGATCACGGGACGATTCACGGTGAACAGCGTGTCGTAGTCGCGGTCCGACAGTCCATGCGAGTGCTCGGTGTCGGGCTCGAGCCGCATGAGGTCGACGACATTCACCACCCGCACCTTCAGCTCCGGGAGATGTGTGCGCAAGAGCGTCACCGCCGCGAGCGTCTCGAGTGTCGGAACGTCACCGGCGCAGGCCATCACGACGTCGGGCTCGCCGCGGTCGTCGCTGCTCGCCCACTCCCAGATCCCGATTCCGCGGGTGCAGTGCAGCGTCGCATCCTCCATCGACAACCACGTCGGTTGCGGGCTCTTGCCCGCCACGATCACGTTCACGTAGTTGCGCGAGCGCAAGCAATGGTCAATGGTCGAGAGCAAGGTGTTCGCGTCGGGCGGCAGGTACACGCGCACGACCTCGGCGCTCTTGTTGACGACGACGTCGATGAAGCCCGGGTCCTGGTGTGTGAAACCGTTGTGATCCTGGCGCCACACGTGCGACGTCAGCAGGTAGTTGAGTGACGCGATCGGTCGGCGCCACGGCAACGTGTGTGCGACCTTCAGCCATTTCGCGTGCTGGTTGAACATCGAGTCGATGATGTGCGTGAACGCCTCGTAGCACGAGAACAGCCCGTGCCGGCCGGTGAGCAGGTAGCCCTCCAGCCAGCCTTCGCACGTCGTCTCCGAGAGGATCTCCATCACCCGGCCTTGGGGGTCGAGGTTCTCGTCGACCGGGAGGATCTCGCCCAGCCAGGTTTTCGCCGTCGCCTCGTACACCGCGTCGAGCCGGTTCGACGACGTCTCGTCCGGACCGAACAGGCGGAAGTTGCGCGTGTCGGCGTTGCCGCGGAACACGTCCCGGAGAAACGTGCCGAGGACGCGCGTCGGTTCCGACTGGGGCGCGCCCGGCGCCGAGACCTTGATCGCGTAGTCGTGGATGTCGGGCAGCCGGAGATCGCGTAGGAGCCCCCCGCCGTTGGTGTGCGGATTCGCCCCCATCCGCCGACCGCCTTGCGGCAACCAGTCGACGATCTCGGTCTTCGGTGCGCCCGCACCGTCGAACAATTCCTCCGGACGGTACGAACGCATCCATTCGTCGAGTTGGGCAAGGTGTTCGGGGTTGTCCCGCACCTCCGACAGAGGCACCTGGTGCGCGCGCCAGGTCCCCTCGACCGGCACGCCGTCGACCTCCTTGGGTCCCGTCCATCCCTTCGGTGTGCGCAACACGATCATCGGCCAACGGGGACGCGCGTGATCACCGCTGCGCGCGAGACGCTGGATATCGCGAATCCTGCCGAGCGATTCGTCGATGGTCGCCGCGAGCTGTTGATGGACGTGCGAGGCGTCGTTGCCTTCCACCAGGTGCGGATCCCACCCGTAACCCCGGAGGAGCGCGCTCAGCTCATCGTCGGGGATCCGCGCGAGCACGGTCGGGTTCGCGATCTTGTAACCGTTGAGATGCAGGATCGGGAGCACCGCGCCGTCTCGCGCGGGGTCGAGAAACTTGTTCGAGTGCCAGCTGGTGGCGAGAGGACCCGTCTCGGCCTCGCCGTCACCGACGACGCACGCCACTACCAGGTCGGGATTGTCGAACGCGGCACCGAACGCGTGGCTGATCGAATATCCGAGCTCGCCGCCCTCGTGGATCGAACCGGGGGTCTCGGGCGCGACGTGGCTCGGCACGCCTCCCGGAAAGGAGAACTGGCGGAACAGACGTTGCATGCCCTCGCCGTCGCGCGTCACCGACGAGTAGATCTCGGTGTACGAACCTTCGAGCCAGACGTTCGCGAGAATTGCGGGGCCGCCATGACCGGGGCCGGTGACGTACATGATGTCGAGGTCGTCGCGCGCGATCGCTCGGTTGAAGTGCGTGTACAAGAGGCTCAGCCCGGGGCTCGTGCCCCAGTGGCCGAGGAGCCGAGGCTTGATGTCCGCCGGCACGAGAGGCCGGCGCAGCAACGCATTGTCGAGCAGGTAGATCTGTCCGACCGTGAGGTAATTCGCGGCGCGCCAGTAGGCGTCGAGACGAGCCAGCTCGTCCGGACCGAGCGGTTCGGTGGCGATGCGATGCACGGGTCCGTGGTCTACCCCGGCCGGAACGGCGAAGAGAAGGGGCCCCCCCGGTGAAGGCGGGGCCCCTGGCCGAGGGCCGAGTGGGGGTCGGACCTCGACGGTCTATGAGCATGAGTATGTTATCGAAAATGTGGCCGGATTGAACGCAATCTGGCAACCCTGCGTATCGCGGTGACATGCGCACTGCGCGTCAATCGACCGCATCCACTGTACGACGCCGGCGCCGATCGCTCGACACCCTGCCCCGGTTTGGTCCCTCCTCGGCCGGACGCACGGTCCTCCGGGAACGGGCCAAGAGAGATGAAGCCGTCGCCGACCGTAGGGAGGCGAAGGCGAGAATCGACCAGTGAAAGGCACTTTTCCGCAGGTCGCACACCGTCGGCATCGGCGCGGGGAGGCGGACGGGAATTCGCAAGAATGGACACGATGCGGATGACGTTCCTCGGTCACGTCGGGTTCTTCGTGGAGACCCGCGGTGGCTCGGTGCTGTGCGACCCGTGGTTCACGCCGGCGTATTTCGGTTCGTGGTTCCCGTTTCCCAGGAACGATCACCTCGACGTCTCGGCGTTCACTGCGCCCGACTATCTGTACGTCTCCCACCTGCATCGCGACCACTTCGATCCGAAGTGGATCGGGACGCACGTGGACAAGCGCGCCCGGGTGATCCTCCCCGGGTTCGGCGTGCCGTTGCTCGAGCGTGAGTTGCGAGCGCTCGGCTTCGAGCATTTCGTCAGCACGCGACACGGCGAGACCATCGACCTCGACGGCCTGCACGCCACGCTGCTGTCGTTCACCGCCCCGGCGGATGGTCCACTCGGCGACTCGCTGATCGTGCTCGACGACGGTGACGCACGTGTGTTGAACCAGAACGATGCGCGGCCGGGTGACCTTGATGCACTACGCGCGTTGGGGCCGTTCGACGCCCAGATCGTCCAGTTCTCGGGCGCGATCTGGTTTCCGATCGTGTACGACTTTCCGCCCGAGTTGAAATCACAGCTCGCACGCAACAAACGCGTCAACCAGATGGACCGTGCCCAGCAGTACATCGAGTGGGTCGACGCTGCGCACGTGTTCCCGTGTGCCGGTCCGCCCGCGTTCCTCGACGACGATTTGTACACGATGAACGACTTCACTCGAGACGACGCCAACATCTTTCCGGACCAGACCGTCTTCCTCGAGCGAATTGCCGGAGCCGGGATCACGACCGGTGAGCTGATCGTGCCCGGGTCGGTCATCGAGCTGGACGGCGGCGAGTGCAAAGTGACACATCCCGTCGGCGAGGCGGAGCTGCGGCGACCTTTCGTCGGCAAGCGCGCGTACCTCGAGGAGTACCGGGACGACTGGCGCGCATGGCTGGAGCAGGAACGGGCTGACTGGTCGCGCGCTCGGCGTGATCTCGTGTCCGAGCTCGCACCCTGGTTCGAACCATTGCTCCTGCGCGCGCCGATCACCTCCGCCGGTATCGCCGGGAACGTCGTCCTCGACGTGGGCGACGCCGATGCCAGCGTCTGCATCGATTTCGTCGAGTCGCAGGTACGGGTCTGGCGCGGCGAGCCGTACGTCTACAAGGCCGACGTCGACCGCCGGCTCGTCGAGGCATTGATCGAGCGGCACGTCGAGGATTGGGTGAACGCGCTCTTCCTGTCGTGCCGGTTCGTGGGCCACCGGCCCGAACCCGCGAATTTCAACGAATACGTGATGACGTTCTTCAAGGCGTTGTCCCCGGATCGCATCGCGTACGTCGAGCGCTGCTACCGGGAGCGCCGGCGCCGGGACGACGAGTTCTTCGAACGTGACGGCTGGCGCATCGAGCGATGGTGCCCGCACCGCCAGGCGGACCTGACGCGCTTCGGCGAGGTCGAAGGCGGTGTGCTCACCTGCAGCTTGCACCACTGGGAGTTCGACCTTGCGACCGGCGAGTGCCTGACGAGCGACGACAAGCACCTGCGTTGCGAGAGGCTTCCCGAGTGACTGCCTTCAACCACGTCGGCCAGTGCGTCACCGATCTCGAACGATCGAAGCGCTTCTATTGCGAGCTGTTCGGCTTCTCGTTGGAACGTGAGATCGCACCGCCGGACGAGACCTCGGCGCAGCTGATGTCGCTCACCCCGCCGCTCGGCATGACCGCTGCGTACCTCGTGCGCGACGGCCTCGTCCTGGAGCTGCTGCACTACTCCGCCGCCGGCCAAACGCGCCCGTACCGGCCGCGCACCATGAACGAGCCCGGGCTCACCCATATCTCCCTCTCTGTCGACGACATCGACGACATGTGCATGCGGGTTCCGGCCTACGGCGGAGAGGTCGTCGACAGCTCCAACATCGGTGCCGCCGTCTTCATCCGTGACCCGGATGGGCAGCTGGTCGAGCTCCTTCCGATGGCATACCGGCGGCACCTCGACGAGGAGGGCTTCCATTGAGCGTGATCATCGTGACCGGGACCGTGCTGGGAACTCCGGCAACGATCGACGAGCTGATCCGCTTGAGCATCGAGCACGTGCGTCGGTCGCGTACGGAGGCCGGCTGCGTCGCCCATGCGGTGCACCGGCACGTGGAGGAACCGCTGCGACTCGTGTTCGTGGAGCAATGGTCGGACAAGGACGCGCTGCTCGCGCACTTTGCGGTCCCGGCCTCGGGTGCGTTCGTGGAGGCCGCGGCCAATCTCGCGGCCGAGCCGCCGGGCATGGAGATCTACGAGGCGTCCCCGACCCGGCTCTGACGTACGCTCCTTCGATGCGCTTCCTCACGGTGAACCATGCCCGGGTGTCGGTGATCGGCCTCGGCACGTGGCAGTTCGGCTCGAAGGACTGGGGCTACGGCTCCGACTATGCCACCGGCGAGGCGGGCCGCATCCTGCAACGCGCGCTCGACCTCGGTGTGAACGTCGTTGACACCGCCGAGATCTACGGTCGCAACGAATCGGAGCGCATCGTCGGGCGCGCGATCGCGCACCGAAGGGCCGACGTCTTCCTCGCGACGAAGCTCTTGCCCGTGATGCCGCTCGCGAGCGTCGTCGAGAAGCACGGACGGGCGAGCGCGGCGCGCCTCGGCGTGCACAAGCTCGACCTGTACCAGATCCACTGGCCGAACCCCGCGGTCCCGATCGCCGAGCAGATGCGCGGTATGCGACGGCTCCTGGACGCGGGAGTGATCGACCATGCCGGCGTCAGCAACTTCTCCCTCGCCCGTTGGCGCGCGGCCGAGCGCGCGTTGGGTTCGCCCGTCTTGTCGAACCAGGTGCAGTACAGCCTCGCGGTGCGCAAGCCGGACGTCGAGCTCGTCCCGTACGCAGCAGCGAACGATCGCCTTGTCATCGCGTACAGCCCCCTCGCCAAGGGTCTGTTGTCGGGGCGCTACGACGCGACGAACCTGCCAAAGAACTCGGCGCGGATGTTCGATCCGCTCTTCTTGCCCGAGAACGTCGTGCGCGCGCACGACCTCATCGAGAGGCTGCGCACGATTGGCAAGACCCACGATGCAACGCCGACCCAGGTCGCGCTCGCGTGGGTGATCAGCCACCCGAACGTGATCGCGATTCCGGGCGCGAGCAGCGTCGCTCAACTCGAGGCGAACGTCGCGGCCGCGGAGTTGCAGCTCTCCGCCGACGAGCTCGCAGAGTTGACCTCCGTATCGGATTCATTCCACCCCGTGCGCGGCGCGGCCGGCGGCGTGAAGATGCTCAGCCGGCGCATTCGCGAACACCGCTGACGCGGATGGCAGACGCGCGCGCGTCGTTGCGGCCGGTGGCCGCGGCGTTCCTGGTATTCGGAGCGTTCGCGGGAACGTGGGCGGTCGCGGCGGTCGACGTCGAGCGGGCGTTCGGCCTGACCGACGCACAACTCGGCCTGCTCCTCGCGGGCGGTATCGCGGCGGCGACCGCGATCGCCCCGTTCAGTGGAGCACTCACCGACCGGTGGGGTGCACGCGTCGCGCTTGCCGGCGGGTTGGCCGTGTGGAGCGTGCTCCTCGCGTCCGGGGCAGGCGCACCGCGCCTCGCGCTGTTCGCACCCGTGTTCATCGTCGCGCTCGCCGCCGGCGGCATGGTCGACGTCGTGATGAACATCGTCGCCGCCGACGCGCTCGCGCCTGAGCCGGCAAAGCTCGTGCGCTTCCACGGTCTGTACAACGGCGCGGCGGTGCTCGGCGCGGCGACGACCGGCATCGCGCTCGACCTCGGCGTGTCGTGGCGCGTGGTCTGGCTGGGCGTGGCGTCGGTCGCGGCCGCGACCGCGATCTTCGTCCGCGGGAGCCACGTCCCCGAACCGCCGCGCGTGGATCATCCGTCGATGATCCGCGCGGTCGCCGGCCTCCGGCACGAAGGACTCCTCGTGCTCGCGTCGGTTTTCGGCGCGGCCGCGATGATCGAGGGCGGCATTGCCACGTGGGGCATCCTCTATCTCCGCGCCCATCTGGGCCTCGGTGTCCTCGCGGGAGTGAGCGCGTACGTCGCGGGTGAGAGTCTCGCCACGCTCGCGCGGATAGGCGGTGGTCCGATCGTCGGCGCGCTGGGTTCCCGCCGCGCGATCAGGCTCGGGGGTCTGCTCGCGGCCGTCGGCATCGCAACCGAGGCGCTCTGCGGCACCGCGGCGATCGCAGCGGCCGGGCTCGCCGTCGCCGCGGTCGGCATCTCCGTCGTCTGGCCGCTGTTGCTCGCCGACGTCAACAACGAGGCGCGCCACCCGCCGCTCGCGATCGGCGGTGTCACCGCATGCGGCTATCTCGGCATGGTCGCGGGGCCGCCGCTGGTGGGACTCCTGTCGAGCGCGTTCGGCCTGCGTACCGGCTTACTGGTCCTCGCCGCGATCGCGCTGTTCGTCGGGCTCACCCCGGCGCACATCCGTGCCTTCTCCGGGCCGCGACGCGCATCCGTCGATTGAGTCGCGCGTTGAATCGGCGCCGGGCCAGACGTTCCGGAACGCCCGCTGCAAGAGCGGTGTCCGCGCGTCGAGCACGTCGAAGAGCGCCTCGCCGGCGACCTGCGTCTGCTCCGGTTCCGTCCCCGCTTCTCCCTCGTCTTCCTCGTCGGCCGTCGCCTGCGGATCGAGCTCCTCGACGGGCACGGGTGCCAGGTCGCCGCGACGGGCGCGGAGCGCGGGCCGGCCGACTCCGGGTGGTTCGAGGATCTCGCCGTCACCTGCCGGTGCACGCCGGCCGTCGAAGAGCTGCCAGCCGGTCGGAAGGATGAGCGCAGTTGCATGACGGGTGCAGAGGTCGCGCTCGGAATTCGTCGCCGTCGCGTCGACGTCCACGAGCCACGCCGAGCGTTGCGCGGGCTGAAAGCGAAGGGTCGCGACGGCGGGCGCACCGCAGCCCCGGCGCGCACACAGGCGCTCGTGTTCCACGGAACGCCGAGCCCACGTCGGGCCGGAGACCATGTCGGACTCACCTCCCGGTTGCAACGACCGCCCGACCGCTACGCACAGAGTATGCCCACACGCACTCCGTGGCGGTCAAAGCGCGCCCGAATTGCGGAACGCGCGGGCGAGCATCGGGCTGCGAGCGTCGAGCACGACCGCTAATTCGTGTGCGGCCGCTTCCCGCTTTCCGCGCCGGTCATCGAGCTTCCACCCCTGGGGCGGCTTCAGCGCGCTCACGTGCCGTTCGCACAGCTCTCCCGCGCGCGCCCCGCCGTTCGTGGGCGCGTCGAGCCAGACGATCAGCTCGTCGGGATCGAACGTGAAGGTCGCCGCCGCCGCGGCATTGCAGCCAGGTCTCGCACACAAACGCGCCACGATGAGGACGGTAGCTCCACCAACGCGTCAAATCGTGGCATCCGCGTGGCGCGTCGCGTTGGGTCAACAGTGCGAGGCTGCTCTCGTGCGAACAGGTTGGAGTGTGCGAGTGCCGGCCTCCTCCGCGAACCTCGGCTCGGCGTTCGACGCGGTAGCGGTCGCGCTCGACACGCACCTCGAGGTCTGCGCCGGCGGTCCCGACCCCGCGCCCGAGACGCATCCGGCGGTGCGCGCGTTCCGGCACGCGGGCGGTGAAGGCCCGCTGACCGTTCGGTGCCACTTTCCCGGTGGTCGAGGCCTCGGCTTCTCCGGCGCCTCCCGCGTCGCCGGGCTCCTCGCGGCGTCCGTACAGCGGGAGCGACCGTTGCGCGCCGCGCGTCGCGACGTGCTTCCGGCCGCGACACAGCTCGAGGGGCACGCCGACAATGTGGCGGCCTCGCTGCTCGGCGGGGTTGTCGCGGTCGCGGGCGGAAGGGCGGTGCGCGTCCCGCTCGGTCGCGACCTCGCCGTCGTGCTGTGGGTGCCGGATCGCGAGACTCCCACGACGAGTGCCCGGCGCCACCTTCCCGAGCAGGTCGCGTTCGACGATGCTGCGTTCAACGTCGGCCGCACGGCGTTGCTCATTGCGGCGCTGGCCGCCGGAGACACCGATGCACTGCGCACGGCAACCGAGGACCGGCTGCATCAGGACCGCAGGCTGTCCCGGGCCCCGGAGACCCGGATCGCGATAGACACGGCGTTGCGGGCGGGCGCCTTCGGGGCGTGGGTGTCCGGCTCGGGGCCGTCCGCTGCCGCGTTCGCCGACCCCGCGCGCGCGCCGGAGATCGCCGTCGCCATGCCGGCAGGTGGACGCGCGATCGTGCTCGAGATCGCCCATGAGGGAGCGACCGTGACGTCGAGGTCGACGCAGTGAAGCTCGATGGCAAGTGCGTGGTGATCACCGGTGGCGCCTCCGGAATCGGCGCCGCGCTGGCTCGCCGGTTTGCGGCGGAGAACGCGCGCGGTGTCGTGGTGGCTGACGTGCAGGATGCCGCGCTCGAAGCCGTGGCGAAGGACGTCGACGGTCTCGCGGTGCACTGCGATGTCACCGACGAGGCGCAGGTCCGCGCGCTCGTCGACGCGGCCGAAGGGCGTTACGGGCCCATCGACCTGTTCTGCTCGAACGCAGGCATCGTGTTGCCGGGTGGCGAGGACTCGTCGGATCGCGACTGGGAACGCAGTCTCGGCGTCAATGTCATGGCGCACATCTATGCCGCGCGTGCGCTCGTGCCGCGCATGATCGAGCGTGGCGGCGGCTACCTCCTGCAGACCGCGTCGGCCGCGGGGTTGCTGACGCAGATCGGGAGCGCGACGTATTCCGTCACGAAGCATGCGGCGCTCGCGTTCGCCGAATGGCTCGCAATCACCTACGGGGAACAGGGTCTGAAGGTGTCGGTGCTCGCGCCACAGGCGGTGAACACCGCCATGACGGCGGGCATCCCGGACGGCGGTGTTGCCGGCGTCGACGGCATGCTCCAACCGGAGGCGGTCGCCGCCGCGGTGCTCGCCGGGCTGGATGCCGAGTCCTTCTTGATCCTGCCTCATCCGCAGGTGCTCGAGTACTTCCGTCGCAAGGCCGCGGACTACGAGCGATGGATACGCGGCATGCAACGCCTGCAAGGGCGGTACGGCCGCACGTTCTAGTCGTGGCGCGGAGACACGTCCTACATTCGGGTCCATGACCGAACCCTTGGTGCTCGCCGACGATCCGCGTCCGGGTGTGCGGCGACTCACACTGAACCGCCCGAACAAACGCAACGCGCTGAGCAACTCCTTGCGGCGTGAGCTGTTCGACGAGTTGCGCCGCGCGGACCAGGACCGCGACGTCAGCGTGATCGTCATTCGCGGCGCCGGGCCGTCCTTCTCCGCGGGCTACGACCTCGCGCCCGAACCGAATGATCCGCTCCCGCGTCCGATCGCGACGCGCGACGGTTTCTGGAGCCGGCACCTCGTGGAGGGCTGGTTCGAGATGATGGACATGTCGACACCGATCATCGCCCAGGTACACGGATACTGCCTCGCCGGAGGATCCGAGCTCGCCGCCGCATGCGACCTCGTGTACGTCGCGCAGGACGCGACCATCGGTTATCCGCCGGTGCGGACGATGTCGTCGCCCGACTTCCTTTGGCAGCCGTGGCTGCTCGGATGGCGACGCGCAATGGAGGCATTGCTCACCGGCGACTCGATGACCGGCACCGAGGCCGTCGAGGGTGGGTACGCGAATCGCGCGTTTCCCGCCGAACATCTGGAGCGCGAGGTGCTCGCGGTCGCCGAACGCGTCGCGCAGATCCCCGGTGACCTGCTCGCGCTGAACAAGCGCACCGTGCATCGCGCGCTCGAGGCGATGGGGATGCGCACCGGCGTGCGTGCGACCACCGAGGTCCAGGCGCTCGGCCTGCATCAACGATCGTCGCAGGACTACATGCCCAAGCTGCGCTCGCTCGGCGTGAAGGGCGCGGTCGAAGACCGTGACAAGCCGTTCGGCGACTACCGAACGACGCACGACGAGTCATAGCCTGCAAGAGATGTTGAATGCGATCGTCCTCATCAAGGCTACGCCCGCGCAGGTTTCGAAGCTGGGTCCGGCCCTCGCTGCGCTCGACGGTGTGAGCGAGGTGTACTCGGTGACCGGCGACGAGGATCTCGTCGCCCTGCTCCATTCCAACGACACCGAACAAGTCGCGCAACTCGTCACTGGGCGCATCGCGACGCTCGACGGCGTCCTCGACACCCGTACACTGATCGCCTTCCGTCAGTACGACCCCGCCGACATCTCGTTCGGCACGTGATCGACGCGACGCACGCGATCGAGGCCGCTGATGCAGCCCGCGACCGGGCCCGGGCCGACTTGGAAGCGCTCGTGCGCATTCGCAGCATCAGCGCCGACCCCGATCGGCACGACGATGTGCAGGCGAGCGCGGACGCGACCCTCGAGCTGTTGCGCGCGCATGGCCTCGAGAACGTGCGCATCGCGGGCGTCGAGGGCTCCCAACCGTTCGTGATCGGCGAGTGGATGCACGCCGGGCCCGACGCGCCGACCGTGTTGCTGTACGCGCACCACGACGTGCAGCCGCCGGGTGTCGTGGAGAACTGGGCCAGTGCGCCGTTCGAGCCGGAGGAGCGCGCCGGCCGCCTCTACGGCCGGGGTGCGGCCGACGACAAGGCGGGCGCCGTCGCGCACGCGTATGCGATGAGCGCGTGGCTCGCGCGGGGCGACGGGCCGCCCTGCAACGTCCGGGTGTTGATCGAAGGCGAGGAGGAGATCGGTTCGCCGACCCTGCACACGTTCTTGACCGCGCACCTCGACGAGCTGCGCGCCGATGTGCTCGTCCTTGCCGACGCCGGCAACTGGGATGTCGGGGTGCCCGGCCTGACGTACTCCCTGCGCGGCCTCGCGGCTGCCGACATCGAACTGCGCGCGCTCGATGGTCCGCAGCACTCCGGCATGGTCGGCGGCGCGATCCCGGATCCGGTGATGGCGCTGGCGCTCGTGCTGGCATCACTCGTCGACCAGCACGGCGACCCTTCGTTCGAGGGCGCATTCGACGGCCTGCGTGCACCGACATCGACCGAACGGGCCTCGATCGAAGGTCTCGACGATCGACCCGGCGCGTTCGCGCGCACGATGGGCGCGCGTCCCGGCGTGGAGCTCGCGGGTGATCCGTCGACGACACTCCACGAGCGCCTGTGGCTGCGCCCGACGATCACCGTCATCGGGATCGACGGGCACCCGATCAGGGGCTCGTCGAACCAGATCGTCGCGGCCGCTGCCGCCCGGCTCTCGATGCGTCTCGGTCCGGGTCAGGACGCAACGCGCGTGCTGGACGCGCTGCGCCGGCAGGTCGAACGATCGGTGCCGTGGGGCCTCGAGGTCGCGTTCACGCCGCTCGAGGGTGCGCCCGCGTGGGAGACCGATCCGACCGGCCCCGCCTTCGATGCGGCCAGGCGAGCCCTGCAGAAGGGGTTCGGCGTCGCCCCGGTGCTGATGGGAGTCGGTGGTTCGATCCCGTTCGTCGGGCCGTTCGCCGATGCCTTCGGTGGAATCCCTGCGCTCCTGATTGGGCCCGGCGATCCGCAGAGCCGAATCCACGGCGAGAACGAAAGTCTGCACCTCGACGACTGGTCGAGCTTGATTCGCTCCGAGGTGTGGCTGCTCGCCGAGCTCAGCGACGCGTTGCGCGCCACACCGTGAGCGCGGCCGCGACGATGGTCAGGCCGATCCGGGTCAGGTCCACGATCGGCCGCACCCGCACGCCGGCCGGTCCCGCTTCGATGACCGCCACGGGCCGGCCGTCGTTCCAGCCGCCGCCACCGCCTCCGCCGTTGTTCTCGTGGTCGCCGCCGAAGCCGAAGCCGCCGCCGAACATGATTGCGGCGGCCGGAATCACGACGGTGTCACCGACCCGTACCGGCTCGCGGAACACGCGATCGGCGGACACGTTCAAGAGCTTGTCGAGGCCCGCCGCGACTCTCTCGTGAATCTCTTCGCCCTGCTCGGTTGCAGTCGTCCGCACTTCTTCGCTCATGCCGATTCCCTCCTCCGGAGCGCGCGCACACCGAGCACGTACCCCACGCTTGCGAGCGCGATCGCGATGATCGCTCCACTTTCGATGTCGCGTATCTGCACGACCTGACGACGACCGTCCGCGTCGAGGATCTCGATGTGGGTTGGTCGGGCGCGCAGGCCGAGTGCGCCGGATCCTCGGCGGCCGAGATGAACCGCGCGCGTGCGCGCGACGAGCGTGATCGTGCGACCGTCGACGGCGACGGGGCCGACTGTCGATTCCCCGCGCTGCACAATCGCCACGCGCGCATTGTCGACGCTCGCGACGGCGGCGCCGCGGACCCACACCGGGTATCCACCGGCATGTGTCCGCTGTGGTTGGTGTCAAGACGCGTCCCGAATTGGGCCGGCGGACGAGACGTCCGATCGAAAATGACCCAGCGTGACTAGTGCCCGGACGGTTGGTCTGCCGAATCGGCTGACTGACGGGTAACCCCACCCAGAGCGCGCACTAGTCCCTTCTGGCCACGAGCCCCCAATGGCGGCGGTTTCGGGTTCGGGGCCAGACGGGTCGTCCTCCTACGGTCCCGCCTGCCGCCCCCGGACCTGCCGGTGGCCGCCGTCTCCGAGCCCTCCCGCCCGGTTCGGCTCGCGCTCACGAGGAGGCAACGAATGGCCAGGAGGCAACACGAGCACGCGGATGTCTCCCTCGCGCTCGACGACGGCTCTGCGCCGCGGAGAACGCCCCCCGCAACGCGGCGTTCGATCGCAGTGCTCGCCGTGGTGCTCGCCGTCGGCGCAGTCGTCGCACTGAAGCATGCGGATTCCTCTTCGGCGGCGGACGTGGCCGCGAACAGCGTCCGCGCGGTCGGTGACGCGCCCGCGCTCGGTCCGGACCCCGGACTCGTGCTCGACGCAGGGTTGGTCGACGTCGCCGCGGCATCGAACCGCGGCTACTGGATCGCGGCCGCCGATGGCGGCGTGTTCGCGGAAGGTGACGCGCATTTCTACGGCTCTGCCCACGGACTCCCGCTCGCCGGACCGGTGGTGGCCATCGCGTCACCGCCGGGTGGTAACGGGTACTGGCTCGCTGCCGCCGACGGGGGCGTGTTCACGTTCGGCAGTCGCGACTTCTACGGCTCGCTCGGCGGATATCAAGCCTTCGGCGCGCCACTGACTGCGCCGATCGTCGCGATCGCCGCCACACCCACGGGGCGCGGATACTGGCTCCTCGGCGGTGACGGCGGCGTCTTCGCCTTTGGCGACGCCGAATATCTCGGCTCGGCCGCAGGCAGGCCCTACCCGACGCCGTTCGTGGGCATCGCCGGGACGAAGTCCGGCCGTGGCTACTACCTGCTCGAGGCCGACGGCGGTGTCTTCGCGTTCGGCGACGCACACTTCTCGGGCGCGCCGCAGGACGGCCAGGTCGCGGCCGCCATCGCGGCTCGGCCGAGTGGACGCGGCTATCAGGTGGCGCGCGTCGACGGCAGCATCGTCGGCTTCGGCGGCGCATCCTCGACTCCCGCGCCGCCCGATGCCGGTGTGAACGAGCACCCGGTCGTCGGCATTGCGGCGCGCCCCGCCGGCGGCGCATGGCTCGCCCGTGGATACGTGCCGCCCGCACCGCCCCCACCCAACCCGTCGACCAGCCCGTTCCTCGCATGCACGCGCGCGCACGAGTCGGACTCGGCCGGCGGCTACGCGGCGCGGAGCCCCGACGGCCTCTATTACGGGGCGTACCAGTTCCTGCGGTCGACGTGGGACAGCGTCGCAAGACAGTCGCGCCGCCTCGACCTCGTCGGCCGGGATCCGGCGACGGTTGCGCCGGCGGACCAGGATCAGCTTGCACTGAACCTGTACCACGCGCAGGGCGCGGCGCCGTGGGGCGGGCGCTGCGCGGGCCTGCCGTAGGCGGGCCCTATCGTCTGACCCATGATTGTGGACGGCCGATCGCCTGACCTCGCGATCGGCTCGTTCACCGATCACGGGCCGTGGATCGTCGACCCGGACGCGATGCCTTGGCGCCGGGACGTCGAGCGATTGCGCGAGCAGGCTCGTGAGCAGTTTCCGCGATGGATGGAAACCGGACACCTGCCCCCGCTCGGCCGTCTGGCGCAGGTCGTCGGGCGAGTCGGGAGCGCGCTGACGCTGTGGGCGGTCGGGGCGCGCAGGCGCGGTCCCCCGCACTCACGTCGTGACCTGTCGCGCCGGCTCCGCGTCGCGTTCGGACACCTCGGGCCCACCTACATCAAGCTCGGCCAGATCATCAGCGGCGGCGAAGGTTTGTTTCCCGAAGAGCTGGTCGCGGAGTTCAAGCTCTTGCGCGACCGCGTGCCGCCCGAACCGTTCGGCGCCGTGCGGCGGGTCGTCGAGCTCGACCTCGGACGTTCGCTCGACGACGCCTTCGTATCGTTCGAACGGCGTCCGATTGCTGCCGCATCGATCGCGCAGGTGCATGCCGCGCGCCTGCGCACCGGAGAAGACGTAGTCGTCAAGGTGCAGCGTCCGCAGATCGCGCGGCTCGTGCGGGAGGACATCGAGGCGATGTCCTGGCTCGCGCCACACCTCGTGGGCCGCATCCCGGTCTCGGCGCTCGCCAATCCGCCGGCGCTCATCGAGTTGTTCGCGGAAACGATCGTCGAAGAGCTCGACTTTCGGCTCGAAGCCCAGAACATGCTCGACATCGCACGTGTCCTCGCGGAGACGGAGCAGCGAGCAACGATCGTGCCGCGGCCGCATCCCGAGCTCGTGACTCGCCGGGTGCTCGTCATGGAACGTCTCGACGGCATCCCGTGGGACGACGCCGCATCGATGCACGCGGCCGGAGTCGACACGGTGGCGGTGCTGCACGCCGGCCTCGTTTCCTTCATGGAGGGCGCGATGCTCTATGGCGTCTTCCACGGTGATCTGCACGGCGGCAACCTGATGGTCCAACCGGATGGGCGGACCGTGTTGATGGACTTCGGCATCACCGGCCGGCTCGACGAGACGAAGCGGCTTGCGTTCTTGATGCTGCTCGTGGGCGCGACCAGTGGTGACACGATGGCGCAGCTCGGCGCGTTGCGCGACCTCGGCGCGTTCCCTCGCGACACCGACCTGCACGCAGTATTTCGCGACCTCGGGCTCGACCGCACGATCGATCCGACCACGTTGTCCGCCGACGAGCTGGTGCACGAGCTGCAGGACCTCACCAAGAAGCTCCTGGCGTACGGGGCGCGCGCACCGAAAGAGCTGATGCTCTTCGTGAAGAACATGATGTTCCTCGACGGCGCGATCGGTCGCCTCGCACCCGACCTCGACATACTCGCCGAGATTCAGAACGTGCACACCGAGATCGCGTATCGCCACGGAGCACGCCTGGCGGCCGAGCTCGGCCTCGACGCGTCGGTCGCGAATCAGTTCGACATGGACGCGATCAAAGCGGCGATGGGGGTGCCCGACATCGACAAGCTGACGTATCGCGACGTGCAGGAACGCCGGGACATCGTCCGGAAGCGCCTGGAGGAAAAGCGCAGGAAGTGAAACCGCGTCTGCGCGAGTCGCCGCGACCCGGCAGACAGTCGATGCACCATCGCGCTCCCACGTACACTCCGCGCATGGCGGAACGACTACAGGGTCGGCGTGTTCTCGTCGTCGGTGCCGGGACGCGTTCGTCGGACGATCCAGATGCTCCCACCGGGAATGGGCGTGCAATCTCGGTCCTCTCCGCACGGGAAGGCGCGATGGTCGCGTGCGCGGATCGCGACGAAGACTCGGCGCGCGAGACGGCTCGCCTCATCGGAGAATCCGGTGGCGATGCACGCGTCATCGTCGGCGACGTGACCGACGCCGACGCGTGTGCGCGTATCGTCGCCGAGTCGCAGGACGCGCTCGGCGGCCTCGACGGTGTGGTGTGCAACGTCGGCATCGGGCTCGGTCGCGGGCTGGAGCAGACCAGCGTCGACGACTGGGACGCGGTGCATGCGGTCAACGTGCGCAGCCACTTCCTTGTATGCCGAGCCGCGCTCCCCCTGCTCGCGGACAGCAGCGCGATCGTGCTCATCTCGTCGATCGCCGGAATCGTGGCCGGCACGCGTATCCCCGCGTACGACTCGTCCAAAGCTGCGCTCGGGGGACTGTGCCGCCACGTCGCGCTCGAAGGTGCGCGACGAGGTATTCGCGCCAACGTCGTGGCGCCGGGCCTCATCGACACGCCACTCGGCCGTCGGGCGACCGCGGGTCGCCCGAGTCGTGCACGTGCGCCGGTGCCGCTCGGCCGCCAGGCGACGGCGTGGGAGGTCGCGGCACCCGTCGTCTTCTTGCTCAGCAACGACGCGAGCTACATCACCGGCCAGGTGCTCGCAGTCGACGGTGGTCTCACGGCCGTATGATCAGTTTCAGCATGTTCGATCGTGACGAAGTCGAAGCCGCCTTCCGCAACTACTGGCACCTCGGCGCAGTTCGCGAGGATTGGGACGCATGGTGCGACGCGTGCTTCACCGAAGACGTCACGTACATCGAGCACGTCCTCGGCGGGAAGGACGGGCGCGAGGCCGTGCGCGCGTGGATCAAGCCGACGATGGAGGAGTACGGCGAGATCTACACGGCCTCGAATGGCACATGATCGATGACGGAGGTCGCGCCGTCGTCTACATGCAGAACCGGCGCGACAACCCCGAACCCGGCGCGCCGCCGATCGACTTCCCCGGCATGACGGTGCTCCAGTATGCGGGCGAGGGCCGGTTCTCCCTCGAGGAGGACTTCTGGTCGCTGCCCGAGGGAACGCGGACCATGAGGCAGTACGCGGACGCGTGCAAGCAGTTCGATCCCGGCCACCCGAAGAAGCGCACGCGCCTCAACTGGGGCAACGGGCCGGACTGGACCCGCGGCGCCGCGTCCTACGATTCCCGAGGTGTCTGAAGCTCCGCACCTGAGGCGAAGGGTCATCTGACGTGCCGGAGGCACCGCAAATGCAGGCGCTGGCCGAGCGGATCCTCGCTTGGCTCGGCGGCGCGACGTTCGAGGGGTACGAGCCGCTCGGGTTCAGCGGCTTGAAGACCTACGAGCCATCGCCGGACGCCCTCGTCGGTGCGTCGTTGGAGCGCGTCGATCGGCGCGCGAAGTACGTATCGATGTGGTTCGACAACGGCTTGCGGATCGTCTTCCACCTCTCGCAGGCGGGGCGCATGGATTTCGAGGAACCACCGAAACGGACGAAGCCGAAGGGTTCAGTCGCGCGCTGGCGCTTCTCGGGCGATCGTGCGGTGTTGTTGCGCGAGCACGGCACCGAGCGCAAGGCCGGCTGGTGGGTGCTCGGTCCCGGTGACAACGCTCCTTTGGAGGGGCTCGGCCCGGAAGCGACGAGCGCGGAGTTCGCGGCGTGGGTGCGCGCGTCGGACGACGGCCGCCGCATCCACACGATCTTGCGCGACCAGCGCACGGTCGCCGGTGTCGGTCGGGGCTACGCGGACGACGTGTTGCACCGCGCCAAGCTGTCGCCCTACGCGTCGATGAAGTCGTTGTCTCCGCAGGAGCGCGACAGGCTGGTCGACGCGCTGCACGAGGTCCTCGCCGAAGGGCTCGAGCGGGAGCGTTCGCGAGAAGGAGGGCTCTCGCAGAACAAGCTGGGGGAGCACTTCACGGTGCACGGCAAGGCGGGTGTGCCGTGCCCGGTATGCGGCGACGATCTGAAGCGCGTGTCGTATGAGTCTCACGAAGTCGTCTACTGCCCGCGTTGCCAGACCGGCGGCAAGGTGCTGGCGGACCGACGCCTTTCGCGGCTCGTCAAATAGCGGGCGCGATCAGCGAGGCGCGAACTCTGCGTGCGTCTCCCATACGATGACCTCGGCGCCACGGTCGTCGGCGGTGATCGTGCACGTGCCGGCCGCCGTGAGCCGCGCCGCGTCGCCCTCGACCAGCGAGCCGGCGCCCTCGAGGTCGATGCCACCTCGCGCGACGAACACATGCACGAAGGGCGCGTCCGGGACGTTCGCATCTACGCCGGGCGAGAGGCGGGCGACCCACAACGTGGCGTCACGCTGGTTGATGTGGATCGCCGGGTGCGTCTCCCGACCCGAAGCGAGCGCGAAGAGCTCGTCGGGCTTGAAGTCGGCGCTGACGTCCAGCTGCTCGTACCCGGGAGCGAGCCCGTTCGTGTCAGGTGGCACCCACATCTGCAGCAGGTGCACCGGTTCTGCGTTGCTCGCGTTGACCTCGGAGTGACGAATGCCCGTGCCCGCGCTCATCCGCTGCGCGACGTCGCGGGTGATCGTCCCCTCGTTTCCTTCGCTGTCGCGGTGCGTGAGCGCGCCGTCGAGCACCCAGGTGACGATCTCCATATCGCGGTGCGGGTGTGTGCCGAAGCCACCGCCGGCCGCGACGACGTCGTCGTTGTTCACCAGCAGGAGGCCGTGATGGGTGTTCTGCTGGTCGTAGTGCTCACCGAAGCTGAAGCTGTGCCACGAGTCGAGCCAGGAGATGTCGGTGTGGAACCGTGTCTCCGCGCGCCGTATGTCGACCGTTCCCGTCATTTCCCGCGCTCTCGGCCTCAGAAGCGGACGCCGTAGGCGTAGCCGTGTCGGTTGGTGCGGACGTTGGGGTCGCCGTCGCGCCATTGGTCGGTGACCTTGCCCAAGATGATGACGCCGGTGGGGCAGCGGTCGACGCACAGGGCGCAGCGGGTGCAGA
>JBBQXS010000019.1:0-71156 GCA_038209365.1 Acidimicrobiia bacterium | reverse complement strand
CCCACTCCCCACCCTCCCCGGCCCCCCGCGCCGCGCCCCGCGCGCCCCCCCCGCGGCGGTGCGGGGGGGGGGGGGGTGGTGTGAGTCCTTCTCCCCCCCCCCCCCCCACGCCTCCTTTTTCGTTGTTCAGGTGTAGCGCGTGACGTAGCCGCGTTTGCGGAAGACGCGGAGCATCGTGACGAGGAACCACATCGACAACGCGAGCAATACGAGGGAGCCGACGGCCGCGAGCGTGAGCTGGCCCCAGTCGTTGCCGTTGCCGTCGACGAGCGAGCGCAGTGCGCTGAAGGCGTGCGTGGTCGGGAGCGCGAGCGCGATCGGGCGCATCACGGCCGGCAGGGCGTCGGTGGGATAGAAGACGCCCGACAGCGGCAGCAGGACGAACATGACGCCCCAGGCGAGCGCTTCCGCACCGGTGCCGAACCGCAGCACGAGCCCGATGACCAGGAGCGAGATCGCCCAGCCGACGATCAACAGCACGACGCCGACCGGGATCAGGCCGAGCCCGAGCGACCAGGTGTCGAACGAGAAGAACACGAGGGCGCCGAGCACCATCACGCCGACGCCCATGACGAGCTTGACCATGCCGAACAGCGCGACGCCGCCGACATATTCGATCTCGCGCAGCGGCGTCACCATGATGTTCAGCAAGTTGCGGGTCCACGTCTCTTCGAGGAAGCCCGTGCTGAGCGCGATCTGCGACTGGTAGATGACGTGCCAGAGCACGATGCCCGCGAGCAGGTACGCCGACGCCCGGGCCGGGCCGGAAGCACCCGACGTGCCGACGAAGGACGCGAGCGAACCGAACAGCAGCACGTCGACGAGCGGCCAAAGCGTCACGTCGAACAGGCGATGCGGGCTCCGCCACAGCACATACGCGTGGCGCCGTGCGATCGCGCGCATGCGCAGCCACGTCTTCGCGCGCTCGCTCATCTGTCCCGTCGGAGCGGTGCTCATGGGTGATCGCTCTGCTGGGAGCCGGACGACTCGTGCCGCTCGGCGAGGTGCAGGAAAACACCTTCGAGGTCGCCGCGGCCGTACGCGGCGGCGACCTGATCAGGCGTGCCGTCGGCAACGATTCGGCCGTGCGAGAGGAACACCACTCGCTCGCACACCTGCTCGACGTCGCTCATGTCGTGGCTCGTCATCAACATCGCGGCGCCGTCGCGCTCGCACAGGTCGAGCAGACCCCGACGTACTCGCTGGGCGACGTCCGGGTCGAGCGAAGCCGTCGGCTCGTCGAGGACGAGCAATCGCGGCCGGTGCAGCGTGGCGCGGACGATGCCGATCAGCGTGCGCTGCCCGGACGACAGCTCGTTGCCCATCGCGTCGGCGAGATGCGTGATGCGGAACCGCTCGAGGCCTTCGTCGATCAGGGAGGTCGGGTCGGCTACCCCGTACAGCTGGGCGTAGAGCTTCAAGTACTCGCGCACGCGCATGCGCTCCGTGAGCGGCAGGTAGCCGGCGGCGAAGCCGACCCGTTCGGCCGCACGGCTCCGGTGGTGCGCGAGGTCGAACCCGCAGATCGTCACGTCGCCCTCGTCGGGCGATACCGCGCCGAGGATCATCAGCAGCGTGGTGGTCTTGCCTGCGCCGTTGGGCCCGAGCAGCGCAACCCGCTCGCCTTCGCGCACGACCAGATCGACGCCGTCGACGGCGCGATCGCGGCGGTAGTCCTTCACCAGACCGCGGGCTTCGAGCACGACGTCACGGGGCACGCGCGCAACGTACTCGCTGGCGACGGCCGCTCCGGCGGGAATTGCGGTCGCGCCTCGAAGGCGACGTCTGGATGCCGAAGACCGCTGCTATTTCGCCTTGAGCAGCTCGATCAGCTGAGGAACGACCTTGTGCACGTCGCCGACGATGCCGAGGTCGGCCACCGAGAAGATCGGCGCCTCGGCGTCCTTGTTCACCGCGACGATGTTGTCGCTGTTCTTCATGCCGACGAGGTGCTGGGTCGCGCCGGAGATGCCGAGCGCGATGTAGACCTTGGGCTTCACCGTCTTGCCCGTCTGGCCGACCTGCAACGCGTACGGCACCCAACCGGCGTCGACGATCGCACGCGACGCGCCCCATGCCCCTTTCAACAGCTTCGCAAGCTCCTCGACGAGGGGGCCGTAGTTGTCGGCCGAGCCGATGCCCCGCCCACCCGACACGACGACCGTCGCCTCTTCGAGCTTCGGACCTTGCTGCGCCTCGACGTGGTGGTCGAGCACCTTGGCCTCGGCCGCGCGCCCGGCATCCGGTGTGCCGACGTTCTGCACCTCGGCCGGCCCGGCTCCCGAGGGCTCGGCCGCGAACGACTTCGGCCGCACGGCGATGAGCGCGGGTGCGCCGTCGGTGAACTTGGCGTCGACGAGTGTGACGCCGCCGAAGATCGCAGTGCCGAACGCGAGACCGCCCTCGTCGGACAGCGACATGCCGTTCGTGAGCACCGGTTTGTCGAGCTTCACCGAGAGTCGTGCGATCGCGTCGCGGCCGTCGTAGGTCTGCGCGAACAAGATCGCATCGGGGCTCTGCTCCGCCACGAGCTGGGCGATCCCGGCCGCCGCGACCTGGCCCGGGAGCCCGTCGCCCGGATCGATGACGTACAGCTTCGTCGCGCCGTGCGCGCCGACGGTCGTCGCGATTGCCTCCGCGTTCGCCTGGCCGGCATAGATCGCCTCGACCGTTTCACCGACCTCACGCGCCTTGGTCAGCATCTCGAGGGTCGCGGTCGTGACCTTGTCCTCGTCCGCTTCGGCGAAGACCCAAACCTTCCCGATCACGTCAGACCACCTTCAACTGCTCGAGGAACGCGACGACCTTTTCGGCGCCGGTGCCGTCGTCTTCGAACTTCTCGCCGGCTTGGCGCGCGGGCGCCTGCTCGACGTTCGTGATCTCCTGACGCGCCCCGGACCAACCCACCTGTGACGCGTCGAGCCCGAGGTCGGAGGCCGTCACTTGATCGACGGGCTTGTTCTTCGCCGCCATGATCCCCTTGAACGACGGGTAGCGCGGCTCCACGACGCCGGCGGTGACCGACACGACCGCGGGCAAGGGCGCCTCGACCATGTCGTAACCGGCTTCGGTCTGACGTTGCACCTTGACCTTCCCGTCGCCGATCTCGACATGCTTGGCGAATGTCACCGCGGGCCACCCGAGCAGCTCGGCGACCTGCGCGGGGACGGTGCCGGTGTACCCGTCGGACGACTCCGTCGCGGTGAGCACGAGGTCGACCCCGCCCGCCCGCTCGATCGACTTGGCGAGCACCTTGGCCGTCGAGAGCGCGTCGGAACCAACGAGTGCAGGATCCGAGACGAGGATCGCCTTCGCGGCACCCATCGCAAGCGCGGTGCGCAGGCCGGAGACCTCGTTGTTGGGGGCCATCGACACGAGCGTGACCTCT
Organism: Acidimicrobiia bacterium; assembly: GCA_038209365.1. Lineage (GTDB taxonomy): Bacteria > Actinomycetota > Acidimicrobiia > IMCC26256 > PALSA-610 > DASQHW01. The sequence continues at coordinate 67,768 of JBBQXS010000019.1, read as the reverse complement.
CCGCCGCCGGCGGTGTCGACGAGCTGCAGCGCCATCTCGACGCCGTAGCTGTCGGACTCGTCGAGGATGAGCTTGCCGCTGCGGTTGAGCGTGTGGTCGGCCTCGAGCGATCCGGGGACGGCCGGATCGGGGATCTGCTTCACGCAGACGACGACGTTCATACGACTCCTGTTCGGGCGGGGAAGACCCACGATTCTGGCAACCGTCCGCGCCGGGCGTCGAACCGTGAGGGACCGTGGTGCAACATCCGGCGGTTCCCGGACGTCGGTCAGGCCAAAGGGGGACGATGGCGGCGATCGAATTCGAGGACGTGCGGGTGAGCTACCGCACGCGGCGCGGCGTCGTGACCGCGCTCGCCGGCCTCGACCTCAGCGTCCCCGAGGGGGGAGTCTTCGGCTTCCTCGGCGCCAACGGAGCGGGAAAGACCACGGCGATCCGCGCGGCAGTCGGCCTGCTGCGCGGCGCCCGGGGCCGCGTCTCGGTGCTCGGCCGCAACGTGCCGCGGGACCTCGCCGGCGCGATCGACCGGATCGGCGCCCTCGTCGAACAGCCGTCGTTCTTCGCCAACTTCACGGGCCGGCGCAACCTCGAGCTGCTCGCCCGCACCCGCGGCATCGGATCGAAACGAGTCGATGCGGTGCTCACCCAGGTCGGTCTCGGTGCTCGCGGCGACACGCGATACGCGACCTACTCCCTCGGGATGAAGCAACGACTCGGTGTCGCGGCGGCACTGATGAAGGATCCCGAGCTCCTGATCCTCGACGAGCCCGCGAACGGCCTCGACCCGCCCGGCATTCTCGAGGTGCGCACGTTGATGCGGGGGCTCGCGGCCGAAGGGCGGACCGTCTTCGTGTCGAGCCACATCCTCTCGGAGGTCGAGCACGCATGTGACCGCGTCGCGATCGTCGCGCACGGCAAATGCATCGCGGATGGGCGCGTGGAGGAGCTCCTGCGCGGAACCACCGGGCGCTACCGCGTGCGCGCGAGCGACGGACGCGCGCCGGACGTGCTCGGACGGTCGGGATGGATGGTGAACCCGGACGGCGACGGCGCGTTCGTCGTCGACGTCGGCGCCGCGTCCGCCGAATCCGTCACCCGCACCCTCGCCGAAGCGGGCATCTTCTTGTCGGAGCTCACTCCCGTGGCGCGTTCCCTCGAAGAGGTCTTCCTCGAGTTGACGGAGGAGCAGGCGTGAGGCAACTCGACACCGAGCTGCGCCGCTTCTTCGCGCGCCGAATCGTGCGCGGCGCGTTGTTGCTCGCGGTGCTGATCGTGCTCGCGGCCGTCACGATCGGCACGGTGCGCGGCAAGCCCGCGAGCACACGGACCGTCGACAAGCCGGATACGTTCTTCGTGCCGCCCGGCGCGAGCTCTCACGTGGGTGAGAACCCCGACGACCCGTTCGCCGGCACAGGGACGTTCACGTTTTCGACATCGGATACGCGCACGAACGTCGGGAAGGACCTGAAGGACGTGCTCGAGGGAACGGGTGTCGCGCTGGTGTTCGTCGCGATCGTGCTGGGAGCATCGTTCGTCGGCGCCGAGTTCAACGTCGGCTCGCTCACCACCCAGCTCCTGTTCGAACCGCGACGCACGCGCGTGCACATGTCGAAGGCTGCTGCCGTCGCGATCGGGGCCGGCGTCGTGTCACTCCTCGTCTCGGGACTGATCGCCGCGTCGATGTACGTCGGGAGCGAGCTCAAAGGTGTCGTCGAAGGCGTCGACGGGGCGTTCTGGTGGGACCGGGCGGGCGACGGGTTGCGCATCGCCGCCGCCGCCGCGCTGGCGGCCGTGATGGCGTACTCCGTGACGCTCGTGACCAAGCGCACGACCGCGGCAATCGTCGTGTTCTTCGTGCAGTTCCCGCTCCTCTTCCTCATCGAACCGACGTCGAAGCCGTTCGGCTTCCTCTCCCACTACAACCCCCTGCGGGCCTTGCTGACGGTGATCTCCGACCCGAAGCGGACGAACCCGATCTTCGAGAACGGCATCCGTACGATGGCGGGCGGCGTGACCCTGACCGCGATCTGGGTCCTCGTGCTCGTCGCGCTCTCGAACGTGATCTTTGCGCGGGCCGAAGTGCGCTGAGCCCGACGCGGGCCGGTACCGTCGGTCCCGATGGAAAGGGCCGACGTCGTCGTCGTGGGAGCCGGTCCCGCCGGTACCGCAGCCGCGATCACGGCGGCCGAGCGGGGACTGCACGTCGTGTGCCTCGACAAGGCGACGTTCCCCCGCGACAAGACGTGCGGCGACGGTCTCACCGCGAATGCGCTGCGATTGCTCGAGCGACTCGGCGTGTCCTATAACGCGCTCACTCCGATGCCCGTGCACGAGACAGTGATCGTGTCGCCGAGCGGCCGGCACGCGGTGCTGCCGATGGGACGCGACGGGTTGCACGGTGCCGTCGTGCCGCGCCGCCACCTCGACGCGGCGCTCGTCGCGGAGGCGCGCGGCCGAGGCGTCGAGGTTCACGAGAACCACGATGTGGAGAAGGTGGTCGTCCACGACGATCACGTGCGGATCGACGACCTCGAAGCGCGGTACGTGATCGCCGCCGACGGACACTGGTCACCGGTGCGGCGCGCGTTGGAGCCGGAGGCACCCCGGGACCTCGGCGAATGGCACGCGGTGCGCCAGTACTTCGAAGGCGTGGCGGACGCGCGGCTGTGGGTGCTGTTCGAGCGTGACCTCCTGCCGGGGTACGCATGGGTGTTCCCGCTGCCGGGCGGGCGGGCGAACGTCGGCTACGGCGTGCTGCGTTCGGACGGGCGGAGCGGTCGCGCCTTGAAGGCGTTGTGGCCCGATCTGCTGTCGCGTACGCGGCTGCGCAAGATTCTCGGCCCGGAGGCGCGCCCGTGCGAACAGGTGCATGCGTGGCCGATTCCGACCCGTTACTCCCCCGCCCGCCTGACGCACGGACGGCGGGTGCTCTTCGTCGGTGACGCCGCGGGCGTGGTCGACCCGATGACCGGCGAAGGCATCGCGCAGGCGATCGAGACGGGCATGCTCGCGGTCGACGCGATCGCGACGGGGACGGACTACCCGGCGTTGGTGCACCGGTCGCTGGGGCGCGACCTGAGATTCGCGGGCCGGCTCCAGCGGGTGTTGCGTTCGCCGCTCGGCGCCCGAGCAGCGATCCGCGCCGCCGATCTCACGCCCTGGACACGGCGCAACTTCGCGCGCTGGATGTGGGAGGACTATCCACGCGCGATCCTCGGCACACCCGATCGCTGGCGCCGTGGCGTGCTCCGTGCGCCCGGCGCGTGGTCCGTGTAAGGATCGCCCGGCCGTCCGGATGCAGCGCAGCGAGGAGCCATGTAGTGGCCAGCGGACAAGCAGAAGTTTCGATCGACCGCAGCCCCGACGACGTGTGGAAGCTCCTGCGCGAGTTCGGCGGCATTGCGGAATGGATGCCCGGTGTCGAGACGTGCACGGTCGAAGGTGACGTGCGCACGCTCGGGATGATGGGCATGCAGGTCAAAGAGCAACTGCGCGGCCTCGATGAGGAAGCACACGCAATCTCGTACAGCCTCATCGAGTCACCCATCGGCAACCTCGAATCGCATCTCGTGACGATCGCCGTCGCGCCGGAAGGCAAGGGCTCGCACGTCACGTGGGCCGTCGAGGTGACGCCCGACGAGCTGCTCGGCCTCTTCCTGCCGATCTACGAAGGCTCCGTGCTCGAGATAAAGAAGAAAGTCGAGAGCTGAGCCGGGTCACACGGCCGCGGGCTCGGCGGGCCCGCCGGGCTCGACCAGGATCTTCACGTGGTCGTCGGGGTGCCCGAGCGCGTCGAACGCGGCCGGTATTCCGTCGATCCCGCACGTGCCCGTGATCATGGGCGTCACGTCGATCTCGCCCTCTGCAATCGCGCGCAACGTGTCGGCGAACTCGAACGGGTCGTAGGCGAACGAAAACACGACCGTGAGTTGCTTCGCCTGCGCGAGCACCGGCCGCAGCGTGTCGGTCTGCATACACGAGCCGACGACGCACACGCGGCCGTTCGCGGGCGCCGCGAGGAGTGCTGAGGCGAGAGTGCCGGGGACACCGATCGCGTCGAACACGACGGGCGCGCGCCGGCCGTCCTCGCGCTGCCACGCGTCCATGGGCTGTTCCTGCGCGGGATCGACCACGGCCGTTGCGCCCATCGCGAGCGCGACCTCGCGCCGGCGCGGCGAGAAGTCGGAGACGACGATGGTCTCGATGCCGGCTCGTCGGAGCTCTGCGACGACCGCCAGTCCTACCGGACCCGCGCCGAGCACGACCGCGGCTTCGGCAGGTGCGATCGCCGATCGGGCGACCGCGTGGCGGCCGACCGCCATGGGCTCGGTGAGCGCCGCGCGCCGATGATCGAGGCCGTTCGGCACCTTGAGACACATGCCCGCCGTCAGCCGCATCAGCTCCGCATACCCGCCGTTGTACGTGTTCGAGTACGCGCCGACGGGTTCGATCCCGGTGGGTGTGAGGGCGATCGGCAAGCAGGTGACAAGGTCGCCGGGCGAGACGGGAACACCGACGGTCTCCGGGCCGAGCTCCAACACCTCGGCGGCGAACTCGTGGCCCATGATGTAGTCGCGCGACGGATCGAACACGAGCGGCGCGCCGATCTCGCGGGCGGCGCCGACGAGCTCGTCCGCGTACACGAGCGCATGCAGGTCGGAGCCGCAGATCCCGCACGCCTTCACGGCCACCAGCGCCTCGCCCGCCGCCGGGCGGGGATCGGTCACGTCGTCGACGCGCAACTTGCCGTTCCGAGCAATCGCCGCACGCACGGGGCGAGGCTACCGTCCCGCGCGTGATCGCCTACATGTCGACGATGCGCGCCCAGCCCGGACGCCGAGACGAGCTGCTGACGATCCTGCAAGAGCTCGTTGCCGCGGCAGAAACGGACGAGCCGGGCACGCTCGTGTACACGTTTCACACCGTCGACGACGACCCCGATCTGGTCGTGTCCTACGAGCTGTTCGCCGACCACGACGCGCTCGCGCAACACCGAGACTCCCCGACGATCGCCCGTGTGGTCCCGAAGCTCCGTGCCGTGACGATGCCGGGCTCAGTGCAGCGACTCGTCCCCACGCTTGGCAAGGGACTCGCCTAACAGCGCGTCAGCACGTGCCAGCGCGCGTGCGATCGCCGCCTCGTACCCCTCGTGCTCGATCTGCGGCCCCACGAGCTCGAGCTCGAAAGCGCCGCGGTATCCGGCGGCATCGAGGTGCCGCACGATCCTCGCGAGAGGAATGTCGCCGTCGCCCGGCACACAGCGATCCGGCGTGCTGAGGCTGCCGATGCGCCAATCGCTGAGCTGGACGTGTGCGAGCGCGCGACCGGCGCGGCCCAGCGTTCGGGCGACGTCGCGTTCCGCCCAACACGAGTTGACTTCGACGCACGTGCGCGTACCCGCAAGCTGTGCGAGATCGATGGTGTCGCGCAGCGTCGTGACGAACGAGAGGTCCACGCGCATTGCACTCGTGTTCTCGACCGCGAGACGTGTGCCGTCGAGCGGTGCGACGAGCGCGCAGAACGCATCGGCCGCCGCATCCCATTCGAGCGCAGCGGCAGGACCGGTCGTGACGACCGTCATCGCGCCGAACGTCGCGAGTGCCGCTCCCAAGCGGTCACGGTGCGCGGGCCACGTCCCACGGTCGTCGAGCGCACACCAACCACACTCCACGATGTTGCTGACACGCAAGCCGGCCGCGCGCACACGCCGCGCGGCCACGTCGAGACCCACCTCCTCGCATTTGCGCAAGGACAAGCCGACGTGGTCGACGCCGAGCCGCTCCCACATCGCCAGATCGTCGTCGAACGACGCCCCCCACGACGTACCGAGAGCCGGGAGTGCACCACGGGCTCAATCCAATTGCAGGTCGGCGGCCGAGATGTCGGGCACGGCCATCTTGGCAAGAAGCCCGCCGTCCGCGGGCAGGTTCACGCCGGTGATGTACGCCGCTTCGTCGGATGCGAGGAACAGCGCGACATTGGCGATGTCCTCCGGGAGGCCGAGGCGCGTGAGGTGCAGCGCGCGTGTCGCCGGCCCGATCACGGGATGCTCCATCATCTTGAACGCCCCGTCGCTCGTCAGGACCATGCCGCACACGATCGTGTTCACGCGGATGCCCTGCGGCGCGAGCTCCACCGCAAGTGAGCGCGTCAAGGCGTTGATGGCGCCCTTGGCCGCCGTGTAGGCATCGAGTCCGGCCGTGCCCCGCATCGACGCCGCCGACGAGATGTTGACGATCGACGCGTGCTCGGCCGCGGCGAGGTGTGGCACTGCATATCGGGCGCACCACATCAGCTGCTTGAGTGCGACCGTCATGATGCTGTCCCAGGCGCCGTCGGTGATCTCGGCGAGCGAACAGTCGCCGCGCCCCGGGCCGACGAGATCGGTCGGGGCCACGTTGTTGACGAGGGTGGTGAGTGCGCCGTAGCGGTCGACCGCGACCTGCACCGCGCGGGCAACGTCGTCTTCACGCGCGAGGTCGCTCTGCACGTACGTCGCCTCGCCGCCACCGTCCCGGATCGCTTGCTCGACCGCCGTGCCCGCCGGTTCGGTGCGGCCGGTCACCACGATGCTCGCCCCTTCGAACGCGAACCGCTCCGCGATCGCGCGCCCGATGCCCCGCGTCGAGCCGGTGATCAGTGCCACCTTGCCGTCGAGTCGCCGGCCCACAGGCCGATGCTTCCATCCCGGTCGCATCTCGGCCACCTTCAACCGGTGCGGAACCGACGACGTGCCTCCCGTGTCTTTGGGAGCATGAGCATGATGCAGGCGGCGACCCCCTCCGACTCGGTCCCCGATGGCGAGGAGTTCGAACGCTTCTACCGGGAGGCGTGGCCGGGCGCGGTCCGGCTGGCGGGTCTGCTCACCCAACACGCAGGTGCGGCCGAGGATCTCGCGCAGGAGGCTTTCGCCCGGATGTATCCCAAGTGGCATCGAGCCGAGCATCCGCCCGCGTACCTGCGGACCACGCTCGTGAACGTGTGCCACAACTGGCACCGGCAGAAGACGACGGAGCGCACCAAGCTCCCGATGCTCGCCGAGCCGGCCGCCACCGACTTCGCGTTCGACGAGCTCGCCGATGCCGTCGCCGCGCTGCCCTACCGGCAACGGGCGGTGCTGGTACTCCGCTACCACGACGACTTGAGTGAGGCCGAGATCGCCGACGCGCTCGGGTGCCGACCCGGAACCGTGAAATCGCTCGCGTCTCGAGCGCTGGAGCAACTGAAGAAGGGAATCGAGCAATGAGCGCCAAGACCCACGCCGAGCTCGAGGCGCGCCTCGCCGAGCTGTTCGACGCCCAGGCGCGCGCATTTCCCGACACGAGACGCGAGTGGTCGGCCGTTCCTGTCGCGTCGGTCGCTCTGCTCGACGAGCAACGCAAACGCCGCCGCACGCGCACCACGCTCGGCGCCCTCGGCACGATCGCGGCGGTTGCCGCGCTCGTCGTCGGAGTGATGAACATCGGCGGGAGCGGGAAGCGCGTCGAGGTGAAGCCACCCGTTGCGGGAGCGCCCGGGGTGCCCGCCGTGCACTTCGAGACCCACCAAGTGAAGCTCGACGCTGACGCCTTCTTCGTCGAAGCGTACGGCAAGCGCTTCACGGCGAAGGACACGCGCGTCTACGTGGGGACCGATCCCGGTGACGACCATCAGACCCTCGAGCTCGAGTGGGACGAGCACGGCGTCAATATGCGCGTGTACTTCTCCTTCGCGGCCGACGCCACGGACTGGTGGGTCGACCAGATCCGCGCGTACGACAACAAGGCCGAGAACGATGGGATCTATTCTTCGGGTGAGCGGTTCCGCACCCCGCTCGGCTCCGCGTTCCAGGGCGACGTCGATCTTTCGCAACACAGCGTCCGTCTGCACTTCACGAACCTGCGTCTCGAGGCCTTCCGACGGCCGCCCGCCTGTGCGAACCCGACGAGCCAATACGTGCTCGATCCGTCGTCCGATCCGGTCGACTCCAGCGGCGCCATCTCGGCCCGGTTGCTCAACGCCGCGACCTGTACAGAGGTGGCGAACCTCGACGGATACCTCTTCGAGTTCGACAGCTCGGACCCGACGATCGCGACGATCACGTACGACCCCATCAATGATCCTGATCCTGCGTGCGCGGCGCCATGCAGCGCACACCGCATTCGAGCCGACGTCGGGCTGAAGGCACCAGGAGAGACAACCGGCACGGTGATTGCACGGGACAAGGCGTCGGGAGCGGTCGTCGCCACGGCGAACTTCCGAGTGGTCTCCAGCGGTGACGGGTCTTGACCAGGTAGTCAAGCGGGAAGTGAACTGCGGGGATGGCCATCGACTTCAGCCTCTCCCCCGAGCTCGAGGACATCCGCGACCGCGTGCGCGCGCTCGTCGACGAAGTGGTGCGCCCCATCGAGAAACGATGGGATCGCAACGACCGCAAGCAGCTCATCGAAGGCATCATCGAGATGCGCAAGGCCGCGCAGGAGCGCGGGCTCTGGCTGCCCCACATGCCCAAGGAGTGGGGCGGGATGGGACTCGGCCACGTCGAGCTCGCGATGGTGCAGGCCGAAGCGGCGAAGAGCAGCTTCGGCCCGTTCGCGATCAACGCGCAGGCGCCCGACGAGGGCAACATGCACACGCTGTTGCACTGGGGCACCGAGGAGCAGAAGCAGAAGTACCTGAAGCCGTTGTGCGAAGGCGTCAGCGCGTCCTGCTTCGCCATGACCGAGCCCGAAGTTGCCGGCTCCGACCCGACGCTGATCAAGACGTGGGCCTACAAGGACGGCGACGAGTGGGTGATCAGCGGCCACAAGTGGTTCATCAGCAACGCGCATCGCGCCCGGTTCGCGATCCTGATCGCGCGCACTGAGCAGGAGCCCGACATCCCGCAGGCCGCGAACAGCGCGTTCATCGTCGACCTGCCGTCCGACGGATGGACCGAGGTGCGCGAGATCGAGACCATGCACGGTCCGGGCGGACACTCCGAGATTCGCATCGAGGACCTGCGCGTACACGACGACCAGATGCTCGGCGGCCGCGGCCAGGGCCACCTCCTCGGCCAGTACCGGCTCGGTCCGGCGCGGCTCGCGCACTGCATGCGCTGGATCGCGCAGGCGGAGATGGCGCTCGATCTGATGGTCGATCGTTCGCTGAACCGCTTCTCGCACGGCTCGCTGCTCGCCGAGAAGCAGGGAATCCAGTGGATGATCGCGGAGTCGACGATCGAGCTGTACCAGTGCAAGCTCATGGTGCTGCACGCCGCCTACAAGATCGACCGCAAGGAAGACTTCAAGAGCGAGGTGTCGATGACGAAGCACTTCGTGGCCAATTCGCTGAACCGGATCATCGACCGGGCCATCCAGGTGCACGGCGCGCTCGGCTACTCGAAGGACACCCCGCTCGCCGACATGTTCCTGCACGCGCGTTGGGCCCGCTTCGCCGACGGCGCCGACGAGATCCACCTGATGCGCACCGCCGAACGTGCGATCTCGGCGTTCCGCGATCACGGGACGACCAAGGCTGCCACCGGCAACCTTCCCGTCTAGCGTCCGCGATCTCGCCGCTTCCGTCCGTAGACTTTCCGTCGATGAGCACGGCGTTCTGGCCGACGGCCGATCACTGGTCGTGTGAGATCCCGCTCGACACCCGGCACCCGCGTCCCGACGCGCTCGCCGCCCGCGGATTCGTGCAGCTGACCGACCTGCCGTTCGAGGTGCCCGCCGGCGAGTACGTCGAGCTCGAATACATGGACTGGAAGAGCGGCGGCGACACCAACTTCGCGCCGATCGCCACCGCCGACGGCCAGCTCGATTGCCGAGGCTTTTGGCACAAGGGCGACGAGCGTCCCGACAAGGGCGCGCGCTTCACGCCCAACGCCGAGAAGTGCCCGACGCTCAAGCGCTACGTCGAGAGCGTGGGCGCGGACTTCGGACGCGTGCGCACGATCAAGCTCGAGCCGCAGGACCATGACACCGCGTTCCGGAGCTTCCACCGCGACGACAACAACCGCTTCAACCCGGACGACCAAGGTTGGGTCGTGCGGACCTGGCTGGAGCTCACCGACTTCCCCGACAGCTACATGTTGTTGATGGACACCGGGCCCGACGGCCTGCCCGATCCGTCGACGGAGGTGCGGCTTCCGCTGCACAAGGGCGCGCGGTTCGTGCTCGACACCCAGCGTCTCTGGCACGTCGTCGTGCACACCGGTGGCGCGCCGCGCTACGCGCTGATCTGCAGCTTCGAGAGCGGACCCACGCTCGACACGTGGATCAACTCCCAGCTGCCGTCGTCGGTCTGAGTCAGGTCACCCGTTCACAGCCGCGCACTGCGCGACCCCCGCGGGATCGATCGGCGCGTCCGGAAGGTTCGGGTGCGGATTCGATATGTGCGAGAAGTCGAACATGCCAAGCATCGGATCGGCAGCAGCGTCGCGGCGGGTCAGCGCCGGAAGCCCGAAGCGCGTCTCGATGAACTTCAGGACCGACGTGTGGTCGTACACCGTGTGCGACACCGAATGCGCCTTCGCCCACGGTGACACCACCAGTGCGGGCACACGGACGCCGTAGCTGTCGAACGCCTGACCGGGTCGACCGATGGGCGCGATGTCATCGGGCGGCACCGCCTTCGGCGGCTTCACGTGGTCGTAGTACCCGCCGTGCTCGTCGTAGACCAAGAAGAACGCCGACGACGCCCAGTTCGGGCTCGCAGCCAGCGCCTTGACCAGGTCGTGGGTGAACCGCTGGCCCAACTGCGGGTTCGCGGGCGGGTGCTCGTCATTCTCTCCCGCCCCGAACGGCTCTGACTCGACGAACGACACCTGCGGCAGCGTGCCGTTCGCAGCGTCCGTGTAGTACTCGGAGAGCGGGGCGACGTTGTCGGGGTGCGAGGTGATGTCGCTGAACAGCAGCTCGACCTGCGCCGACGAGAGGTAGATCTTCCAGCTCACGTGCGCGGCTTCGAGCGACCCGAAGATGGTCTTTTGCGGGAAGCCTCCTGCCGGCGGGAAGTCGTTGCTGATGTGGCCGAATGACGAGCCGGCGAGCAGGTAGAAGCGATTCGGGAACGTCGGACCGGGGACCGACGCAAAATAGCGATCCGCGACCGCGAACTCGTTCGCGAGCGCGTAGTAGAAGGGCAGCGCGCCCTTGTCGTACCGGCCCATCGCGCGACTCCCGGTCGGGTCGTCCGGGTCGACGTTCTCGGCCGTGAAGCCGTTCATCTTGCCGCCGTTGATCTCGCGATGCGTCGCGTCCCAACCGTGGGCGAGGTCGGCCACCTCGCACAGGTTCGGCTGGAGGAACGGACGGATCTTCTCGTGCGGAGCCAACGGGTTCGGGTTCCCGCGCTTCGGCTCGTTGCTCGAGTGCGGCTGACCCTCATTGTGCAACAGACCGAAGTAGTGGTCGAACGACCTGTTCTCCTGCATCAGGACGACGATGTGATCGATCTTGGTGATGTCGCCACCGCCGGGCCCTGCCTTTTTGGCGGCCGCGGTGCCGGCGGCCGCGAACGTCACGGTCGTCGCGATGACCGTCATCGCCACCAGCACGAGCGTGCTCCGGCTCCGCAATAGACCTCTCACACGCCATCCCCCTGTCAGGCTCGCCCCGGTGGCAACCTAACCACCCCGCGTAAACATGCCAAGTGCGGCTGCATAGTTGACCGAGCGGTCAAGACGCGAGTCGAATGGGTGGATGCGCTTCGGCCTGTTCATGGCGCCCTTTCACCCGACCGGCCAGAACCCGACGCTGGCCCTCGAGCGTGACCTCGAGCTGCTCGAGCTCCTCGACCGCCTCGGGTTCCACGAGGCGTGGATCGGCGAGCACCACTCCGGGGGCTACGAGATCATCGCGTCGCCCGAGGTGTTCATCGCCGCGGCCGCGCAGCGGACGAAGCATCTGCGTCTCGGCAGCGGCGTCAACTCGCTGCCCTATCACCATCCGCTGATGCTCGCCGACCGTTTCGTGCTGCTCGACCACCTCACGCGCGGCCGCGCGATGCTCGGCTGCGGACCCGGGCAGTTGACGTCGGACGCGCACATGCTCGGCATCCCCGCCGAGATGCAGCGCCCGCGCATGGACGAAGCGCTCGACGCGATCATGGCGCTTCTGCACGGCGAGGTCGTCACGATGAAGACCGACTGGTTCACCTTGCAGGACGCGCGTCTGCAGCTGAAGCCGTACAGCGAGCCGATGCTCGAGGTCGCGGTTGCGGCGTCGATCTCGCCGACCGGCGCGCGTGCTGCGGGCAAGCACGGCGCCGGGCTGCTCTCGATCGCGGCAACGACCAAGCAGGGCTTCGACGCGATCGGCACGCACTGGAAGACGTGGAACGAGGTCGCCGCGAAGCACGGGCACACCGCCGATCGCGCCAAGTGGCGCCTCGTCGGCCCGATGCACCTCGCCGAGACCAAAGCGCAGGCGCGCAAGGACGTGGAGTACGGCATCGTGCCGTTCTCGCACTACTTCACCCACGTGCTCCCGGCCGGTCCGACGCGAGGTGACACCGCCGAGGAGATCATCGCGAACGTCGACGAGGACGGCTTTGCCGTGATCGGCACACCCGACGACGCGATCGACAAGATCCAGTCATTGGTCGACGAGTCGGGCGGCTTCGGGACGTTCCTCCTGTTCGGTCACGACTGGGCCTCGCCCGCCGCGACGAGGCGCAGCTTCGAGCTGTTCGCGCAGTACGTGATGCCGAGATTCACCGGTCAGCTCGACCAGCCGGCCGCATCATGTGAATGGGTGACCGGAAGCGGCGGCGAATTCGTGAACCGCGCGATCACCGCCATCACCAAAGCGATCGTCGACCACGCCGCCGAGCAAGAGCAGGAGCAGCAACAGCCCGCGAGCTGAGTCAGGCGGACTTCAGGTCGTCGACGACGCGCGACCAGCGCTCGGGGTCGCTGCGGTACGGCGCGTAGAACGAGCAGCGGTCGACGATCCCGCCGTAACGCCGCCTGAGCTCACCGCCGACACCCTCCGGCTCGGCTACGACCGCGAACGTCCGCAGGATGTCGTCGTCGATGAGCTCGCCCATCTGCACCCACTCGCCGCGCTTCGAGAGCGTGTTGAGCTCGGTTTGCAGGTCGCCCCAGCCGTGGAGCTCGAGCACGCCGCGATACGCGGGAGTCGAGCCGTAGAACGCGATCTGCTGCTTCACACCGCGCTCGGCCTCGGCGAGCTCCTTCTCATCGGTCCCCGTGACGACGAACAGCGGCCCCGAGATCTGGAACGTCGACCGGTCACGGCCGGCGGTCTCGAGTCCCCGCTCGATCGCGGGGACCGTCACCTCCTTCACGTAACGCTCGGTGGTGAAGCCATGGATGATGATCCCGTCGGCGACCTCCCCCGCGACCTCTGTCATCTTCTCGCCGACCGCCGCCAAGAAGACCTTGGGCGCCCCGTTCGGGTTGGCCGGCGGCGCGAAGAACGGTGTCATCAACGTGTGGCGGTAGAACTCGCCGTCGAACTTCAACGGCGTCTGGTCGTTCCACGCGCTCCAAATGGCACGCAGCGCGAGGATGTACTCGCGCATGCGGCGAGCCGGGTGCGACCACGGCATGGAGAAGCGCTTCTCGATGTGCGGCTTGATCTGCGATCCCAGACCCAGGATGAAGCGCCCGTTCGACATCTGCTGCAGGTCGTTCGCGGTGTAGGCCAGGACCATCGGGGTGCGCGCGAACGCCACCGCGATGCCGGTCGCCAGCTCGATGTTCTCGGTGTGCTCGGCTGCGAGCGCGAGCGGCAGGAACGCGTCGTGGCCCGTCTCCGCGGTGAGCAGCCCGTCGTAGCCCATCTCCTCGAGCTCCCGGGCGCGGGGGCCGATGTCCCCCAGCGACGGCGCCATGACTCCGGTGTCCACCTTCACGCCCAGACCGTAGGTCATCCACCGTGACTGGCACACCCCGGCTGTATCTTCGAGTCATGACGGCGGAGACCACTTCGGAGGCGGCGCGGGCGTCCGCGCACCCCTTCCCGCAGTCGCTCTCACCCAGCTCGATGGGGACGTTCACGAGCTGCCCCCTCTCCTTCCGTTTCTCGTACATCGAGCGGCTGCCGGAACCACCGTCGGCGCCCGCGAGCAAGGGCACGCTCGTGCACCTCGCGCTCCAGCACCTGTTGTGGCGCCCGCCTGCCGACCGCACCGTCGACAACGCGCTCGCCGACCTCGGCCGCGCCGCGTCGGAGCTCGCCGCCCACCCCGAGTTCGCGGAGCTCTCGCTGACCGACGAGGAGTGGGCCACGTTCCACGGCGACGCCGAGAAGCTCGTTCGGCGCTACTTCGAGATGGAAGACCCGCGCGAGGTCAAGGTCCTGGGCCTCGAGCTGCGCGTCACTGCCGAGACGAGCACGGGCGTCGTCATCCGCGGCGTGATCGACCGGCTCGAGCTCGACGAGGACGGCGAACTGGTCGTCACCGACTACAAGACCGGCAGCGCACCGAGCGAGGGCTGGGAGCAAAAGAGCTTGGCGGGTGTACACATCTACTCGCTGTTGTGCGAGCGGATGTTCGGCCGCCGTCCCGCACGGGTGCAGTTGCTGTACCTGTCGAAGCCGGAGCGGATCATCACGTGCCCGTCCGATCAGTCGCTGCGCGGCGTCGAAGTGAAATCGGGCGCGGTGATGAAGGCGGTGCGCATTGCGTGCGCGCGTGACGACTTCCGGCCCCGGCCGTCGGCGTTGTGTACGTTCTGCTCGTTCCGTGAGTTCTGCCCGGAGTATGGCGGCCGGCCCGATCTCGCTCGGCCGACCCTGCTGGCGCGCCAGTCCGAACGCGACGGCCGGCCGCAGCTCCCGCTCGTCTTCGTATGACGCACCCGAGGGCGGCGAAGGCGCGCCGGCGCGCGGCTCGAGCGGCCTTCGGAGCGGGTGGGCGTGGGTGAGGGTTGCCGAGCTGATCGTCGCGTTCGACAAGGAGGTCGACACGGCGGTCGACCGCATTCGCTCGCGGGCGATGGACGGTGTCGTCTACCGGCTGTCGAGCGCGGCGGACCACGGGTTGTTGTGGCACGCGTGCGGCGTGACGCGCGCGTTGTTGCGCGGCGGTGACCTCGACGGCGCAGCCCGGTTCGCCGCCGCGATGGGTGTCGAAGCCGCGGTGAGCAACGGTCCGGTGAAATCGTTGTTCAACCGGGTGCGTCCGTTCGACTACGCCCAGATCGCCTTCCGGCACGGCCTGCGCCGCCCCATCACGAGCTCGTTCCCGTCCGGGCACGCCACCGCCGGTTTCTGCGCGGCGACGCTGCTCGGCGGCGGGCCCTGGTACGCGGTCGCGGCGGCCGTCGCCGCGACCCGGGTGTACGTGCGCCTGCACCACGGCTCCGACGTCGTCGCGGGCGCCGCGCTCGGCCTGGCCCTGGGGTTCACAATGCGACCCTTTGTGAACGGCGGGGAATGACGGCCATGCTGGGCAGGTTGCCCCGGAGAACTGCCCCAAAGAAGTGCCCCGGAGATTTGCCCCAAAGAAGTGCAGTCGCATCAAGGAGGCCCGCGTGGCCCGTCAATTCGCAGTGAGCTTCGACTACCGCTGCCCGTTCGCCCGGAACGCCCACGAGTCGGTGGTGGCCGGTCTCGAGGCGGGCCGGGACTGGGATGTCACCTTCGTCCCCTTCTCGCTCGACCAGGTGCACGTCGAAGAGGGCGATCCCGCCGTGTGGGAACGCGAGCCCTCGGCGTGGGGCACCGGCGTGAACGCGCTGCTCTGGGGCATCGCGGTGCGTGACAAGATCCCCGACACCTTCAATGCATGGCACGTCGCCGCGTTCGCGGCCCGTCACGACGAGGGTCAGAAGATCGCCAAGCCGGAAGTGCTGCGAGACATCGCGAAGTCGGTCGGGCTCGACGTCGACGCCCTCGAGGCCGAGGTGGCTTCCGGGCGGCCGTTGGAGAAGCTGGCGCAGGAGCACACCGAAGCCGTGAAACGGCACGCGATGTTCGGCGTGCCGACGTTCGTCGTCGAGGACCGGGCCGTGTTCGTTCGCTTCATGGACCGCAAGAACCCCGAAGACATCGACCGGACCCTCGACCTGTTCGCGTGGGCCGACCTGAACGAGTTCAAGCAGACCAGCGTCCCTCGCTAGTTTTCTGGGTCGCGCCGACGCGTCGCGCATAGTTTTCTCTCATGCGTATGAGCGATACGGAAGCGATCATGTGGGCCGTCGAGAAGGATCCGGCGCTCCGATCCGACTTCTGCAACCTCACGATCCTCGACCGGCGGCCGAGCAACGAACGCATTCGCGCGACGATGGAACGCGCGCTCGCGGCGATTCCACGCCTTCGCCAGCGCGTGATCGGCGCGCCGTTGCGCCTCGTGCCGCCCGAGTTCGCCGACGACCCGAACCTCGACGTCGAGACGCACGTCCGCGTTGTCGGCGTCCCTCCGCCCGCCGACGAGCGCGCGTTCCTCGACCTGTGCGGTTCGCTCTCCGAGCAATCACTCGACCGCGCGCGCCCGCTGTGGGAATTCACGATCATCGACGGGATGGCCGACGGGCGCGCCGCGTTGCTGCAGAAGGTGCATCACGCGATCACCGACGGCGTGGGCGGGTTGCGACTTTCCCTCGCGATGGTGGATTTCGAACGCGATCCCGATCCGTCGGGCGCGCCGGACGACGCCGAGTCGCCGGATGCGGCCCGCCACGACACCCCGCTCGACGTCACGAGACACGCGATCTCCGACGCGGCCGCCCGCCAGATCAGCGCCCTCCGGAACGCGATCGGCACGGCCGGGCAGGCATTGGCCCATCCGCTCGACCTGCCGTCACGAGCCGGTGAAGCAGCCCGATTCGTCGGCTCGCTGCAACGCCAGACGCTCGTCTCGGACCCGGCCCGCTCCGACGTGCTGACCGACCGATCGCTACGCCGCCGATTCGAGGTGCATCGGCTCCTGCTCGGCGAAATGCGCGCCGCGGCGCGAAGTCTCGGCGGGAGCGTCAACGATGCCTTCGTCACGGGTCTCGCGAGTGCGCTCGGTCGTTACCACCAACGCTTCGGCTCCGACGTCGAGGAGCTGCGCGTCGCGATGCCCGTGAGCACCCGCCAGCGCGGTGACCGCGAAACGACGAACGCCTTCGCGCCGGTGCGAGTCCTCGTACCGATCCAACCGGCCCACGACGTCGCGGCCCTGTTCAAGGAGATGCACGACCGGCTGCAGACCGCGAAGGGCGAGAGCGCCGTGACCGCGGCCGCGGGCCTCGCCGGGTTGGTCTCCGGCCTGCCGACCTCGCTGCTCGTGTCGTTCACGCGCTCGCAGACGCGCACGATCGACTTCGCGGCGTCGAACCTGCGCGGCAGCCCGCAGCCACTGTATCTCGCCGGTTCCCGCATCCTCGCGAACTATCCGTTCGGACCGCGCACCGGCAGCCCGCTGAATGTCACGATGCTGAGCTATTGCGACGAGCTGCATCTGGGATGCAACATCGACCCGGCCGCGGTCGTCGACCCCGAGGCGTTCCTCGTCGACCTGCGCGACGCGTACGCCGAACTGGTCCGCTACGCCTGATCGTCACTGCCGGGCGTGCGGCCCGGCAGCTTCGGCGATCTCGTACCACTCGTCGAAGAGCGGGTCGCGCCAGCGCAGATGTTCGCACTCGCTCCCGACGTCGACGACGTACAGGTGCAGCGTCGGTGCATCGTCCGCGAGCTCGACCAGCTCACCGCCCCGAGCGTGCGGAGGCGCCGCGTCGAGCACGTCGAGAAGAGCAACGGTCGCGAGCACACGCGAGCGGCAGTCCGGGCACGCCGACACCGTCGCCGCGTCGAGGCGGCACGTCACTGCGAGGAGGCTGTCGGCCTCGCAGTCGTCGAGCACGACCTCGTTCCCGTCGTCGTCCATGATCGAGAGCCCACCGGCCATGAGCACGAGGGTACCGACGGCGGAGAATGCCCCGAACCGGCGCCTTTCTCCCGCCACGGAGCGCCGGTGGGGCTAGCGTCGCGCGGTGCGCGCGCTGGCCATCGTGCAAGGCGACCTGGCCGTCGTCGAGCGGCCAGTACCGACCCCCGAGGCCGATCAGGCCCTCGTTCGGGTCCACGGAGCAGGCCTCAACCGGGCCGACCTCCTGCAACGCGCCGGCCGCTATCCACCACCACCGGGCGTGCCGGCCGACGTCCCGGGCCTCGAGTTCGCCGGCGAGGTCACCGGGGTCGGATCGGCGGTGGACGGGCTCGCTCCCGGTGACCGCGTGTTCGGGGTCATCGCCGGTGGCGCCCAGGCGGAGTACGTCGTCGTGCACGCGTCGCACTGCGCGTCGGTGCCGCCCGGCCTCGATCTCGTCCAGATGGGCGGCGTGCCGGAGGCGTTCATCACCGCGCACGATGCCATGGTCACGCTGGCATGCCTCCATGCGGGCGAATGGGTCCTCGTGCACGCCGTCGGCTCGGGAGTCGGTACCGCGGCGGTACAGCTCGCCCGCGCGTTCGGCGCGCGCGTCTTCGGGACCGCTCGTACCGCCGGCAAGGTCGAGCGGTGCCGGCCGCTCGGCCTCGACGACGGCGTCGTCCCCCCGACGAATGACGACGGCACACTCGATGTCGACGCGCTCGCCTGGTCGATCATCGAAGCGACCGGAGAGGGCGCGCACGTGACGCTCGATCTCGTCGGCGGCGCATACGTCGAAGTCGATGTGGCCGCCGCCGCGACCAAGGGCCGGATCGTGTGTATCGGCGCGATCGCGGGGCCGCGTGCGACGCTCCCGGTCCACGTGATGCTCGCGAAGCGCCTCCGCCTCATCGGCACTGTCCTTCGGCCGCGCGACGCCGAGGAGAAGGCCGCGGCGACCGGCGCGTTCGTGCGCGATGTCGTGCCCCTCCTCGCCGACGGCCGGGTCGCCCCCGTCGTGCACGCCGTCGTGCCGCTCGAGCGCGCGGGCGAGGCATACGACCTGCTCGCGTCCGACGCGACGTTCGGCAAGGTCATCCTCGACTGCCGCTGAGGATGTGCGTCAGGCGACAGTGACGACGAGCTGCGTCTGCGGACTCCCCGTCGCCTGGACGGTGAACGCGCGCTTGCTGTCGAGACCGATCACCCACGTGAGCACACCCTCGAAATCACCGGTCTCGACGATCTCCGTCACGTGGTTCGCATCCGCCGGGGTGATGTGCTTGCTCCCCGTGTACGTCGGCCTGCCGTTCTCGAAGTCGTAGCCGTATCCGGGTGACACCTTCACGACGATGAAGGCACTGCCCTTGATCGTGACGCTCTGGCCCGACGCGTCCTGCGTGAACGGCGGCTTCCCGTAGGTGATCGAATAACCGGGCGGGTCCGACGTCTTGCTCGTGAACGCGAAGACCACGTGATCGACGCACGAATCACCCTTGCGCTGCACGTTCGTGAGGAGCACTGCTCCGGACGGCGCCGGGCTCGTCACGGGCGTGCTCGGCACCGGCACCGACTGGCACGGGAGGGGCTGGGTCGGGAACACGTCGGTCACGGATGGGCTGCTCGACGGGGTCGACGACGAAGGCACGGTGGTCGACGCATTCACGTCGACGGTTGCGTTCGGCGTGGTGCCCTTGTTGTCACCGCCGCAGCTCGCGAGCGAGAGCACGACACAGCACGCGGCAGCAATCATCGAAGAGAAGCGCACGGGTCCATCCTTCCATCCCAGGCGTGACCGGCTCGGTCACCACTACGATCGCTCCGACGCAGAAGCGATCCGAGGAGTTACGTTGGCCGCTCTCGCCGACCACGACGTCGTCATCGTCGAAGCGGTGCGCTCACCGCTCGGCCGCCGCAATGCGGGTCTCGCGACGGTGCATCCGGCCGAGCTCCTCGGCACGGTACAGCGAGCGGCGATCGAACGGTCGGGCATCGACGCGCGAGACGTCGGACAGGTCGTCGGAGGATGCGTCAGCCAGGTCGGCGAACAGACGTTCAACATCGCGCGTACGGCGTGGCTTTCTGCCGGTTTGCCGCTCGAGGTTGCGGCGACAACAGTCGACAGTCAATGCGGCTCGTCGCAGCAGGCGACGAACCTCGCCGCGTCCATGGTGCGCGCAGGCGTGGTCGACGTCGCGCTCTCGTGCGGCGTCGAGTCGATGAGCCGTGTCCCGCTCGGTGCGGCGATTCGCGGAGAGTTCGGGCGCCCGACGCCCAAGTCGTACTTCGAGCGCTACGAAGTGACGAGTCAATTCGAAGGCGCCGAGCGCATCGCCGAGAAGTGGGGCGTCACCCGCGACGACTGCGACCGGTTCGGCCTCGAGTCGCAACAGCGCGCCCAACACGCGTGGGCGGAAGGGCGGTTCGAGCGCGAGGTGCTCCCCGTGGACGCGCCCGATCTCGGCGAGGACGGCAAGCCCACGGGGACGGCGCACCGCGTGGCCCGAGACGAGGGTCTGCGCGAGACGTCGCTCGAGGCGCTCGCCAAGCTGAAGCCCGTCGCTCGCGAGCACGGTGTGCACACCGCCGGCTCGTCCTCGCAGATCACCGATGGCGCCGCGGCAGTGCTCATGATGACCGCCGCGCGTGCGCGCGCTCTCGGCATGAAGCCCCGCGCCCGGCTCCTCGATCAGTGTCTCGTCGGCGTCGACCCCGTGTTGATGCTCACCGGTCCGATCGACGCGACGCGCCGGATCACCGAGCGCACCGGTCTTCGCGTCGACGACTTCGATGTGATCGAGATCAACGAGGCCTTCGCTTCGGTCGTGCTCGCGTGGGAACGCGAAGTGAAACCCGACATGGCGAAGGTCAATCCGAACGGCGGGGCGATCGCCCTCGGGCATCCCGTGGGGGCGACCGGCGCGCGATTGGTCACGACGGCGCTGCACGAGCTGGAGCGCGTCGACGGCCAGTATGCGCTCGTGACGATGTGTTGCGGCGGTGGCCTCGGGACGGGCACCGTCATCGAGCGCGTCTGAGGTGCGACGGTCCTCACTCGAGCTCGAACCGGACGAGCAGCTGTACGCCGCCGCCCACGCAAGCTTCCGGGGCGCCGCCGCGACCAGTGCGCGCGCGACGTTCGCCTTGGGCTCCGCGCGGATGCGCCAGCGCGCATACGAGGACTGGCGCCATGCCGTGGAGGCTGCCGGCTTCCCGACCGCGGGGCCCGAGATGTTCCTCGCAGTGACCGACCGGCGCCTCCTCGTGTGCCGGACGACGTTCATGACCGGACGACCGTCGACCATCGAGGGCAGCGTCGAGCTCGCACGGATCTTCGACGTAGCGGCCGTTCGCCAGGGTTTGGTGACCAGCGTCGCGTTCGCGTTGGTCAACGGTCAGGTCGTCGAGGTCGAAGCAGTCCGCGGTGCGCGTCTGCGCCGCTTCGCACAATCGGCACGAGACGCGCTCGGTCGTCGGTCGCAAGGGTGACGAGCTGTGACTAGCGTCGAGTCATGACGATATTCGGATTCCAGATTCCGGGCTTCCGACATGCGGGCGCGACCGACGCCGAGATGTTCGACCGCACGCTGGAGCACGCGCAGGCGGCCGAGCGCGGCGGGTTCGCATCGGTGTGGGTGATGGACCACTTCTGGCAGCTGCCCCCTCTCGGCGGTCCGGATGAGCCGATCCTCGAGGCGTACACGTTGCTGGGGGCACTCGCGGCCCGCACCGAGCGCGTGCAGCTCGGCACGCTCGTCACCGGCGTGACGTATCGGAACCCGGCGCTCGTCGCGAAGCTCGTCACCACCCTCGACGTGATTTCACACGGACGCGCGATCCTCGGAATCGGCGCGGGGTGGTACGAACCCGAACACGAGGGAATGGGCTTCGACTTCCCGGGCGTGCGGGAACGCCTCGACCGGCTCGAGGAGGCGGTGCAGATTTGCCGCGCGTTGTTGCAAGACGAGCGACCGACGTTCGAGGGCCGCTACTACCGCACCAAGGACGCCCGCAATGTCCCGGCGCCGGTCCAGGCCGGCGGCGTGCCGATCATGATCGGCGGGAGCGGCGAGAAGCGCACACTCCGTCTCGTTGCGCAGTACGCCGCCATGTGCAACGTCAGCGGCGGTCCCGAAACGCTCCGGCACCGCCTCGATGTGCTGCGCGGCCACTGCGATGCCGTCGGACGCGACCCGATGGAGATCACCACGACCCGGCTCGGCACGCTCATGCTCGCGGCGGACGCCGACGAAGCGGCCCGGACCCGAGAGTTCGTGGTCGGCATGGCCGGCGACGCGTTGGGTGAGCAGTTCACGCTCGGCACTGCCGACGAGGTCGTACAGCAGGTCGAGGAGCTCGTTGCGACCGGTGTCGACTGCCTGATCTTCAACATGCCGCTCACCGATCCCGAAACCGTCGAGCGGGCCGGCAAGTTGCTGACCTCCAACTTCGCGTAGAGGGGCGAGAGTTCCTTGGCCTCGTCGACACTTGCGGAGCAGCTGGGATACGCCGCGGACGCCAAGTTGGTGATCGTGAACTGCGACGATCTCGGCTCGTCGCGTTCGGCGAACGTCGCGATCTACGAGGCGCTGCGCGACGGCCTGGCCACGAGCTCGACGCTCATGGTGCCGTGTCCGTGGGCGAGAGACGCCGCCGCGATGTACCGGGGCGAGGACGTCGGCGTGCACCTCACGTTGAACTCCGAATGGGAGACGTACCGCTGGGGTCCGATCACCCACTCGCCGAGCCTCCTCGACGGCGACGGCGGGTTCCCGCGCACGGTCGAGGACGTGTGGGACCACGCCGACCTCGACGAGGTCCGTAAGGAGTGCCGGGCTCAGATCGAACGGGCGATCTATTGGGGCTTCGACGTCTCACACCTCGACGCGCACATGGGAACGCTGCAGCTGCGTGCCGAATTCTTCGACGTGTACCTCGAGATGGCAATCGACTTCCGGCTGCCGTTGCGTATGGCCGGGACGCGCGCCGAGCGTCTGGTCGGGTTCCCCTACCGGCAGCTCGCGGCGGCCGAGGGCATCGTCTACCCCGACCATTTCGTGCACACCGGAGTGGGGTCGCGACGCGCGATCGAAAGGGCGCTGTTCGATCTCCGGTCGGGGGTCACCGAGATGTACCTCCATCCGGCGCTCGACACCGACGAATTGCGCGCGTCGCACCCCGACTGGGCGAACCGCGTGGAGGACCATGTCATGCTCACGCGCGACCCAGCATTCGCGGACTTGGTCGAGCGCGCCGGCGCGTACTTGATCGGCTTCCGCGACTTGCGCGAGCTCCAGCGATCCGCGTGAGCGTCACGCCGGAGGCACTCGCCGCGCTGTGTGCGAGCACGATGCCGAACGAGCGGCTCGGCGCGGACGAGCTCGAGTACCTGTGTGACGGCGAGGGAGACGAAACCTTCGGAGACGAGCGCGGTGCGGCAGTGCTGCACTCACAACGGTTCGGCGCGTCCCTCGCCGCGTGGCTCATGCTGGTCGCGGTCGACAAGGGCGCACAGGGCAAGGGCCTCGGCAAGGAGCTCGTGCACGCGGTCGCGGATCGGGCGCGTGAGCTCGGTGCCCGCGAGTTGCTGCTCGCGAGTGCGGTCCCGCGCTACCTGTGGCCCGGCGTCGATCTCGGCAACACGCGCGCGGGCATGCTCCTCGAATCGTGTGGCTTCGCGCGCGACTTGCTCGGGACCAACATGGCGATCGCGACGTCGTTCCGCCGGGAGCCGCCGCCCGGGTGCGCCGTGGAGCGCGAGCACGGCAGCGGTGCCCACGACTTCGCGCTGGCCCAGTACCCGCACTGGGTACCCGAGCTCGACCGCGCGGGCACGCTCGGCACTGCGTTCTCCGCGCGGGATGCGAACGGCGCGACGATCGGATTCGGCTGCCATTCGGTGAACCGGGCCGGTTGGATCGGTCCGATGGCGACCGATCCGTCGTCACAGCACGGCGGCATCGGGTCCGCAGTCCTGGCGTCGTTGTGCGCGGATCTCGCGACGCGTGGGCACGCGGCGGGTGAGATCTCGTGGGTGAGCAACCTCCGCTTCTACGGCAAGTGCGGCGCCCGGGTCTCGCGACTGTTCATGGGTGGCAAGCTGCCACTGTGAGGCGCGCGCTAGGCAGGGAGGAGGTCGGCGACGCGCAATTGCGGCGCATCGCCGGCGGTGAGCGGCAGGAACTGCAGCAGTTTGCCGAAGTCGCCGGCCATCTTCACCTGACCGCGCATGAACCCGACCGACAGGTCGAGCGAACCGTCGTGCAACGCCTGCGCGTCGGCGGGCGTCGCAGTGAACGACACGTCGGCCGGCTCCGGCGCCTCGCCTTCCCCGCGCGCGATCAGCGAACCGTCGTCGACCTGTGCCCACGACCGCGCCTGTTCCTTCTTGCCGACGGCGACGACGAACTCAACGAGCACGATCGCGTTCCCGGATACCCGCAAACAGGTCATCCTCGAACTCGCCGTCCGCGACGCCGTTGTCGACCAGTGAGCGCGCGAGCGTGTACTCCTCCCACGGGAACACCTCGCGGATCACGTCGTCGGGCAGCCGCATCCAGAAGCCTGTGGGGTCGACCTGCGTGCGGTGGGCGAGGAGCGCCTCCCGGCGCTTGTGCAGGAAGTCACCCACGTCGATGAGCGTCGTGAACTCGTCGGTCCGATCCTTGTCGAGGCCACGCTCGAACCACGACACGTACGGGCTCTCCTCGCCTCGTCGCGTGTATGCCTCGTGGAGGGCCTTCACGCGCGCGATCGACCAGGACACGTAGTACAGCTTGAGGGGCTGCCACGGTTCGCCGGCATCGGGATACGCCTCGGGGTCGCCGGCGAGATCGAAGGCCGGCAGCGAGATCTCGTGCACCCGGATGTGATCGGGATGCGGATAGAAGTTGCGATCGTCGCGGTAGGTGATGATCACTTGTGGCCGCTCGGCGCGGATCACCCGTACCAGGCGGCCGACCGCTTCTTCCATCGGCGCGTTCGCGAAGTTGTCGGGGCGGGCGTTCGTCTCCGTGTCGGGCATGCCACTGTCGTGGTACCCGAGCATGTGAAGCTCGGCGTACCCGAGCACGCGCACGCTCTCGGCAAGCTCCGCCATTCGCATCTCGTGCATCCTCTCGGGAGTCCCGGGATGCTCGACGGCCGGGTTCAAGATGTCGCCGGCTTCTCCCCCGGTGCAGCACACGAGCACGTTGTGCACACCTTCGTCCGCATACTTGGCGCTGGTGCCTGCACCTTTGGACGCTTCGTCATCCGGATGTGCGTGCACCTGCATGAGGCAGAGCTGCTCGTTCGGCACCGGGTCAAGCTACCCGTTGCGATTGGACGCGCTCATTCTTCGAGCTCGCAGATGTCCACGTTGCCGATGCCGCGCAGGAACTGCTCGCCGATGGGCACGAACGTGAACTCGCCGGCGGGAACCTGGGCGACGATCGCCGACGGGACGAGGATCCTGCTCGCAGGGGCCACGGCAGTCAGCCGGCTCGCGAGGTTGACGACCGGGCCGTAGAAGTCGCCCTCGCGCGGGATCACCGGCCCGGCGGCGACACCGCCGCGGACCGGCGGCAGGTCCTCGGCCGCGACCGCCTTGCGCAAGGCCACGGCGCTCGACAGGACCTCGCGGGGCAGCCCGACGAACATCACCTCGTCGCCGATCGTCTTCACGACACGCGCGCCATGCGCCGCGATCGTGTCGTACGCGACCGCTTCCCAATGGTTGAGGAGCCGTGACAGCCCGATCGGGTCGAGCTCGGCGCTCAAGGCGGTGTAGCCCGCGAGATCGGCGAACCCGATGGCCACGACGATGTCGGGATCGGCTTGCAACGCGAGTCGCCGCCACACCGCGGCGCGCAGCTGTATGCGCAGCACGTAGTCGACAAGCGCCGCGAGGCGCTCGAGTCGCTCGTCGGACAGGAAGGCCAGCGCAATGTCGTCGTCGGACTCCCCGTCCGCGCGCTTGCGCTTGACGAAGTCGGCGATGACTTCGGCCTCGACGGCCGCGATGCGCATCGCGGCACCACTGGTCACGCGGATCTGCTGCAGCAGTGCTTCGGGATCCGTGTGCCATTCCGCGGCTTGCCGCTCGACTTCTCGAGCGGCTGCGACATCTCGCTCGGAGAAGGCGGCGATGCCGGGCGGGACGTCGGGAAAGCCTACGGCGCGCCACAAGCGCTGGGCCCAGTCCTCGTCGATGCCCGCCGCGGCGGCAAGCTCGCCGACATCGTATTTCCGGTCGCCGGGCAGCAGGCGGCGTTCGAGTGCCAGGAGCGGGACGAACGCGAGTGCTTCGGCGCGCACGAGGTCGTCCTCTGTCGCGCCGAGCTCCAGCA
The DNA here is from genome assembly GCA_038209365.1 of Acidimicrobiia bacterium. Lineage (GTDB taxonomy): Bacteria > Actinomycetota > Acidimicrobiia > IMCC26256 > PALSA-610 > DASQHW01. The sequence goes on along the minus strand of JBBQXS010000019.1, from coordinate 41,639 downwards.
GGCGGAGACGCAGCTCGTCACGCATCGGCTCATTCTCGCCGGGAGCACGGCAGGCGCGCGTCGTGGCCCCGAGCGGCCCGGCACGAAGCACCGGGAGGGTGACAACTAGCCTTCCTCGGATGTTCAACGGGGGGTACGTCGGGGACGAAGAGCGCCCCGCGGGCGCCCGCGCGAATCGCCGCACACTTCCGTTCCACTTCCGTCGATTGCACATCGCGTCCCGCCGGATGCGGTTCACGCTCTACTGGATCGCGTTCGGCGCGGCGCTGTGCGTGCTCGCCGTGATCGGGTCGGTCGTCGAGCACGCGGTGTACTCCGGTCGCGTCCTTCCCGGCGTGGAGGTCGACGGGGCACGCGTCGCGGGCATGAAGGACGTTGCGGCGGCGGACGTCCTCGCCCGGCTCGCGGCCGACCTCGACCGCGCGCCGCTACGCACACGCGTCCGCGAGCAGCGATTCGCGATCCAGCCGGCGGAGATCGGCTTCGACGTCGACACCGCGGCCACGGCGCGAAACGCGGCGCGGAACGGCCGGCGCGGAAATCTGTTCGCGCTCGTCGCCGGCACGGTGATGCGTCGGGTGCGCACCGACCACGTCCCGCTCGTCGTGCGCTACGACGAGCGACGCCTCGACGCCTTGCTCGACGCTTGGGGCCGTGACGTGGACAAGGGCATCGTCGAAGGCGGGCTGCGGTTCGAGGGCACCAAGGTCGTCGCGATCGCTCCGCACGCCGGCACCGGCCTGCAGCGGGACGAGGGGCGACGCGAGATCGTGCGGGCGCTCGGCCGCGCCGACCGGACGCACGAGGTCGTGCTGCCCTTCGGGAAGGTCGTGCCGCGGGTCGACCAGCACGAGGTCGAGGTCGCGGCCGCCCGGGCTCGGTCATTGCTGGCCGGCAACCGAGAGATCCGTGCGCGCGGCGCGCGCGTCGCGCTGACGCCGGCCCAGCTCGCGGCGACGCTCGGGACCCGCATCACCCGGGACGCGCTCGACCTGACGATCGATACCGACAAGCTGCGCCTCTTACTCGGCCCTCACATCGCGCCCCTCGAGAGCGCGCCGACCGATGCGACCTTCTCGGTGAGCTCGGCGAACATCGTGTCCGTTGTTCCGTCGCGCGACGGGACGATCCTGGACTTCGACGCCATCGCCAGGGACATCCTGCGGGGGAAGCGTGTCATCCGTGCGGATGTTCGGAAGGCGCACCCCGCGCACGACACGGCATGGGCGCGGCATCTCGGGATCAGCAGGCAGGTCTCGTCGTTCACGACATATCACGCGGCCGGCGAGGACCGCGTGCACAACATTCACCTCGCGGCCGACGTGTTGACCAACACCATCGTCGAGCCCGGGCAGCTGTTCTCGCTCAACGAGAAGCTTGGTCCGCGTACGCCCGAGAAGGGCTATGTGAAGGCACCCATTCTCGTGAACGACGGCTTCGGCGAGGACTACGGCGGCGGTGTGAGCCAACTGACAACCACGCTCTTCAACGCGGTGTTCTTCGGCGGTTACCGAGACGTCGAGCACTCGCCGCACCGCTTCTACATCTCGCGTTATCCGATGGGGCGAGAGGCAACAATCAACTATCCGTCCGTCGATCTGAAGTTTCGCAACGACACGGCGCACGGATTGTTGATCCGCACCGGCTATTCCGAGACGTCGATCACGGTCACGTTCTACGGCGACAACGACGGGCGCACCGTGCGTGAGGAGAATCGCAACCTCATCCACACCGAACCGATCACCGACGAACTGTTGTCTTGCCCGGTGAAGACACCCACCGACGACCCCAACAACGACTGCGCCGACCTCCCGGCCTTTCAGCGCGAGACCGTGCTGACGGGTGAGACCGGATACGACGTCGAGTTCGAACGCGTGATCGACCAGCCCGGCCAACCCGAGCGGCGCCAGCGCTATCGGGTCCACTACCCGATGCTTCCCAACAAGGTCCTCGTCGGGACCAAACCCCCGAAGTCCACATCGACGTCCGTGGCAAAGCGCCCGAAACCGCGCACGACGACGTCGACGCGTCCTCACTCCTGAGCCCGGATCCCACGCTGCGTCGCAGCCGCGCTCACTTGGTGCGAAACCGCTCAACCGTCCCCGAGGCGCTGCCGATCCCTTGATGGCAACGCATCAACCGGCGCGGGGGAACTCGGGGAGCGATCTTGGAACGGATGCGAACGAGCGCGCACCGTCGAGTGCGTCTCGGCACCCTTACGACGACAGCGCTCGCGGCATGTGCGGTAGTCGCGCTCACCGCACCCATCGCGACGACGAGCGCGTATGCGTCGAGCACAGCGCGCACGAATGCGTCCGTATCGTCAAGCGCGATCCCTCTCGTCGCGCCGGTCGTCGCAATCGCCGCCACGCCTTCCGGGCGGGGATTCTGGCGCGCGGCGCGCGACGGTGGAGTCCTCAGCGCGGGCGATGCGCCGTACATGGGCTCGGCCTCCGCCTACCGCAACAGCGGAATCGTCGGCATCGCGGCGGCACGCGACGGCCGTGGCTATTGGCTCGTCGACAGCACGGGCGCGGTCTTCAGCTTCGGCAGCGCGCACTTCCACGGTTCGATGGGCGGACGGCGTCTCGACAAGCCGATCGTCGGCATGGCGACGACGCCGGACGGCGAGGGCTACTGGCTCGTCGCCAGCGACGGCGGCATCTTCGCGTTCAACGCGCCGTATCACGGCTCGATGGGCGGACGGCGTCTCGACAAGCCGATCGTCGGGATGTCGGCGCGGCCCGACGGGAGAGGTTACTGGCTGGTCGCCAGCGACGGCGGGATCTTCGCGTTCAACGCGCCGTTCCGGGGATCGATGGGCGGCACACCGCTGTTCCAACCAGTGGTCGGCATGGTGCCCAGTGGAGACGGCTACACGCTGGTTGCGAGTGACGGTGGCCTGTTCCGTTTCGGACACAACTCTCCGTTCTACGGATCCGCCACCGGATCCTGCCCGGGCGCGCCCGCCGTCGGGGTCGCGACGTCGCGCCACGCACGCGGCTACTGGATCACCTTCGCCAACGCACGCACGTACGCGTTCTCGCCGTCGAAACACGCACCGCGGTGCGCACCGGCGAACTCCAAGCTCGGTCAGATGGCCGCCGACCTCCTGACCCGACTCAACCAGGAGCGCGCCGCGCGCGGCATGGGCCCGGTGGCGTGGGACCCGAGCCTCGCCGGCTACGCGTCGATCTGGAGTGCCGACATGAGCGCGCACGGCTTTCGCCACAGCAACATCGGGTCGCTCCTCGGCCCGTACAATTTCGTCGGCGAGAACATCGCGATGGGGAGCGCGGGCGTGACCGCCGGGTCGCTGCACAACGCGTGGATGCACTCGGACGGCCACCGCGCCAACATGTTGAACGCCGGCTTCACGCGCGTCGGCATCGGTGCGTACTGCGCGTCGAATGGCGCGCTGTGGCTCACGCAGGACTTCGGGCGCGGCACCGGCGAGGGCTCACCACCGCCGAGCGGCGGCACGCCGGCAGTGAACCCGGTCGCGCGCTCCGACAGCGGTTCGCTCGGCTGCTGAGGGGGCTCGGCGCAACGCTCGAGCGGGCCCACGTGCGTTCATCGCGTGTCCGCGTCTTCGAGTCGCAATGTGTTCTCGCCCGCCGCGCAATCGATCCGTCGACCGCGTAGCTGTATCGCGACGCGCCGGTCCGCGTGCACGCGCAGCACACCGGGTTCGACCCGCAACGACGTGACGGCGCCGCGGAACTGCACGCGCACCTCCAGCGAGCGCCATTGCTGCGGGAGACGCGGATCGATCGCGAGCGCCTCACCCTGTGCCCGCAATCCCATGAATCCGAATGCAAGCGCCTGCCACACGCCTCCCATCGAGGCGAGGTGCACGCCATCCGCGCCTGTCAAGGTGAGATCGTCGAGGTCGATGCGCGCGGCGACGCGCAAGGCGGCCAACGCGTCGTCGACGCGACCGGCGCGAGCGAACACCGACGCGTGGATCGCGGGAGACAACGAGCTTCCGTGCGCGGTGCGGGGCTCGTAGTAGTCGAGGTTCGGCACCAGTGAACCGGGCGCGGTCTCTTCGAAGAGCAGGTGATGCAGCATCAGCACGTCCGCCTGCTTCACCACCTGGGAGCCGCGCACCCTGTCACGACCGAGGAGGAGGTCGGCGGTGACCGGCCGGCGGGGCGCGACGTCGGCGATGACGATCGGCTCGAGGTCGTAGAAGCCGGCGAACTCCTCGTACACGCCGGTGACGGCGTCGTAGCCGTCCACGAGGGCGTCGGCCAGCGCAACCCAACGGGCCCGCTCGCTGCCGGCCACCTCTCCGCCCCCGTAGCGCGCCACGGCTGCGGCGGCCCGGCGCAGGTTCCAACGCGCCAGCACGTTCGTGTATGCGTTGTCGTCCACCGGCTCGTGGTATTCGTCGGGCCCGATCACGCCGTAGAGATGCGCGCGACCGTCGTCGTCGGTGCGGATACGAGACGCCCAGTAACGCGCGGTCTCGACGAGCAGCCGGTAACCGGGACCGGCAGCGAACCCCTCGTCACCGGTCCAGTCCGCGTAGAAGCACGCAGCCCACGCGACGTCGCCGACGATGTGGATCTCGTGCTCGCCGGTGCGGATGGGAACCACGGCGCCACTCGCATCCCGACCTGCATGCGGCGTCACGTCGACGCCGGATGCGGCGGATTCCCATGGAAAGAGCGCACCTTCGTGCCCCTCCTCGACGGCACGCCGGAGCGCGGCGGGAAGACGGCGGATGCGGTACTCGAGCATGGCGCGTGCCGCCGGAGGATGTGTCGCCACGAGGAACGGCAGCACGAAGAGGTCGGCATCCCAGAACACGTGCCCGCGGTACCCGCCCCCCGTCAGGCCGCGAGCGCCGACGGCTGCCTCCCCGTGGTCGCCGACGGAGCCCATGAGATGAAACAGTGCGACGCGGGTCGCGCTCTGCAACGCGTCGTCACCGACGATCTGCACGTCGGCATGCTCCCAGCGCACTGCCCACGCGCGGCGATGCTGCACGAGCAGCGACTCGAGGCCGGCGCGCTCGGCCTGCTCGAGCGCTGACATTGCCGCGTCGAGCGCCGGGACGGCTTCCGCGGGAGCCGGCACGCGTCCGTCGGCGGCGGGACCACCCGGGGATGTGGCGTACGCCGCGAGACGGAGGAGTCGCCGGCCTTCTCGCGCTTGCGAGCCCGCCGCGGTCACCGTGCCGCCGGTACCGCGCGTCGCGATCCACGTGCGGCCGTCGGGAGAGCCGGACGTGTGCGCGGCTTCCGGCGGCACGAGGGGCGGAGAGTCCTCGGGAGGTTCGACGTCGGCGCGCAGTACCGCGACGCCGGGATGCGCGAGCGACACGAACCGCAGCGATTCGAGCCGCGTGCTGCCGTCCGCGTGCTCGCCCAGCGTCGCGGTGTGCAGGTCCAGCACCCGACGATCACGATCCTGGTCGCCGAGTGCGCGTCCGAGCATTGCCCAGCGCGGCGCGGGCAACAGGTCGGTCAGCGGTCCGTCGCCGTCGTACACGCCCGCGGCGACGACGTCCGGCGAGACGGCGGGGTGGGTGAGCAGCGGCGCGCCGATGGTGCCGATGGCGCCGTCCGCGATCGTCAACAGCGCGCTGCGCGCCCGTTCACGCTCGGGATCGACGCCCGCGACGGCGATCGACCATCCGTCGAGCTCGGCGACCGCCGGGACGTCGGCGCGCCGGCGCGCCTGATCTTCGAGGAAGTCGACGAACACCGGGGGGCCACCGGCGAGGTGCTGCACGTTGTCCGGCACGCCGTTGGGTTCCACCCCCACCGAGATGGCCGCCGAGGCCGCGGCCTCCGGGACGAGCATGAGCGCGTCGCTTCCGGGCAGGCCGCCGAGGGGGCCGAACTCGTCACCACCGAAGCACACGAGCGGCGGTGCGATCCCCGATTCCCACAACTCGCGGAGCACGGCCCGTCCCGCGTCGGACTTGTCGGTGAGCCCGACTTCCACGTGCTTGGCATCGCTCGTGATCTTGGCGTCGACGAGACCCTCTTCGCGCGTGATCGCCGCCGCGAGCTCGACGACATCGGCGATGTCGCGGATTCCGGCTTTGTGCAGCCGATGCTCCACTGCGCGCAACAGGTCGTCGATGACCGACTTCGGTGGGTCCTCCCACGCCGGTTCCGGGATGAGATCGATCTTCCGCCGATTCAACCGCTGCGACACGATCCGTGCGTCCAGACCGCGTGCACCGAGCCGGCTGACGATCTTCTCCGCGGCGCGGGTCAGTGCCTCGTCCTCTTCGGCGGTCGCTTCGCGACGCGCGACGAGTCGGGGTCCACCGGCATCGACCTCGAACAGCTCCGAACCGCGATTCAGCGCCAGGAGCAGGCGGCCCGGTCCGGACGGGCGGGCCCGGAGCTGCCCGTCGACGTTGCCCACATGGGTGCCGCTGACGACCACGATGTGCATCCCGGCGGCGCAGAGCGACTCGACGAGCGCCCTGACGCGTGTCGCGTCCGCCTGCCGATCGGGAACGGCCGTGCCGTCCCAGTCGAACACGAGGGCCTCGAAGCGGCGGGCGACCTCGGCCGGCAGCTCCACATGCACCGGAGACACAGGGGACATTCCCTTCAGTCTTCCCGACCAGGTCCGGCGTGCGGAAGGGTCCGTTCCGTTGCAACCCGTGCCCGGGGGGTACGACTGGAGGAGATGGACACCACATCCGCGCCGGCGGCGACGAGCATCTCTCCGAAGCGCCCCGACAACATCCGAGACAAGCAGGGGATGCGCGTCGGCAACGTCTTCGGCATCGAGGTACGCGTCGACTGGAGCCTTGCGGTCGTCGTCGTGTTGCTCACCTGGAGCCTGGCCGACGTCTCGTTCCCGTCGCTGACCGACGGCTACCGCACCGGCGAGTACTGGACCGCCGCGCTCGCCACGACGCTGTTGTTCCTCGCGTCGTTGCTCGCCCACGAGCTCAGTCATTCCGTGGTCGCGCGGCGGCTCGGAATTCAGGTCTACGACATCACGCTATGGCTGTTCGGAGGCGTCTCGCGCCTGGAAGGTGAGGCACGCACACCGCGCGGTGACTTTGCAATCGCATTTGCGGGTCCGGCGACGAGCATCGCGATTGGAATCATCTCGTCCGCGCTCGCGCTCGCGGTGCGGGCCGCCGACGGCTCACGCCTCGCCGTGACGGCGCTGCTCTGGCTCGGCACGATCAACCTCGTGCTCGCGGTGTTCAATCTCATCCCCGCCGCGCCGCTCGACGGTGGCCGTGTACTGCGCGCGTGGCTCTGGCATCGGAGTGGTGACCATGACGGGGCGGCGATCAAGGCAGCTCGCGCCGGTCGGGTGTTCGGATGGGTGCTGGTCGGGCTCGGAGTCCTCGAGTTCATCGCCGGCGGTGACGTGGGAGGACTCTGGCTGGTGTTCCTCGGCTGGTTCCTGCTCGGCGCGGCGCGGGCGGAGGAAGAGCAGGTGGTCGCCCAGCACGCGTTGCAGGGCGTGCGGGTCGGCGACGTCATGACCCATGCGCCTGTCACCGCACCCGCCGACGCGTCCGTCGCCGAGATTGTGGGCGACTACGTGCTCGGCCACCCGTGCTCGGCGTTCCCGCTCGTGGATGGAAGCGGAAGCGTCGTGGGTCTGTTGACGCTCGCGCAATGCAAACGTGTCCCTCCCGGCGAGCGGGCCACGACGCCGGCGAGTGCGGTCGCCACGCCGATCGACGACGTACCGACCGCCACGCCCGACGAGCTGCTCGTGCCCGTGCTGCGGCGTACGGCAGAATCCGACGGGCGCGTGCTGGTGATGCGAAACGGCCAGCTCGTGGGAATCGTGACCCCGACCGACGTCACACGAGCGGTGCAGCGCGCCGCCGTGCGCGGGTAGCGATCATTGGTCGTGCGCGAGCGCAACGGCTGCGGGATTCCGTGACAGCAGGCGCGGCGTGCGCTGTTCCGGCGGTTGCCGCCACTGGGCGAGCTGCCAGCCCAGCTCGAGCACCACGACCGCCGCGAGGCCGCAGACGATGGCCGACGCGGTGACCAGGGTCCGCGGCAGCCCCAGCGCGAACCACTCCCGCAGGCTCGTGAGACGCAGGATCACGAGGAAGGCCACGATCATCGCGCCGACGAGGGCGGCGCGGGCCGGCGTGATCGGACGGGCGAACAGGTTGAGCACCCACAGCCCGACGATCATCAGCGTCAGCGTGGCGGCGGTTCGCGCCTGGTCGACGCTCACGCCCTCGGCAAAGTGCGCGATCGCATAGGACGTGAAGGTCGCGACGGCGGCAACGACGCCCGCGGGACCCGCGGTTCTCAGCACTCGTTTCACGAAGCCGGGCACATATCGCTGGATGTTCGGTGCCAGCGCGAGGAAGAACGCGGGGATACCGATCGTGAGACTGCTGATGATCGTGAGGTGACGGGGCAAGAACGGATAGGGCCAGCGCGCGATCCCGATCGTGACTGCGAGCAGCATCGCGTACACCGTCTTGGTCACGAAGAGGTTGGCGACGCGCTCGACGTTTGCAATCACGCGCCGGCCCTCGCCGACGACGCCCGGCATCCTTGCGAACTTGCCGTCGAGCAGCACGATCTGCGCGACCGCCCGCGTCGCGGGTGCGCCGCTCCCCATCGCAACACCGATGTCGGCGTCCTTCAACGCAAGCGCGTCGTTCACCCCGTCGCCGGTCATCGCGACGACATGGTCGGCCTTCTGCAACGCCTGGACGATGCCCCGCTTTTGCTGCGGGGTGACCCGGCCGAACACCGACGCGTCCTCCAGCACTCGCAGCAGCGGATCGAGCTCCTCCGGGAGCTCACGGGCATCGACCGGGCGGTCGGCACCGTCGAGACCGACCCGGGCCGCGACGGCGCCGACCGTGTGCGGGTTGTCGCCGCTGATGACCATGCAGCGCACGCCCTGGCGACGGAAGTACGCGAGCGTGTCGGCCGCGTCGGGGCGTATCTGCTCCTCGAACACGATGAGCGCCGAAGGGTTGAGCTCGTCGGGAAGGTGCTCGCCATCGAGGTGCCCGTCGGACCGAGCGAGCAACAGCACGCGCTGGCCCTTCGCGGCGAGGTCGTCGGCCTGTGCGCGTAACGGGTCGTCCGCCGGGCGGCCGGTCCACACCATCTCGGGCGCGCCGAGGACCCATGTGCCCTGCTCGCCGAAGGTTGCGGCGCTCCACTTGCGGGACGAGGAGAACGGCGTCACCGCCGTGCGCTCCCACGCCGGCGGATCGGGGAAGGCCGCGCCCAGCGCGCTCATCGTGGCGTTTCGGTTCGGGTCGGACGCAAGCGCGCCGAGCGCATCGTGCACGGGATCGCCCTCGGCGAGCACGTCGATGCGCTGGAACGCGATGACCCCCTCGGTGAGCGTCCCCGTCTTGTCGAGCAACACCACGTCGACGCGCGCGAGGCCTTCGACCGCCGGCAGCTCCTGCACGAGCACATGGCGGCGGGCGAGCGTGACGGCCGCGACCGCGAACGAGAGGCTGGTCAGGAGCACGAGCCCTTCGGGAATCATCGCGACGACGCCCGCAACCACGCCCGCGATCGCTTCGCGGTTCGTGTGCTGGACGTGGAACTGACTGAACGCCAGGAGCAGCGCCGTCGGGACCAGCGCCCACTGCACGACACGGAGGATCGTGTTGATCCCGGCCAGGAGCTCGGAGTGCACCAGCGCGAACCGGCGCGCCTCGCTCGCGAGCCGTCGTGCATACGCGTCGGCGCCGACACGCGTCGCTTGAAAGAGACCGGAGCCCGCCACCACGATGGAACCCGAGAGCACAACCTCGCCCGCGTGCTTCGACACCGGCTCGGACTCACCCGTGAGCAGCGACTCGTCGAGGTCCAAGCCGTCGCTCCTACGGACGGTCCCGTCCGCAGGCACCTGATCGCCCGCGCGCAGATCGCAGAGGTCGTCCAGCACGACCTCGTTGACCTGGATCTCCTGCAGCTTGCCGTCGCGCACGACGCGAGCCTTGGGTGCGGAGAGCACCGCGAGGCGGTCGAGCGTCCGCTTTGCGCGCCACTCCTGCACGACACCGATCAGCGTGTTGAACAACAGCACGAAGCCGAACAACGCGTCCTGGCCTTCGCCGAAGACGAGGATGAGCACGAACATCGTGCCGAGGATGGCGTTGAAGCGCGTCAAGACGTTCGCGCGGAGAATCTCACCGAACGTGCGGCTGGTGCGATCGTCGGCGACGTTCACCTTGCCTTCACGGACGCGCGCCGCGACCTCGTCTGCCGTGAGACCGGCGTCGGGCGTAGCAACGTCCGCCGCCGCCAGCGTCATGTCGCTCACCGCGTCAAACCTATCGGTGAGACGTAGGGTTGTCTCGTGGCCGGGTATCCCGCGCGCTGGGAGAGCGACGTCGTGTTGGCCGACGGCGGCACCGTACGGCTCCGGCCGGTTCGCCCCGACGACGACGAGCGGCTCTTGGCGCTGTACGAGCGACTGAGCGACGAGTCGATCTATCTTCGCTTCTTCTCCCCCGTTCCCCGACCGACTGCCGCGCAACTCGAACAACTCACGAACGTGGACTACGACGCAAGGTTCGCGCTCGTCGCGCAGTTCGGCGACAACCTCCTGGCGATCGCACGCTACGACCGGGTCGGGCCGGACGAGGCCGAGGTGGCCTTCACCGTGCAGGACGATCAACAGGGCCGCGGGCTCGGCACGCTGATGCTGGAGCATCTTGCGGTGGTCGCGCGCGCACACGGCATCCTGACGTTCTCGGCCGACACCTTGCCGAACAATACGCGCATGCTGAACGTCTTCCGCGACGCGGGCTGGATCGCGGAACGCCGCTTCGTCGAAGGCACCGTGCACGTGCGGTTCTCGATCGCGCCAACCGCCTTGTCGGTTGCGGCCGTCGAAGCACGCGAGCTCCACGCGGAGGCGGCGTCGATCGTGCGGTTGCTCTCACCACGGTCGATCGCGGTGATCGGTGCGAGCCGGGAACCCGGCACCATCGGCCATGAGGTCTTCCGCAATCTGCTCGCGTTCGGCTTCCAGGGTCCCGTGTACCCGGTGAACCCGTCGTCGCTGTCGGTCGCCGGCGTGCGCGCGTACCCCAGCGTGCTCGACGTCCCCGACGCCGTCGACGTCGCCATCGTCGTCGTCCCGGCCGCGCTGGTGCCCGAGATCGTCGATCAATGTGCGCGCAAGCGCGTGCACGGCCTCGTGATCGTCAGCGCGGGCTTCGCCGAGGTCGGTGCCGATGGCGAGGCGCGGCAACGGGAGATCGTCGCGACCGCGCGCCGGAACGGCATGCGAATCATCGGACCGAACTGCCTCGGCATCGTCAACACCGCCGCCGACGTCCGGATGAACGCGACGTTCGCGCCCGCCCCACCCGTGCCCGGCAACGTCGGATTCTTGTCGCAGTCCGGTGGCCTGGGCATCGAGCTGATGGCGCGCGCGGGCGCGCTCGGCATCGGGATCTCGGAGTTCGTGTCCGTCGGCAACAAGGCGGATGTCAGCGGCAACGACCTTCTCCAGCACTGGGAGAGCGACCCGAACACGCAGGTCATCCTCTTCTACCTGGAGTCGTTCGGAAACCCGCGAAAGTTCGCGCGTCTCGCCCGTCGCGTCGCACGACACAAGCCGATCGTCGCAGTGAAGAGCGGGCGCACACTCGCCGGCAGCCGCGCCGCGTCGTCGCACACCGCCGCGCTCGCGTCGCCGGACGTCGCCGTCGACGCGCTCTTCCGCCAGACCGGCGTCATCCGCGTCGACACGCTGGAGGAACTGCTCGGCACCGCACAGGTGCTGTCGAGCCAACCGCTGTCGAACGGCCGGCGCGTCGCGATCGTCTCGAACGCCGGCGGACCCGGGATCCTCGCGGCCGACGCCTGCGCCGGCGCCGGCCTCGACGTCAGCGATCTCTCCGACGGGACGCAGAACGCGCTGCGGGAGTTCGCCGCGCAGCACGCCTCGGTGCGCAACCCGGTCGACTTGGTCGCCGGCGCGTCAGCTGCCGATTTCGGGCGCGCGCTGCGCACCTTGCTCGCCGACGACGCCGTCGACGCGGTGCTGACGATCTTCGTGCCGCCGCTCGTGACGCGTGCCGAGGACGTGGCCCTCGCGATCGCGTCCGCGGCGCGCCACGCAGGCACGAAGCCCCTCGTCGCGTGCTTCCTGGGCAGAGACGGCGTGCCCGCGGAGTTGCGAGGCGACGGCGAGCAGCGACCCGTCCCGTCGTTCGCGTTCCCGGAAGCCGCAGCACGCGCGCTGGGACGCATCGCGGACCTGGCGGAATGGCGTCGCCAACCCGAAGGCGTCGAGCCCGACCTCAAGGACGTCGATGTCGATCGGGCGCGCGGCCTCGTGCGCCGCCGGCTCGCGGGCACGCCCGATGGCTTGTGGCTCGATCTCGACGACGCATACGAGCTCGTCGAGTGCTTCGGCATCCGCGTCGCGGCGGCCCGGCTCGTGCACGATGCCGACGGCGCGGTGCGCGCGGCCGCCGAGCTCGGCTTTCCGATCGTGCTGAAGGCGGGCTCGCCCGAGATCGTGCACAAGAGCGACGTCGGCGGCGTCGTGATGGGCCTTGCCGACGACGCCGCGGTGCGTGCCGCGTTCGACGACATGGCTGCCCGCCTGGGTGACCGCATGGGCGGCGCCATCGTGCAGGAAACCGCCGAGCGGGGCGTCGAAACGATCGTCGGACTCACCCAGGACCCGTCGTTCGGTCCCCTCGTGCTCTTCGGGCTCGGTGGCGTCACCGCCGAGCTGCTCGCCGACCGCGCGCTTCGCACGGTACCCATCACCGACGAGGACGCGCACCGACTGGTGCGGTCGCTGCGCGGTTCCCCGTTGCTCTTCGGGTATCGCGGTCGTCCGGCCGTCGACGTGAGCGCGCTCGAGGATCTCGTGTTACGCGTCGGACGACTCGCCGACGAGCTCCCCGAGGTCTCGGAGATGGATCTCAACCCCGTGATCGTCTCGGAAACCGGCGTGATCGCGGTCGACCTGAAAGTTCGCTGTGCACCGGCACCCGATCCCGCGCCCGCCGACTACCGCCGCATGCGGGTCTCGTGACGCCACAGCTGACGGTACCTTGAAGGCACTATGACGTCCGCGCCGACGACGACGTGTTACCGGCACCCCGATCGCCAGACCGGGCGGCACTGCACACGTTGCGGACGGCCGGCGTGCGCCGATTGCCTCCGGGAGGCATCCGTCGGTTCGCATTGTGTCGAGTGCGTCCGCACTTCGGCGCCCAAGCCCACAGAACGCCTGCGCATGCGCTGGCGGGGCGAGCACATGCTCGCGACGAAGGTCATCATCGCGATCACCGTCGCGGCTTACCTCCTCATCACCTTGCAGGACGCGGGCGCGACCGGGCCGGGCACCCTGAGCCGCGACCTCGCGCTCTACGGACCGGCCGTGCACGACGGCGAGTGGTGGCGGCTCGGCACGAGTGCGCTTGTGCACTACGGCTTCATTCACATCCTCTTCAACATGCTCATCTTGTGGCAGGTGGGCATGATCCTCGAGCCCGGCGCCGGCAAGGGTCGTTTCACGATGCTGTACGTCGTGTCCGTGCTCGGCGGTTCGGCGGGCGCGCTCCTGCTGACGCCGAACGCGTTCACCGGCGGCGCGTCGGGCGGTGTGTTCGGGGTCGGGGCCGCGGCGACGCTCGTCATGCACCGCCAGGGCGTGCGCTTCTGGGATACGGGCTTCGGGCCGCTCCTGCTGGTCAACTTGGCGCTGGGCTTCTTCTTGCCGGGAATCTCGGTCGGCGGTCACATCGGCGGCTTGATCGCCGGCACGCTCGCGGCCGAGGCGATGCTCCAGGCGCGCAAGGCGGGGCAGCCCGCGCTCGGCTACGCCGGGGCGGGTTTTGTCGGCGCGGCGGCGGTACTGCTCGCGTTCGCGGTCGCTCGCTGAGCTCAGTCGGCGCGCACGAGCTCGACTGCGCCGGTGTCGTCGTCCTCGACGAGGCGGAAACCGCACTGTTGCGCGAGCTCTCGCCGACCCTCCCACGGACCGGACGCCAGGATCTCGTCGCCGGCCTCGAGCGTGATCCGACGGGGTTGGTAGAAGTAGCGCCCGCCGCGCTTGATCGCGAGCAGGTGGAACCCGGTGTCGTCGCCGACCGACTTGCCCACCAGCGTCGCGCCGTCGAGCGCGCTCCCGCGCGCGATCGGGTACTGCACCGACACCTCGTCGGTCTCGCCCAACGCAACTGCGAGCACCGGGTGCATCTCTTCTTCCCGCTCGACGAGCCACACGAGCTGCTGAGCCGCGTCGCCGACCTCTTCGGACGCGGCGCCGAGGTGCAACAGACCGCGCAGACCCGAAGGATCGACGGTCTCCGCGCCGGCGCGTAACACCCACAGCTCGAGCTGCTCACGCATTTCGTCGAGGCGATCTTCGAGCTGCGTGACCTGGGTGGCGAGCCCTTGGTCCTTCAACAACAGCGCGCTGTACGCGAGGCCGACGGCCGCCTCCGAGAGGTTCTTCATCTCGACGAGCACATCGACCGCGCGGTCGAGGTCGGAGATCGCAGGGTTCTCCTCGACTGCCGCCGGCCGCCACACCGGCGCGCCCGCGAGCTCGCGCAGCTCGCCGATGCCTTCACGGTCGCCGCGCATGATCAGCACGTCGTCGGGAAGGAGCAACTCGTCGCCATCAGGATCGATGAGCCAGTCGCGTCCGCGCCTGAGCGCGACGACGCGCATTCCGACCTCCATCGGGAGCTCGACGTCCTCGAGCGTCCGGTTCGCGAGCGCAGAATCGGCGCGAACGCGGACGCGATGCGAGACCTCTTCGGCCTCCCCGAGATCGGCGACGAGCGCGGCCGGGATCCCCAGCCGGTGGGTTACCACGTGCGAGATGTCGACCGCGGCGTTCCCCATTCGTTCGATCGCGGAGACGACATGCAGCACGCTCGCGATCTGCTCGGCATCGCGCTTGGAACGCCCGGCGAGCACGCAGATCTCCCGCATCTCATGGATGAGATCGGTGAGCCGTTCCTCGAGGTCGTGCACCTCGTCGGCCATGCGCTCATCGGCGAAGAAGATGGCCGCGTACCCGAGATCGACCATGAGCTCGGAGGTGTCCTTCGCCTCCGAGAGCATTGCCTTCAGATTTCTCGGTCGTTCTTCCATGGAGTGCCGGCTCGGCTCAGGTGAGCCCGAAGATGACAAGGGACAGGATAAGCGCGACCGCGCCGAGCAGGTCCGACGTTCCCGACACCAGCGGGATCCC
Source organism: Acidimicrobiia bacterium (assembly GCA_038209365.1). GTDB lineage: Bacteria > Actinomycetota > Acidimicrobiia > IMCC26256 > PALSA-610 > DASQHW01. The sequence goes on along the minus strand of JBBQXS010000019.1, from coordinate 26,450 downwards.
GAAATTGTCGGGATCGAGCCCGTAGCGATAGGTCGCAACGGCACCGTAGTAGCCGACGAAGTTCGTCCACGTCGTCGCCAGCAGCCCGGCGAGCAGCACGACCCCGACCGTCGGGAGGAAACCGGGACCCGACAGGCTCAGCGCGGCGCCGAGCGCCTGGGTCGCACATCCGAGGACCAGGAAGATCGACGTTGCGAGGAGGTAGACGAGGGCGATGTCCTCGACCACCCCCCGCCACATTCCGCGGCGCACCTCGACCAGACCGAGATGCAGCTTGGAAGCGAGCCGCGCCGACAGGATGCCCGGCAGCGAGCCCGACAACGACAACAGCGGCGGGATCACGATCAGCAGCGCGGGCTTGTGCAGCAGCGGCGTCAAGCGGCCTTGGATCGTCAACCCGGCCAACATGCTGATGAAGCCCGAGAGCAGAAGCACCGGCACCGACTCCCGTACGACGCGGCGCAGTATCGGGAGACGTGCGCGCCATCCGGCCACGAGAGCACCGAGACACACCACCGCGCAGATCCCGCCGAGTACGGGGGTGACGCCGGCGACGCCGACGAGTGCCGTCGCGAGGAAGAGGCTGGGCAGCGTCACCGAATCCGCCGCCGCGGTCACGACCGGCGCCGCGACGTTGTCGAGGTCCCAGTCGTAACGCACGCTCATCGCCGCCACGGCGACGGTGATCCCCATCACGACAACGATGGGGATGAGCCCGCCGATGACGGAGACGACGATGAAGTCGGCGATCGAGATCGAGTGGTGGACGCCGAACGCAACGGCAAAGCCCTTCGCCGAGACCGCGAGCAGGAAGGCGAGGCTCATCGACAGCAGCACGGCCGACGCGAGGTTCTGACCGACCTCGGTATCCACGCGGGCGGAGAGGCGGAACGTGCCGGCAAGGACCGACGTCCCGAGGCGGCTGCCCAGGGCACCGAAGACGTTGCCGCGCATGCCGACGGCTGCGGGAACCAAGATGATGAGGCCGGGCAGGTCCTCGAGGGTGTTCGTGATCTTGCCGAGCGTGACGCCGGCGATGAGCCCGGTGCCGGTCGAGATCAGGAGCGCGACGAAGCCGGCGCGGACTCCCGCGAAGTCCGCGCGTAGGAGCGCGACGAAACGCGCGCCGACACGACGCGGGAAGCGGAGCATGTGGAACTCGGCGGTTCGGCCATCTGCGGTCCCCCGGAACTCGTCCGGAACCCGTGAAGACTAGCGCGCGGCACAGGCCGGGCGCGCCGATGCACGCGAGGAACACCTGCTCCCTGGCTACGCGAAGCGCCAGCGGGTCGCGGTCGCGCCGAAGAGCGTGGACTCGTGCGCGATGTCGCGTGCGATCCAGCCGAGGACGACGCGCGGCCGCACGACGTACAAGACCTCGACGAACTCGAGCGTCATCGACCATGCGTACTTGGGTCCGCACGCGTCGATGAACGCCCGGCGTTGCTGTTCGCCGGTCACGGCTTCGCCCCGTCCTTCGAGGATGACACAGTCGTCACCACTCTCGAGGTTCACGGTGACGCGCGGATCGCGCGCGAGATTCGCGGCATGCCGCGCGCCGGTGCTGAACTGCACGCTGTCGTCGAGCCAGACGCCCCAGACCGGTCGCACGTGGGGGCGGCCCCGCGGCCCGATCGTCGTGATCCAGTAGTTGCGCGCGCGATCGAGCTGCTCCTCCGCCCAGCGCCAGGGCAACGGTGCCCCGGCGAGATACCCCTCGGGCATGTCGGGACGATCGGCAACCGGCTCGACCACGGCCCGCAGCGTAGAACGTAGAAGGTGTCGAGACGATGTGCCGCGGGAATCAAGGGGCATGAGATTCCGTCGTGGTGCCTCACTCGATTCCGGCCAGGTGCGCGATGCGCGCGGAATGCCGCTCGGACCGGTTGGCGGCGTCGTGGGGGGTGGTGGGATCGTCGGCGTCGTCATCTTCTTGTTGCTCACCGTCTTCAACAGCGGTGGCGGGAGCGGCGGGCTCGGCCTCGGCGGCGGCAGCAACGACGATCTCGCGAGGAACTGCCGCACCGGCGAGGACGCGAACCAGCGGCAGGACTGCAGCATCGTCGGTGTGGTGAACAGCGTGCAGAAGTACTGGCACACGGCCACACCGAGGTATCGCGACGCGGACACCCAGCTGTTCACCCAACAGGTGTCGACCGGATGCGGCACTGCGAGCTCGGCGGTGGGGCCGTTCTACTGCCCCGTCGACGAGACCGTGTACATCGACCTCGGGTTCTTCGAAGAGCTGAAATCCCGCTTCGGGGCGCGCGGCGGGCCGTTCGCGGAGGCATACGTGATCGCGCACGAGTACGGGCACCACGTACAGCACATCGAAGGTACCGACGAGCGCGTGGGGAACGATCGGCGGGGTCCACAGAGCGGCTCGGTGCGTCTCGAGCTCCAAGCCGACTGCTACGCGGGCGTCTGGGCGCGCCATGCGCTCGAGACCAAGTTCATCGAAGAGCTCACCGCCGGCGACATCGCCGACGGGCTCGACGCGGCGGCGGCGGTCGGCGACGACCGAATCCAACAGCAGGCGCAGGGACGCGTCTCGCCCGAAGCGTTCACGCACGGCACGGCCGAGCAACGCCAACGCTGGTTCCGCACCGGTTACGACACCGGCGAACCGCCGAGGTGCGACACGTTCAACGCGGATGCGCTGTAGCGCGGCGCGAACGGCTCAGACGCTGAGGCCGTAGAGCTCGGCGACGTTGTCGTGCAGGATCCGGCCGCGGGCGTGGTCGTCGAGATGGCGGGCGTGCTCGGCGAGCAGCTTCTGGCTGTTGGGCCACGTGGCATCGCTGTGCGGGAAGTCGTTCGCCCACATCAACCGCTCGACGTTCATCATGTCGGCGAGCCGGAACGCGACCCAGTCGTCCTGGAACGTCGTGTACACGTTGCCCCAGAACCACTCGCTCGGGCGGCGCGTCAGCTCCCCCGCGGTCAACCAGTTGCGATGGCGGTCGTACCCGTGGTCCGCTCGGTACATCCAGTGCGGAGCCCAACCGGCATCGGCCTCCACACAGACCACGCGCAGATCGGGGTGGCGATCGAACACCGCGCCGAAGATCAGCGTGCCGATGATGTCCTGGTTGCCGCGCACGATCGACATGAAGCTGTTGAGCTTCGGACCGCGCACGTGATCCGCGCCCGGTGTGTCGCTGCGGCTCGTGAGGATGTGGAACGACGGCGGCAGGCCGAGGTCGACGATCGCGTCCCACAGCTCGTCGTACATCGGGTGGTCGTAGTCCTTCTCGGGCGGTACGCCGGGGAGCATGACGCCGCGTAACCCGAGTGACTTCATCTCCTCGAGGTCACGCACTCCTTCCTCGGGCGTGCGCAGCGCGGTTTGGCCGATGCCGATCAAGCGCTCGGGTGATGTCGCGCAGAACTCCGAGATCCACAGGTTGTATGCCTGGAAGCACGCGCGCTGGTAGTCGACGTCGCGGAGGTTGCACAGCAACATGCCAACCGACGGGTAGATCACCTCGGCGACGACGCCGTCGATGTCCTGGTCTCCCAGGCGGGCAACGGGATCCCATCCCCCACGCCACAAGTCCTCCCAGCGCTTGTGACTGTCGAGACGTACCTCCTCGGTGGGACGCCCGGCGGCCGCGACCAGCCAGAACGGCACGAGGCTCTTGCCGTTGTCGATCAGCATCACGTCGCCCAGCGTGTCGTGGTGGTGGATGCGGGGCGCGCGGTCGCGAAATTTCGGATCGATCCGGTCGATGTACGTGCCGGGCGGCTCCGTCACGTGGGAGTCGGCGGAGATACAGGGCCCGATCGTTGCGGTCATGCCCCGGAGTCTCGCGCGCTCAGCCGGCGCGCCCGCAGCCGCCCTAGGCCGCGCGTCTCGCCGCGCCGAGATACCAGACGGCGGCGGCAACGAGCCACGTGGCGTTGATGGCGACCGCCTGCCACTTCCCGTCGGTGGCCCAACCGGTGACGATCATCAACACCGCGATCTCGTGTGCGGCGAACCAGCGGAGCCGCTGCTGGCGCACCACCGGCACGAACCGAACGATGACGACGATGGCGACCGGGTAGCCGATTGCGAAGAGGACGGCGCGAACGATCGACACGTCAGGTGGTCGTGGCGAGGTCGGCGAGACGCTCGCCGAGCAGTGGCCCGAACTTGAAGCCGTGGCCCGACGTTCCTGCACCGACGACGACTCGCCCACGGCGCTCGAGCACGAATTCCTCGCTCGTCGTGTTGTCGTACATGCACGTCTCGACGTGCACCGGTGTGGGATCGAAGGCCGGCAGCAGCCGGGCCGCGGCCCGAACGATTGCGTCGACATGCTCAGGCTGCGGATCCATGCTCGTGCGATCGGGATCGACCACGGGACCCGCGTGATGCAGCGCGAGCTTGCACGCGCCCATCGCCGGCGTGGGCAATCCGTACACCGCGGGATCGGCGAACTCGACGAAGATGGGCAGCGGCGGGCGCTCGCTCTCGCGGTGACGGAAGTACGCAACATGTTCGAGCGTCGCGAACGTCTCGAGCGCGAGGAGTTTCCCGGACCACGGTCCCGGGCACACGACCGCGACGTCGGCCTCGACGTCGCCACCTTCCGTCGTGACGCGCACGCGCCGGCCGTCGTCGACGATGTCCGTGACCGCCATGTGCTCACGGATGACGTCGTCGACCGCGCGCCGGAGCACCGCGAGTGTCGCGGCCGCGTCGATCACCGCCGATTCGGGCTCGAAGAGCGCATCGCCGGGCACCGCGAGATCGGGGAACCTCTCGTGCACCTCGGCGGCCGCTATCGCTCGTACCGGCGCACCGGCGTCGGTCATCGAGCGCCGGAGCGCGTCCATTCCTGCGCCGAACGTCAGCTGGCCGGTCGTTTCCAGCAGATGGCAGCCCGTCTCCGCTTCGAGCTCCCTCCACAGTGGCCGCGCATTCATCGCCATCCGCACGTCACGCGGGTCGACATAGCCGAGGCGGAAGATGCGCGATGCGCCCTTGGATCCGCCACGGGCGTGACCGATGGTCTCGCGCTCCAGCACCAGCACGTCCCGCCCGCGCGCTCGCAACGCACGAGCCGCCGAGAGGCCGAGCAGCCCGCCGCCGATCACGACGACTTCGGTCCGCTCTCGACGAGGTTCTTGCGACATGCAGCGACACTATGTGGCGTCAAACGTCGCAAGAACTGGCTTCAGTGGAAGTCGCGGGAGCGGAGACCTTCCGCGAGGCTGATCGGCAAGCGGGTGATGCGGCCCGCGACCAGGTTGGTCACGCCTTGGTGCTTCTCGAGGACGCCCCGGACGCGCAGCGCGGGCGCGCCGCGGGCGACGGTACGAAAGCGCTTCCACACGCCCTTGCTGCAGATCACGTTCACGAGGCCGGTCTCGTCCTCGAGGTTCAAGAACACCGTGCCCTTCGACGTCGCGGGCTGCTGGCGGTGCGTGACGACGCCCGCGACCTCCACCACCGTGCGGTCGGCCAGCTCGCGCAGATCGGCGCTCGTCACCACCCCTTGGCGCTCCAGCTCGGCGCGCACGAACTCTGTCGGGTGCTTGCCGACCGAGATACCCATCGCCCACAGGTCGGCGTGCACGGTCTCCATCTCGGTCATGCCCGGCAGCGCGGGCGCATCGGTGCCGACGACCATGCCGGGCAACGTCTCCACGACCGTGCCGTCGCGATGCGCCCTCGGCCGGGCCGCGCCCAAGGCGCCGGCCGCCCACAACGCCGAACGGCGCGACTGTCCGAAGCACTGCTCGAACGCGCCCGCAGTCGCGAGTGCTTCGATCTGATCGATGGTTGCGCCGGTACGGCGCACGAAATCCTCCAGATCGGTGAACACGCGCTCGGCCCGTTCATCGTCGATGCGGTCGAGCAGCGCGTCGTGCAACCCACGCACGCTGCGCAGTCCGAGGCGCACCGCGAGGTGCGACGGCTCGGCATGGAATCCCCGCAGCGGGCGACCGATCGGCTCGATGTCGAGCGGACGCGGCTCGAGCGTGGCGTCCCTTCGGGACGCATTCAGATCGGGCCCGAGCACGTTCACGCCATGGCGGCGGGCGTCACGCACGATCGTGTGCGGCGAGTAGAACCCCATCGGCTGCGCATTCAGCAGGGCCGCCGCGAACTCGGCGGGATAGTGATATTTGATCCACGAGCTCGAGTACACGAGGTACGCGAAGCTCACCGAGTGACTCTCGGGGAAGCCGAATGCCGAGAACGCCTCCAGCTTCGTGTAGATCTGCGCGGCGGTATCGCCGGTGATGCCGCGTGCGGCCATACCGTCCATCAGCCGTTCGCGCATGCGCGTCATGCGCGCCTGTGAGCGCTTCGACCCCATCGCCTGGCGGAGCTGGTCGGCTTCGGCGGCGGTGAACCCCGCGCAGTCGACTGCAAGCTGCATCAGCTGCTCCTGGAAAAGCGGCACGCCCAGTGTCTTCTCCAACGACGGCTTCGTGAGCGGATGGATGTACGTCACTTCCTCTTCGCCGTTGCGGCGACGCAGATATGGGTGCACCGACCCGCCCTGGATCGGGCCGGGCCGGATGAGGGCGACTTCCACCACCAGGTCGTAGAAGCTTCTCGGCCGCAATCGGGGCAGCGTCGCCATCTGGGCGCGACTCTCTACCTGGAACACGCCGATGGTGTCGGCCGCGCACAACAGGTCGTACACCTCGGGCTCTTGCGGGATGGTCGCGAGGTCGATCTCGACGCCTTGCTCGCGCACGTTGTCGACCGCGAGATGCAGCATCGTCAGCATGCCGAGGCCGAGCAGGTCGAACTTCACGAGACCGGCAGCCGCGCAGTCATCCTTGTCCCACTGCAACACCGAACGGCCTTCCATGCGCGCCCACTCGATCGGACAGAACTCGACGAGCGGACGGTCGGCCATCACCATGCCGCCCGAATGGATGCCGAGGTGACGCGGGAAGTCGAGCACCTCCCCGGCCAGCTCGAGCGCGAGCGGAGGAATCGCGGGCGGCCGCGTCGTCGCGTCGGGCCCGTCGAGCGGCACCCCGTCGCGCGTGCGATCGCGCTGCGTCCGTTCGAAGCGACGTGCTTGCCGTGCGCTCCGATGAACTTGCGTGGCCGGGGGCCCTATAGGGGCCGTGGGCCACGCAAGTTCGCTGAAGGCTTCCGGGCCGGCGGCCCAGCGGTCGACCCACTTGCCGAGCGCGTCCGCCTGACCGGGGGCGATGCCCGCGGCTTTCGCCATCTCTCGGAGCGCGCTGCGCGGCCGGTACGTGATCACGTTCGCCACCTGGGCCGCGCGGTCGCGCCCGTATCGCTCGTACACGTACTGGATTGCCTCTTCTCGTCGTTGGTGCTCGATGTCGAGGTCGATGTCGGGCGGCCCGTCGCGCTCGGGCGACAAGAACCGCTCGAACAACAACCCGAGTGCGACCGCGTCGGCCTTTGTGACCCCGATCGCATAACACACCGCGCTGTTCGCCGCGCTCCCCCGCCCTTGGCAGTAGATGTCGGAGCGGCGGCAGAACTCGACGATGTCGTGCAACAACAAGAAGTAGCCGGGGAAGCCGAGCTGCTCGATCACGGAGAGCTCGTAGTCGATCTGACGCATCGCCTGCTCGTACTGCGGATGCGACGGCGGGTAGTAGACAGCTGCGCCCCGGCGGACGAGCTCACGCAACCACGACATCTCGTCGTGACCGAACGGCACCGGGTAGTCGGGCAGCTGCGGCGCCGCGAGCTTCAGGTCGAACGCGCACACGCGCGCGATGTCGACGGTGCGTTCGACCGCACCGGGCCAGCGCGCGAACCGCCGGCGCTGCTCACCGGGCGACCGCAAGTGGGCGAACGGTGCGGCCGGCAAACAGCCGTCGATCTCGTCGAGCGAAGACCGCGCCCGTATCGCCGCGAGCGCGTGCGCGAGCGGACGGCGCGCTGGTGTCGCGTAATGCACGTTGTTCGTCGCGATCACCTCGACGCCGGCCCGCAACGCGCACTGCGCGAGCGCGTCGTTGCGATGGCGGTCGAGTGGATCACCATGATCCCACAGTTCGACGAGCACCCGATCGCGACCGAACGCGTCGACCAGCTCGTGGAGTGCGCGCTCGGCCGCAGCCGGGCCGTCGCGCTGCAGCGCGGCCGGCACCGTGCCTTTGCGACAACCCGTCGAGACGAACCAATGGTCGTTGTGCGGACTCGCATCGTGGCCATGCACCGGCGCCCGCGACGCGTCTGCCAAGCGTGCGACCGAGGTGCGGGGCGCACCCTTCTCGCCCGCGAGCTGCGCCTCACTGATCGCCTTGGCCAGGCGCGCGTAACCCACGGTCCCCTGCGCGAGCACGACGAGGTGGTTCGTACCGAGCGTCAGTTCGGCGCCGAAGACGGTTGGCAATCCCAATGGGCGCGCCGCTTCCGCAAAGCGCACCACGCCGTAGAACCCGTCGTGGTCGGTGCACGCGAGCGCGGCCAAGCCGAGCCGCGCGGCCTCCTCGACGAGCTCCTCGGGATGGCTGGCGCCGTCGAGGAACGAGAAGTTCGAATGGCAGTGCAACTCCGCGTACACGCCGGCTCCTCCTCCGAAGATCAACGACCGTATCGAACACATGTTCGGTACACAAGACGCCGCTCGTAGGTTTGTGAACGGGCTCGCCGGGAACATGTCTGCATGCGCAAAATCCTGGTCGTGCTCGCGGTCGCCCTCGGTCTGCTCGCGCTGATGCTCCCCTCGGCCGGCGCCGCGACAGCGATTCGCGGTGCCTACGTCGCGCTGGGCGACTCGTACACGTCGGGCCCGGCGATCCCGAACCAGGACCCCGCGGCCGGTCAGTGCTACCGCTCCGACCACAACTACCCGCACCTGATCGCGCCGACGGTCCGCCCGACGGAGTTCCGCGACGCGAGTTGCAGCGGGGCGCAGACGAAGGACATGACCGGGACCCAAGCCATGGACGTCGGCCCGGACAACCCGCCGCAGTTCAACCGGCTCGACGGCAACACCCGGCTCGTGACGCTCGGCATCAGCGGCAATGACATCGGCTTCGTCTCGATCTTCGAGGACTGCGCGAGCCCGACGCCGACCGGTCATCCGTGCCAGGACCGCTATGTCGTCAACGGTCACGACGAGCTGCGCCAGCGCATCGCCGACACCGCGCCCAAGGTCGCGGCGGTGTTGAAGGGCATCAAGGCGCGCTCGTCGGCGGCGAAGATCTACGTGGTCGGCTATCCGGCGATCTTCCCCGACACCGGCAACGGCTGCTGGCCACAGATGCCGCTCGCGCCCGACGACGTGCCTTACCTGCGCGGCATCGAGAAAGCCTTGAACGGAATGCTCGCGAGCACGGCCGCCGCGAATCACGCGACGTATGTCGACACCTACACGCCGAGCATCGGACATGACGCGTGCCAGCCGCTCACGATCAACCGGTGGATCGAGCCCGTGGTGCCGAACCAACCGGCTGCGCCCGTGCACCCGAACGCCGCAGGTGAACAAGGCATGGCCAACGCGGTGCTCGCCGCACTCGGTCGCTAGTCGTAAAGGGCTTCGATCGCGGCCCGGCCGTGTTCGACGACCGCCAGGCACGCAACCTGACGTCCTTTTGAATCGTCGACGAGCAATTGGTAATGCGCACAGCGACGATGGGTGCGTGGGTCCCACCACCGCACGTCATGCGCCCACGGACCGGCCCACGCGCGCACGGCGCCTTCGACGACACGACTGCGGACGCACGCGGGCGCGTGTTGTTGCTCGCCGCGCCCGGAAATCGTGACGGGCCTGCCGTCGATGTCGGTGAGCTGGGCGGGGATCGGCGGATCGAACACCCGAGCCGGAAACGGCGGCGGGAGCGCGCCCGGCCATGCCGCCGTCTCCGTTCCGACGTGGAGCGGACGTTCCGGTTCGCGCGGCTCACTCCACGGCACCCATCGCACTTGCTCGGCGGGTGTGCGTCCACCTTGCACGACCGCAGTGACGACGGCGTCATAGCCGAGCATCCCCTGCACGCGCGCGAGCGCGCGGTCGGCGCGGTCGTGCGCCGCCTGGTCGCCACCCCAGAAGCCGAGCTGGCGCCCATCGGCCGGCACGACTTCGTCGGGGACGAGCGTGAGCAGCGTGATCCCCGCAGTCGTGGCACCGGTGGTGACCCATCCGTCGAGTTGCCAGCGGACCCGTTCGGCGAGCGCGCCGGGTGTGAGCGCGGAAAGTCCCCCGTCATGACGCCAGCAGCGCGCGAGCCGTTCGCCGTGCTCGGTCTCGGCCTGGATCATCACGCGCGTGCACGCCAGCCCGCGGTCTGCGAGGCGCGCGCACAATCGGTCGGCAAGCTCTTTCGCCGCGAACGCAGCGATGTCCACGCGTTCGGCCGGTGGGTCGAGCTCGCTGTGCTCGACGAGATCGGGCGGTGGAGCGACGAGCACGGGTGGTCCGGCATCGATGCCGCGGGCGAGCTCGTGGAACCGACGCCCTTGCGCGCCGAAGCGCGCCAACACCACGTCGGGCGCGAGCGCGGCAACGGCGCCGAGCGTGCGCAGGCCGAGCCGCATCAACAAGCTCGCGAGCTCGTCGTCGTCGAGCGTCGACACCGGCCACGCCGCGAGGAACGCGGCCGATCCTCCCGCGGGTACGACACATTGCCTCCGAGCTGCCAGGCGCGCGGTGAACACGCCATCGGCGATCCCGACCCGCACGTCGGTGCCGTCGGGACCCAGCGCATCGGCGATCAAGTCACGGGCCTTTCGGGCGAGCGGCTCGTCACCGCCGAAGTACCGGGCCGGACCGCGGGTCGGGAAGTCACAGCGTCCCGGCCGCTCGAGCACGACTCGCGGAGTGAACGTCTCGACCGCGCGCGCCACGACCTCGAACGTCCGGGCTTCGTTCGCCGGGTCGGCATCGACGCACGCCACACCGGGGCACCGGGCTTCGGCTTCCCGTCGCCCCATCCCGCGTGTCACACCGTCGGCGCGCGCCTCATCCGAAGCCGCCCGCACGACATCGCGGCTCCCGACGCGCTCACGCACGACGACCGGAACGTCGCGCAGGGCCTCGTCTCGCCGGCGCGCGGCAATGACCGGCCAGTCGGGGCACCACACGCAGCCGGTGCGTGTCATCCCGCCTGCGCGAACGGGCGCGGTGATATCGGCTCCCTTGACATCGGGTCGACTCCACGCTCCGGCTCCCCTCCGGTCGCCTTCGCCGTCGTCTCCCTTCCTTCGACGCGCACCTCGAGATCACGAGTTGCGAGCAGCCCCCCGCCGGCGTCGAGCCCGTGCCAAGCGCCGGCACGGACGTGCAGCCGCACCGACGCTTCGGCCGGCCAGCCGCCGAGTGCGACGAGCACCGCGGCGCGCTCGCGGGCGCGAGCGGTCAGCCGCCGCGCATCACCGGTGCGTACATACGGCGGGACCGCGGTAATCACGACGGCAACGCCGTCGAGCAGCGCGGCGACGACCGTCGACCACCGATCGGCCGGCACGCGCCGCACCACCGCGCACCGCTCGAGCGCGACACCGGCGTCGGCAGCGGCGCGCCCGCCGAACGTCCCGTCGGGGTCGACGACCGCTGCCCACTCCCCGACGGAAGTGGCGGCCGCGGCCAGCGCGCACGCAACCGTCGTCGATCCCGCACCCGGCGGCCCGTCGAGCGCGACCGTGCTGCCGCGACGGATGCCGCCCGCCGGAAGGAATTCCCCGACCGGCCCGCCGACTACGAGCAGCCGGTCGCGCGCCAGGACCGTGGGCGCGGCGCGCGCGGCCGCGGCGTGCAACCGGGTGCGGGCCTCGTGATCACGGCGGGGAAGCGTCGGTAGCGCCGGGGCGCCCATGCCTCGGACCCTATCGAACACCTGTTCGGGTCTGCAACCGCAGTGGCTTATTGCACCTTGGATACCGGAGGATCGACGCCCCGGGCTTCGAACGACCAGCCCGCGTCGTCGCCGTAGAACTCGAAGAGGTGCTCGATCGTGTGCACCGCCCTGGGCTCGAGCACGCTCCACTCCTCGGGCGCGGCCTCGACGGTCACGACGTTCGAGTACACGGTCACCTTCGCCGCGCCCAACGCGAGCAAACGGCGGGCCAGCACGTCCGGCGGCCGTTCACCAACGGTCTCTGAGGCGTCCGTGTACACCTCGATCGCCATCCCGGTGAGCGACCGGTTGGTGTCGAAGAACCGGACGTCCGGTCGCGAACCGGCTCGAACCGTCACCGTGATCGGCTGCCCCATTACACGGCTCCCTCGCTGCGCCCTCCCTGGCTCCGCTGCGTCCGCACGATTACACGGCTCCCTCGCTGCGCCATCCCTGGCTCCGCTGCGTCCGCAGGAGCCTACGAGGGGCGGGCGCGGTAGCGCCGGATCAGGGCGTTGGTCGACGAGTCGTGCGCGAGGGCCGCGTCTGCTCCTGCCGCCAGCTCCTCGGCGATGTGACCCGCGAGCACCTTGCCGAGCTCCACCCCCCACTGGTCGAAGGAATCGATGCCCCAGATCGTGCCGAGCGTCATCACCTTGTGCTCGTACGCGGCAACGAGCGCGCCCAACGCGTGCGGTGTCAGCTGCGGTGCGAGCCACGTCGACGAGGGACGGTTGCCGGGCATCACCCGCCACGGCGGCAACGTGGGGTCACTGGTCCCGAACGCGAGCGCCTCGGCCTGCGCCAGCATGTTCGCGACCAACAGATCATGATGGTCGCCGAGGTCGTGACCCGGCTGCGGCCGTTCGAAGCCGACGAAGTCGATCGGCACCAAAACCGTTCCCTGGTGCAGCAGCTGGAAGTACGCGTGCTGGCCGTTCGTCCCGGGCGAGCCCCACACGATCTCACCGGTCGGCGCATCCACCGGTGAGCCGTCGGCACGCACCGATTTGCCGTTGCTCTCCATCTCGAGCTGCTGCAGGTATGACGGCAACTTGCCGAGCGCTTGCGCGTACGGCACGACCGCCTGCGTCGGCGTGTCGAGGAAGTCGCGGTACCAGCAACCGAGCAATCCCATCAGCACGGGCACGTTGGCGTCGAACGGCTCTGTGCGAAAGTGCTCATCCATCGCGTGGGCGCCCGCGAGCAGCTCACGGAAAGCGTCGGGCCCGATCGCGACCATCAGCGACAGTCCGATCGCCGACCACATGGAGTAGCGCCCACCGACCCAGTCCCAGAACTCGAACATGTTCTCGGGATCGATGCCGAACTCGCCGACCTTCTCTGCGTTCGTGGATACTGCAACGAAATGGCGGGCGATCGCCGCGTCGTCGCCGCCGAGCGCACCCAACAGCCAGGCACGCGCGGATCGCGCGTTGGTGAGGGTCTCCGTCGTGGTGAACGTCTTCGACGACACGATGAACAGCGTTTCTGCAGCGTCACATCCGTGCAAAGCTTCGACCAAGTCCGCGGCGTCGACGTTGGACACGAAACGGAACTGCATGTCGCGCCGGCTGTACACGCGCAGCGCGTCGTATGCCATCGCCGGCCCGAGATCGCTGCCGCCGATCCCGATGTTGACCACGTTGCGCAGCGGCCGTCCGGTGTGACCGACCCACGTACCGGTCCGCACCGACTCCGCGAACGCCGACATCTTTCGCAGCACGCCGTGCACCTCGCCGACGACGTCGACACCGTCGACCACGAGCGACGTACCCTCGGGCATCCGGAGCGCGACGTGCAGGGCCGGCCGGTCCTCGGTGACGTTGACGTGCTCGCCGCGGAACATCGCCTCGACTCGCGCACGGACCGCGCGGGCCTCCGCCAGGTCGACCAGCAGCCGCAGCGTCTCCTCGGTGACCCTGTGCTTGGCGAAATCGAAGTACCAGCCCGCCGCGTTGCAGTGCAGCCGCTCACCCCGCGCCGGATCCCGGTCGAAGAGCTCGCGGAGCGTGTGATCACGCATTGTCGTGGCGTGCGCGGCGAGCGCAGACCAGGCGGGGTCAGGCATCGAAGAGGCTCGGCTGGCGCGCGAACCGCGGAATTCCGCCCCACAGGCAGTAATCCATGAAGATCCACGAGCGCCGGTGGATCGCCGACGGCCCGTAGGCGGCCAGCGCGCACTTGTGCACCGGCGCCGGATAGCCGCGATTCGTCTCGAAGCCGTACGCGGGATAGTGCTCCGCCTCTTCGGCCATCAGTGCGTCCCGTGTGGTCTTGGCAACGACCGACGCCGCCGCCACAGAGAGCACCGTCTGGTCGCCTTTCACGATCGTGCGAACCACGCGTGGCATCGCGAGATAGTCGTGCTTGCCGTCCAGGACGATCCGATCGGGCACGAAGCCTTGCGCAGCCACCTGCTCGAGCGCGCGTTGCGCGGCGCGCCGCAGCGCCTCGGTCATACCGAGCAGGTCGCACTCCTCGTGCGTCGAGTGTCCGACGCCGATCGCGCGCGCCCACCCCCGTACGCGGCGTGCAGAGACTTCGCGCTCTTCGTGCGTGAGCAGCTTGGAGTCACGCACACCTGTGCAATGTGCATCACCTGGGACCACTGCTGCCACGGTGACCGGACCGGCCCACGAGCCGCGGCCGACTTCGTCGATACCGACGACCACGCGATCGCCCAGCGCCCAGCATTTCCGCTCGATCCGCAACGTCGGATACGGCCCTGTCACGGGCAGTGAAACTAGCTGTTGGAAGGTGCTCGCGGGAGTTGCCCTCTTGTCATGCGTCGTACGATTGCAGAAGTGAAACCGGGCACCCACGTCGAAGTGCGGTCACGATTCGAATCGCGGTGGTCCCGCGGGTTCGAGGTCGTCGAGTGCGACGATGCACAGGACCAGGCTCGCTACCAGGTGCGGCGCCGCTCCGACGGTTCGATCCTGCCGGTGACGTTCACCGAGGACGATTTGCGCGAGGAGCGCCGGCGTCAGACCTGGTGGCTCCAGCCCTGACGGGCCGTCTATTCCTTCAACCGGTTGATCAGCTCTTCCACCGGAATCGCCGGAAGTGTCGTCGTCCGCATCGTGCCGCGCGCCGCAAGCATGATCGCGGCCTTCGCCATCGTCTGGTCGTCCGGCGCCTCGAGGATGTTCAAGAAGTCGTATTGACCCATGAGCGCGTACTGCGCGTGGACGGTGAGCCCGAGCGCTTCGACTTCCGTGCGCACCTGCATGATGCGGTCCGGCTTCTGGCGGAGCGTCTCCCAGCCGTCGGGCCCGAGTGTGGAAAGCATGGCGTACATCGGCACGGGTGCGGAGGTTAATCGTCGCCGGGCACGAGCGCATTTGCCGTCGCCTCGTTCGATGGCGGAAGGGATGAGCGTACGGGGGTCGAGACGACGTGCCATCGTTCTCGGCGTGAGGTTCGGCATCGGCGTACGAGTGGTGGTGGCGATCGGCCTGGTCGCGCTCGTCACGCTCGTCGCCTGGGCGCTGAACGTGGATCTCACCGTCGCGGTGCTGCTGCTGCTCGTCGCGGTCATCGTCGGCGGGTTCCTCGGGCTCGCCGCCGCCGCGGCCGCCGCGATCGTCGCGTTCTTCTCCCTCAACTGGTTCTTCACGCCGCCGACCGGCTCGCTCGCGATCGAGCGCTCGGACGACGTCGTCGCGCTCGTCGTGTTCGCCGCGACGGCGGTCGTCCTCGGCGTCACCGTGCAACGCCTCGGGGTGCTCGCGACGACCGCACGTCGAGGCGAACGGGAGGCACGGTTGCGACTCGACATCACGAACCGCTTGCTCGAGGGCGAGAGCAGCACGGACGCGTTGGCATCGACGGTCTCGACGCTGCGAGAGGTCTTCGGGTTCGACGTCTGCTCACTCCGGATGAACGACCGGGTGGTCGCGACAGGAGAGCTCCGGCGGGCACCCGACGTCTCGGTCGTCGTCCGCAATGCGCAGCTCGACGCGACCTCCGACGACGAGCTCGGCGCGAGCGATCGGGCCCTCCTCGAGGCACTCGTCGCCGGACTCGCGACCGCCGCCGACCGATTGCGACTCCAGGACGAAGTGCGCGACGCCCGCCTGGTCGCAGAGATCGGCCGCCAGCGCGCGGGCTTCCTGTCCGCAGTGAGTCACAACCTGCGCACGCCGTTGACGGCGGTGAAAGCGGCCGCGGGCACCCTGCTCACATCATGGTCGCGGATCGAGCCCGAGGAACGGCGGGAACTGCTCGAGACGATCGCCGACGAAGCGGAACGACTCGAGCGGCTGGTGCGCAACACCCTCGAGTTGAGCAGCATCCGCGCCGGTGCGCTGCAGGTCGAGCGGGAACCGGTCGACATCACCGGCCTCGTCCAGCACGCAGTCCGGCGACTGCGGCCCATCGCTCGCGCCCACCGCGTCCGGCTCGATGTCGCGGACGATCTTCCACCCGCCTGGCTCGACGTCGCGATGATCGACCAGATCCTGCTCAACCTGCTCGAGAACGCGTTGCGCTTCGCGCCTCCCGGCTCCGAGATCCTGGTCGGCGCGCATCTCGTGGAAGGTGATCGCATAGAGGTCAGGGTCGCGGACCATGGGCCGGGCGTCCCGCCCGGTGCGCACGATCAGATCTTCGAGGAGTTCCAGAGCCTCGATCCCCGGCCCGCAAGCCGAAACGGTCCGGGGACCGGTCTCGGTCTCGCGATCGTGCGCGCGCTCGTCATCGCGCATGGCGGTTCGGTGCGGTACGAGGACACGCCCGGTGGAGGCGCGACCTTTGTGTGCACGTTTCCTCCGGGGCCCGCGTGACCACGATCCTGCTGGTCGAAGACGATCCCGCACTGCGACGCGCGCTCCGCACGATGATGCGCAGCCGCGACCTCGAGGTTGCCGAGGCCGGCACCGGCGAGGAGGCGGTCGCCTTCGCATCGGGCAATACCGCCGACGTCATCGTGCTCGACCTCGGGCTTCCAGACGTCGACGGGCTGGAGGTCCTGCGCCGAATACGCACGTTCTCCGGCGTGCCAGTGATCGTGCTGACCGCGCACCACGAGCAAGCAGAGAAGATTCGCGCCCTCGACTCGGGTGCGGACGACTACGTGACCAAGCCGTTCGACGTCGACGAGCTGCTCGCCCGAGTGCGGGCCGCGTTGCGACGCGCTCCCCCTGCTGCTCAGCCGCTCGCACTCGTGCACGTCGATGATGTCCAGATCGACCTCGCGCGCCGGCGCGTCAGCCGCGCGGGCGCACCGGTGCACCTCACGCGCACCGAGCTGTCGCTCCTGGAATTGTTCGTGCGGAACCCGGGCAGGCTCCTGACCCAGGAGCTCCTCCTCCGCGAGGTCTGGGGCCCCCAGTACGGCACCGAGAGCAATTACCTTCGGGTGTACGTCGGCCAGCTCCGCAAGAAGCTCGGCGACGACGCCGCCAACCCGCGTCTCATCCTTACCGAACCCGGCATCGGTTACCGCTGGATCGCGGGCGAGGACCACTGATCAGGGAAGCGTGTGTGGAGCTCGAAAAACGAGCTCCACACACGCCTAGGCTCACGGGCCATGTCCACGAGGGTTGCGATCGTTCCGCACACGCATTGGGATCGCGAGTGGTACTCGCCGTTCCAGACGTTCCGGCTCCGCCTCGTGAAGCTTCTCGACGCGTTGCTGCCGATGCTCGAAGGCGACCTCTCGTACGCGCGGTTCCTCCTCGACGGCCAGACCGCCGTGCTCGACGACTACCTCGAGGTGAGACCCGAAGCGGCGGCGGCGCTCACGCGCCTGGCGGCCGCCGGGCGACTGTCGATCGGGCCGTGGATGGTCCTCATGGACGAGTTCATGGTGAGCGGTGAGACGATGGTCCGCGACCTCCAGTTCGGCATCGCGCGCGGCACGCAGCTCGGTGGCGCGATGGACGTCGGCTACCTACCCGACATGTTCGGTCACGTCGCGCAGATGCCCCAGATACTCGCACTGGCCGGCTTCGCGCATGCGGTCGTGTGGCGCGGCGTCCCCGCGAGTGTCGAGCAGACGGCGTTCTGGTGGGAGGCGCCCGACGGCTCGCGGGTGCGCGCCGAGTACCTGTACGGCTCGTACTCCAACGGTCGTGACCTCCCGGACGACGCCAAACAGCTCGTGCTCCGTGCAGTCGACTACGAACAGGAGCTCGGCGCGGCGCGTCTCGAAGACATGCTGTTGATGAACGGCACCGACCACCAGATGCCACAGCCGTGGCTCGGCCGGGTCGTCGCCGAGGCGAACGCGATCCAGGAAGAGTACGAGTTCGTCGTCACGTCGCTGCCCGAGTATCTGGCCGTGCAGCCGACCGCCACGCTCACGACCGTGCGGGGAGAGCTCCGTTCGGGCGCACGTGCGAACCTCCTCATGGGCGTCGGGTCGAACCGCGTCGACGTGCACAGAGCGTGCGCGGCTGCGGAACGAGCGCTGGAAAAGCGCGCCGAACCGCTCTCGGCACTGTTGCTGCCAGGCGCGCAGTACCCGCACGCGTTCGCGACGATTGCGTGGCGCAACCTGATCCTGAACAGCGCGCACGACTCCTCGTGCGCGTGCAGTCACGACGAAGTCGTGGACCAGGTCGTCGTCCGCTACGCCGAGGCGCGCCAGATCGCCGAGGGGCTCGCACGCGACGCCGTGCGCACGCTCGCCGGAGAGGTCGATGCCGTTCACGGCGCGACGCTCGTGGTCAATCCCACCGCCCGGTCCCGATCCGGGATCGTCGACGCACGGGTCCCGGGCACGGGCCCCTGCACGTTCGTCGGCCCGGATGGTGCGCCGCGCCCGACCCAGGTCCTCGAGGCAACGGGTGGCGAGAGCGCGCCGATCCTGGTGACCGGCCAGAAGGTGCGCTGGGTGCTCGACCTGATGCGTGGCACGGAGTTCCAGGGCCGCCAGATCGCGTCGTACGAGGTGCACGACACCGGCGACGGCCATGACATCGTGCTCCACGAGGCCGCGGCGGGCGAGGAGCGATGCGACCTCGCCGAGCTCAGGCAGCAGATGCTGACGCTCGGTGAGGCGGGGCGGCAGCTGCGCGTCCGCCTCGTCCAAGCCCCCGGCCGCCGCGTGTTGTTCGACACCGGCGACCTCGCGGGGTTCGGGTGGTCATGCTTCGCGGCCCGCGACGGCGCATCGCCGGACGGACCCGTGCGCGCCCTCGCGAACGAGCACCTGCGGGTAGACGTCGACCCGTCCGACGGCACGTACGCGATCGAGACGTCCGACGGTCTGCGCGTCGCCGGTTTCGGCCGGCTCGTCGACGGTGGCGACGGCGGCGACACCTATAACTACTCGCCGCCCACCGAGGACATCGTGATCGACCGGCCGGACTCGGTCACCGTCAGCACGACCGAGAACGGGCCCGTGCGGGCGCGCGTCGTGATCGACGCGACGTACACCTGGCCCGCCGAAGCGATCGGCGACTGGCGCGCATGCGAGCGCCGCAGCGATGCGACCGTGTCCTGCGCGGTGCGCACAATCCTGGAGCTGCGCGCCGGAGAGCGGTTCCTGCGTGTCGCGCACGAGATCGACAACCGCGCTCGTGACCATCGGCTGCGCGCGCATTTCCCCTTGCCGGCCGTCGTGACCGGTTCGGACGCCGAATGCGCGTTCGCGGTCGTCCACCGCGGCCTGACGGCCGAGGGAGGCCCGAGCGAGCACGGCCTGCCGACGTTTCCCTCCCGCCGTTTCGTCGATGCATCGGATGGCTCTTGCGGCCTTGCGCTCGTGCACGACGGCCTCCTCGAATACGAGGTGGTGGCCGACGGCCGGGCGCTGGCGTTGACGCTGCTGCGTGCGGTCGGCTATCTGTCGCGGACCGAGCCGCAGCTCCGGCCGAACCCGGCCGGCCCCGCCGATCCGCTGGACGGCCCGCAGCTGCAAGGGCTGCAGCGCGCGGAGTACGCCATCCTGCTGCACCACGGTGACTGGCGCGCGGCCGACTGCTACGGCGCGGCCGACGCATTCACCGTGCCGTTCGAACGGACGCGTGTGGCCACGCGGGGCGAGCCGGCGCGCCCGGCGACGGGGAGTTTGCTCCACGTCCACGGCGCCGAAGTCTCGGCCGTCCTGCGCGTGCCGGGTGGGCTCGTGCTGCGCGTCTTCCGCACCGAGGCCGAACAGGGCGCGGTCACGATCGAGCACGAGGGCGCGCCTGCTCGCGGATTCGTCGTCGATCTGCGCGGCCGTCCGATCACTCCGTTCGAAGGCGAGCTCGTGCTCCATCCCTGGCAGATCGCGACACTGCAACTCGCGTAAAGGGGGCGTGTGTGGGGTGCGAAAATCGCACCCCACACACGCCCCCTTCGGGCCTACGAGCGGAGGAGTTGGTAGGCCTCGACGGTCTCGGAGAATCCGGCGAGCGTCAGGCGGCCTACGGGAGCGAACGTGTAACCGAGGCGCACGCGAACGAGACGCTCGTACAGCTGCCGGTCGGTCAAGGCAGTGCCCGGCTCCGCGGCCGCGACCAGCCGCGCCGCGAGGTTCACCGTCGGTCCGTAGAAGTCACCCTGACGCACCATCACGTCGCCGAACGCGAGACCAACGCGTAGCTTCGGCAAGCCCGCGGCTGCACACGCTTCGATGAGATCGAGCGAGAGCGCGCACCCCACCCCGGGCGCGTTCGACACGTACATGACGGCGTCGCCGATCCGTTTGACGACCGAGGCGCCGGCGCTCGTCACCACGTCGCCCGTGGTCGCCTCGAACCGCGCGATCATCAGCGCGAGATCGGACACGTCGAGCTGGCTCGAGAGCCCCGTGAATCCGGCGAGGTCCGCGAAGCCCACCGCGAGCTGCACGACATTGAGCGCCGACGTCGGCGCACCGACCTCGCTGTAACGACGGCCGATGGCGAGCAGGTGGTGCCGGTGCAGCGTGTCGAGGGCCTCGGCAACACGCGGAAACAGCTCCGCGGCAACCTGCATGTAGGTTCGGGCGACGTCGACGTACCGGTTCGACACCGCGAGCGGGGCTTCGATGTTCGACCGCAGCAACGCCACCTCGGCGTCGGCGATCCGGCTGACCGCTTCGCCCATCGTGCGGGCGAGCTGCAGGACGAGCTCGCGCTGTACGAAACCTGCGAGCATCTCGAACAGCCGGAACATCTCGACGTCCGCGGGACCGAAGCGACGCTCGAACGACCGCGGCTCGGGAAAGCCCGCGCTGCGCCACAGCTGGAGAGCGAAGTCGGCGTCGATCGCGGCTTGCGTCACCGCCTCCGACAGTGTGAACCGGTCGCGGCCGGCGCTCAGCGTCCGGAACGCGCCGAGGCTGAACTCGCCGCCGTGCTCGCACGCGTGCACGATCTCCGGGATCGACGCGCCGACCTCGTCCACGAGGAAGTCGAGCAGCTCCAACCACGCAGCCGCGTTGGGAGCATCCGCGTCGTACACACCCGCCGCGACGAAATCCTCCAGATACTCGCTGCTCGGCGGGGTACCCGCCTCGCGACGCTCGCTCACGTTCTCCGCTCTCGGCGGCTGCGCCGCCGGGCCGCTCGGGCCCCGCTCGCTGCTCGGCGGGGTACCCGCCTCGCGACGCTCGCTCACGAGAAGGATTCCGGCGCGGCGCGCGCCGCATCCGCCGGCGCGGCGAGCAGTGTCTCGCCGACGGCTGTCGACGACGTCCAGGTCGGATCGATCGCGGGCACACGGAGCACCGAGCCCTCGGGCGCGTCCCAGAGCAAGGCCGGACGCGCGCCGTGCCAGCGCAGCGCGAACGACACGCGTCCGCGGCGCAACGGTGCGTCGTGGACGGCAAGATGCTCGCCGAGCCACTCGGTGCGGAATCCGCCCAGCAGGTCCACGTGGGCGCGCCGCTCGCGCACGAGCGCGGCGCGCATCTCGCCGAGCACCCCCGTGCCGATCCGGCGGCGGCGGGCGGCATGCCGGGCCCGAACACCCAGCTGCGGCCACATCGACGCGGCCTCGTCGTCGAACGCCCAGTCCTCCAACGCCACGAAGGCGTCCGCGGACGGAGGCGCAAGCAACGCGTCGGCACGCGCGGCATCGATCCGCGACTGCCACGGCTCGGGCAGCTCCGTGCGCATTCCCCGATCGAGTATCGCCACCCAGCCCCGCCCAACCGCCTGCCAGTCGGGCAACGTCCGCACGTCGACCGACGGGTCGCCGAGCGCGACGCGCAACACCGTGCGGTGCGGAACCGGGAACACGACCGCGCCGTCGGGTTCGATCGCGCCCGGCGGGCGCGGCAACGCGAGCACTTCCGCCACCGACGCGCCGCGCACCGCGAACGCGACCGCGATCGCCTCGGGTGACGCGTTCTCGACCTCGACGACCACGACGCCCCCATGGTCGCCGACCGCGTACGCACGCTCGATCGCGTCGCCACCCGGCACGCGCACCATCGTCTCGGTGACGGGCGCCGGGCCGAGGCGCGACGCTCGCACCGACACGTCCGATGCGGGATCGATCCAGCGATCACGGGTGTGCACCCGCCATCCGAGCGTGACCGCCGCTCGGGTGACGGATCCCCGTTCGTCGACCGTTGCGATCCTCCCGGTCGTCAGTGCACCGAGCGCGGCGACCGCCATCACCGCATGCCGTGCAGCTCGGGCTTCGCCTTGCGCAGCATCAGCTCGGGAACGAGGTCGGCAGGCCGGGCGCCCTCGTACAGCACGCGCCCGACGAACGAGGCGAGCGGCATCTCGACCTTGTGGCGTCCCGCGAGCTCGAGCACGGCCGCGGTCGTCTTCACGCCCTCGGCGACCATGTGCATCTCGTTGACGATGTCGTCGAGCGGTTGTCCCTTGCCGAGCTGCATCCCGACGTGGCGGTTGCGGCTCTGGGGGCTGCTGCACGTCGCGATCAGGTCGCCCATGCCGGCGAGGCCTGCGAATGTCAGCGGGTCCCCGCCCATCGCGATGCCGAGCCGCGCCAGCTCGGCAAGGCCGCGCGTCATCAGCGCCGCTTTGGTGTTGTCGCCGTAGCCGAGGCCGTCGGCGATGCCTGCGCCGATCGCGAGCACGTTCTTCAACGCGCCCGCCATCTCGCACCCGATCACGTCCGGATTCGTGTAGACGCGGAAGTTCGGCGAGAAGAACAGCTGCTGCAGGCCTTCCGCGACCCGTTCGTCCGCGACCGCGACGACCGAAGCCGTCGGTTGTCCGGCTGCGACCTCCCGCGCGAGGTTCGGTCCGGTCAGGACACCGACGTACGCACCGTCGTGATCGGGAAGTGTCTCGCACGCGACCTCGGTCATCCGGGCCAACGTGCCCTGTTCGATCCCCTTGGCGAGGCTCACGAGCGGCACCTTCGGACCGATGAAGGGCTGCGCGTCGGCGAGCACCGCGCGCAAGCCGTGCGACGGCACGCCGAGCACGATGACGTCCGCGCCGGCACATGCTTCCTCGAGTGACGCGGTCGCGCGCAACGATTCGGGCAAGCGCACACCCGGCAGGTACTCGGAGCTCTCGTGCGCCGAGTCGATCTCGGCGGCGAGCTCGGGCCGGCGCGCCCACAGCGTCGTCGGCGCGTTGCCGGCTGCGATCGCGGCGACGGCGGTCCCCCACGAGCCCGCGCCGACGACGGCGACCTTGCTCATGCGGCTTCGGCCTCCGGCCGTCCACCACCTGCGACGCGTCGAAGACCGCCCGGGCCTCGGGCCTGCGCCGCGCCGGTCACGCCGACTTCTGGTGCGTGCGCGCGGTCGCCGCTTCGCGCCACCACCACGCGTCGTCGCCCGGTCCCGGTCGCTGCGGATAGATGGTGCGCGCTCGCGCGACACAGCCGCTGATCGCATCCATCACGCGAGCCGTCGCCGCCTTGACATGCTCGTCCGCGCCGACACGGATCGGTTCGCCGACGACGGCAACCTGCGCGACACCCCATTTCCAGCTCGGTTTTCGTCCCTTCATCATCATGCGGTGCGTGCCCCACAACCCGACCGGCACGATCGGCGCATGGGCCTGTTGCGCCAGCCGCGCGGTGCCCGACTTGCCGCGCATCGGCTCGAGGTCGAGCGAGATCGTTCCTTCCGGAAACACCGCGACACACTCGCCTCGGTGCAACGCGTCCACAGCGGCGCCCAGCGCCCCCGCGGCATCAGCCGAACCCCGCATCACCGGGATCTGGTGCGCGCCTCGCAACAACCAGCCCAGCGCGGGCTTCGCGAACAGCTCCGCCTTGGCAAGGAAGCGCAGCCGGCGGCCCCTCCGGTCGGCAACCCACGCCATTGTCAGCGGATCGAGGTACGACACGTGGTTGCTCGCAAGGATCACAGGACCGTGCTCGGGAACGTGCGCTGCACCCTCGATCGTCCACTGCAACCCGAACCGGAGCCAGGGCCAGAACACGGCCTTGGCAGCCGGATAGATCACATCCACGAATCAGTAGCATACGCAGCCTCATGCGGACGTGATCGTGCCGACGCAGCGGAGCCAAGGATGGCGAAGCGGGGGAGCGATGTGAGCGTACGGATGCGGCAGCGAGGGAGTCAGACGTCATGGCACAACGGTCCGATGCGCGTGCTGGTGACAGCGCCGGAATCGTCGTGCCGTTGCGTTCGTTCGCGCACGGCAAGGCGCGACTGGCCGCCGTGCTCGACGAGGCCGCGCGCGCCACGCTGGCGCGCACGATGGCCGAGCGCGTTGTCGGCGCCGCCGGTGCGCGGCCGGTCGTCGTGGTGTCAAGTGCGTCAGACGTCGTGGCGTGGGCCCTGGAGCGGGAGCTCGCCGTCATCGACGATCCCGGATCTCTCGACGCCGCGGCCGACGACGGCCGCGCATGGGTGCGCGCACGCGGCCTCGCGCGCGTCGTCGTCGTGCACGCCGATCTGCCGCTCGCATCATCGCTCGATGCTGTCGCCGGCGACGGCGCCACGCCGCTCGCCATCGTGGTCCCCGACCACCGTGACGACGGCACGCCGGTCCTCTCGCTGCCGACCGACGCGCCCTTCGCATTCTCGTACGGGCCCGGCTCGGCGGCCCGACACGTCGACGAGGCGCATCGACGCGGGCTCGACGTCCGGGTGCTGCGCGACCCCGCGCTCGGCTTCGACGTCGACATCGAGGACGACCTGCAGCTGCTCGACGCGCTGCGAGACCAGCATCACTCCCGACGATGACGGTCACCGTCGATTTGCCGGCGCCGCAACGTGCACTTGCCGTCGGCGCCCACCCCGACGACATCGAGTTCGGCTGCGGCGCCACGCTCGCCAAGTGGGCCGACGCCGGCGCCCACGTCACGATGTGCGTCTGCACCGACGGCGCCAAGGGCACCTGGGACCCCGACGCCGACCTCGCGGCACTGGTCGCCCGGCGCGAGACCGAACAACGAGACGCCGGCGCGGCCCTGGGCGCCGACGACGTCGAGCTGCTGCGGTTCGTCGACGGTGAGCTGGTCGACGACATGGCCGCGCGCGCCGCGGTGTGCGGGGTGATCAGGCGCACCCGTCCCGATGTCGTGCTCGGTCACGACCCGTGGCGCCCGTACCGACTCCACCCCGACCACCGCGAGGCCGGTTTCCTGACGATCGCCGCGATCGTCGCTGCCCGTGACCCGCACTTCTTCCCCGAACAGGGTCTCGCGCCGCACCGGCCCGCGACGATGCTCTGCTTCGAGCCCGCGCGTGTCACGCACCTCGAAGACGTGCACGGGTATGTCGGTCGCAAGGTGGACGCCCTGCTCGCCCACCGCAGCCAGTGGCGTTCGACGATGCGAATCGACGACCGGCCCGACGAGCAGCGCGCCGCGTTCGCCGCACGCTTGCACTTCGAAGCCCGCGTGGACGGCCTGCGCGTGGGATGCCGGGCCGCCGAAGCATTCGCCCGCATCGACGACCTCTAACATCGCAGAATTCCGGAATTGAAGAAGGGCCCGGAGGGCGAACCCCGGGCCCAACTTCGGTTTCTCGCCGTGGGAACCGGCTATTTCCTCTTGGTCGTGCGCTTCCGCACGGTCCGCCGGGTCCGCCTCGCAGCCGGCGTAGCTTTCTTCGTCGCCTTGCGACGACGACGCTTCTTCGCCGGCGCCTTCTTGGCGCTCGACTTCTTCGTGGCCTTGCGGCGCTTCTTCGCCGGGCCGCGCTTCTTCGCCGCCTTCTTCCGGACGGCCTTCTTCGCAGTCCGCTTCTTGGCAGCCTTCTTCGCCGCCTTCTTCCGGACAGCCTTCTTCGCAGTCCGCTTCTTCGCGGCCTTTCGGCCCGCAGCCTTCCGGACAGCCTTCTTGGCAGTCCGCTTCTTGGCAGCCTTTCGGCCCGCAGCCTTGCGCGTGGCCTTCTTGGCAGCCCGCTTCTTCGTGGCCTTCTTCGCCGGAGGCACGGTCACCACCTTTCTCGGAGAGCTCTCACTCGGGGAAGTTCGAACTTCGTCTCACTCGGTACGTGGGGGAGCAACCCACGCCCTACGCCATCAGGAGTTGTTCACGAGCTTCTTCAGCTCGGACCCCACGGTGAATTTCACGCTCTTCGACGCCGCAATCTGAATCGGCTCGCGAGTCTGCGGGTTCATACCCGTACGCGCGCTCCGTTGTGAGATGGCGAACGTCCCGAAGCGCGGCAGCGTCACCTTGTCGCCACTCGCGACGGCTCCGCTTACGGCGTTGATGAACGCGTTCAATGCGTTCTCCGCATCGGTCTTGCTCAAGTTCGCTTCGCTCGCGATCGCATCGACGAGCTCGCCCTTGTTCACGGCAATAACCTCCACGCGCTGTGTGCGTTC
>JBBQXS010000018.1:0-85589 GCA_038209365.1 Acidimicrobiia bacterium | reverse complement strand
TGCATCTCTGGGCCGAAGACGGCACACTGCTCGGCACGGCCAGTCAGTCGACGATCGTCCGGGCCCACCGCGACGCACCGCTCACCGAGCTCGAAGGAGAGATCCGGCGATGACCGTCCCCCAGCGTTACGGCATCACGTTTCCGTTCGACGGCATCTCACTCGTCGACCAGCGCGACCTCGTGCGACAGCTCGTCGACCTCGGCTACACCGATCTGTGGTCGGCGGAGTCCGGCGGCTACGACGCGTTCATCCCGCTCGCCGTGGCGGCACAATGGGCGCCCGAGCTTCGCTTCGGTACTGCCATCGTTCCCGCCTACACGCGTGGCGCGCACACACTGGCATCGACGGTCGCGTCCATGTGTCAAGCGGCACCGGGGCGCTTTGCGCTCGGCATCGGCACCTCATCGGACGTCATCGTCGAACGCTGGAACGGCCTGACGTTCGACAAGCCGTACCAACGGGTGCGCGACACCTTGCGATTCCTTCGCACCGCGCTCACGGGCGAGAAGGTCGACGAGGAGTACGAGACGTTCCGGGTACGCGGGTTCCGGCTCGGCATCCCTGTGCCCGCGCAGCCGCCGATCCTCGTCGCCGCGTTGCGCGAGGGCATGTTGCGGCTCGCGGGACGCGAGGGCGACGGCGCGATCATCAACTGGCTGTCGGCCGACGATGTGAAGACCGTGGTGCCGCACGTCGGTGAAGGCAAGGAGATCGTGGCGCGGATCTTCGTGCTCCCGGTCGACGATGCCGGCATGGCACGCGCGGTCGGCAAGCGCGCGATCGCGTCATATCTCACCGTGCCGGTGTACGCCGCCTTTCACGAGTGGCTCGGGCGCGGCGACGAGCTCGAGGACCTGTGGCGGCTGTGGAAGGAAGGCGATCGCAAGGCGGCGTCGGAGTCGATCCCCGACCACGTCGTGGACGAGTTGCTGGTGTGGGGCAAGCCCGAAGCCTGCCGCGAGCACATCCTCCGCTACATGGAGAACGGCGTCACCACACCCGCGCCCGCACTGTTCTGCGGCCCCGAGCAACTTCCCGACGTCATCCGCGCGCTCGCGCGCTGACAACGCTCCGCGTCCGCACGGCTCACGCCGCGGACTTGAGGTGCACGTCCTCGTGGCGGACGTGCGCGAGGCGCAGCGCCACCAACGTCCGCACCAACCACCATCCCGGGTCCAGCTCGGCGCGGCCCAACGAGAAGCGCGCCGACGTGGGCGCGGCATGGTGATTGTTGTGGAGTCCTTCGCCGCCGGTCACGAGCGCGAGTGACTGCATGTTCGTCGCCGAGTTGCGGTAGGGCCGGCTTCCGAACGTGTGACCGACGGCGTTGATCGCGCCGGACAACATCACGTAGAACAGCGAGTGCAGCCCGGCCGCGAGGAAACCGGTGACGAGACCGAAGCCGAGCGCCCACATCGTCACGACGAGGATCGCAATGCCGATCATGAGGCCGACCAGGCTGTAGTCGAGCGCGAGCCGGTCGAGCCGGTCGGGACGAATGTCGCGCGCGTACTTGCGAAGGTTCGCCACGTCGGAGGCCGCGCGCTTGTACAGACCGACGTTGCCGAGCTGTACCCGCCAGAACCCGACGACGGCGGGGCTGTGCGGATCGTCGGCGGTATCCGTCGCCGCATGATGCTTGCGATGCACCGCGACCCATTCGCGCGGTCGCATGCCGGTCGTGACCCAGATGATGATGCGGAACGGTGTCGCAACCACGGGATGCACGGTGAGGGCTCGATGCGCGAGCGCACGATGGAGATACACCGTCGTGACGACGATCGAAAGCTGCGTGACGACGAACGCGGCGACAACCGCCGCAAGGAGATGCGTGATCGGCACGGCACAGATGGTACTACCGACCGGTCGGTAGACTGACTTCGTGCTTCCCACAGAGTCCGTGCTCACCACCCGCGAGCTGATTCTCGAAGTGGCGGGCCATCGCTTCGCCGAGCACGGGTACTCGGGCACGAGCCTCAACGAGATCGCCGACCAAGTCGGGATCCGCCGGCCGAGCCTCCTGCACCACTTCCCGTCGAAAGAAGCGCTCTACCGCGCGGTGTTGGTCGAATCGCTCGCCGGCTGGACCGCGCTCGTGGAGGAGGCCATCGAAGGCACGCGTACGGGCTGGGCCCAGGTGGAACGGATGCTGCGCGCGGCGTTCCAATTCTTCGAGGAACGCCCCGATTTCGTTCGCCTCGTACGCTGGGCCGCGCTCGAAGGCGGGCCGATCCTGCGCGAAGAGCTGAATGTGTTGTTGAAGCCGTTGTTCGAGCGGGGCGCCGCGTTCCTCGAACGGGAGATGGACGCGGGACGCCTCCGTCGCTACGACGCCCGACAGCTGTTGCTCACGGGCTATGGCGCGGTGCTGTCCTATCTCTCCGACGCCCAGTTGATGAGCGGTTTGCTCGATACGGACCCGGTATCGCCGGGGGCGCTTGCGGAGCGCCGCGAGCACGTGCTCGACGTGCTCCGTGCCGCGATCGCGGTCACCACCTGACGAGCTCGCGCCACCGCGCCAGCAGCGACGCGTCGCCGAACACGTCGAGATCGTCGGCGGACACGCGGCCGTAGAGGAACAGCAACAGGTCCGACGCAGTGCCGCGCGCGGCGACGTCGCCTTTCGCATGCTCGGCCGTGATCACCACACCGTCGCTGCCGAGGCGCGCGAGCCACTCGCCCTCACCGTCGGTGCAGTGGAAGTGCAATGTCTCGCCGTTGCCGCGCACGCGGTCCGCCCATGGCCAGAACGGGATGAGTCCGAAGAACTCGTCGATGCCGTCGAGGGCGAGATCGCGTCCGATGGCTTCGACCGCCCCGGCCGCCAGCTGCGCGTCCCACCGGTGCACCGCCGTCTCGTTGGCCTGCCGGCGGGCCCAGAATCCCGAGGTCTTGTCGGGCGTCCACGTCCAGAGCGCGACGGCCGGTCCGGCAGCAAGGAGGGCGTCGGCGAGCGGCGCAACTCCGTGCTCGAACCAATCCAGCCTCTCCTCTACGGGCGGTGGCTCCATCTCGGACCAGTGCTCACCGCGTTCGGTCGCGCGTTCGACGATCATGCGCGTCACCGACCGGTGGACTCGCCCGAGGTGCCCGAGGAGATCGGCGACCGTCCACTTGGGACACGACGGCACGTCGGCATCCACGCCGGCGGTGCGCGCGGCCGCGGCAAGGGCGAGTCCTTCGTGCCGGATGGCACGCGCATATTCCTCGTGTTGCATCAGGACGCCGACACTACCGGCGCGGGCTCGACCAGCTCCGGGCCGTTGTTCTCGGGTTTGTTGACGAGCGTCGTGACCGGCCAAGCCTCGAGCTCGTCAATCGGCGCCGGCACCAACAGTCGCTGCAGGGCGTCGACGTCGTGGTTCTCGCGGTCGAGCCACTCGGACCACGCCGATTCGGGCAACATGACCGGCATGCGATCGTGCACCGGTGCGACGACCTCGTTGGCGCGGGTCGTGATGATCGCACACGTCCGGAAACGCGGCGCGTCGTCGCCCTGCGCAGCGTCGTGCCAGATCTCCCACACACCCGCGAACGCGAGCGGCTCGCCGTCGCGCCGTCGGAAGAACCACGGCTGCTTGATCTTCTTCTTCGCGCTCGGGCCGTCGTCAGCCGGGATCGTCTGCCACTCGTAGAAGCCGTCGGCCGGAACGATGCACCGCCGTCTCGCGAACGCAGGCCTGTAGGCGTTGGCCGTCCGGATCCTCTCGGCGCGGGCGTTGATCTGACGGTCGCCGATCGACAGGCTCTCCGCCCACGACGGCACGAGGCCCCAGCGCACGAGGTCCAGCACCCTGGGACCGTTCGCCCGGCCCTGCGCGATCGTCGGGACGTCGGCCCGGGGCGTCACGTTGTAGCTGGGCTCGGTCACCTCGACGCGCACCTCGTCCACGCCGAAGCGCTCGGCGAGGATCGTGGGCGACGACACCGCGACGTAGCGACCACACATCGCCGCCGACCCTACGCGCGGCCCGGGGCTTGACATGCGGTCGCCTCCCACCCATAATAAACCGAACGGTCGGTTTTATCGTGGATCTGGAGGCAGCGTGGCCGGCACCGGTACCAAGGGCGAGCGGACGCGGCAGCGGATCGTCGAGCTGGCCGCCCCGGTCTTCAACCGCCAGGGCTACGTCGGCGCCTCACTCCGCGACCTCATCGACGCCACGGGCCTCGAAAAGGGCGGGATCTACAACCACTTCGGCTCCAAGGAGCAACTCGCGCTCGAGGCCTACGACTACGCGATGACCTGCGTGACCGAGCACCTCGCGCGCTCCCAGGACGACGCCACCGACGCCCCGGACCGCCTCACTCGCATGATTCGCGCCTTCAGCGAATCGGCGCGCCGGCCCTCGATCGAGGGCGGTTGCCCGATCATGAACACCGCCATCGAGGCCGACGACACCCACCCGGACCTCCGCGACCGGGCCCGCGAGTCGATGACCCTGTGGCACCGGCTCGTCGGCCGCATCGTCAAGGACGGCAAGGCCGAGGGCACCCTGCGCGAGGACATCGACCCGTACGCGCTCGCATCGACGATCACCGCGTCGCTCGAAGGCGCGCTCATGCTCGCCCGCCTGTACGGCGATGCTGCCCACATGGACCACGTCGTCGACCACCTGGTGACCCACGTCGAGACACTCCGCACGCCGACCACGCAAGTCCAGAAGGAGGCGAGGCAATGACCGCTCTCGAGACCACCCTCAGCGAAGGCGTCCGCTCGCGGACGATCACCTGGACCGACCCGGCGCGCGTCCGATTCCGGCTGCGTGGCCTCGACGGCTACGAGCGACTGGCGGCGATCAAGCGCGGTGAGGTTGCGCCGCCGCCCGCGGCCGCGTTGCTCGGGTTGTCGCTCGACGAGCTGCAACGCGGACGCACCGTCTTTTCGATGGTTGCCGACGAGCTGCACGAGAACCCGATGGGCACGATGCACGGCGGAATCCTCGCGACGCTCGTGGACACCGCGATGGGTTGCGCGGTTTCGTCGACGCTCGCCGCCGACGAGAGCTTCACGACGCTCGAGCTCAACACGAACTACGTGCGCCCGGTCACGCTCGCGACGGAGCGGATACACGCGGAAGGGCGCGTCGTACACAGTGGCGGTCGCGTCGCAACCACCGACGCGCGTGTGTCCGACGACGCCGGCACGTTGTACGCGCACGCGACGTCGACCTGCTTGATCACGAGGAGCCGGTCATGAGCGACGTGGTCGACCAGACGATGTGGGTCGACGGCACTCCGTTGACCGTCCGCCCGATCGCGATCACCGACGCCGCCGGGCTCGAGGGGCTGTTCACGCGCTTGTCGCCGCAGAGTGTGCAGTTCCGCTTCTTCTCGCCGGTCAACCGCCCGCCGCACGCTGCACTGCTGCGGCTGGCCGACGTCGACCACGCGCGCCGGGACGCGTTGGTGGCGCTCGACGGTGAGGAGATCGTCGGCGTCGCCCGGTACGACGCCCGCCCGGGCGCCACGGAAGCCGAGATCGCGCTCACGATCGAGGACGCCTGGCAGCGGCGGGGCCTCGGTTCCCTCCTTGCCCGCCGCCTCGCAAAGGTGGCGCGGGCGCGTGGCTACGAGCGATTCCTGGCGACGATGCTTCCCGACAACCGGGCCGCTCTCGGCCTCGTTCACAAGATGTCGCCCGACGCGACGGTGCGTTTCGTCGCGGGCGAGTACGAGGCGTCGGTTCCCCTCGGTCGCGCGAGCTGAACAACGTGCTCAGTGCACACGTCCGTTCCGGCTCGGGCGGTCCCTGAGCCGGTACACGAATCGCAGCCCCGACCACACTTCGTCGACGGCGCAGACCTTGTTGTCGACGAGGCCGTGCGCGAGACCGAGATCTCGCACGACACTCTCTCGCAAGTCGGTGGCGACGTTCGACGTTCGCTTCGGCCACGCGATCCACAGCCCGCCGCTCGGCGCGATCGCGGTGGCAAGGCCGTCGAAGCGACGTTCGAGCTCGGCCACGCGGGTGGCGAAGAACAACACGACGTCCTGCGTCGCGCGCGCTTGCGTGCGC
Organism: Acidimicrobiia bacterium; assembly: GCA_038209365.1. Lineage (GTDB taxonomy): Bacteria > Actinomycetota > Acidimicrobiia > IMCC26256 > PALSA-610 > DASQHW01. The sequence continues at coordinate 79,568 of JBBQXS010000018.1, read as the reverse complement.
ACGCGCACGCCGTCGGGGAGTGGTTCGAGCGTCGCTTCGAAACCATCGGGCGCGCGCACGAGGGCGACGCGCGCACCTGGTTTGATGCCGAGCTTCTTTGAGAGAACCGTCCCCGAGTACCCCGCCACGAGGGCAGTCAATCGCGCCTTGGCTCGTATGGTCAATCAGGGCGGGTCGCCGACACGCCAGTGCGCGAAGCGTGGAACCGTCACCGCGATTACCGCGACACCCGCGAGGCACAACAAGCCGCCCGACACGACCGAGACGGCAGGCGTGAACGCGCTCGCGACGAGTCCGCCCTCGAGATCTCCGAGACGCGGTCCTCCGGCCACGATGAAGATGTTGAACGCGGACAGCCGACCGCGCAGCGCGTCAGGAACGACGAGCTGCTGCACAGTCGAGCGGAAGACGGCGGAGATCACGTCGGCACTTCCCGCGACGGCGAGGCACACGAGCGCAAGCCACAGGTGGTCGCCGCTGAGGCCGAAGGCGGTGATCGCGGCCCCCCACACGAGCACCGCGAGCAGGATCGCCAGCCCGTGACGTCGTATCCGACCAACCCAGCCCGAGCTCAGCGCGCCGAGCAGGGCGCCCAACGCGACGGCGCTGAACAGCCACCCGACCACCTCGGGTCCCCTATGGAACTGCTTGTCGGCAAGCACGGGGAACAGCACGCGTGGCATCCCGAACACCATCGCCACGATGTCGACGGTGAACGTCGATTGCAGGACGCGCTTTCCCTTCAAATAACGCAGTCCGTTGCGCACCGCCGCCCAACCGCGGTCGTCCTCGTCGACGGGACCGTCGCGCCGTGGTGGCTGCGGCCGCAACAGCATGGCGAAACCCACCGCGACCACGTAGGTCACGACGTCGATGCCGTATGCCCAGGCCAGGCCGAGCTGCCCGACGACGATGCCGCCGAGCGCGGGTCCGACGACGCCGGCGCCGTTCCACATCACCTGGTTGAGCGCGGCCGATTGGGCGAGCAGGTTCGGCGGGACGAGGTTCGGTGTCATCGCCGCGCGCGTCGGCATCGAGATCGACACGAACGCGGCATTGAGGGCGGCCGCGCCGTAGACGAGCCCGAGCGGAGGGTGGCCGGCGATCGCGCCGGCGAGCAGGAGCAGCGACGACACCATCAGGCCGAGCTGAGCCGCGATCAGCAGCAGCCGCCGGTCCCGCAGGTCGATCTGGGGGCCGAGACCGATGGACACGAGCACCATCGGCACGAGTTGCACGACCCCGATCAATCCCACCGCCGCCGAAGAGTGCGTCAGCTCGTAGACCTGGACGAACAAGGCGACGAGCGTCACCTGGCTGCCGATCTGGGAGATCATCTCGCCGCTCCACAGCAGCCGGAAGTCGCGCGACGCGCGCAGCGGCCGCGTGTCGACCGCGAGCCGGCGCACCCGGCCCGCGAGCGCACGGCGGCGGGTCGGCGAGGGTGCGGACATGCGGAATCGGAACAATATCGACGCGGCTCCCGTTGTGATTCCTGACCGCATCACTCGCTTTTCCGGTCCCGCGGGATCTAGCCTGCGCGTCTTCCGGAACGACAAACGAAGAGGTATGACGATGACGCTGCAGCTGGGCGACGAAGCTCCCGACTTCACGGCGGAAACCACCGAAGGCAAGATCAAGTTTCACGAGTGGCTCGGCGACAGCTGGGGGGTCTTGTTCTCTCACCCGAAGGACTTCACACCGATCTGCACCACCGAGCTCGGCTACGTGGCGAAGATCAAGCCCGAGTTCGACAAGCGCAACGTGAAGGTCATCGGACTCTCCGTGGACGCGACCGGCGACCACGAGGCCTGGGCCCGTGACATCGAGGAGACGCAGGGCACCGCGCCCAACTTCCCGATCATCGCCGACGCCGACTTCAATGTGTCGAAGCTCTACGGCATGTTGCCGGCCAGCACGTCGGGCGACGCCAAGTCGCGCACGCCGGCCGACAACCAGACCGTTCGCAACGTGTTCGTGATCGGTCCGGACAAGAAGATCAAGCTGATCCTGGTCTATCCGATGACCACCGGTCGGAACTTCGACGAGGTCTTGCGGGTCATCGACTCGCTCCAGCTCACCGCCAAGCACCGCGTCGCGACGCCGGTGAATTGGAAGCAGGGCGAGGACGTCGTCATCGCCGGTTCGGTGTCAAACGACGAGGCGAAAGAGGTCTTCGGTGACTACAAGTCGCCCAAGCCCTACATCCGCATCGTGCCGCAACCCCACTAATCCACTAAGTCGCGCGCATCGGACGGATTGCGCTCCTCAGTCTCGGATGTAGTCCCAGGTGTCGTCTCTCAAGTAGAGACGGTGCCTGGGACCGTCGGCATCCAAGAGGCCAAGGTCGTCGTAGGCGATGTCGTCGGAGTACACGCAGACCGCGCCGCCGCCTTCGATGAAATGGAAACGTGGCGTGTATTCGACGATCGGCGCGGCGGCCATCCCCGCGAGCGCGTCGTGGATGTTGCGGTATTGCCTGAGCTCGAGGAGCGTCACGTACTGGGGCGGCGCCAGCTCGATCTCACCGGAGGCGCGGGCCGCGAGGGCCTCGTCGGCGCCGAACCACTGCAACGCGTCCGTCTCGGCGCCATCCGCCACTTCGTTGCCGCCCGCGACCGGGCCGGCGAAGAACCACGTCGCGAACCGTTTGGGTGAGATCTCGGGCGTCGTCCAGTTCGAGAGGTGCACGAGCGCGGAGCCGTCGACGTCGACGCCCGCTTCTTCTTTCGCTTCACGCACGGCGGCACGCCGGGCCGCGGCTTCGAGGTCGTCGGGAGTGTCGGCGTAGTCCTCGGGGTCGATACGGCCGCCGGGAAATACCCATGCTCCACCGTGGAACGCGAGCTTCGACGACCGCCGCGCCAGCAACACCTCCAGCCTGGTCGCACCGTCACGCAGGAGCACGACGGTTGCCGCCGGTGCCGCGTCAACCGAGCCGGTCAACGTCCGTGGCTCCCTCGTTGCGCCGTCCGGGGCTTCACTGCGTCCGCACGACCTCGAGGTCACCCTTCTCGTGGCGGGCGCGGAGCACCTTCTTGTCGAACTTTCCCACGGACGTCTTGGGTACCTCGTCGATGAAGCTCCAGCGCTCGGGCACCTGCCACTTCGCGACCTTCGTCGCAAGGTACTGGGCGAGCTCGTCGGGCCCGGTCGAGCAACCGGCCTTGCGGACCACGCACGCGAGCGGCCGCTCGTCCCAACGCGGGTCGGGCACGCCGATCACGCTCGCTTCGAGGACGTCGGGGTGCGCCATCAGATGGTTCTCGAGCTCCACCGAGCTGATCCACTCCCCGCCGGACTTGATGACGTCCTTGGCGCGGTCGGTGAGGCGCACGTAGCCCTTGGCGTTGACGGCACCGACGTCGCCGGTGCGCAGCCACCCGTTGTCGAACTTCTCGGGCGCGGGATCCTTGTAGTAGCTGGCGGTGATCCACGGACCGCGTACCTCGACCTCGCCAACCGCTTCGTCGTCCCACGGCAGCGAGTTGCCCATGTCGTCGACGATGCGAAGCTCGACGCCGCCGACGATGCGGCCTGCGGTCGCGCGCCAATCCATTTCGTCCGGCGCGCCGAAGTCGCACGTCGCGGGTGGGTGCGCAACGGTCGCGAGCGGCGAGGTCTCGGTCATCCCCCACGCCTGGATGATGCGAACGCCGTACTTGCGCTCGAAGTTCTCCATCAGCGATCGAGGCACGGCCGAGCCGCCACAAATGATCATCCGCAGCGACGACAAGTCGATCTCGTGCTCCTCGCCGTAGCGGAAGATGTCCGCCCAGATCGTCGGCACCGCGCCCGAGAACGTGGGGCGCAACTCCTTGGTCATGCGCATGAGCGGCTCGGCTTGCAGATAGCGCTCGGGCATCAGCAACGACGCCCCGCAGAGGAACGCGGCGTACGGCAGGCCCCAGGCATTGGCGTGGAACATCGGAACGATGGTCAGGACTCGGTCACGCTCGGACAAGCCGAGTCCGTTCGGCGTCGTCGCGACCAGCGAGTGCAAGAAGGCGGAGCGGTGGGAGTATGCGACGCCCTTCGGGTTCCCTGTCGTGCCCGACGTGTAGCACATGGCGGCGGCCTGACGTTCGTCGACCTCCGGGTATGCGAAGCCGGGCTGCTCGGCCGCGAGGAGCTCGTGCCAACGCAGCACGTTCACGCTTCCCAACGGTGACGCGTCGCCGTCGCCGATCACGATGAAGTGCTCGACGGTCTTCAACTCGGCGGCGACCTTGGCAAGCACCGGGATCAACGAGTCATCGACGATAATGACCTTGTCTTCGGCGTGATTGATGACGTACGAGAGCTGTTCGGCGAACAGACGAATGTTGAGCGTGTGGAGCACCGCGCCCATCGCAGGGATTGCGAAGTACGCCGAGAGGTGCTCGGAGGTGTTCCAGCAGAAGGTCCCGACCCGGTCGCACGATCCGACGCCCAGCTTCGTGAGCGCGCCGGCGAGCCGGTCGGCGTCGTCGGCGACCTGCGCATAGGTGGCGCTCCGGCTGCCGTCACCTGTCCAGGTGATGCACTCACTGTCCGCATACACGGTTCGTCCGTGCCGCAAGATCGCTGCGATCGTGAGTGGGAAATCCTGCATCGTGCTCGGAATCACCGTCGCCTCCTCGTTCCCACTCTGTTCGCTGCGCACCGCAACTCCGTATCAACCTTCGCGATTTCACCAGCCGACGATCGCGCCGATGATCAGCCCGAGTACGAACAGCCCTCCTGCGCGCCGCGTCACGAGAAACGACATTGCCGCGAACCACAACGGCCACACCGGGTTGGGGATCGGCGACTTCTCGGGCTTCGGTTTCGAATACGCCTGCATCGTTCGCCGCAACACCGGGAACGCGAGCACCACCAGCAGCGACGCGACCGGGAGGACCCGCGCGATGACGAGCGCCACTATCGAGACGTAGAAGAGCACGAACATGCCCTGCGTGAGGCGGCGGGCCGCGGATTCACCCATGATCACCGGCAAGGTGTGCGTGCCGTCGGCCGCGTCCCACGGAATCTTGTCGATGTGCTTCCCCATCAACACCGTCGTGCACAGAAGCGCGTACGGCAATGACGCGAGCACCACGGCGCCCGGGATCGTGCCGGTGGCCGCGTAATACGTGCCGCCGACCATGAGTGGTCCCCACACGACCAACACCGTCGGCTCGCCGAGACCGCGCTTCTTCAGTCGCAAGGGTGGGGCGGTGTACGCCGCCGAGAGAAGGAAGCCGCCGAGCGCGAACGCGACGATCGGCCAACCCCGCGCGATCGTGAGCACGATCATGATCGCGAGGCAGATCGTGTTGACCACCAGCGCGCACGCGGCCAGGCCCCGGCGGGTGATGACGCCTGACAGCACCGGGTGCGGCGAGTACAGATTGCGCGGGTAGTCCTCGCGGTCGGTACCGACGCCCAGATCGAAGAGGTCGTTCATCAAGTTGTTCGCCATGTGCGCGCCGATGATTCCGACCGACGCGAGGGCGAACCAGCCCCACGAGACGTCGTCTCCGCGAAATATTGCGAGCAAGCCCGCAACCGCCGCCGCGACGAGCGTCATCGGCAGCACGCCCGCCCGCGTCAGGTACAACCACTTGGAGACGGGGTCGAGGCGGCCTCGGGGCGGGTTGGTCGTCGCCAGGACGTGCCGCCAGTTCTGGACGAGGCGGCCGGACGGTGCATCCTCGAGCCTTTGACCTGCGGAGATGTCGGCCATGCGCCGAAGCCTACGACGCGACGGCGGGGATTGCGCCTGTCGGTAGTGGCTCAGTTTGAAATCAAGGGTCGTCGCGGTGGCGCTGCTTCTGCGCCTCCAACTCTTCCGTGAGGCGTCGCAAAGCTTCAACCTGCGCCTCGGTCGTGGTCGCACGCTGGAAGTCCTCCATCAACGTCCTGGCCTCTTCGTCTTGTTGTGGCGTGGGCGACCACGCATCCATGTCGTCGCGTTCGCGTGCTCGCGGCGGTTGGATTGGACGTCCGTACCACGCGCGTAAGGCGTCGGCGCGGGCGTCGATGACCTCCGCAACGGTCCGTGTGAGCTGCTCACCCGACGGTGAACCGTCGACCAGCCAGACCTCGGTGTCCTGTCGCTGAATGCCGCTCACACCCGGAACGTTCAGAGCCGCGGCTTCGATTGCTTGCACCAGCTCGGCGTATGGCGGATCGCCGATGCGGACAAACTCCATCACCGCAACGCTGAGCACCCAGTCGCCCCCACTTAGGCGGTGCTCATCCTTGGTGGCTTCGACAAGGCGTATATCGGGTTCGTCGGTGACGTGCGCCCACGCCTCCTCGCCTTCGATGTCCTCCCGCCGAATGTCACCCATGCTCAATCACCCGTGGACGAACCACGTTCTGCACCCCCGCGGTCGAATCCTAAAGGGTCGGTCAGTCGAGCAGTTCCGCAAGCTGGGTGAGCGACCAAGGGTGCCGCTCGATACCTGCCGCCATCGCGGGCGTGGTGGGCTTGCCAGCCTTCTTGTTGAGCGTCTGGTGGGGACGGCAGAAGTTGTAGTGCATGAAATGCAGGCTCACCGCGTGGGCGTGGTTCTCGACCTTCTTGCTGAACGCGTTCGTCAGGCGCGTGAAGCGGCGCATTCCCATCCGCATTGTGAGGTTCCGCGCTCAGCCGCCGTAGTTCATCCTCGTGTCCTCCATGCGAAGGACCGGCGCCTCCTCGTCCTTCAGGAACGCGGCGTTCACGATCTCGCCGAGGAACAGCGTGTGGTTGCCGACCGGGACCGGTTGGCGGACCTCGCACTCGACGTACGCGACGGATTGCGACAGCACCGGCGCACCGGTGACCGGGCCGTCCGTGTACGGGAAGCCGTTCAAGGTGTGCGCGTCGAGGTCGACCTCGACGGGTTTGGTGAACTTACGGACGATCGCGCGGTCCTCCCGGTCGATGAGACACAGGCTGAACACGCCGCCGGTCTCGATCAACTCGTGCGTGACGGCCGAACGCTCGACGCCGACGCCGAGCAACTTCGGATCGAACGACACCTGCGTCGCCCAGTTCAGCGTCATACCGTTGCGACGCGTGTCCTTGTCGGTGCTGCCGACGATGTAGAGCCCCGACGGCATCTTCCACAACACGCGTCGCCGTAACCGGTCGTACTCCTCCGAGTCGGCGTCCGGTGGGAACGGCGGAACCGGGCCTTCCTTCACGCTCATATGCGAGAGCGTACGACAGGGCCAATCCTCTCGGATCAGGGGACCAAGATCCCGGTGAACACGAGGATCGACCCTCCGATCAGGCACGCGCCTGCGACGGTGTACACGACGAACTGCCGTTCTTCGGTGTTCAGGACGTCGGCGGCCGCGAACACGAACGGCACTGCCGACAGGGCGTAGCGCTCGAGCGAATCGAGGTTCCGGCTGGTCAGCGCCACGAACAGGACCGCACCGGCGTAAAGCGTGTACGACAGCGGCCAGCGGCGCGCGAGCACAACGAGCAGCGCGATGAGCACGATCGCACTGACGACGTGCATGCCCGCGCTCAGGTGGTCACCGTGGAAGAGCTCGCTGGTGTTGTGCGCGAGTGCCCGCACCGGATCGACCCAACCGCCGCGTCGGGAGGCGTCCTCCTGTACACGCAGCGGATACAGGAATTCATGTGAACGACGCGCGGCCCACGCAAGGTACGCGAGCGCGCCGACCGCGGGCGCGCACGCCGCGACGAACGCGGACGCTTTGCGTTGACGCCATGCCTCAATCGCCACGGGGATCGTCAGCAGTGCTCCGATCGGGCGAGTGAGCCCGGCGAGCAGACCGGCAGCGGCCGCGATCCACCACCGACGCTCCCGTGCGCCGAACAGCACAATGGTCGACAACAGCATGAACGTCGCCTCGGCGTAGCCCATGACGAGTACGTACGCCGGGGGCAGGAGGTAGAGCAGCCACACCGCGCGCCGGGCCAGCGCATCGTCGCGCTCACGACGCGCCAGTTCGTAGACCACGAAGCCGAGGACCAACGCACTGACGTTCGCGACGATGAGAACCCCCAACGCCGCGTCGACACCGGGCAGGAGGGAAACGCCCCGCCCGAGCACGGGGAACAGTGGGAAGAAGCGCAAGCCCTCTCGCGCGACCCCCGCGTAGCCGCCGCGTGCGATGCCGATGTACCACGCCGCGTCCCAGCCCCGTAGTCCGTCGTGCAACGATCCGGGCTGCTGCAGATGCAACGTCGTGAAGATCTGCCGCGCTGTCGCGAGCGCGGCGATGACCACGACACGCGAGATCACATACGGAACCAGAACAGCCCGCGCGCGCACAACCGGCGAGGCTATCGGGCGAGCGTTCAGGCGCGCGATCGTGAGCACGAGTGCGCGACGACGAACGCGATGCGAGGCTATTGTGCGGGCCTTGCCGACGACGGAAGAGAGCGAGTCGGTTGAGGGGCGAGAGGTGATGCCGCCGTCAGCGCCGCGTCGTTCTGAGGGCGTCGTCCGCCACTTGCCGACGGTCGAATGGGTGGTCGTCTGGCTTGCTGCAGTTGCGAGCTGGGGCCGGCTAGTTGTTTCGCTTTGGCACGTTCACGACCTCGGCTTCGACGTGCAGATCTACGCGAGAGCCGCGCGTGCGGTGGCGCACGGTGTGAGTCCCTACTCCGTCTCGGAGTTCGTATATCCGCCCAGTTGCGCGCTCTTCGTGCGACCGCTGGCGTGGGTTCCGGCCGCCTCGGTGCCGCGCGTCGGGCTCGTGGTGAATGCCGTCGCCGTTCTGCTCTTGAGCGTTGTCGCGGGCCGCGCGGCGGGGGATCGTTGGTTCGGCAAGCGCTCGGCGCTCGTGCTTCTCCTGCTCACATTGACGCCGCCGGCTCGGGCTGTTCTTTCGCTCGGCAATCTGAGTGCCCTGATGGCTCTCGGTTTCACGATCTTCGTTCTCCTCGCGGGCCGCGATCGCTGGGTGCGCGCGGGCTTGGTGCTCGGCCTGACGCTGGCGATCAAGCCGATGCTTGCACCGGTGCTCATCGTCTTTGCGCTGGAGCGACGGTGGAAGGCGCTCGGTGCCGCGCTGGCGCTTCCGGTCACCCTCATCGCTGGCGCCGCGTTGACCGTGCGTGAACCGTCGCGGTTCCTGAGTCAGTCAGTGCCTTTCCTCTCGGGCGGCGGCGAACAGGGCTTCGACGCGTACAACGCCGCGATCGGGGCGGTGTTCAGAACCCTCGGCTGGCCCGCAGCGCTCGGTTGGGTCGCGCGATTGTTGGTCGCGGCGGCGATTGTCCTTTGCCTTGCGATGGTTCAGAGGATCGAGAGCGACACTCGCAATCGAGTCGTCACGACCGCGACGCTGCTCATGGCGGGCACCATGCTCGTCGGCGCGTTGGGCGAGGATCACTACGTGTTGGTCCTGGTCCCGCTCCTTGCGACGGTGGGTGTGGCGGGCAGCTACTTGCGCTGGTGATCGGCGGTCGTGTGCTACGTGCTCATCAGCGGAGCCGTGAGCGACCGGCTCGGCCCGCTTCACAGCCTTTCGGTGCTGACGAGGGAGCGATGCGTCGGACTCGTGGTGCTCGTGCTCGCGATCTTGACGGAAGCCGCGCTCCGGGCACGATCACAGCGACTGCTCGTCAGATCGTGCTGACTCGCAGCGCGACTGCGCCGAGCCAGCACGCGAAAAGCGCGGCCATGGGGACTGCGAGCCGGATCCGTGAGCCGAGGATGACGACCCACGCCAACAAGAACGTGTCGGAGAGCACGCGAAAATCGAATTGCTCGTTCCAGACGCCGACGGGCGTCGACACGCTCAGTGCGAAGACGAAGAAGAGCACGAACGCGATCCGTTCGTGCAGGAGTGCGGTGGTTTTCGAGAGTGCCACGAGTGCGAGGATCATGACGAGGAGCAGTGTGGCCGCCTCGGCCACTTGCAGCAGGCCGGACCCCGAGCTGAGACGATCGACCCAATGTGGAAGGGCGCGAACGAGGTCATAGCCGGGGATGCGCAGGCTGTCGCCGCCGCTGTGGCCGAGCGGCAGTGGGCCCCAGTGCAAGCACACGGCTTGCCACGTGACGAACGCAACAATCGGCGCAACCCACGGAACGTCCGGCATTCCGGGACGGCTGCGGCCCCGTACGAGCGCGATCAATCGCACGAGCGCGTAGGCAGCTACGAAAAAGAGCGCGGCCTCTCGGGCAAGAACGGTGAGTGAGAGCGCCGCCGCGGCGAGCCAGTGCCGCTGTCTTCGCAGCGCGAGCAGACTGGCGATCAGAAGCGACGCCTCCACGACTTCGCCCAGATCGCGTCCGGTACTGAAGACGAAGCCGAAGTAGAGCGCGAGCCCGAGCCCCCAAAGGACGTGGCGTCCGGCGTCCCGCGCCAACACTCCGCCCATGGCACCCAAGGCGGTCAGCGCCGCAATGTTGAGCGAGACAAGCGTCCACGGCAGCAACGACTGTCTGCCCGCCGAACCGGCGAAGGCCAGCGCGGGATACGTGATGCGTCCGCGACGCAATGGCGCATCCAGGCGCATGCACTGGCTCTCCGTGCGCAAGTCGGCCGGGTTGAGCGCGATCCGGAAAAAGAACTGGCCGTCATAACCAGGACCGTCTGCGACCGCGAGACCGTGAGGTGCACACGCACGGTCAACCAGATCGGAGCCGGCCACAACAAACTTCGTGACGTCGCCGCCCGCCGCGCGTTCGAGTCGAACCGCGACAAACGCGGTGGAGAGCAGCAGCATGATGACGGCCGGAAGCCACATGTTGTTGCTGAGACGCCGGAGGTCGCCCACACGCATCTTCCATGCGTCAGGGTTCGGCTCGTCTTTCACGGGATCCCCCTGATGCGGTTCGTGATTGTAGGCGCGTGCGTCGCGAGCGTTCGCTCAGCTGCGCGTGTCCTGGATCCAATCGGGCATGTCGATCTGCGGGTTCGGCATCTGTTCGGCGCCCCGGTCCGCAAGGAACCGCGCGTATCCTTCGGGGTCGGCAGGGAACGACCGCGGGTCCCCCATCATCACTTCGAAGAGCTCGACGCCTTCCGGCCCGGCGACGAAAGGACCGAACGTGTCGCCTTGGTCGAGCGCGATGTGCGAGCCCTTGCGGCACACGACGTCACGACACGTCATCTCGCCTTCGAGCACGAACACGACGTGATCGCTGTTGTGGCCATGCGGCTGCACGATCATTCCCGGATCCCACTTCGCGTACAGCGACAGGAATGCGGGCGAGAAGTCGAGCCACTTCTCGCGCACCGACATCGTCCGATCACCCTGGCGAATGCGCCGAACTTCCTGCCACGTCAGGTCGTCGACGTGCGCAAAGCGTGGGCTGCTCGCCATCACATCACCTTCCATCGACGCATGGTAACGATGGACGCCCGGCCTTTCCTCACGCCATAATCGACATCCTCCTTCATGACGGCACGGGCGCGAGGTGTGAATGCGAGGTGCGGATGAGCGCATACGTCAACGTCGAACAGACCCGTGCGTGGAACGGTGATGAGGGCGACAGCTGGATTCGCAACGAGGAGCATCTCAACGCATCGACGCGCCGTCACGCCGCGCGCCTGTTCGAAACGGTCATGGTCGCCGGCGACGACGCGGTGGTGGACATCGGCTGCGGCTGCGGCGAGACGACACGAGAAGCCGCGCGCCGGGCGGTGTCGGGCCGCGCGCACGGCATAGACCTCTCGGAGCGCATGATCGAGCGAGCGCGCGAGCGCGGCCGCGAAGCCGGCATCTCGAACGTGACGTTCGAACAAGCCGACGCGCAGGTGCATCCCTTCCCCTCCGAGCACTTCTCGCTCGCGATCAGCCGCTTCGGCGCGATGTTCTTCGACGACCCTGTCGTCGCGTTCTCGAACATCCGGCGGGCGTTGCGGCCCGGCGCCAGGCTCGGCCTCCTCGTGTGGCAGGAGCTTGGCCGGAACGATTGGCTCGTGGCGATCCGGAGCGCGCTCGCCGCGGGACGCGATCTGCCGGCCCCTCCCGCCGGGACTCCGGGACCCTTCGGCCTCGCGGATGCCGACGCGGTGCAACACATCCTGACCGAGTCCGGCTTCGCCGGCATCGACCTCGCTGATATCGATGAGGCGGTGCAGCTCGGCGTCGACGCCGCCGACGGTTTCGAGTTCGTGAGCACGCTCGGCGTCACCCGGGGAATGTTGCAGGGACTCGACGAGCACACCAAGGAACGCGCGCTCGGCGAGCTGCGAGCGACCCTGGCCGCCAACGAGACCGACGAAGGGGTGCTCATCGGTTCACACGCATGGCTGATCACCGCCGTCAACCGGTGAGTCCGACGGTCTCGGCGTTTGCGATGGGAACGGGTTCGGGGCCGTAAGGATCGGGAACAAACACGTCATCAACGCTGCAATCGAGCCCCGGGACCTGTCGCGCACCGTGACCGAACCGATCCTGCCCAACGCCCGCGGACCGCTCAGTGCCTGCCTGCTCGCGCACCTGATCCATGCGCCGCACGAGTTGCCGCGGCTGCCGACGGTCGTCGGGGACGTGTGCCGCGACGAAGACACCATGCTCGCCCTCTATGTCGCCTACGAGCTGCACTACCGCGGATTCGCCGGCGTCGACGAGTGCTGGGAATGGGAGCCCTCACTCATACGCGAGCGCACACGTCTCGAGCGTGCGTTCGAGCGCTCGCTACGTGCCGCCATCGTCGTCGACGCCGTCGCACCTGCGGAGGTCACCGACCAGCTGCGCGCGCTCACGACCGGCGAAGGACCTTCCCTGTCACGATGGTTCGCGGCGCACGGCTCGCTCGGTCACATGCGGGAGTTCGCAGTCCACCGCTCGGCGTACCAGTTGAAGGAAGCAGATCCGCATACGTGGGCGATCCCACGCTTGCGCGGGCGGCCCAAAGCCGCGCTCGTCGAGATCCAACACGGCGAGTACGGCGACGGTCACCCTGAGCTGATGCACGCGAATCTCTTCGCGAACACGATGGGCGCACTCGGGTTGGATCCCGCGTACGGCGCGTACCTCGATCGCATACCGGCCGTGACCCTCGCCACTGTCAACGTGATGTCGCTGTTCGGGCTCCACCGGCGCTGGCGTGGCGCGCTCGTTGGTCACCTCGCGCTATTCGAGATGTCCTCGGTCGCGCCCATGAAGCGCTACGCCGACACCCTGCGCAGGCTCGGCGTCGAAGAGGCCGCGCCGTTCTACGACACGCACGTCGAGGCCGACGGCGTCCACGAGCAGATCGCCCTGCATGACATGGCAGGAGCGCTTGCACTCGACGAACCGGCGCTCGCGCATGACATCGTCTTCGGCGCGAAAGCACTCGCGCGACTCGAGGCCGACTTCTCCGCACATCTTCTGCGCGCATGGTCCGCGGGCCGCTCGTCACTGCTCCCTTGCTGACCTACGTCCTGCCGCTCCGCACCGATGACGGCGACGACGTCTCGGAGCTCGCCGTGTATCTCCGGATGATCGCCGGCCACGCAGAGGTACTCGTCGTCGACGGCTCGTCTCCCGGAGAGACCGCCCGCCACGGCGCCGAGTTCGGTCCCCGCGTACGCGTCATGGCGACCGAGCAGCACACGAAGATGGGCAAGGTCGGAAACGTGCTCACCGGTCTCCGGCATGCCGGCCAGGATCGTGTCGTGATCGCGGACGACGACGTGCGTTACACACCTCCGCAACTGCTGGAGGTTGCGCACAGGCTCGACACGGCGGAGGTGGTACGACCACAGAACTACTTCTCGCCGCTGCCCTGGCACGCGCGCGTCGACACCGCGCGGACGTTGCTCGCCAGAGTCACGGGCGGCGACTGGCCCGGCACGCTCGCCGTGCGGCGCGCGGCAGTGCTCGACGCGGGCGGCTACTCGGGCGACGTGATGTTCGAGAACCTCGAGCTCGTGCGCACACTGCGCGCTGCGGGAGGTCGGGAACACCTCGCACTGGATCTCGTGATCGCACGGCGGCCGCCGACCACCGCCCACTTCGCGCGCCAACAGGTCCGCCAGGCGTACGACGAGATGGCACGCCCCTGCCGGCTGCTCGTGTCATTGGCCGTGCTGCCCGCGACCGTCCTCGCGTTGGGCCGAGGGCGGGGCCGTGCGGTCGTCATCGCAACGCTGATGATCGTCGCAGCCGCGGAGAGCGGTCGCCGGCGGGCCGGCGGGCGCATGGTGTATCCGATGTCATCCGTTCTGCTCGCGCCGCCGTGGCTCTGCTGGCGCTCGCTGTGCTCGTGGGCTGCGATGGTCGCTCGGCTGCGCGGCGGTGTGAAGTACCGCGGTACACGGATCCGGCGCGCTGCCACGCCGATGCGCGAGCTCAGACGCGTTCGAGCACGACGACAGGTATCTGCCGCTTCGTCTTCTTCTGGTACTCGTCGAAGTTCGGCATCACCCCCGCCTGCGCGCGATACAGCCGCTCCCGCTCTTCGCCGGTAGGCACGACTGCGCGCGCGTCGAACGTCTCGTCGGGTAACTCGACGGTGACGTCGGGATTGGCGACGAGGTTGTGGTACCAGTCGGGGTGGCTCGGCGCGCCGCCTTTGGACGCGATGACGACGATGCGATCGCCGTCACGCGTGTAGACCACCGGTGTCGTCCGGCGCTTCCCGGACTTGGCGCCCGTCGTGCTGAGCAGGACGAGCGGCGCACCCGCGAACATCCCGGTGACCTGCCCACGGTTGTGACGAAATTCGTCGACAACGGCGTCGTTGTAGGCGCGGAAGTCACCGGCGAAGTCTTCGAGGTTCGGCATGAGCATGCAAAACGTCCCGCCCACGGCGGATATTCCTCGCCAACCTGCCGGGACGGCTACACACCCGCGTCGCGGAGTGGGAGGTACGGCGCCTTGCCGTCGTACTGCGGGACGGTGACGCGCACGCTCGGACGCCGTCATAGCCGAGCTCGCGCAGGTGCGTCACCGCTTCGGGAGGCGACCACTCGGGCAGGCTGACGGTGAAGACCGCGAAGCGCATCCCGCAATGATCGCCGGTCAGGGCTTCTTCGTGCCCGGCCCCGAATCGGCCGGTCTCGTGATCTCGCCCGGCTTTCCGGCGGACGGCGGCTGAACGCCGATCGGCTCCGCGGGAAGGGCGGGCACGCCCTTGGAGAACGACACCATGCGCTGGTAGAGGTCGTACACGCGCTGGCCGTAGAGCGCGCCCGTCGCCCACGTGCCCCACAGGTCCCACCACGTCTGCACCTTGCCGCGGAACCCGAGTGTCAACGTGCCGCGCAACAGGATCGGGTCGGTGTAGTCCTCCTGGGGAAACAAGGGGTCGACATAGGTGCGCAAGAGCTGGAGCTGCGCGCGCACGCCGGTGAGCGCGTCGGGGAAGTTGTAACCGTGCGCGCAGGAGTCACACCACCCGATTCCCGCGAAGTTGTTGTCGGTTGCCGCGCTTCCCGGATTCCTGAAGCCGGCGGTCTCGAGGATCGACTGTGCGAACGCCACGTCGCCGCGCACTCCCGTCCGCGCGCCTTCGTCCAGGTACATCTGGGCAAGATCCCGCAACGGCACGGTGATGCGGGGCTCGTACTTCTCGGCCTTCACGAACGCCGCCATCTGATTCGCGCTCAGACGCGACGGTCCGAGGATCGGGCTCGACGCGCTCGTCGCCGCCGCCTCGAATTTCGTCATGCCGACCAGCGTGTCTGCGATGCGGTGCGCGGCATCGTCGATGCCGTGCTTCACGTCGCTGAGGCCCTGCGTCGCCGCGAGCAACGCGCGGCTGGTGCGTTCGCGTAGCTCGGTGATCTCGCCGACCTGGCGGTCGACGCGCGCCTTGAGGTCGAGGTACTCCTGCAGCGCATCGCGTTGATTGCTGTCGTACGTCGAGATCATGTGCAGCTTGCTCGCGACTTCGACCACGGAGCTCGTACTGGTGAACGTCGAGATCGCGGCCGCCAAACCGGCCGCGTCCGCATTCACGTATGCCTCGGCCGCCGCGAGGCGCAAGTGCTGACGCGTCGCGTCGAGCTGGCGGGCGGTCGCACGCGCGCGTGCCGTCAGCCGTTTCAGCTGCCGCCGGGCGAGCACGTCCTCGCGCTTGGCTCGCTGCAGGGCGAGTCTGGCCGGCCTCAACCCCGCTTGCGCCGTGACCAGGTCCACCTTTGCCTTGGCTTGGGCTTGGATGAGCTGGAGTCCGAAGTCGGCGGGCAACGCAAAGGCCGGCGGCGGGTCGGCGTTGATGGTCGTCGTCGTGGTCGTGGCCGGCGGCACGCTGCCACTCGTCGGCGTCGGGTCTTGGGGCGTTGCGCCCGCCGCGGTGAGCGCGCACACCTGGGCGAGAGCGACGCACAACGTGAATATGACCCGCCGCCCGCTCATCCATATCCAGGTCGGCATCCTGCACCCGGAACTTCAGGCTTGGTTCCCCGGTCCCTGCCCCACGCAAGGCCGCGCCGAGTCGCGCGGACCGTGTCAGCTGCGTGGCACCTGGCTCCAGGGGACGTCCTTGTCGGCTCTCGGCTCGCCGGGCAGGCCGAGGACCCGCTCGCCAAGAATGTTCTTCATGATGTTCGTTGTCCCACCTTCGATCGAATTGGCCTGTACGCGCAGAAAGGCCTTCTGCGGGTTCGAGAGGTCCATCGCGTTCCGGGGCCGCTCCTTGGTGTAGCCGCTGGGGTACAGCAGCGCCTCGGGCCCCATCAGGTCCATGACGAAGCTCATGATCCGCTGGTTGAGGCCGGCCATCGCCAGCTTGCCGACCGACCCCTCCGGCCCGGGCGTGCCCTTCGCGCGCAGCTGCGAGGCGCGCATGTTGGTCAGGCGGTTGACCTCGGCGTCGACCCACAGCCGCGTGAGATTGTCCCGCGCGACGGAATCGGCGCGCCGCCCGTTGCGCTTCCACTGGTTCACCGCGACGGCGATGACCCCGGACCCGCGCGGATGCACCTGGCCCCCGATGGAGACCCGCTCGTTCATCAGCGTGGTCAGTGAGACGTGCCAGCCCTCTCCGACGTCCCCGAGACGCTCCGCGTCGGGAATGCGGACGTCGGTGTAATAGACCTCGTTGAACTCGGCATCACCCGTCGCCTGCACGAGCGGTCGAACCTCGACGCCGGGCGCCTGCATGTCGACGACGAACATCGTGAGGCCCTTGTGCTTCACCTGCTCGGGATCAGTGCGTGCGAGCACGATGCCGAAGCGGGAAACATGCGCGAGGGTCGTCCAAACCTTCTGACCGTTGACGACCCACTCCTCGCCGTCGCGCACCGCACGCATCGAAAGGCTGGCGACGTCGGAGCCGGCGCCCGGTTCGCTGAACAGCTGGCACCAGATCTCTTCGCCGGTGAACAGCGGTCGCAGGTAGCGCTGCTTCTGCGCATCACTGCCATGGGTGACGAGCGTCGGCGCGCACATGCCGTACCCGATGGGATTGCGTGCGTAGGGGATCGGCGCGCCGGCGGCGAACAACTTGGCGTTGATCGTGTTCTGGAGCTTCGGCGAGAGGCCGAGGCCGCCGTCCCCTTCGGCGAAATGGACCCATCCGAGGCCGAGGTCGAACTGTGCGCCGAGGAACTCTGCCGGTGGCGTCGTCTTCGGGTCGAGCTTGTGCAAGAGGTCGTCGCACAGCTCGACGACGCGGGCTTCGTCATGCATCAGGCAGCTCCTCGGCGGACTTGACCGGTCGGTCAAGTGTACTGACGGCCCGCTACGGTCGCCAGAGTGCGGACGCAGCGGGGCCGGGGAATCGCGGCGATTGCGGCAGCCGGCGTGCTCGTGCTGGCCGCGCGGATCGTCGGGCGTCGTCGCCGAGCGTTGGTGACGACCTCGGTCGCGGCCCGCAATGCCCGGCTCGCGGCGGTCGGGACCCGCGCCGGAGCGCGTCACGCGGTCCATCGCGTGCGGATGGCGCGTGCGCCGGCCGGGCGCCGGGCGACGCTCGCTGCCGAGCACCAGATGCGCACGGCATCCGACGTCGCGCTTGCGCTCGGCGAGATGAAGGGCGCGCTGATGAAGCTCGGCCAGATGGTGAGCTACCTCGACGACGGCCTGCCGGCGCCGGTGCGCGACGCGCTTGCGACGTTGCAGCAGGACGCGCCGCCGATGGCGCCCGAGCTTTGTGCGGAGGTGGTTCGTCGCGAGCTCGGCGCAGCACCCGATCGTGTGTTCGCGCAGTGGGATCCGGTACCGATCGCGGCCGCGTCCATCGGACAGGTGCACCGGGCGGTCACCCGCTCGGGCATCGCCGTCGCAGTGAAGGTGCAGTATCCCGGTGTCGACGCGGCGATCCGCTCCGACCTCGTCAACACCGACCTGTTGTTCCGAGCAATAGGTGTGATGTTCCCCGGACTCGATCCCAAGCCGTTGATTGCGGAGCTGCGAACGCGCATCGTCGAGGAGCTCGACTACAACATCGAGGCCGGGAATCAGCAACTCTTCGCGGACTACTACGCGCGTCACCCGTTCATACGCGTGCCCGCGGTGTTCGACGAGCTCTCGAGCAAGCGTGTCCTGACCACGGAGCTCGCGACCGGTGCGCGGTTCGCGGAACTGGAGAGGTGGCCACAGGACCAGCGTGACACCGCGGCCGAATGCATCTTCCGCTTCGTGTTCCGGGGCATCTATCGGATCCATGCCTTCAACGGTGACCCGCATCCTGGCAACTATCTCTTTCATGGCGACGGACGCGTCACATTCCTCGACTTCGGCCTCGTGAAACGCTTCACTCACGACGAGGTCAAGCTCTTCGCCGAGCTCATCCAGGCGATGGTGCTCGACCACGACATCCCGCACTTCCGGCGGGTCCTCGAAGCGCACGACGTCTTGCGGCCGTCGGATCTGTCGGACGACGACGTGCGCGAATATTTCGGCCACTTCTACGAGTTCGTGCTCGAGGACGAGGAAGTCGCGTTCACACCCGAATACGCGTCCGAGACCGTCCGCCGCATGTTCGACGCGTCCCGCCCGTATGCACACGTGGCGAAGTCGGCGAACGTTCCGCCCGCGTTCGTCATCACGCAGCGCATCAACCTCGGTCTGCACGCCGTGCTCGGTCGCTTGCACGCGCGTGCGAACTGGCGCCGCATCGCCGCGGAGATCTGGCCGTTCGTCGACGGACCGCCATCGACGCCGATGGGCCACGCCGAAGCGACATGGCTCGCCTCGATGCCGGGTCGCGGGTAGCCGACGGTACGGTCGCGCCGTGGCCATCCCGGCGCACGGCATGAACGAGACATCGCCCACGGACGTCGCCGTGAGCGTTCGTGCGCTCGGCTTTCACTACGACACTCCGAGTGGACTGCTCCCGGTGCTCGAGGACGTGACCTTCGAGGTCGACGCGGGCACGACGGTCGCGATCACCGGGGCATCGGGATCCGGGAAGACGACGTTGTTGTCAGTGATCGGAGGACTCGACGCTCCCCCCGTTGGTGACGTCGTCGTCGCGGGTCGTGACCTCGCCCGCCTCGATCGGAGCGAGATCGCCCGATACCGGCGCGAGGTCGTGGGCTTCGTGTTCCAGGATTTCGGTCTGCTCGGCCAGCTGACCGCGCTCGAGAACGTCGAGCTCGCGCTCACGTTCGCGCGCGTCCCGCGGCGACGACGCCGTGCACGCGCACGGGAGCTGCTCGTTGCCGCCGGTCTGGGCGACCGCCTCGGCCACCGGCCACGGGCGCTGAGCGGCGGTGAGAAGCAACGCGTCGCGATCGCGCGCGCGCTCGCGAACGATCCGCTGTTGGTGCTCGCGGACGAGCCCACGGGCAACCTCGATGCCGGTTCGACCGCCGTCGTGCTCGATCTGTTGATGCGCGTGCCGGCCGAGCACGGCTCGACCGTGATCGTCGTCACGCACGACGACACCGTCGCCGGCTTTGCCCACCACCGACTGCATCTCGTGCACGGGCGGATCGAGCCCGCATGACGTGGCGAGACGCGATCGCGCTCGCGCGCCGGAGTGTCGGCCGGCGGGGCGGCCGCGCGGCGTTGACCGTGCTCGCGGTCGCGCTCGGAGCCGCGCTGCTCTCGTCGCTGCTCATCGCCGGTGACGCCGCGCGCCAGCGCGTCCTCGATCAGGTGAGCGCCGGCGGCCCGCTCGCCGGCATCAAGGTGGAGGCCGCCGCGCCCAGTGCAGTCGCGCTCGACAGCGACAACCCCCCACCGGGACCACCCCGGGAGATCGACGACGCTGCGCTCGACCGCATCTCGAAGCTGCGCGACGTCGCATCGGTCGTGCCGGTGCTCGCCACCCCGATGCTCGTCGTTCCACCGGTGTCGTTGCCGGCGGCGGCGCACTCGACCCGGACCGATCCCGACATGATGTTCAGCTCCGCCGTCGGCGTGGACCTCGCTCGCGCCGGTGACGTACCAGTGAGCGTGATCGCGGGACGCCTGCCCGTGCCGACGTCGCGTACCGAGGTCACGGTCACGCTCGACTACCTCCGACGAGTGGGCGTGTCGAAGGCGGACGCCGGCGGCGTGGTCGGCACCGAACTGAGGCTGGGTGCACCGCGAATCGAGGACGCCCGCGTCCGCCGCTTCCGCGCCCGGTGGAGTCGTGCACAGATCGTCGGCGTGGTCTCCCAGGAACTCGGCGACGGCCTCCTGCTCGTACCCTTCGAGACGGCCCGCAGCGCCCGAACCTGGTCGCTCTCGGGGGCCGCGATGGACTCGCTCGGCTCGCGCCCGTCGCAATATTCGGCGCTGTTCGTCGTCGCGCGCGGTCTCCAACGCGTCACGGACGTCCGCGCCGAGATCAACCAGGTCGGTTACTCGACGAGCGCGCCCGAGACCCTGATCACGCAGGTGCAGCGGTACGTGCACGTCGTGGAGCTCGTGCTCGCGGGCATCGGCGTGATCGGGCTCTCCATCGCCGCGCTCGGCATCTCGAACGCGATGCTCGCCGCCATTCGCGAACGCCGGCGTGAGATCGGCGTGCTGAAAGCCGTCGGCGCGGCGGATCGCGACGTACGACGCGTGTTCCTCGTGGAAGCCGGCACGCTCGGCTTCGTCGGCGGCCTCGCCGGGGCGATGACCGGACTGCTGATCGCACGGCTGCTCGCGGGCGTCGTGAATCGCTATCTGACCAAGGAGGGGCTGGAGTCGGTGCACCTCGGCGTGCCGGTGGCATTGCTCGCGATCGTCGTTGCCGGCGCGACGCTGCTCGCCCTCGGGGCAGGCACGCTGCCCGCGATCCGGGCCGCGCGCATGCCGGCCCGGCAAGCGATCGGCGACGAATGAGCACCGTACGCACGTGGTCGACCACCCTTGTCATGGTTGCGCTGAGCGCATGCGCATGCAGCGCAGATCGCGCGGCCAGCGGTCCCCCGGTCGACGTCGACGCGAACGTCCCGTCCAAGACCGTGCTCGCGCTCGGTGGCCGCGAGAGCGCGGGCGACGGTCTCGGAGACCGCCTGCGTGACGCGTGGCCTTACCGCGTCTTCGACGCGCTGCCGCGCCCGACCGTCTTCGTCAACGGGGCGCGTGACGACGCCACCGTGGCTCATGCGCTGGCGGAGCAGGTACCGCTCGCACGCGAGCTGAGGCCGGACATGGTCGAGGTGTGGCTGGGCGCCGACGACGTCGCGGCCCGGACGCCGATCCGAGCATTCACGAGCGACTTCGCGCGCCTCCTCGGCGAGCTGCGCGCCGCGGGCGCGCGGCGCATCCTCGTCGCCGATCTGCCCGCCGTGTACGGCGAAAGAACCGCGCGATACAACGACGCGATCCATCGACTGGTGCGCGATGCCGGCGTGGAGCTCGTCCCGCTGGCACGCGCCCGCATCGACCAACGTGTCATCGCCGATGCGTTCGCGGCTGCAATCAAATCCCGTCCGTAGCATCGTGTCCGCAGTACCGTCGGGTGACGTCCGCAGCGCGCGGCGCGTCACGCGGGAGGCTCCCATGCAACCGATGAACGCTCCGTACCCAGCCCATTTCACGCTGGATCCACCCGAGAAGATCGCGAACTGGCGACCACTCGTGCAATGGTTCCTTGCCATCCCCCACTACGCGGTGCTGTACGGCCTCAGGATCCTGTCCCAAGCCGTCGGGCTCATCTCGTGGGTCCTGATTCTCTTCACCGGCAAGCTGCCGGACGGGCTGGCGAACGTGCAGGCGATGTACCTCCGGTACAACATGCGCACCTCGTTCTACGCGGCGTTCCTCGTCGAGGAGTACCCGCCGTTCACCTTCGCGGCGGTGGCGGCCGATCCCGGCGACGTGCCGCGTCTGCGCGTCGACTTCCAGCCCGAGTTGGAGAACCGCAACCGGCTGACTGTCGCGTTCCGGATCATCCTCGTCATCCCCCATCTGATCGTGCTCGCCTTCCTCATCCTTGCGGCTGTGGTCGTGCTGCTCATCGCGTTCTTCGCGGTGCTGTTCACGGGGAAGTGGCCCGAGGGGATGCGCAACTTCGTGCTCGGCGTCGGCCGCTGGTCGCTGCGCGTCCAGGCGTATTTCGCGCTGCTCACCGACGTGTACCCGCCGTTCAGTCTCGACTGACGGTCTCGCGGCTCCAGCCGCATCGAGAGAACAGGAGAGTCGTCCGTCGGCCTACGATCGGTCGCGTGGGCCGTGCACACGTGGAACTGCATCGCGATGGACCGATCGCCCGGGTCGTGCTCGACCGCCCCGAGCGCCGCAATGCGCTGTCGCTCGCGCTGATGCAAGCGGTCATCGACACCCTCGACGACGTCGCCGCCGACCCCGCTGCTCGTGTCGTCGTCGTGGAGGGCAACGGCCCCGCGTTCTCGGCCGGCCACGACCTGGCGGAGATGACTGCGACCCGTGACGCCGGCTTCTACGAGGAGCTGTTCTCGACGTGCGTACGGATGATGACGCGGCTACATGAGCTCCCCCAACCGGTCATCGCCAAGGTGCACGGCATCGCGACCGCCGCCGGATGTCAGCTCGTCGCCGCGTGCGATCTGGCGGTGGCCGCCGAAGATGCACGCTTCGCGACACCGGGCGTCAACATCGGGCTGTTCTGCTCGACACCGATGGTGCCCGTTGCCCGATCGGTCGGGCGCAAGCGCGCGTTGGAGATGCTGCTCACCGGAGAGATGATCGATGCGCGTACTGCGCTCGAGTGGGGTCTCGTGAACCGCGTCGTCCCCGCCGACCGGCTCGACGACGAGGTGCTCGCGCTCGCCGGCCGCATCGCGCAGGCCAGCGGCTATGTGCTCGCGCTCGGGAAACGTGCGTTCTACGCGCAGGACCAGCTGCCCGAAGATGCCGCGTACGCCGTCGCATGCCCGGTAATGGTCGACAACGCGCAGGCCGACGACGCGCACGAAGGCATGCGCGCGTTCCTCGAGAAGCGCGCGCCGAAGTGGTCGAGCGGCTAGCCAGAACCGCGCGCCGGCGCCGACTCCCCGCACTCGCGCCGTTCCGTCACGGCGCCTACGCGCGCCTGTGGACCGGCGCGTTCCTGTCGAACATCGGCACGTGGATGGAATCCATCGCGCTCGGGATCTACGTGACCAAGCACACGGGTCAGGCGGCGTGGACCGGCACCGTCGCCGCGGCCGCTTTCCTGCCGATCGCGTTCTTCGGCCCGCTCGGCGGTGCTCTCGCCGACCGATTGCCCCGCAAGTGGCTCCTGCTCGGGACGACGCTCGTGCAGACCGCGCTCGCGGCGCTCCTGGCGCTGCTCTTCACGATCGGGCACCCGTCGGCGCCGGTCGTCACTCTCGTCGCGCTCGGGAACGGCATCTGTGCGGCGCTCGGCTTCCCCGCGTTCCAGGCGATGCTTCCCGACCTGGTCCCCACGCAGGATCTCCCCGGTGCCATCGCACTGTCCTCGGCGCAATACAACCTCGGACGGGTGGTCGGGCCCGTGCTCGCGAGCGTGGTGATCGGCGCCGACCGCTTCGCGGCCGCCGAGATCGTGAACGCGGTCAGCTTCTTCGCGGTGGTCGCGGTCCTCCTCACGCTCACGTTGCCGCCGCCGGCGTCCCGCGCTGCCGACGACCGGTTGTGGCATTCCATCCGCGAGGGGTTCCGCTTCGTCAGTCGCGAGCCCGGATTGCGGATCACCGCGGCTGCGATGTGTGTGAACACCTTCCTGGCCGCACCGTTCATCGCGTTGGTACCGGCGATGGCGGTGGAGGTACTGCACGATGCCGGAAGCGGCACTTCCGTCCTGGTCACCGCGCAGGGCATCGGCGCGGTCGCGATGGCGCTCTCGCTCGGCAGCCTGATGCAACGACTCGGCCCCCGCCGGGTGATGCTCACGATGATGGGCACGCTCCCGTTCGCGCTCGCCGCGTACTCGTACGCGCCGAACCTCGCGACCGCGGCGCTCGCGTTGCTGGTGGTCGGCGCCTTCTACCTCGGCGCGCTCTCGACCTTCACGTCCATTGCGCAACTCCGGGCGCCCGCGCACATCCGGGGTCGGGTCGTGTCCGTCTTCACAGTGATCCTCGGCGCGTTGTACCCGCTCGGCGCGGTGATGCAGGGCAAGGTCGCCGACCACGTGGGCTTGCGCGCGACGACGTTCGGTGCGGCAGTGGTGCTCGGCGGAGTCTTGTTGGTCGTCCGCGCGTTTCGCCCCGGGGCCACCGAGGCAATCGACGAGCCGGTGGAGGTAGGGTCCGCAGCATGACCGTCGTGGAGCTCGAACGGCGCGAGCACATCGCGCTCGTGACGTTGAACCGGCCGGAGGCGCGCAACGCGATCAGCCCGGAGGTGAGCCAGGCGATGGCCGCGGTGCTCGACGAGGTCGAGTCGGATGCCGAGCTGCGCGCAGTCGTCGTGACCGGGCGCGGTGACGTGTTCTCCGCGGGCGCCGACCTGAAGGTCGTCGCCGCGGGAAAGGCGAACGACATCGCGCGCGGCAAGGGCGGCTTCGCCGGGATCGTGACGCGCGACTTTCCGAAGCCGATCATCGCCGCGGTGAACGGGCCGGCCCTCGCGGGGGGCTTCGAGATCGTGCTCTCGTGCGACCTCGTCGTCGCGGCCGAGACCGCTCGCTTCGGGATCCCCGAGGTGAAACGCGGGCTGATGGCCGCAGCCGGCGGGCTCATCCGCCTTCCGAAACGCGTCCCGCTCGCGATCGCGCTCGAACTTGCGATGACGGGTGATCCGATCGACGCCGACCGGGCGCTGCAACTCGGTCTGGTCAACCGCGTCGTCCCTGCCGAACGAGTGCTCGGCGAGGCGATCGGCCTCGCCGACCGCATTGGCGAGAACTCGCCGATTGCCGTGCGCAATTCTCGGCGCCTCGTGCGTGAGGCAGCAGAGCTGAGCGAAGCCGACGGCTGGACGCGGACCCTCGAGCTGATGATGCCCGTCTTCGAGAGCGGCGACGCGGTGGAGGGCGCGACCGCCTTCGCCGAGAAGCGTCGGCCGGTCTGGCGCAGCACGTAAGGCCGGTGCGAAGGGGCCGGTGCGAACGGGCCGGAGCGCCCGGTAGCGATTCTGGGAGCAATCACTCCTAGAATCGGACTCGTGACGTCTGACCGATGCCGCGTCGAGGACCTCGCCCGGCGCGCGGAGACCTCGGTCGACACGATTCGCTTCTACCAGAAGCGCCGGTTGCTGGCTCCCCCGGTGCGCGAAGGACGGATCGCGTGGTACGGCGCCGAGCACCTCGAGCGGCTGCAACGCATCCGGGAGCTGCGCGGGCGCGGGCTCACGCTCGCGCTGATCGGTCGCATGCTGGACGGGCAGCTCGATGCGACCGACATTCCGCTGGCCGCCGCGGTGGCAGCGGCCGACGCCGAAGGGCCGGAGGAGTTCTTGACGCTCGGCGAGCTCGCCGACCGCTCGGGCGTTCCCCACGCGCTGCTCGAAGCCGTCGCCCGCGAACACTTGCTCGTCCCGCGCGTGCACGACGGCGAGCCGCGGTACACGAGCGCCGACGTCGCCGTCGTCCAGCAGGGGCTTCGATTGCTCGAGCAAGGGCTGCCGCTCCCCGACCTGTTGACCCTTGCGCACGAGCACCACGACATGACGCGCGACATTGCCGAAGCTGCGGTCGCGTTGTTCGATCGGTACGTGCGCACGCCGCTGCGCGCCTCGGATCTTCCCGACGTCGAGAAGGCAGAGCAGCTCGTCGATGCGTTCCGCACGTTGCTTCCCGCGGTGACCACGCTCGTCGCGCACCATTTCCAGCGTGTGCTGCTCGAGGTCGCGCAAGAGCATCTCGAGTCCGTCGGCGAGCCAACGGAGCTCGCTGCAGTGAACGTGGAGGCCGCCCGCCGCCTCGAGTCGGGATGGACGACGTGAGCAGGGCGGTCACCACGACGATCCTTCCCTCCGACGACGACAAGCCCCGCGTCGTCGAAGCGATGTTCGATCGCATCGCCCCTCGATACGACCTGCTCAACCGCGCACTGACCTTCCGCATGGACGTGCGCTGGCGCCACGTGGCCGTGGACGCGCTCGCGCTGCCGGCCGGCGCGCGAGTACTCGACCTGGCGTGCGGCACGGGGGATCTGTGCCGGATCTTGGGCGCGGCCGGGCTCCGTCCGGTGGGCGTCGACTTCTCGCTCGGCATGTTGCACGCGGCCCGCACCGACGCGCCGCTCGTACGCGCCGACGCGCTGCGCATGCCCTTCCCGACCGGCGCGTTCGACGGTGTCATGTGCGGCTTCGCGCTCCGCAACTTCTCCGCGCTCCCGCCCACGTTCGCGGAGTGTGCGCGAGTGCTGCGGCCCGGCGGACGGTTGGCGCTGCTCGATGTGGCGGAGCCGGAGAGCCCCGCCGCGCGTGCGGTGCACGGCGCATGGTTCCGCCGGGTCGTGCCCTTCGTCGGCGGGCTCGTGTCGGATCGGGACGCCTACCGGTATCTCCCCGCCTCGACCTCGTACCTGCCTTCGGTGCCGGCAATGTGCGACATGCTCGCAGTTGCCGGGGTCGAGGCGGTGAGTCGCCGCACGCTCGGGTTCGGCGCGGCCCAGCTCTTCACGGGAACGCGCGCATGACGCACGTGACTGTGTCGTCCTCGTCGCGCCTGGTCGCGCGGACGCGCCCTCTCGACGTGCCCGCCGATTCGTTCGACTTACTCGACCGGCTGGGTCGCGGCGGCTTCGCCTGGCTCGACGGCGGTGCCGGCTTCGTCACCAGCGGCGTCGCGGCAACCGTCGCGCCGGCCGATGCGCCCGCCTTGCTGCGGGCACTCGCACACGACCGCGACACGGAGGCGCCGGCGTGGGCCGGCCCCCGCGCGGTCGGCGCGCTGCCGTTCGCGGGTGGGGGCCACCTGATCGTGCCCTCTCTGATCACCGCACGCGATGCCGACGGGCGCGGCTGGTGCACGGTCGTGGGTCGGGCCGACGAGCCGGCGCCGCTCCGCGTTGCCGCCGGCCGCCCGTCGCGTTTCCGCATCGAACCGTGTACGACCGCCGAAGAGTGGCGCGAAGCCGTTGTGGATGCACTCGCACTCATCGACGCCGGGCACCTCGAAAAGGTCGTCCTCGCCCGCGCGGTGCGCGTGGAGGCCGACCGCCCGTTCGAGCCGCGGACCGTGCTCGCCGAGCTCCGCCGGACGCAACCGGGATGCACGGTCTACGCCGCCGGCGGCTTCGTCGGTGCGACCCCCGAGCTCCTCGTCCGCAAGCGCGGGAACGACGTGCTGTCGCGACCGCTTGCGGGCACCGGGACCGACGTTGCCGGGCTGCTCGCGTCCCGGAAGGACGCGCACGAGCACGCCGTTGTCGTGGACGCGGTGGTGCGCGCGCTCACACCGACGTGCGGCGCGGCACGCGCCGAAGGACCCGCACCGCTCGTGCTCGCGGACGTGACGCACCTGGCAACGTCGGTATCCGCCCGCTGCACGGACGCCCGCGCATCGGCGATCGACCTCGTGCGCGCGCTGCATCCCACTCCCGCGGTCGCCGGCACGCCGCGCGCGACCGCGCTCGATGCGATCCGACGGCTCGAACCGATGGGTCGCGGAAGCTACGCGGGCCCCTGCGGCTGGGTCGACGCCCGTGGCGACGGCGAGTTCGTCGTCGCGCTGCGCTGCGGCGCGCTCGAGGGCACCAGCGCGCTCTTGCATTCGGGCGCGGGAATCGTCACCGGGTCCGATCCCGAAGCCGAGTGGTACGAGACCCAGCAGAAGCTCGAGCCGATGCTGCGGGCGCTCGTTCGCCCCTGACGGACTACGCGCTCAGGAGCGCAAGCTCGTCCTCGGCCATCGGCGTGGAGACGTCACGGGAGCGCGGCCGGGCGACGATCGCCACGACGCACGCGATGCACGCGAGCACCGGTACGGCAGTTTGGTAGAAGTGGTGCGTGAGGCTCCCCACCACCTGCGGCGACAGCGACGGGAACTGGTCGCTCATCAGGATGAACGCGCTGTAGATCGCGACCGACCAGGTCAGCAGGCTCGGCTTGCGCATGGCGAGGAACGGGAACGCCGCGAACGCATACCACGGCATCACCCATGGGCTCGTCACCAGGAACGCGGTGAGCGCCGCGGCGATCGCGAGCTCGGGCGTACGCCGTCCGGTGAACCGAACCAGGACGAAGATCAGCAAGAGTGCGGCCATCAGTGTCGTGCTGTTGGGGATGACGGAGCGCAGCTGACGCGTGGACAACGACACGAAGGGGAACGGGCCCGAGTCGGTGAGCAGGCTCGCGAGCGGGTTCCAGATCGACAGCCGGCTGATCAGCTCCTGGTGCGCCTTGGCGTTGGCCAGCCAACCCGAGAGGAGAAGATACGGCGCCGCGCCGAGGCCGAGCGTGATCGCCGCCAGTTTCACGATCTCCGGACGTGTCCAGCGTCGCGCGGCCCACACGCCGAGCGCGACGGCAGCCGCGATGACGCTGAAGTTGATCGCCACACCGAACGCGAGGGCCAGGGCACAGAGCACGACGCGTCGCTCCAAAGCGAGCAGGAACGCGAGCAGGAACGCGAGGGCGATCAGGGCGTCCGGATGCCCACCGTTGATGACGCTCACCGACACGAGTGGGTGCAGCCCCACGAACGCCAACGCGGTGGGACTTCGCGTGCGTTTCCACAGCAGCCACAACAAGACACCGACCGCGACCGCGGCAATGACCTGATACAGGAAACGGGCCATGAACGTCGACTCGCCGATCACGGGTGCGAGCGCCGCCATCAGCACGGTGAAGGCGGGACCGTAGATGTCCGGGGTGCGCTGCCAGACCGCGCTCACGTGGCGGCGCATCGGGTCGCCCTCGAAATGCATCGGATAGGTGTCGTAGGGATTGTGGTGGTGCTCCGTCACGATGCGTCCGTACATCGCGTACGAGAACACGTCCTTCGACTGGTGCGAGGGGGTTGCGACCGCCAACAGTGATGTCAGCACGATCGCGCCGAGCACTGGACGGAGCGGCAGCGTTCCCCGCGCCCAACCGAGCGCGATCAGCAGGATCCAGGCCACCAGCCCGACGATCAGCAGCGTCGCCCGTTCCGTTGGTGTGATCGACTCGACGGTGAGCAGTAGGACACTGCTCGCGGCGGTCGCGACCGCGAGCGCAACGTATACGAGCACCCTTCCGAGCGGCTCGGAGCGCGCGATGCCGGCCCAGCGTTCGCGTACGATGCCCGCTCCTCCACGCGCTTGCATTCGCGTTCGTCTCCCCACAGCTCGTGACTCGACTGCGCAATGCTACGCGCGCTCAGTGCATGATTGCCGTCGCGGCCGCGTCCCACATTCGGCGATGGTGCGCCACGCTTGCTTCGCGGTCGACCGGTACGACGACGACGTCGGGGCCGTCCGCGATGAGCTCGTGCCATTTCGCGCGGCCCTCGATCCGCTCGGCGGTGACGCCATGCGCACGTGCAACCGCGACCGGATCGATGCCTGACGGCGTGGCGAACAGCGCTTCGAACTCCGGCAGATCGTGCTGCGGCAGGTAGGAGAAGATGCCGCCCCCATCGTTGTCGATGACGACGAGGGTCGTCGCGGCGTTCCGGTCCATGTGGAGGAGGCCATTGATGTCGTGCAGGAAGCACAGATCACCGCTCAATGCGACGGTTGGCGCTCCCTCGTTTGCGGCCGCGACGCCGGCAACCGTCGAGACGAAACCGTCGATGCCGTTGGCACCCCGGTTCGCGAGCACGCGCAGCCCGGTACGCGGGGCCATGCACCACTCGAGAGCGCGTACCGGCAAGCTCGACGCAACCACGAGTGTCCCACCGTCGGGAATCGCGGCAGCGAGATCACGCGCCACCTGTCCCTCGATCGCCGCGTCACAGTCGTCGAGCACGCGATCGATCGCGGCACGCGCCCGGCGCTCCGCGGCGGACCAGCTCACGAGCCACGGCGAGTGCACCGGTTGCGCGCCGAGCGCGCCGGTGAGCGAGGCCAGGAATCCGTTCGCGTCCGCCGCGACGTGGTGCGCCGTCGAACGCTGCGGGTCGAGCCACGACCGGTGCGGGTCGACGACCACGTGAGGTACGTCGACGCCAAACCAGGAGTTCGCGACCTTGCTCGTGAGCGGGGCGCCCAGACGGAGCACGAGCTCCGGCCGGTGGGCGCGCGCGAACTGCTCGCTGCGAAGCAACGCTTCGTATGTCGACACCGTCTGCGCGCCCGTGCGCAATTGCGATATGGCGTCGGCGAGCACCGGCCAACCGGCCGCCGCCGCGAAGCGGTGCACGGTCGACGGATCCGCCCCGGCGCCCCATCCGGCAACGACGAGGCCGCGCGGGTGGGCGCGAACGAGCTCGGCGAGCTCCGCGATGTCCTTCGGGCCCGCTTCGGCGCGAACGCGTGTTGTTCGTGTCCACGGCCGACCGTCGGCGCGCGCGCAGTCGTCGACGAGCGACGCCCCGCTGGGGACCAGTGGCTCTCGGAACGGCAGGTTGAGATGTACGGGCCCCGGCGGCGGGCCGAACGCTTCGGCGACGGCGCGCCCGGCGAGCGCGCGCCACTGCGCGCCCACGCCGCGCCCGTCGACCGGCGGCCCGGGATCGTGGTACCAGCGCACCGCGCGCCCGAAGAGGTAGGTCTGCTCGATGGTCTGGCCCGCGCCCCAGTCGCGCAGCTCGGGCGGCCGGTCGGCCGTACAGACGAGCAGCGGCACGCGGGCGTGGTGCGCTTCGATCACCGCCGGATGCATGTTCGCGGCCGCCGTCCCCGACGTACAGCACACGATTGCCGGCCGTCCGGTTGCGAGGCCGACACCGAGGGCCCGGAACGCCGCCGACCGCTCGTCGAGCACGACATCGACACGCAGCCGGCCATCGCGCGCGAGCGCCAGGACGAGCGGCGTGTTGCGCGAGCCGGGTGACACGACGGCATGCGTGATTCCCGACCGCACCCATTCGTCGACGAGCGTCCTCGCGAAGGAGGTGGTGACGTCATGGCCGGTCATCGCGCCACAATGCTCTCGTGACGAAGGTGGTGCTCGTTCCGGGCTTCACGCAGACGGCGAGCTCGTGGGATGGTGTCCGCGGCATCCTGGACGCGACGTGCGACGTTGTCGCGCTCGACGTGCCCGTCCGCGAGACGTTCGGCGCGACCGCCGACGCGATCGCCGCGCGCGGGCAACGCGCGGTGTACGTCGGTTACTCCATGGGCGGGCGGCTGTGCCTGCGGCTCGCGCTCGATCATCCGCACCTGGTGCCCGGGCTGGTGCTCGTGAGCGCGACACCGGGCATCGTTGACGACGCGACGCGACGAGCGCGCGTCGCCTCCGACGAGCAGCTCGCGAGCTCGATCGAGCGCGATGGTGTCGATGCCTTCCTCGAGCGCTGGCTCGCCCAGCCATTGTTCGCGACCGTGCCGCCCGACGCGCCCGGCCTCGCCGAGCGCGCACTGCTTCCCGCGCGCCACCTCACACATTGCCTGCGCGTGCTCGGCACGGGTGTGATGGAACCGATGTGGGAGGAGCTCACCGACCTCACGATGCCGGTCGCGCTCGTGACCGGCACGCTCGACAGGAGCTACGAGGTGATCGCCGCGCAGATGGTCGGACGGATCGGAAGCCGGGCCGAGCACGCGCGTCTCGAGGGCGGCCACTCGCTGCCCCTCGAACAGCCCGCGGCGCTCGCCGGCTTCATCGGGGCGTTCGCGGCGGAACACGGCTAGCTGATCCAGAAGCCGAAGGCGAGGAGCACCGCGAGCGCGAGCTGGAAGCGGACCGTACCGACGAGCGCGGCGATCAACGACGGTGGATCGGATCGCGTCCTCACGTTGCGGACGGGGCGAACCGCGAGTGGCGCGGCGAAGAGGGCGAGCAGCGCGTACGGCTCGAACGCCGCTGCCACCGCGACTGCGACGAGCGCGCCGGCGAGGCAGCCGGCGTAGAGCGCGCGCGCCGGAGCAACGCCGACGCGGACGGCAATCGTGCGCTTGCCGGCGAGGCGATCGCTCTCGGCGTCGCGGATGTTGTTCGCGA
This sequence comes from Acidimicrobiia bacterium, assembly GCA_038209365.1. Classification (GTDB taxonomy): domain Bacteria; phylum Actinomycetota; class Acidimicrobiia; order IMCC26256; family PALSA-610; genus DASQHW01. Next base: position 47,389 of record JBBQXS010000018.1, on the reverse strand, counting down.
GCAGGATGCCGCACGCGGGAAGCCCGACGGCGAGCGCTCCGAACCATGCGGCGGCCGGGATGCGCTCGTGCTGCACGTACGCGCTGCCCACGGTGGCGACGAATCCGAAGAACACGAGCACCATCACCTCGCCGAGGCCGATGTAGCCGTAGGGCTTCGGCCCGCCGGTGTACGTGACTGCGGCACCGATTGCGGCCACACCGAGGAGCAACAGCCACGGGTTGACCACCACGGAGAGCACTCCGCCGACGATCGCCGCAACGGCGAACGCGCATGCCGCCGCGGTGCGCACCGCGTGCGGCGTCGCCAGCCCGGTTGCCGTGAGGCGCACGGGCCCGCGACGGTTCGCGTCGGTGCCACGGACGCCGTCGGAATAGTCGTTGGCGTAGTTGACGCCGACCTGGAGGGCTACGGCGACAACGAGCGCCGCTGCGGCGCGCGTCCAGTTCGTGGCGCCGGCGAGCGACCCCGCGGCGGTGCCGACCAGTACCGGCGACACGGCCGCGCCCAACGTCTTGGGCCGCGCGCCCTCGTACCAGAGCCGCGCCGTGGTCACGGGCGCTTGGGGTATCGGTCGAAGGCGGGCGTGCGCTTCTCGAGGTAGGCGTTCTTGCCCTCCTGCGCCTCCTCGCTCATGTAGTAGAGGAGCGTGGCATCACCCGCGAGCTGCTGGATGCCCGCGAGACCGTCGTCGGCCGCGTTCAGCGACGCCTTCAGCATGCGCAGCGCGAGCGGGGAGTGCTCGAGCATGCGGCGCGCCCATGCCACGGTCTCTGCTTCGAGGTCGGCGAGCGGCACCACCTTGTTCACCAGACCCATCTCGGCGGCCGCCTGCGCGTCGTACTGTTCGCACAGGTACCAGATCTCCCGCGCCTTCTTCTGACCGACAATGCGCGCCAGCAGCCCGGAGCCGTATCCACCGTCGAAGCTGCCGACGCGCGGGCCGGTCTGTCCGAAGCGCGCGTTGTCGGCGGCGATCGTGAGATCGCACACGATGTGCAGCACGTGCCCGCCACCGATCGCGTAGCCCGCGACCATCGCGATGACGGGCTTGGGCAGCCGACGGATCTGTATCTGGAGATCGAGCACGTTCAGACGCCCGATGCCCTTGTCGTCCTGGTACCCGTCGTCGCCGCGCACGCGCTGGTCACCCCCCGAGCAGAACGCCTCGGTGCCCTCGCCGGTGAGGATGATGACGCCGATCTCGGGATCGTCGCGAGCGACCTCGAACGCGTCACGCAGCTCGAACAAGGTGCGGGGACGAAATGCATTGCGCACCTCGGGCCGGCGGATCGTGATCTTGGCGATGCCTTCGGCCGTCTCGTACGACACGTCGGTGAAGCCGTCGGGGGTCTGCGGCTTCCAGTCCGCGCCGGCCCGGATCTGCACGCCGGTCTCCATTGGCTCATCCCTTTCACGGGAGCACTCATTCTGGGAGCGATCACTCCTACGGTTAGGGTACCGACGATGCCGGCCGCGGACGAAACCGAGCTGGTCGCGGTCGCGGGTGCGGGCCGGGAGCTCGCCGACGCGGCCCGGCGCCTGTGGGACGACGGCAAGGCCGTCCTGGCGCTGAACCCGAAGCTCGCCCGCCGCGAGCTCGATCTGCTCCTCGAGCGCCTTCAACCCGGACGCGTGCCCGTCGCCGCGGACACCGCAGCCGTCGTCGTGACTAGTGGCACCGCCGGCGAGCCGAAGGGCGCCGAGCTGACGCGTCCGGGCATGGAGGCGATGGGCCGGGGCTACTCCGACGGGCTCGATGCCGGGCCGGGCGACCGCTGGCTCGCGTGTCTGCCCTTGCACCACGTCGCGAGCCTCGCGATCGTGGCGCGTTCGTACGTCACGGGCGTGCCCTGCACGGTGCACGACAGTTTCGACGTCGCGCGCGTCGCGGCGTCTCCGCGCACCGATGACACGTCGATCGTGTCTCTCGTGCCGACGGCGCTGCGCCGGATGCTCGACGCCGGCGCGCCGTTGCACGAGTTCCGCTGCGTCATCGTCGGCGGTGCGCCGTGCCCCGCGTCACTGCGCGCTCGCGCCGAAGCGGACGGGATAGCGGTCGTCGACGCGTACGGGCTCTCCGAGACCTGGGGAGGCTTCGCGCTCGACGGCGTGCCGATCGCGGGCGCCGACGTGCGGCTCGCCGATGACGCGGAGATCCTGGTTCGGGGCGCGATGGTGATGCGCGGCTACCGGCTGGACGCGACCCGGACCGCCGAGGTGCTCACGCGTGAGGGTTGGCTGCACACCGGAGACGCCGGCACGATGGATGACGGACGGCTGCGGGTGGTCGAACGGTTGAAGGACATCGTGATCACCGGCGGCGTCAACGTCAGCCCGACCGAGATCGAAGGGGTGCTGATGACGTCGCCCGCCGTGCGGGATGTCTGCGTCGTCGGCACGCCCGACGACGAATGGGGCGAACGCGTCGTCGCGTTCGTGGTGCCGTCGCCCGGCGCAGCACCGACGGTCGAGGACCTTCGGGCCCATGCGCGCGGGGAACTCAGTGCGGCGAAGCTGCCGCGAGAGGTTCGTCTCGTGGACGAGATCCCGCGTACAGCGAGCGGGAAGCCGTTGCGACGGCTCCTACGCGGGTCGTAGGCACGTGATGGAGCCGAGGAAGCGCAAGACGCGCGTCGACGCGCCCTCGAACAGTGGCGCCGTCGATTCGAGCAACCACGCTCGCAGCTCTGCGCGCGACCTCCCCCGCTCCGCCGCCGCGACGAAGTTGCTGATCGTGAGCTGATAGTCGGCAAGGCCGTCGTGTGTCATCTCGATGTCGTCGCCGAAGAATTCGTCGCCGATCTTCTCGAAACCGTCAGGGGTCGCGGCGCGCGGGTCGCCGACCTGGGGGTTTCGATCCGGCAGCGGAAACGTCTCGAGCGCGGCACGCGTCCATTCGGCGAACGCGGGGACGTCGACCATCTCTCCGAGAAAGTAGTGGTCGTACAGTCCGACCCAGCCGTCGTGTCGGAGAACGCGCCGGAGCTCCGCGAAGAAGCGCTGCTGGTCGAACCAGTGCACGCCCGAACAGCACGTCACCGCGTCCAGAGAATCGTCGGCGAACGGCAACCGCTCCGCGCTCGCGAGCATGAACGCGGCGCCATCCGTCGACTGGGCGGCACGGAGCATCTCCCGCGACACGTCGATGCCGACGGCCACCGGGGAGTGCTCGGCCAGGGCGATCGTCGACATGCCGGTGCCGCACGCGACATCGAGGGCTCGCGTCAGCGGGGCATCTCCCACGATGGCGCGAATCCGTGCGAGCGAGCGAGGATGGTGGAACGGGCGCCCACGGGCATACACGTGGCCCACGTCGGTTGCCGCGAAGGGGTTCTCAGGAGTCACGCAACGCCTCTTTCCACGTGCGGAATCGTGTGTGCACGCGACCGTCGGGGGCCGCGCCCTCGCCGTGGCCGTCGGCGAACAGGCGAAAGGTCCATCGCTCCGTGCCGTCGTCCGCGGCGATCGCCATGTAGCGGGCATCGGCCCGCACCGCCGGGCCCGCCCGCCACAACAGGTAGCGCCCGATGCGCCGCTTGTACGCGACGAGATCGACGCCGAGGTCGGTGCCGAGCGCGTGCAGCTCGGGTGGCGCCTCGACCCAGCGCTGCGCCGGGATCAGGAAGTCGCGCTGAGGCGTCGCGGGCAATTCGTGCGTGTGCCAGTCGCGAGTTGTCGGTGCTCGGGCTTCGGCAGGGATCGGAGACACGTGCCATCCTCGCGCAATGACGCTGGCCGCCGACCTCCCGACACCGGCGCTCGTCGTCGACGGCGCCGCGCTGGCGCACAATCTCGAGGCCATGACCGCCGCGTTGCCAGGGCGCCGGTTGCGACCGCACGTCAAGGCGCACAAGTGCACGGCGCTGGCGCGGGAGCAAGCGGCGCGCGGCCATACGAGCTTCACGTGCGCGACGCCGCGCGAGATCATCGGCATGGGTCGTGCCGGTCTGGCCGACGACCTGCTGCTGGCAAACGAGATCGCGGATACGTCTCGGCTGCGCGCGATGGCCGACTGCGGCGCCCGCGTCACGGTCGCCGTGGACAGCGACGCGACCGTCGATGCGGCCGCGGCCAACGGCATCCGCGAGGTGCTCGTCGATGTCAATGTCGGGATGCCTCGCTGCGGCTGCGCACCCGCCGACGCGGCGCGCATCGCGGCGCGCGCTCGCGACGCGGGGCTCTCCGTACGCGGCGTGATGGGATACGAGGGTCACGTGGTCGGACTCGAGGAGCGAGGCGAGCGCACGGCGAAGACCGACGCCGCGATGATGCAATTGCTCGCTGCGCACGCGGACGTCGGCGGTGACGTGGTCTCGGCCGGCGGCACCGGCACCTACGACATCAACACCGCCGCGACCGAGATCCAAGCCGGCTCCTACGCGTTGATGGACGCCGCGTACTCGAAGCTGGGCATGCCGTTCGTTCCCGCGCTCGCGATCGCGGCGACGGTCATCCATGCCGGAGATCAGTGGGCGGTTGCCGACTGCGGGTTGAAGGCACACAGCATGGACCACGGCAACCCGACCGTGGAGGACGGCACCGTGTGGTTCTGCTCCGACGAGCACATCACGTTCGCGTCCGGGACGACGGTGCGCGTCGGCGACCGCGTGCTCGTATGGCCCGCGCACGTCGACCCGACGGTTGCCATGCACGAACGGCTGCACATCGCGGAAGGTCCCGGCCTGGACGCGCGCGTCGTCGACCAGTGGCCGGTAGATCTGCGCGGCTGGGATTGCTGAGACGCGAGGCGCAAAATCGACGAGGGGCTCGCGTCCGTTGCAGGGGCCGGGCTACCGTGCGTCCATGACCGACCTCGCCGCCCTCGACGCGACCGCCCAAGCGGAACTCGTCCGGAACGGGGACGCTTCGCCGCTCGAGCTCGTCGATGGCGCGATCGCGCGCATCGAGAAGCTGAACGGCGATGTGAACGCGGTCATCCATCCCTTGTTCGAGCGGGCACGCGCCGTCGCGAACGCGGGTCTCCCGGACGGGCCGTTCCGCGGCGTGCCGATCGTCGTGAAGGACCTCGACGGCACACTCGCCGGCGCGCCGTATCACGCCGGCAACGTGTTGTTGAAAGAGCGTCGCAACGAGGCGACGGTGACGAGCTACCTGTTCGAGAAGCTGGAGTCGGCGGGCTTCGTGATCGTCGGCAAGACCAACACGCCGGAGTTCGGGTTGATGACGACGACGGAGCCCCGGGCCTACGGGCCGACGCGCAACCCGTGGAACCCCGCGCGCAGTACGGGCGGTTCGAGCGGTGGCTCGGGCGCCGCCGTGGCCAGCGGCATGGTGCCCATCGCGCACGCGGGCGACGGCGGCGGATCGATCCGTATCCCGGCGAGCCACTGCGGGCTCTTCGGGCTCAAGCCCTCGCGGGGTCGCATCTCGCTCGGCCCCGAAGAGGCCGAGGCGTGGGCAGGCCTCGTGATGCGTCACGTCGTGACCCGCAGTGTGAGGGACAGCGCGGGCGCGCTCGACGTGCTGGCGGGCTACATGACCGGCGACTGGTACACCGCGCCGCCGCCCGTGCGGACCTACGCCGAAGAGGCGGACACGTCTCCCGCCAAGTTGCGCATCGGGGTTCGACGTCGCGCGCCGCTCGATCTCGCCGAGGTCGACGTCGAATGCGTCGCCGCGGTCGACAAGGCGGCGGCGATGCTCGAGTCCCTCGGTCACACCGTCGTGGACGACGCGCCGGCCGCCCTCGACGACGGCGCCTCGCTCGAGACGTTCGGCCACGTGATGCTGTCGTCGCTGCGCGCCGACCTCCTCGCGATCGAAGCCCAGATCGGCCGGCCCCTCGCTCCCGACGACATGGAACCGTCGACGTGGGCCAGCTTCGAGGGCAGCGCGGCACTCGATGCCGGGAACTACGTGCGTACGCTTTCGAAGATGCACGCGTGGACGCGTCGCGCGACCGCTTGGTGGCTCGACGACGGCTTCGACGTCCTGCTCACGCCGACCTGCGCGGAGCCCCCGCCCGAGCTCGGCGACCTCATCCGGCCGGAGACCAACGGCGCACGGCTGCTGCCGTTCGCCATCTTCACCGCTCCCTTCAACATCACCGGTCAGCCGGCGGCATCCGTCCCGATGCACTGGACGCCGGCGGGGCTGCCGGTCGGCGTGCAACTCGTCGGCGCGCCGTACCGGGAAGACGTGCTGATCCGGCTCGCCGCGCAGATCGAACGGACCGCGCCGTGGGTCGACCGCCGACCGCCATTGCATGCGTGACAAGGAGAATGATGGCCGACTCGTACCTCGACGCGACCGCGCTAGCCGAGCTGGTGCGGAAGGGCGACGCCTCGCCGCTCGAGCTCGTCGACGACGCCATCGCGCGCGCCGAGAAGGTCAACGGCGAGTTGCACGCCATCATTCATCCGCTCTACGACCAGGCACGAGCACGGGCTCGCGGCGCGCTGCCCGATGGCCCCTTCCGTGGCGTGCCGCTGGTGTTGAAGGATCTGTTCGCCGCCATCGAAGGTGACCCGATCCACGAAGGCATGAAGTTCCTGCGCGACGCGAACTGGCGCTCCGACCACACCGACGCACTCGCGCAGCGATACCTGGACGCCGGCTTCGTGTGCATCGGCCGCACGAACACGCCGGAGCTCGGTCTCGTGCCGACCACCGAACCGCTCGCATACGGACCGACCCGCAACCCGTGGGATACCGGACGTACGACCGGCGGTTCGAGCGGTGGTTCGGCCGCGGCGGTCGCGTCCGGCGTCGTGCCGGTCGGCCACGCGAACGACGGCGGCGGTTCGATCCGGATCCCGGCCAGCTGTTGCGGCCTCGTCGGGCTGAAACCGTCGCGCGGGCGCACGTCGCTCATGCCGGACTTCAGCGTGGTCGACGATCTCCTCCCTGTCGAGCTGTGCGTGACGCGCAGCGTGCGCGATACCGCGGGAGTGCTCGACGCCTTGCAGGGCGCCGCAACCGGCGACACCGTCTGCGCGCCCGTCCCGGCGCGTCTCTATGCCGAAGAGGTCGGCGCATCGCCCGGCAAGCTCCGCATCGGACTGCTCACGCACAACCCGCTCGAGACCGGCGAGATCCATGCCGACTGTGTCACCGCGGCGCGCGAGACCGCGGAGCTGTTGGAATCGCTCGGGCACACCGTTGAAGAGACCTTCCCGCCCGCTCTCGTCGACAGCGCGCTCATCAACCACTTCACCATGCTCTGGGCCGCGAACCTCGTGTACAACATCCGCTACTGGGAGCGGAAGGTCGGTCGGGAAGTCAGCGCCGAGGACGTGGAGCCGCTCACGTGGACGCTCGCCGAGATCGGACGGTCGGTGAGCGCGCCCGACTACATCGACGCCAAGCACGCGGCGGTGGAGCTGGGGCGCAAGGTCGCGCAGTGGCACGCGTCCGGCTACGACCTCTTGCTCACCCCGACGCTCGGCGAGCCGCCGGCGCCGCTCGGCACGTTCCAGACACCCGAGGAGCCGATGCTCGGGTTCATCCGCGCCGGCACGTTCGTGCCATTCACGCCGCTCGCCAACATGACCGGCCAGCCCGCGATCTCGCTGCCGCTGTACTGGAACGCCGACGGGCTCCCGATCGGCTCGCACCTGCAAGCCGCCTACGGACGCGAGGACGTGCTGTTGCGCGTCGCGTCGCAGCTCGAGCAGGCGCGGCCCTGGGCCGACCGAATCCCACCCGTGCATGTCTGACGCGATCAGGGTCGCCGGCGGTCAAGGGTTCTACGGCGACACGCCTGCAGCGGTCGACGCGCTCCTCGGCGAAGGCGTCGACTATCTCTGCCTCGAGGCGCTCGCCGAGTTGACGCTCGCGATCCTGCAGAAGGACCGGCAGCGGGACGAAGCGCGGGGCTACACGCGCGACCTCCCGCTGTACCTCGCACGCGCGTTGCCGTTCGTCGCTGCCGGCGAGACGAAGGTGATCACGAACGCGGGCGGCATAAACCCCACGGCAGCCGGACGCGTGGCGATGGACACCGCGAAGCAGCTCGGGATCACCGGGATCAAGATCGCCACCGTCGTCGGCGACGACGTGACGGCACGCCTTGCGAAGCTGCACGACGGGCAGGGCCAGGCGTTCGCGCACCTCGACACCGGCGAGCCGTTCTCGCAGTTCCCCGCGCCCGCGCTGTTCGCGGCCGCCTACCTCGGCGCACGGCCGATCGTGCAGGCGCTCGCCGAGGGCGCCGATGTGGTGATCACCGGCCGCGTCGCGGACGCGTCGCTGTTCCTCGCCGCGTGCGCACATGCGCACGGATGGCAGTGGGACGACTGGGATCGGCTCGCGGCCGGCATCCTCGTCGGGCACCTGCTGGAGTGCTCGGGCCAGAGCCTGGGAGGCAATTACTCGGGCGACTGGTGGGCGCTGCCACATCCGTGGGACCTGCCGTACCCGATCGCAACCGTCGACGCCGACGGCACCGCGGTGATCTGGAAACCGGCCGGATCCGGCGGTCGTGTCAGCACCGACACACTGCGCCATCAGCTGCTGTACGAGGTGCACGACCCGGCCCGCTACCTCGCGCCCGACGTCGTCGCCGACTTCACGTCGGCCCACTTCGAGGACCTCCCCGACGATCGGGTCCGCATCACCGGTGTGCGCGGCCGACCCGCGACCGACACGTACAAGCTGCTGCTCGCGTCACACGCGGGCTGGGCCGGAGAGGCCCGGGTCGCGTTCTCATGGCCCGACGCGCACGAGAAGGCCAAGGCCACCGCCGCGATCCTCAGGAAGCGCGTCGAGATGGCCGGCCTGCGGATCGACGAGTGGTGTGTCGAGTACTGGGGCGTCGACGCGCTGGGTGGACCGACCGTCCCCGTGCACCCGCGTGACGCGTGCGAACCCCCGGAATGCGTGCTGCGGGTCGCGTGGCGTTGCGAGGACCAGCGCACGGCAGGACTCGTGGGACGCGAGCTGGTGCCGCTCACGCTCTCGGCACCGCCGGCGGGCATGACCGGCGCGGGTCGAGGCGGCGGTGGAAGTGCGACCGAGCTCCTGTCGATCTGGCCGACGCTCGTCGACAAGCAGCTGGTCGATGCCGAGGTGCGCGTCGTCGTCGAGGAGGCCTGACGTGAGCGAAGACGAGGTGGCTCGACTCGCACTCCGCGAGCTCTGCGGCTATCGGGCGGGTGACAAGGGCGACGTCGCGAACGTCGCGCTGTTCGCCGACGACGACGAGACGTTCGCGCTCATCCGCCGCGAAGCGACCGCCGAGCGCGTGAAGCAGCATTTCGGCGAGATGGTGACCGGGCGCGTCGATCGCTACGAAGCCGCGAACGTCCGGGCACTCAACTTCGTGATGCAAGGCGCGCTCGGTGGCGGCGGCCCGAGATCACTGCGCGCCGACAGTCTCGGGAAGACCCTCGGTGGCGCGCTCGTACGGATGGAGATCGACGTTCCTGCGTCGATGGCGAACCGCCGGCGCACCCGCCCCGACGTCACCTGGGCCGACGCGATCCTGTTTGGTGCGGGAGTGGCCGCGGACGACCACTGACCGACCAAACGGGGGCAGCGGGCATTTGACCCGGTTGGGTGCCCCCGCCGGCGCGATCTTCTCCCCGTTGCCGTCCCGGGGCCCGTACGCTGCCCCCTCGTGAGCGACGCTTTCCGCCTTCCGCGCCTCGTCCGCCCGCAGCGCTACGACCTCACCATCGCCCCCGACCTGGACTCGAGCACGTTCACCGGCTCCGTCACGATCTCCGTGGAGCTGAGCGAGCCGACCGACATGGTCGTGCTGAACGCCAAGGACCTCGACGTGCAGGTCGAGCGCGTCGCGCAACAGGGCGCGGTCGTGCATGCGAAGCTCGAGCACCAACCCGACCTCGAGCGGATCGTGCTCACGACCGAACGACCGCTCGGGACCGGCCCGGCGCAGCTCGAGATGTCGTTCAGAGGCGAGATCAGCTCCGGGCTCCTCGGCTTCTACCGCAGCACGTTCGTGGACGACGACGGCATCGAGCGGGTGCTCGCGGCGACACAGTTCGAGGCACCGCACGCCCGCGCGGCCTTTCCGTGCTTCGACGAGCCGGACTTCAAGGCGGTGTTCGGCATCACCCTCGCCGTCGACTCGAATCTGCTCGCGCTCTCGAACGGCCCCGAAGTCGCGCGAACCGAGCAGGACGGCGTCGCGCGCGTCACCTTCGCCGACACGATCCCGATGTCGACGTACCTCGTGGCGTGGGTGGTCGGGCCGCTGGAGGTGACGGCGCCGGTCGATGCAGGCGGGGTGGCCGTGCGCGTCGCGCATGTGCCGGGGCGTGCTCACCTCACTCACTTTGCGCTCGACGTCGGTTCCTTCGCGCTCCGCTTCTTCACCGACTACTACGGCATCGCCTATCCCGGCGAGAAGTGTGACCTCGTCGCGCTTCCCGACTTCTCCTTCGGAGCGATGGAGAACCTCGGCTGCGTGACGTTCCGCGAGAACCGCCTGCTCCTCGATCGCGGTCAGGTCACGCTCGACGAGATGACCGCCGCCGCGCTCACGATCGTCCACGAGATCGCGCACATGTGGTTCGGCGACCTCGTGACGATGAAGTGGTGGAACGGCATCTGGCTCAACGAGGCGTTCGCGACGTTCATGGAGCACCTCGGCACCGACGCGTACGAGCCTCGCTGGCGTACCTGGGACGACTTCGCGGTCGGGCGGGCGGCGGCGCTCGGCGTGGACGCGCTCCCGAGCACGCGCACGGTCGAGTACGAGGTCCGCACCCCCGAGGACGCCGACGGCATGTTCGACACACTCACCTATCAAAAGGGTGGGTCGGTCCTGCGCATGCTCGAGCGATGGCTCGGCGGTGACGCGTTCCGCGCCGGCGTGCGTCACTACCTGGAGCGCTATCAGTACGCGAACACCGAGACGACCGATCTCTGGGACGCGCTGGAGGAGGCGACCGGCCAACCCGTTCGGCGGATCATGGACTCGTGGATCTTCCAGCCGGGCTTTCCACTGCTGACGCCGAGCAACGGCCGCTTGGTGCAGCAGCGGTTCGCATGCGAGCCCACAACGGGGAACGAGCGCTATGTCGTCCCGGTGCTTGCCCGCGTGCACACCGGCGTCCGCGTGGAGACGCGCTCGATGCTCCTCGAGGACGACGCCATCGCGCTCGACGTGCCCGACGACGCCATCGTGGTCCTGAACGCCGGAGGCGAGGGCTTCTATCGGGTCGCGTACCCGAAGGACTGGCGCGAGCGATTGTTGGAAGCGGGTGTGCTGCAACCGCTCGAACGCTTCGCGCTGGTTGACGACCTGTGGGCCGCGGTCCTGGCCGGCGCGGCGCCTGCCGCGGAGCTCCTGGAGACCGCGCTCCGACTCGCGGGCGAAGAGGAGCTCGTCGTGTGGAGGGCGCTGGGCTCGTACCTGCGCGCGGGCTCGCGCCTCGTCGAAGGCGACGCCCTCGACTGTTACCTCTCGGTGCTCGCGCGCGTCGTTCGACCGACAACGGAGCGGCTCGGGTGGCAGCCCCGGCCCGACGACGGCGACCGCACCAGGCAGCTTCGGGGCACCGTGATCAACCTCCTCGGCGCGTGCGTCGGGGATCCCGAGACCGTGGCGCGCGCCCGGGAGATCGTCAGCCGGCCGGAGGGTGCCGACGCGGACGTCGCCGCTGCCTGCGTCGGCATCGTCGCGAGCAACGGGTCGGTTGACGACTACGAGGAGTACCTCCGCCGGGCAACCCGCGGATCGAGCGGATCAGGACCCCAAGAGCAGCTGCGGTACCTCTACGCGCTCGGCGACTTCCCGTCCGAACAGCTGGTGCTCCGCACGGACGAGCTCGCGCTCTCGGAGACGGTCAAGGCGCAGAACGCACCGTTCCTGCTGCAGCGGACGCTGCGAAATCGACAGCACGGACCGGCAGCGTGGGCGTTCGTGCGCGACCACTGGACCGCCGTTCGCGCGCGCTGCAGCGGTTCGCTCCTGGCGCGGATGCTCGAGGGCGCCACATGGCTCGTCGACGACGCCTCCTCCGCCGACCTGATCTCGTTCCTCGGCGCGCACCCCGTACCCGAGGCGTCGCGGATGATCGAACAGCACCTCGATCGCCTGCGTGTGCATCGCCGCACGGTCGAGCGGGAGCGCGACCGGCTGGCGGCAGCCCTTGCGGCCCTCGTCACCCCGTGAGCGACCGTACGAACGCGCACGCGTGGCGAAGGTCGCCGACGGTGACCTCGTCGAGGTCGCCGCGACGACTCGACGTCGCGAGCTCGATCACGCGGTGCCAGTCGGTGGCGAACGTCTTCCGAGCGTAGGAGCCCGCGTCGAGCTTCGAGATGACGTCACCCGTGTTCGCCGCGCAATGCACCCGCGCCGCGCCGAGCACTCCCCACTCGAGCATCTGCGCTTCCATCGTGTGGTCGTCGACGGCGCCGTCGAGCACCCCGGAGATCGTGCGTGCCCATCCCGCCCAGTAGCCGGTGAGGTTCGCGGCGCTGAATGCCCGCACCGCGTCGTGATCGGCCCGGACGCCGAAGGCGGAGGGCGACTCGCCGCGCACGGTGACGGCGTGCTCGGCGAGGATCACCCACGTGATCGGGCTCACCTCGTGGCAGACGCCGTGCTCGAACCGGCCATCGACATGGAACGCGACCGGCCCCACGTCGGCAGGCTCCTTTCCCAGCGCGGCGCCGGTGAGGTACGGGCCGTCGACGCGTGTCGCGACGACACGGTGCACCTCGGCAAGCAGTGAGCGCTGCGCACCATCCGGTTCGCACGCGACGACGGCGACGACGTCGATGTCACTGTGCTCGGGGCGGTAGTCGCCGAGCGCGAGGGACCCGGCGACGTGCAGCCCGACGACCAAGCCGGGCACGGCCGCGTCGGCCGCGTCGAGGTACCGGTCGATCGCGCCCGCGGCGCCGTTCGGCAACGCATGAGCCACGACCGAAGTGTCACAGCTGACGGGTACCGTGGTCGAAGCGTGAGCTCCCTGGATCGTTTCTCCGCATCCGTCCGGGCCTGGTTCGAGACGAGTTTCGCCGCGCCGACCGACGCCCAGGTGCAGGGGTGGCCGGCAATCGCAGACGGCGATCACACGTTGCTGCTCGCGCCCACCGGCTCGGGCAAGACGCTCGCGGCGTTCATGTGGGCGATCGACCGGTTGGGCAACTCCCCCGTTCCGGCAAAAGACCGCCGGACGCGCGTGCTGTACGTCTCACCGCTGCGCGCGCTGGCCTTCGACGTCGAGAAGAACCTTCGGGCGCCGGTGGCCGGGATCACGCTTGCGGCGGAGCGACTCGGCACCACCTTCGACGCACCGGCGGTCGCGATGCGCACGGGCGACACGCCGGCCAAAGAGCGTCAGCAGCTCGTGCGGAACCCACCCGACATCCTGATCACCACTCCGGAGTCCCTCTACCTGATGCTGACGTCGCGCGCGCGTGAGACGTTGCGCGGCGTGCAAACGGTCATCGTCGACGAGATCCACGCGCTCGCGCCGACGAAGCGCGGTGCACACTTGATGCTCTCGCTCGAGCGGCTCGACGAGATCACCGATTCGCCACCGCAGCGGATCGGGCTCTCGGCCACCCAACGCCCCCTCGACGAGATCGCGCGTTTCCTCGGCGGCCAGACCGAGCACGGTCCGCGGGCGGTCACGATCGTCGACGCCGGCTCGCGCAAGCCGCTCGACGTCGAAGTGATCGTGCCCGTCGACGACATGAACGAGCCCGGGGCTCACCCCACGGACCCGCATGCGGTTCGACTCGACAACCCCGAGGCCAACAGCAGCATCTGGCCGTACGTGCACCCGCGGATCCTGGAGCTGATCCGCGCGCATCGCACGACGATCGTGTTCTGCAACGCGCGCCGCACGGCCGAGCGGCTCGCCGCCCACCTCAACGACCTCGCCGGCGAGGAGCTCGTGCGCGCTCACCACGGCTCGCTCGCACGCGAGCAACGCGTGCAGGTGGAGTCCGAGCTCAAGGCCGGCCGGCTCAAGGCGATCGTCGCGACGTCCAGCCTCGAGCTCGGCATCGACATGGGCACTGTCGACCTGGTCGTGCTGGTCGAGTCGCCGGGATCGGTTGCACGCGGCCTGCAGCGCGTCGGACGCGCCGGCCACCAGGTCGGCGAGCCGAGCACCGGCAAGATCTTCCCGAAATACCGCGGCGACCTCCTCGAAGCCGCCGTCGTCGTGCAGCGGATGCGCGAAGGACTCGTCGAGGAGATGCGCTATCCACGCAACCCGCTCGACGTGCTCGCGCAGCACATTGTCGCCGCCTGTGCCGTCGACGAATGGAGCGTCGACGACCTCTACGCGCTCGTTCGCAGGTGCGCGAACTTCGCCGAGCTGTCGGAAGACGCATTCCGCGAAACGCTGGATCTGCTCGCCGGGCGCTACCCGTCCGATCGATTCAGTGGCCTGCGGCCGCGCATCGTCTGGGACCGCGTGCAGGGCCGCGTCCGCGCCCGCGAGGGCGCGCACCGGGTTGCGGTACAGAGCGGCGGCACGATTCCGGACCGCGGGTTGTTCGGCGTGTTCCTGCCCGACGGCGCCCGGGTCGGCGAGCTCGACGAGGAGATGGTGTACGAGAGCCGCGTCGGTGAGTGTTTCGTCCTCGGCGCGTCGACGTGGCGCATCGAGGAGATCACCGTCGACCGCGTCGTCGTCACGCCCGCGCCCGGTGAGCCCGCCAAGACGCCGTTCTGGAGGGGCGATCGCCCGGGGCGACCGCTGGAGCTGGGACGCGCCCTCGGCACGATGTCGCGCGAGCTGCGCGCGCTGCCCGGCGATCAAGCCGAGGCGCGTCTGGCTGCGTCCGGCCTCGATGCGCGAGCCGCGTCGAACCTCCGGCAGTACCTCGCGGAACAGGGCGAGGCCACCGGCGCGGTGCCCGACGACCGCACGATCGTCGTCGAGCGGTTCCCCGACGAGATCGGTGACTGGCGGGTGTGCATCCTCACGCCGTTCGGCTCCCGCGTCCATGCGCCGTGGGCGCTCGCCATCGAGGAACGCCTGGAGCGCAACGACCTGCCGGTCCAGGTGCTGTGGAGCGACGACGGCATCATCTTGCGCTTGCCGGAATCGATCGACGACGTGGCGACGCAATTGCTGCTGCCCGAGCCCGATGAGCTCGACGACCTGGTGATCAGCCGGCTGCCCGGCACGTCGCTGTTCGCGTCGAAGTTCCGCGAGAACGCGGCGCGCGCATTGTTGCTGCCCCGGCGACGTCCGGGTGAACGCACGCCGTTGTGGCAGCAACGCCAGCGCGCCGCCGACCTGCTCGAGGTCGCGAGCGGGTACCCGTCGTTCCCGATCCTCCTGGAGACCACGCGAGAGTGCGTCCGCGACATCTTCGACGTGCCCGCCTTGCGCGAGGTGCTCGGCGACATCCGGTCGCGGAAGGTGCGCGTCGTACCCGTCGAGACGCGACGGGCGTCGCCTTTCGCGCAGTCGCTGCTGTTCGGCTGGATCGCGGCGTACATGTACGAGGGCGACGCGCCACTCGCCGAGCGGCGCGCGGCTGCGCTCGCATTGGACCGTGACCTGCTGCGCGACCTCATGGGTGTGGAGGAGCTGCGCGAGCTGCTCGACCCGGAGGTCCTGGCCGAGCTCGAGCTGGAGCTGCAACGTCTCGCGCCGTCGCGCCGGGCGCGCAACGCCGACGACCTCCACGACATGCTCGTCGATCTCGGACCGTTGACGATCGAAGAGGTGCGCGCGCGCTGCGCGCCCTCCGGCCCGGCGCCGCTCGTCGCGCACTGGCTCGACACGGTGCTTGCCGAACGGCGGGTCATCGAGATCGCAGGGCATCTCGCGGCCGCCGAGGACGCGGCGCGGTTGCGCGACGCGCTCGGATGGGCGATACCACAAGGTCTGCCCGCGGCGTTCACCGACCCGGTCGAACGTCCGCTCGATCAGCTCGTGGCACGGTACGCGCGTACACACGTGCCGTTCACAGCCGACGACGTGCACCGCCGGCTCGAGGTCTCGATCGACCGTGCGCGCGATGCGCTCGGGCGGCTCGAGGAGGACGGCCGCGTCGTGCTCGGTGAGTTCCGCCCGGGCGGCGTCGAACGCGAATGGTGTGATGCCGGCGTGTTGCGCACTCTGCGCCGCCGATCACTTGCCGCCCTTCGGCACGAGATCGAGCCCGTCAATGCGGCAACGTTTGCGCGGTTCCTTCCCGCGTGGCAGGGCGTCGGTCGCGGGCGACGCGGACTCGACGCGCTCGTCGAGGCGCTCGAACAGTTGCAGGGCGTCGCAATACCCGCCTCGGTACTGGAACGCGACGTGCTCCCGGCGCGCGTGGACGGTTACCAACCTGCGATGCTCGACGAGCTGTGCGCGGCAGGCGAGATCGTCTGGATCGGCGCCGGACCACTCGGCGCCGACGACGGCCGGGTGCGGCTGTTCTTCCGCGACCGCGTTCGGCTCCTGGCGCCGCGCGCCACTACCGGCGAGGCTCCCGACGGCGAGATCCACGACGCGATTCGTGATCGCCTGTTGCGTGGGGGTGCGAGCTTCTGGCCCGAGCTCGTGCAGGCCGCGGGGACCGCCGACGAGGCGGTGGTGCTCACTGCGCTGTGGGATCTGGTGTGGGCGGGTGAGGTCACCAACGACACGTTCGGCCCGCTGCGCGTGGCCCGCCGCCCGACCGCCGTGCGGCGCCCGTCGAGCCGCGGCCGTCCGCGTCCGGGCCGCCTCACTCGGCTGGGGCCGCCCGCAGGGGCCGGCCGGTGGTCGCTCGTCGTCTCGCTGCTCGAGCCCGCGCCGTCGCCGACCGAGGCGGCCCACGCGACGGCGTTGCAGCTGCTCGAACGGCACGGGGTCGCGACGCGCGAGGGCGTGCGCGCCGAGGGCGTGCCCGGTGGCTTCGCCGGGGTCTACCCGGTGCTCCGCGCGCTCGAGGAGGCGGGCCGGGCGCGCCGCGGATGGTTCGTCGCAGGCCTCGGCGCCGCGCAATTCGCGATGCCGGGCGCAGTGGATCGGCTCCGGGCGCATCGCAACGTGGACGACGACGACCCCGCGCGGGTCTTGGTGCTGGCCGCGACCGACCCCGCGCAGCCGTACGGTGCCGCACTCGCGTGGCCCGAGCACAGTTCCCGCCCGGCGCGCGCGGCAGGCGCATTCGTGGTGCTCGTCGACGGCGCGTGCGCCGCGTATGTGGAGCGCGGCGGCAAGAGCCTGCTCACGTTCGTCGACGTCGACGTCGAACGGTGGCCGGACGCACTCGTGGAGGCGCACAAGGAGGGGCGGTTGCCGCGACTCACGATCGAGCGCATCGACGACGAGCCGGCCCGCACGTCGCCCCATGCCGGCGCGTTGCGCGCGGCCGGCTTCGCCGACGGCTACAAGGGACTCACCCTTCGGGACTAGCGTGCCCGTGTTCCCCACAGGAGGGTTGTGATGGGTTTCCTCGACAAGATGAAAGAGACCGCGAGCAAGGCCGCGGAGCAGGCAAAGCACGCGACGAACGTCGGCAAGGAGAAGATCGAGGACGCGCGCCTCCAGAAGAAGATCAAAGACCTGTGCGAGGAGATCGGCGCGCTGGTCGTCGCACAGAAGCGCAACGAGGCGCCGGCCGACAGCGACGCGCAGATCGACGCCAAGGTCGCCGAGATCGCCGAGCTCGAGAAGCAGCAGGAGTCGAACAACATTGCTTCCGGCGGCGCGACCGAAGCGGCGTCCTAGCGTCCCTGCCTGAAGGCGACACGATTCACAAGAGTCGTAGAGGTTGCCTACAGCCCGGCGAACGCGTTCGCGGCGCGGACCACGTCGTGTGCCAGCTCTGCGTCGCCGTCGACCTCGATCGGCATCGCATCGGGTTCGATCCGGTCGGCGACACGCCGGCACCAGTCCACGACCGACACCCGGATCACGACGTCGGGCGCGCCTCCCGCCGCTTCGCCCGGCGCGCACGCGAACGTCCACTCGCCGCCGCCCGCACCGGTGAGCACCAGCCGCGCGATGCGGTGGGAGTGTGCCGTTCCCCGTACCGCCATGGCGAGCGGCAGCGAGCGGATCGACAGCTCCGTCATCGCGCGGATCACCGCAGGTGCAGGGAGCGTCTCCTCGCGTCCCAGGGCCTCGCGGATGTCGTCGTGGTGCGTCCACGTCTCGAAGGCGCGGATCACGAGCGTGTCGTCCCGCGTGTATCCGGCCAGGCGCTTCTCCGGCGCGACGCGGTCGGCGAGGCCGACGAGGTACGCGCGGGTACGGCGGAACCGGGTGACGGTCTCGGCGAACGATTCACCGGCGTGCTCGGGCAGCGTCTCGGCGGTGATCTGCGCCACCTCGGCCGCACCGATCAGCTGATACCGGGTTCGGTCTGCCTCGCCCACGAACGCGCGGTCGATCGCCTCGACGTGCGACACGAGATCGCGTACGGAGAGGCCGTTGTGCGTCGCCGCATCCAGGTCGCCGTCGGCGAGGGTGCCGAGGAGCGCATCGAAGCGCTCCGTCTCGGCTTGCAATGCATCTCGCGCACTGACCGCCGACACACGCTCGCCGGCGACGTGCAGCATGCGGTCGCGCAGGCCGACCGGCGGTCGTACCGCACCGGCGGCACCGAGCGCAGCGGCGGCCTCGCGCAGCCGCTCCACCTCGGCCGCGATCTCCGGGTGCTCGTCGACGTACGCATCCAGCGCCGCGACCTCGTCGGGCTCGCACGCGTCGAGCGCGTACGCCCCGATCAGGTCTTCGAACTGCCTCGCCGTCACGTCCATGCTTGCTCCACACCAATCGCGCCCAGCGCGTCGGCAATCCGACGCAACCCCAGCCGCATCCGCGATTTGGCCGTACCCTCCGGTATCCCCAGCTCGTCCGCGACCTGCCGGTACGTGCGGCCGCCGAAGTACGCCAGCTCGATCGCCTCGCGCTGCTCGGCCGGCAGACGTTCGACCTCGGCCCGTACCTGCTCCGCCGTGACGATCGCCATCGCGAGCTCGTCGACATCGGGGATCGGGAGCATGGCGGCCGCGTCACGGGCCGAACGCCGGCGGCGTGCCTCCTCGCGGCGCACGAAGTCGATCGCGCGCCGGTGCGCGAGCGTCCCCACGAAGGTCCGCAACCGGCCCCGGTCGGGCTCGAACGCCTCGGGCCGCTCCCACATCGACAAGAAGACGTCCTGGGTGATGTCCTCGGCGGCCCGCCGATCGCCGATCACCCGCGCCGCCAGGCCGTAGACGTACGAGCCGAACTGGTCGTAGATCTCGGTGAGCGCGGTGTGGTCACGAGCGACGAGACGCCTCTTCACCTCGTGCTCCCATGCCGTACCTTCCGCGACTGCCATCACGCTCCCCCGGCTCTCGGTGTGGTTCGCCGTGGTCGCCGCGCGCGGATCACCGGTTCCGCGGGTTTCGCGGCACGCCGGCCCGTAGTATCCCCCGACTTTCTCCGAGGAGGTGCCGTGGGCGATTTGTTCGACATCGGTGGCAAGACTGCGCTGGTCACCGGGGGCAGCCGCGGGATCGGCTTGATGATCGCAAGGGGCTTCGTGGAGGCCGGCGCCAAGGTCTACATCTCGTCCCGCAAGGCCGAGGTCTGCGACGAGGTCGCGGCGGAGCTGTCCGAGCCGTCGCAAGGCGCTGCGGATGCAGCGGAGCCGGGAGGCGGTCGCCGCGGCACGTGTCTGAGCCTGCCCGCCGACCTCGCCGACGAGGCCGAGGTCACGCGGCTCGCCGCCGAGCTCGGCAACCGGGAGGACCGCCTTCACGTGCTGGTGAACAACGCGGGAGCGACCTGGGGCGCGCCACTCGCCGAGTATCCGCCGGCGGCGTTCGACAAAGTGCTCGACCTCAACGTGAAGGCGCCGTTCCTGCTCACGCAGGCGCTCGTGCCGCTGCTCGAGGCCGCAGCAACCGCTGACGACCCCGCCCGGATCATCAACATCGGCTCGATCGACGCGATCCAGGTCCCGATGCTCGAGACATACGCGTACTCGTCCAGCAAGGCCGCGATCCATCAGCTCACGCGGCACCTCGCGCGCCAGCTCGGTCCGCGCAACATCACGGTGAACGCCGTTGCACCGGGTCCGTTCGAGTCGAAGATGATGGCCGAGACGCTGCGCAACTTCGGTGACGCAATCGCGCGCACCTCCCCGCTGGGTCGGATCGGACGGCCCGACGACATGGCGGGCGTCGCGATCTATCTCGCTAGTCGCGCGGGCGCATACGTCACCGGCGCCGTGATCCCGGTCGACGGCGGAATCGCCACCACGAAATAACCCCCCTTTGGTGGGGCGTGGGTGGGGGGGGGTTTTAGGACCCCCCCCAACCCCCCCCGGGGGGGGGGGGGGGGGGGGGGGGTCTTTGCCCCCCCCCCCCCCACGCCTCCCCCCGTACGCTGGGTGCCATGGCTGACAATGACTTGAGCCGGGTCGACGCTCTCGTCGACGACCTCCTCGGCGCACATGATCCCGAGACCACCGATCAAACGACGTTCCGCGGTGCGCAGTACGACCTGGGGCTGGCGTGGGTCCACTTCCCCGACGGCTTCGGAGGGCTCGGGCTGCAGCCGCGCTTGCAGCGACACGTCGACCGGCGACTGCGGGAAGCGGGTGTGCCGTCACCCCACGGCACGCTGTTCTTCGGCCTGTCGCTCGCCGGGCCGACGGTCGTGACGCACGGGAGCGACGAGCTGCGCAAACGAGCATTGCGCCCGATGTTCACCGGCGAGGAGATCTGGTGCCAGCTGTTCTCCGAGCCGGGCGCCGGCTCCGATCTTGCCGGCCTTGCCACGAGAGCGGTGCGTGACGGCGACGAGTGGGTCGTCAACGGTCAGAAGGTGTGGAACACGCTTGCGCACATTGCAGATCGCGGCATGCTCGTCGCGCGTACCGACCCCGACATCCCGAAGCACAAGGGCCTCACCTACTTCATGGTCGACATGCACGCGGCGGGCGTCGAGGTGCGTCCGCTGCGGCAGATCACCGGCGAGGCGGAGTTCAACGAGGTGTACCTCACCGACGTCCGCATCGCGGACGCCGACCGCATCGGTGACGTCGGCGACGGATGGCGCGTCTCGATGACCACGCTCATGAACGAGCGTACAACGATCGGCGGCGCGACGGGCAGTGGCGGCGGACGACGCGCCACCGCGATCCAGGAGGCAGTCGATCTCTGGAGCAAGCGCGCCGAACGGGACCCCGTGCACCGCGACCGGCTCGCGCAGCTCTGGATCGAGAACGAGGTGCTGCGCTATACGAACCTGCGCGCCGGTGAGGCGGCACGCAAGGGCAATCCCGGTCCCGAAGGTTCAATTGCGAAGCTCGCCCTCGCGAACCTGAACAAGGCGACGTACGACTTCTGCATCGACCTGCTGGGTCCTGCGGGGCTCGTCGACTACGACTTCACGTTCAAGCGCCCAGAGGAAGCCGGCCTCGACGCGCCCCTCGGATCCGCGCGCAAGATGTTCCTCCGAGCACGCGCCAATTCCATCGAGGGCGGCACGTCGGAGATCATGCGCAACATCCTGGGCGAACGCATCCTCGGCCTCCCGGGCGAGCCGCGCGCGGACCGCGAGCTGCCGTGGTCGCAGGTGCCGCGCAGTTGAACGCAGGTGCTCGCGGGGAGCGGTCCTGCCGGCCCGAGAACGACTGAGCGCCGCGCGTGTCGTCGCATTCTCGGGAGCGCCGGGCACGGGCAAGTCGACACTCGCCGACGAGATCGCACGCGATCTCGGCGCGCCTGCCGTCTCGTGGGACTGGCTCGTCGCCGGTCTCACGGGCTTCCCGGAGGTGCAGCGGGTGCTCGAGGCGATGGAACGCGACACGTATCGCGACGTGGGCTACGCGCTCATCAGTCAGGTCGTCGAGAAGCAGCTGCGTAACCGTCAATCGGTCGTGGTCGACTGCGTCGTGCGAGAACGCGCCCGCGCCCGCTGGGCCGAGATGGCCGCGCGGCACGATGTGCCGATGTTCGTCATCGAATGCGTGTGTTCCGACATCGACGTGCACCGCTCGCGTGTCGTCGGACGCAACCGGGCGATCCCGGGCTGGAACGAGCTCGAGTGGGAGTGGGTCGAGAACTCGCGCCGGAGCTACGAGCCCTTGCAGTGCGACAAGCTCGTCCTCGACGCCGTCGACCCACTCGCCGGTAACCTCGCCCGCGTACACGACTACCTCGGGGAGTAGACATGAGCCAGCTGGCGGTTGACGGGTTCCGGGCCGAGCGTGACGCGATCCTCACGGTCGCGAAGAGCTTGAGCGAGGACGAGTGGAACCTGCCGTCCGACTGCCGAGGCTGGGCGGTACGGGACGTCTTCGGGCACATGGCGTGCACGCTGCACGGCGTCAGCGACCCCGCCTTCCTGCCCGACACTTCGAGCGGTACCGAGGACGCGATGGAGCCGCCGGTCGCCGAGCGGCGTACGTGGCCGATCGAGCAGCTGGTCGCCGAGTACGAGACATATAGCGCGCAGGCGGCCGAGGCATTCGCGTCGGTGCAGTCGCCGGGGCTCGCGGAGACACCGCTGCCGATGGGTGAGCTCGGCACGCACCCCATGTCGATCCTGCCGAGCACGTTCTTGTTCGACGCGTACTGCCACCTGCGCCACGACGTGCTCGCCCCGACCGGGCCGATCGAACGCCCCCAGCCGCCGCGCGACGAGCAGCGTCTCCGGCCGACGGTGGAATGGATGCTCGCGGGCCTGCCCTGGATGTGCGCCGCCGCGCTCGACGCCATCGTGCAGCGACCCGTGACGCTCGAGCTCTCGGGCCCGGGCGGCGGCACCTGGACGATCGCGCCCGGGACCGAGCGGGTGTCGGTGACCGAAGGCGCCGTGAAGGATGCCGCGGCGACCGTCCGCTCGACGAGCCACGACTTCGTCGTCTGGGGTACCAAGCGGCGCCCCTGGCAGGACTCCGTCGAGATCGCCGGCGACGAGACCTACGCCGTCGCAGTCCTCGACGCCGTAAAGATCATCTGAGCCCGATTCTCCGCATCAGCCGCCGCTGACGTCCTGCACTCGCTGCTTGCCGGCAGCGATCCACGGCATCATCGAGCGCAACTGCTTGCCGACCGCTTCGATGGGGTGCTTGGCGTTCTGGTCGCGCATCTGGTTGAAGTTCGGCCGCCCGTGCTCGTTCTCGGCGATCCATTCCTTTGCGAACTCGCCGCTCTTGATCTCACCGAGGATCTTCTTCATCTCGGCTTTGGTCTGCGGCGTCACGATACGCGGACCGCGTGACATCTCGCCGTACTCGGCGGTGTCGGAGATCGAGTAGTTCATCGCGGCGATGCCGCCCTCGTAGATGAGGTCGACGATCAACTTCACCTCGTGCAGAGTCTCGAAGTACGCGCTCTCCGGCTGGTAGCCGGCTTCGACGAGGGTCTCGTAGCCGTTGCGAATCAACTCGACGAGGCCGCCGCACAACACCACCTGCTCACCGAACAGGTCGGTCTCGGTCTCCTCTTCGAACGTCGTGTCGAGCACGCCCGCGCGCGTCCCACCGATGCCCTTGGCGTAGGCGAGCGCCGTCTCCCTCGCCTTGCCGGTGGCGTCGTTCGCGACCGCGACGAGGCACGGCACGCCGCCGCCCTCGTCGTACGTGCGGCGCACGAGATGACCCGGCCCCTTGGGCGCGATCATCCACACGTCGACGCCGGCAGGTGGCGAGATCTGGTCGAAATGGATGTTGAACCCGTGCGCGAACGCGAGCGAGTTCCCGTCGACGAGGTTCGGTGCGATGTCGGCCTCGTACACCTTCTTCTGCTCGGTGTCCGGGAGCAGCACCATCACGATGTCGGCCTGACGGACCGCCTCGCCCGTGGGAAGCACCGTGAGTCCGGCCGCCTCCGCCTTGGCCTTCGACGACGAGCCCTCGCGCAGCCCGACGACCACATCCACGCCGGAGTCCTTCAGGTTCAAGGCGTGTGCGTGCCCCTGGGAGCCGTAACCCAGGACCGCGACCTTCTTGTCGGCGATCAGCCCGAGGTCGGCGTCGTTCTCGTAGTACACGTTGGCGGGCATCGGTCAGGTCCTCCCGGAAGACGAGCAGAAAGAGGCTACGCGCGAACAAGCGCAGCGCGTCGAGGCGCAGCGCGACGCGGTGAGCGGAGCAGCCCGGAGGGTGCGAAGCGAGCTCGCCGGGAGCAGCGAATCTTCCCCGACGCGGCGAAGCCGCCACTCGGAAGTGAGTCGCGACCCAGAATGAGGGTGAGTCGCGACCCGAATTAGACGTCGGCCGGCTGGCCGGCGAGCACGTGCTCGAGCTGCTCCGCGTCGTCGCGGTGCATGCGGTGCACGTTCAGCTTCAGCACACCGTCCGGGCGCCGGAGCCGCAACGTGCTCCAGAGCGCCGACGGCTTCCAGTCCGTGACGTAGACATCGTCGAGCATGAGTACTTCGTCGACACCCTTCACCTTGTTCGTCAATGTCCCGCGCTTCACGAAGAAGACGCGCTTGTTGGTAACCACGATCCCGAGCTGGCGGATCCAGAACGCGATCAGGTAGGTGAGCGCGTAGAACCACGGGCTGGGTCCCGTCTGGCACGACGGCAGGATCGCGTGGATCTCCTCGCCCGATCCGAGGAGCGGCCGCACCACGTCGAACAGCTGTTGGCACCGCCGGTCGGCGATTCCCATTGCACGCTCCACGCTCGATGGAAAATCGGACGTGGAGTTGTCGGCTGTTCAAGAGGTCCCCTGAAGATTCTCCGTCACCCGCGGGCAGATTTCACTGCCCGCAGCCGGGTCGGTTGGCGCGACAGCTTGGGAAGGGCGATCCGGCCCGTGCGCTGGAGCTCGACGATGCCGAACTGTTTGACCAGGTCGCTGAAGGCGTCCAGCTTGTCGGGCTCGCCCGCGACCATGACCGTCATCGCCTCGTAGCCCACGTCGACGATCCGCGCCTCGAAGATCGCGGTGAGCTCGGTGACCTGGCTGCGGGCGTCGGCGGACGCTCGCACCGTCACCATCATCAGCTCGCGTTCGACGCCGTCGGTGGGTGAGACCTCGGTGATCTTGATCACGGGCACGAGTTTGTTGAGCTGCTTCACGACCTGTTCGAGCGGTGCCGAATCGGCATCGACGACGATCGTCATCCGCGAGAAGCGCTCGTCGTCGGTCGGAGAGACCGCCAGCGACACGATGTTGAACGCGCGGCGCGAGAACAGTCCGGCGACGCGCGACAGGACACCCGGCTTGTTCTCGACGGTGACCGTGAGGATGTGATGCAGGACGCCGTTCACTTCACGCTCCTGTTCCGGATGTTCATCAGCGGCCGCCCTCGCCGAACTCGGGGCCGAGGATGATGTCGTCGTTCGACGCGCCGGCCGGCACCATCGGGTACACCTTCTCGCGCCAGTCGGTGCGGAAGTCGATGACGACGGGCCGGTCGTCGATCTCGTTCGCCTTCTCGATCGTGGTGACGACGTCGTCGGCCGTGTCGACGCGCATGCCGACGCAGCCCATCGCCTCCGCCCATTTCACGTAGTCCGGAAGGTCCGGCGACAGATACACCTCGCTGTAGCGCTCCTCGTAGAAGAGCTCCTGCCACTGGCGGACCATCCCGAGGTACGCGTTGTTGAGGATCGCGATCTTCACGGGAATGCGTTCGGCCGATGCCGTCACCAGCTCCTGCGCGGTCATTTGGAAGCAGCCGTCGCCGTCGACCGCCCACACCATCCGATCGGGCCGGCCGACCTTGGCGCCGACCGCGGCGGGCACGGCGTAACCCATCGTGCCGAGGCCGCCGGAGTTGATCCACGTGTTGGGATGCTTGAACTTCCAGAGCTGGCTCGCCCACATCTGATGCTGGCCGACCCCGGCAA
Source organism: Acidimicrobiia bacterium (assembly GCA_038209365.1). Lineage (GTDB taxonomy): Bacteria > Actinomycetota > Acidimicrobiia > IMCC26256 > PALSA-610 > DASQHW01. The sequence goes on along the minus strand of JBBQXS010000018.1, from coordinate 21,688 downwards.
CGAGAATGCAGTCGTCGGGAGTGTTCTCGCGCAGGCGTTCGATCACATACTGCGGCTTCAGCGGGCCGCCTTCCTCCTGCTTGTACTTGAGCGGGTAGTCCGCCTGCCAGGAGCGGATCTGCGTCATCCACTGTGAGATGTCGGGCCGTTCGTGCTTCGCGTGCTCGGCCTTGACCGCCTTGGAGAGCTCTTCGATGACCGCGCGCACGTCACCGACGATCGGCACGTCGGCGTGGCGAACCTTGCCGAGCTCGGCCGGGTCGATGTCCACGTGAATGACCTTCGCGTTCGGCGCGAACGTTGCGACCTTGCCGGTGACACGGTCGTCGAACCGTGCGCCGAGCGCAATGAGCAGGTCCGAGCGCTGCATCGACGTCACCGCGGTGTAGTTGCCGTGCATGCCGGGCATGCCGAGGCACAAGGGGTGCTCGTCGGGTATCCCACCTCGCCCCATCAATGTGGTGACGACCGGGATACCGGTGACCTCTGCGAGCTCCCGCAACGCGTTGGAGGCACCCGCCTTCAAGATGCCACCGCCGGCGTAGATGACCGGTCGCTGCGCCTCCTGGATGACCCGCGCCGCGTCCTTGATCTGCTTGGGATGACCCTTCACGTTCGGCTTGTAGCCCGGGAGGTCGACCTTCTCGGGCCAATACCAATCCATCGGCGTGTTCGCGACGTCCTTCGGCAGGTCGACGAGCACCGGTCCGGGTCGGCCGGTCGTCGCGACGTGGAACGCCTCCCGCACGACGCGGGGGATGTCCTGGGCGTCGCTGATCAACCAGTTGTGCTTCGTGACGGGCATCGTGATGCCGACGGTGTCGCATTCCTGGAACGCGTCCGTGCCGATCACGGCGTAGGGCACCTGACCGGTGATGACGACGATCGGCACCGAGTCCATGTACGCGTCACACAGTGGCGTGACGATGTTGGTCGCGGCCGGTCCGCTCGTGACCATCGCGACGCCGGGCCGGCCGGTCGCGTGCGCGTACCCGCTCGCCATGTGGCCGGCGCCCTGCTCGTGGCGCACGAGGATGTGCCGGATCGAGCTGTCGATGAGCGGGTCGTAGACCGGCAGGATCGCGCCGCCGGGGAGGCCGAACATGACCTCCACCTGTTCCATCTCGAGGCTCTTGATCAGGGCCTGTGCTCCGGTCAGCTTCATGGTTTCCTCTTCGGCAGGCTGTGTGCGGACGTGAAAAACCCCTCGCTGCGGGCGAGGGGTGGAGGAGCGCTCGGCGCGCGTCAGGGCGAGCCGGGCGCTACGTAACTACTACGAGCTTGTTCGAAAGGGGGCTCGTGAACGACATCGAACGGAAGTGTACCACGCCAGATCGAGCATGTCGCCAGGCGGGAGGTCACGTTGATTGAGCGGTTCTAGGACGAACGTGCTTCGCGCCAGTTCTGGACAGCTTCGCGAAGGCAGAAAGCGGCGACGAGGAGTGCCGCGGCCGGGTCTGCCCACCAGAGTCGCGCGATCGTGTTCAGCACCAGTGCGACGAGGATGCCAGTCGCGAGGCAGCCGTCGAGAAATGTCATGGACGCCTCGGCTCCGAGCGGAGTGCTCCGCGCCGCGTCGGCGATCCGACGCTTCAGCCTTGCGAGGAGGAACATGACGACCGCGGTGACGGCGAGGTATGCGATGCCGAAGGGTGACGACTCCGCGGCCTGCCCTTGCACGATGTTGTAGAGGCTCGCCGCGACCAGATAGGTGCCGAGGAACGCGAACGCCGCCGCGACGAGACGGAGAGCCCTCGACACGCGACCGACCGCGGCGTCGTCGGCGATATACCACACGACCACGACAGACGCGAATACCTCAACGAGCGAGTCGAGGCCGAACGCCACCAGGGCAAGGGAACCGGCCGCGACTCCCAACCCGATCGTGACGAACACTTCCATGAGATTCCAGACGATCGTCGCGTACTGAAGGCGGCGACCGCGACGTAGTAGCGCCTGATGTGTGAGTTCCGAAGTCGGCATCGCGATCCTCCTCGTTGTCGCCGGGAGGAAGGCTTTGGGGACGCCTTCGACTCGGCGAGGTACAAACCTCTGAGTCGAAGGTCTCGTCCACCTGAATCGTCAGGTCCGACGACCGGGAGCTATTGCTCCAGCGTGTCGATCGTCGAGTTGGAGGACTACTCCCCTTCAAGGGGGATGGTACCGCGGCGTCGGAGGATCACCGGCCAGGCCGGCTCAGCGCTCGATGCTCAGTGCTGATGGGCGGCGCAGGAGTACGTCGTACGGCCGGCCACCTTGCGCCGGTGCAGCGGGGCGCCGTCGCGTGGACACGGCACGTCGACCTCGCGTGGCATGTCGCCGGTGTGTGAGCCGCCGCGCCGGCCAAGCACCCGCACGGTGTTGCGGATCGAGGTGTGAAGCCTTCGACGTTCGTCGCGATCCAGCGCGTCGGCACTGCGCGCGGGATCTATGCCGGCTCGCCACAACGACTCGTCGACGAGCAGGTTGCCGAGGCCGGCGACGCGCCCCTGGTCCATGAGCACCGCCTTGACCGGCGCGGTGCGCCGGCCCAGGGCCGCGTCGAGCTCCTTCAGCGTCAGCGTGAGAGCATCGGGACCGAGGCGCGATTCGTCCGGGTCGAGCTCGACTGCACCGAGCCGTCGCGGATCGCGCACCATGAAGTCGCCACCGTCGGCGAAGTGCACGCCGAAGCGGTGCCATTTCGGTGTTCGCAGGTTCGACGCGTAGATCAACGGATCGCCCGCTTCCTCGTCGTCGACGAGCACGCGGCCGCTCATGCCGAGATGCACGCCGAGCCGCACGTCGGGGTCACGCGTCTCGAGCACGATCTGCTTGCCGCGCCGGCGCGCCGCCGTGAACGCGTTGCCCACCAAAGCGTGACGGAGCGCCGCGGGTGTCGTTCCCCGCTTGAGGAACCAGAGATCGGGCGCGTGCACCGCGGCGATCTCCCGCTCGAGGGCTCGCGCTTCGAGCACCTTCCGCGCCGCCTCCACCTCCAGGATCTCAGGCATGCGCGTCCATCACACGTTCGTGATCGCGCCCTTCTCCGCGCCTTGAGCGAGCTTGGCGTACTTGGCGAGGAACCCGCTGGGATAGCGCGGCTCGGGAACCTTCCAGTCGGCTTTGCGCGTCGCGAGCTCGGCGTCGTCGACGATCAGATCGATCGTGTGGGCGGAGGCGTCGATCACGATGCGGTCGCCGTCGGCCACGAACGCGATCGGGCCGCCGTCCACGGCTTCGGGTGCGACGTGACCGACGCAGAAGCCGTGCGTGCCACCGCTGAACCGGCCGTCGGTGACGAGTGCGGCGTCGACGCCGCGGCCGGCACCCTTCATCGCCCCCGTGACGGCAAGCATCTCCCGCATTCCGGGGCCACCCTTCGGGCCTTCGTACCGGATCACCACGACGTCGCCCGGTTGGATCTTGCCGGCGAGGATGTCGGTCATGGCCGCGTCTTCGCCGTCGAAGACGCGCGCCGTGCCGTCGAACCGCATCGAGTCGATGCCTGCGATCTTCACCACTGCACCCTTCGGCGCCAGCGAGCCTTCGATGACCGCGATGCCGCCGACGGCGTGGATCGGCGCGGACAGCGGGTGCACGACGTCGGCGTCCGGGCCCGGCGGGTCGAGCGCCTCCAGATTCTCGGCCATCGTCTTGCCGGTCACGGTGAGACAGTCGCCGTGGAGCAATCCCGCGTCGAGCAGCATCTTCAAGACCACCTGCACGCCTCCGACGCGATCGAGATCGTTCATGTGGTACTTGCCGTGCGGCTTCATGTCCGCGACGTGCGGGACGCGCGCGCCGATGCGGTTGAAGTCGTCGAGCTCGAGCTCGACGCGCGCCTCGTGCGCGATCGCGAGCAGGTGCAATACGGCGTTCGTCGAGCCACCAAGTGCCATCGTGATGGCGATCGCGTTCTCGAATGCCTCTTTCGTCATGATCTGACGCGGCCGGAGATCCATCTCGACCAAGCGCATCACGGCGCGCCCTGATTCGTACGCGAAGTCGTCTCGACGACGGTCGACGGCCGGCGCGGACGCCGAACCGGGGAGCGCCATCCCGATCGCTTCGCTGATCGACGCCATCGTGTTCGCGGTGAACATTCCCGCGCACGATCCCTCGGTCGGGCATGCGCGCCGCTCGATCTCACCGAGCTCGTTCTCGCTCAGCGTGCCCGCCGCGCAGGCACCGACGGCCTCGAACACGCTGACGATGTCGAGCGCCTGGTCCTTGTAGCGGCCGGGCAGGATCGAGCCGCCGTACAGGAACACGGAGGGCAGGTTGAGGCGGGCGGCCGCCATGAGCATGCCGGGCAGGCTCTTGTCGCAACCCGCGAACGTCACGAGCGCATCGAGGCGCTCCGCGTGCATCACGCATTCCACCGAGTCGGCGATGATCTCGCGAGACACGAGCGAGGCGCGCATGCCCTCGTGGCCCATCGAGATGCCGTCGCTCACCGCGATCGTCATGAACTCGATCGGAAAGCCACCGGCGTCACGCACACCGACCTTGGCCCGCTTGGCGAGTCGGTCGAGTGGCATGTTGCAGGGCGTCACCTCGTTCCAGCTCGACGCCACACCGACCTGCGCCTTGCCCCAGTCCGCGTCGGTCATGCCGACGGCCCGCAGCATCGCCCGCGCGGGCGCGCGCTCCATGCCGTCGGTGACTTCGTGGCTGCGCGGCTTCATGTCGGTCATGAGCAGGAAGCGTACAGTTCAACGCGATGACCACCGCCCTGAGTGTGGGACTGATCGGCGCCGGACCGTGGGCGCGCATGGTGACGGGGCCGGTGCTCGCCGCCGGACCGCAGACGTGCGTCACCGGCGTGTGGTCGCGCACCGACGCGCACGCGACCGAGCTCGCCGCGCAGCTCGACGTGCCGGCGTACGAGGACGTCGACGAGTTGCTCGCCAACTGTGACGCCGTCGCGATCGCCGTCGCGCCCGCCGCCCAGCCCCACTTCGCAGTGCGTGCCGCGCGCGCCGGAAAGCCCCTGCTGCTCGAGAAGCCGCTGGCAGACGACGTCGCGGGCGCGGAGATGATCGCCGGCGCCCTGCAGGCGGCCGGCACTGGTGCGCTCGTCATGCTGTCGAGCCGGTTCAATCCGGCGCTCGACGACTTCGTCGCCGGCATCGACGACCTCGAACCGCTCGGTGCGCGCGGCTGCTTCATCTCCGACGCGTTTCTCGGCGGTGCGTTCGCGCACGGCTGGCGTCTCGAACGGGGTGCGGTGCTGGACGTCGGCCCGCATCTGCTCGACCTGCTCGAAGCCGCGCTCGGCGAGATCGTCGACGTGCGGGCATCCGGCGACCCGCTCGGCTGGTCGTCACTCGTCTGCACGCATGCGTCGGGTGCCACGAGCAGCGGATCGCTCTGTTGCACCGTGGCGGGTGACGGCCGTACCGAGGTCGAGGTGTTCGGCCGTCGCGGCATTGCGACGTTCGACGCTCGCAGGGTCGACTACGGCGCCTGGGCGAACCGCTTACGCGACGCGTTCTCGATGGTCGCCGGCGGAGAGGCACATCCGGCGAACGTCGGGCGTGCGCTCCGTCTCCAGCGCCTCATCGCGCGGATCGAATCGGAACTGGCGGCGAACAGTGTCGCGTAGCGCCGTTCGGGGTCGGGGCCTGATGGTCGGCGTGGAGCTCGTCGACCACGAACGGGCAGTGCAGCTGGAGCAGGAAGCCTTCCGGCGTGGGCAGATCGACATCGCGATCGACATCCTCGACGGTGTTCTCGCGACAATGGCGGCGTGACCACCCTCGAGACCGTCGAAGATCTCCTCGCCCTACTCGGCCGGGGCCACGCAGTGTTCGACGAACCGCACGTCGACGGGCTCGCGCACGCCCTCCAGTGCGGCGCGCTGCTCCGCGGGGCACATCCCTCTGATCCCGAGCTGGCCGTTGCCGGCCTCGTGCACGACGTGTCGGACATCGCGGACCCCACCGATCACCGCGATCACGACCGGCGAGGTGCATTGCTGGTCGCCCCGCTCCTCGGTGCACGCGTCGCCCGGCTCGTCGGCGCACACGTCGTCGCCAAGCGGTATCTCGTCGCGACCGATCACGCGTACCGCTCACAGCTGAGCGTGCGCAGCGTCGAGACGCTCGCGGACCAGGGCGATGCGCTCGATGATGGCGACGTTGCGCACCTTGCGTCCGACCCGGACATCGACGCGATCCTGGCTTTGCGCCGCGCCGATGAGAGGGCGAAGGACCCGCACGCGTCGGTTCCGGGCCTCGACACCTGGCGCGCCGTGCTGGACCAGGTCGCCAAGAGCGGGACCACATGAGGCGAGTGACCGCGAGCCGGAGGCGAGCAGCGAGGCGTGGCCCGAGCGGCCCGGCCCGCAGGGCCCAGAGCGGGCAAGTATGACCGAGCCGTTCGATGTCGTCGTCGTCGGCGGTGGACACAACGGCCTGGTCGCGGCCGGCCTGATCGCGCGCCGCGGCGCGCGCGTGACGGTGCTCGAACGGCGCGCCCAGGTCGGTGGCGCGGCGATCACCGAGCAGCCGTTCGGTCCCGAGTACAAGGTCACCGCGCTCTCGTACGTAGTAAGTCTCATGCCGCCGACGATCGTCCGCGAGCTCGCGCTCGACCGTCAGGGCTACAAGGTGTATCCGCAGCACGGCTACTTCGTGCCGTATCGGGACGGCCGCAGTCTGCAGATGCCCGAGGACGCGGCCCGCAGGCGACAACAGATCGAGCAGTTCTCCGACAGAGATGCCGGCGCGTATGAACGCTGGGACGCGTGGCTCGGCGGGCTGGCCGAGGTACTCGGTCCCTTGCTGACCACGATCCCGCCGCGCGTCGGGTCCCGGCGGCCCGCAGACCTGCTCGAACAACTCCGTCTCGCGTGGCGGCTCCGCGGGCTCGACGTGCGCGGCACTGCAGACCTGACGCGCCTGTTCACGATGAGCATCGCCGACCTCCTCGACGAGCACTTCGAATCACCGCAGATGAAGGGCGTCCTGTCCGTGAGCGGCGTGATCGGCACGTGGGCCGGCCCGCGTTCGCCGGGCACGGCCTACGTCATGGCGCACCACAAGATCGGTGATGTCGGTGACGGAGAGCTCGGCTCGTGGGGATTTCCCGAAGGCGGGATGGGCGGCGTCACGCAGGCCTTACGACGCGCCGCGGAGGCGAACGGCGTCGTCGTCCGCACCGACGCGCCTGTCGCCCGCATCGACGTGCGGAGCGGACGAGTGCGCGGCGTCACGCTCGTCTCGGGTGAGGAGCTGCGCGCCGACATCGTGGTCGCGGCGACCCATCCGAAGATCACTTTCGGCGAACACGTCGACCGGACGGAGCTCCCCGAGGACTTCGTCGAACGGATCGACCGTTGGAAGACGCGCAGCGGCACGGTGAAGGTCAACGTCGCGGTCGATCGTCTTCCCGACTTCACCGCGAGACCCGGATTCGACCCCGAGGTGCACGGCGGCACGATCGTCCTCGCCGAGTCACTCGACGACGTCGAGCGCGCATTCCAGGACGCGGTTGCGGGCCGCGCCGCGGCCCTACCGTTCGCCGATATCTGCATTCCTTCGGTGTTCGACCACACGCTCGCCCCCGAAGGCCACCACATTGTGTCGATGTTCACGCAATGGGTCCCGCACACGTGGTCGTCCAAGCCGAATCAGCAGGAGCTCGACGCGTATGCAGATCGGGTCGTCGCTCGCGTGGACGCGGTCGCACCGGGCTTCGTCGACTCGATCCTGCATCGCCAGGTCATCGGACCGTACGAGATGGAACACGAATACGGCCTCGTCGGCGGCAACATCTTCCACGGTGAGCTGTCGCCCGACCAGCTGTTCCACATGCGGCCCGCACCCGGCTATGCCGATTTCCGTACACCCATTGCCGGCCTCTATCAGGCGAGCAGCGCGACGCACGGCGGCGGCGGCGTGACCGGTATCCCCGGCTTGCACGCAACCGCTCAGATCATGCGCGATAGACGGAGACGTGGAAGGCGCTCTCGTCGGTGAACGGCTGCTTGTCGAACGTCGCGTAGCGCGCTTCGAGCGTGAGCCCGGCGAGCTGGGCCATCAGGTCGAGCTCGGGCGGCCACGCGTAGCGCAGCTTTGTGTGCACGAGGCGAATGCCCTGCTCGGTGATGCGCATCTGCGTGGCGTCGAGTCTCTGCGCGATCCGCTCGTAGGTGGTCGCATCGAGGCGCACCCGATCGAGCCCCGCCTCGCGTACGCCGAGATGCGATCCCGCCTCGATACGCGATACGTCGGGCACGAAGGCGTGCATGAGGAACCGCCCTCCGGGCACGAGATGCTTCGCGACGTTCCTGAAGCACTGGAGCTGGGACTCCTGGCTGGTGAGCATGAAGAACGTGTTGAACACGATGAACACGAGCGCGAATTCGCCGTCGACCGGGACGTCGGCCATGTCGCCGATCGTCACCGGGATCTTGTCGCCGCCCGGCTTCGCGCGCAGGCGCTCGACGATCGAGGGAGACGCGTCGACACCGTGCACCTCGACCCCGAGAGCCGCGAGCGGGAGTGCGACGCGTCCGGTCCCGATGCCGAGCTCCAACGCCCGTCCGCCGGCGGCGAGCTCGGCGAGGAGCGCGGCTTCCGGCTCGGTGTCGCCGAGCTTGTACCACTCGTCGTAGACGTCGGCGACGTGCTCGCCGTAGGTTTCCGGTCCGTAGTCCACCGCAACAATCTAAAGGGAACACATGCTCGTCGACGCCGCATTACGGACCGCAGACCTTGCCAAGGTGCCGGATGACGCGCGGGCGATCGAGGCAGCGGGTTACGACGGCATCTACTCGTTCGAGGGCCAGCACGATGCGATGTTCCCGCTGCTGCTTGCGGCGGAGCACACCGAACGTGTGCAGCTCACGACCGCAGTCGTGATCGCGTTCGGGCGCACCCCGATGACGCTTGCGCAGAGCGCGTACGACCTCCAGCTCGCGTCGCGGGGTCGCTTCAACCTCGGTCTCGGCACACAGATCCGCCCGCACATCGAGAAGCGCTACTCGATGCAGTGGTCGAAGCCCGCGGCGCGCATGCGCGAGTTCGTGCTCGCGATCCGCGCCATCTGGGCATCGTGGCACGAGGGGGCCCCGCTCGACTTCCGCGGCGAGTTCTACACCCACACGCTGATGACACCCTTCTTCAATCCGGGACCGTCGCCGTACGGTTTGCCGCGCATCTTCCTCGGAGGCGTCGGACCGCGCATGACGGAGGTCGCGGGCGAGGTCGCCGACGGCTTCATGGTGCATCCGTTCTCGACGGAGAAGTTCATGCGGGAGACGACACTTCCCGCGTTGCAGCGCGGCCTCTCGGTGCACGGGCGCACGCTCGCCGACCTCGAGATCGCATTCCCGCTGATGGTCATCGTCGCTGATTCCGACGAGCAGCTCGCCGCCGGGCGCGCGGCGATGCGACCCCGTCTCGCGTTCTACGGCTCGACACCTGCATACAAGGTCGTGCTCGACGCGCACGGATGGGGTGACGCGCAACCGGAACTGAACCGGTTGTCGAAGTCGGGCGACTGGGCGACGATGGCGTCGTTGATCACCGACGAGATCGTGGACACGTTCGTGGTGTCGGGACGGCCGGAGGACATCGGCGCACTCGTGCGGGAGCGCTACGGCGACATCGTGCAACGGGTCTCGATCGATACGCCCGATCGGCTCGACCCCGAACGCGTGGCGCGAGTGCTCGAGGGATTCCGATGAACCGCGCCGGCGCGCGAAAGGACGGCTAGGAGGAGAGTCGTTCGTCCAAGAGGCGGTTCAAGACCTGCATGTTCGCCTTTCCGTCGAGCGCTTCCCGCACCGGACCGACGACGAAGCCGCGCTTCTTCTTCTTGGCCTTGTCGTCGGCGGCGCGATACTCCTCGACGAAGGCCGGATGCGCGGCGAGCACGTCGTCGATGGCTTGTCCGATCACGTGTTCGTCGCTGATCTGCGACATGTCTTTGGCCTCGACGATGTCGCGCGGCCACTTCTGCTCGCGCAGTGACTCGTCGAGCACATCCTTCGCCTGCAATCGGGAGATGGCACCGGACGCGAACAAGCCGACGAGCTCCGCCAGCATCTCGGGCGTGAGCTCGGCCGGAGAGCCACCGCTCTCGTTCAGGTACGCCAACACCTCTTGGCGGACCCAATTCACGGCGTCTTTGGCTGTGCCGCGGCCGTTCAGCGCGGCGACAACCTTCTCGGCATAGGTCCCCAACCCGGGCACGTCCACGAGGATGCGCGCGTCTTCTTCCCGAATTCCCCAATCCGCCATGTAGCGGGCCCGCCGCTCCGACGGCAGCTCCGGCATTGTCGCCCGGACGTGCGCGCGCATCTCGTCCGTGGGCGCGACCGGAACGAGGTCCGGCTCGGGGAAGTAGCGGTAGTCGTGCGCCTCTTCCTTGGAACGGCCGGACAGCGTGCGGCCGCCCTCCTCGTCCCAGTGGCGCGTCTCCTGTACGACACGCTCACCCGCCTCGAGCAGTGCCCACTGCCGTTCGGCCTCATGGTCGATCGCCCGGAGCAACGAGCGCAGCGAGTTGAGGTTCTTGATCTCACAGCGCGTGCCGAGCTCTTTCGACCCGGGTGCACGGACCGACACGTTGGCGTCGACCCGCATCGAGCCCTCTTCCATCTTGACGTCGCTCACACCGGTTGCCAGCAGCGCACCGCGCAGCTCTTCGACGTACCGCTTGGCCTGCTCGGCCGAGCGAACGTCTGGTTCGGAGACGATCTCCAGCAGCGGCACGCCGGCGCGGTTGTAGTCCACGAGCGAGTACTCGGCGTCGTGGATGCGTCCGCCGCCGCCCACGTGCATCGTCTTGCCCGTGTCCTCCTCGAGGTGCGCGCGCGTGATCCGCACACGCGCACCATCGACGTCGAGCCAGCCGTCGATGGTGATCGGCATGTCGTACTGCGAGATCTGATAGTCCTTGGGCATGTCGGGATAGAAGTAGTTCTTGCGGGCGAACACGGAGCGTTCCGGCACCCTCAGATGCAGCGCCTCGCCGACGCGCAATGCGAACTCGACGGCCTTCTCGTTGAGCACGGGAAGCGAGCCGGGGAGCCCGAGGCACACCGGGCAGATGTTGGTGTTCGGTTCGCCGCCGAACTCGTTCGGGCAACCGCAGAACAGCTTGCTCGCCGTGGCCAGCTCGGCGTGCACCTCCAAGCCGACCACGATCTCGTAGGACGCCACGATGCCAGACTACGAGACGTGACGCAGGCGCCCGACCCTCTTCGATTCGAGACGCACACGGCCGAGGTGCGCAACGGCGTGACCATCGCCTACGTGCGTGAGGGCACGGGCGGCGTACCGATCCTGTTGCTCCACGGGTACCCCGAGAGCAAGCGCATCTGGTGGCGCAACATCGGGCCGCTCGTCGCCGCAGGATTCGAGGTGATCGCCCCCGACTTCCGGGGCCACGGTGAGTCGAGCCTCGCACCCGACGACTTCTACGACATCGCCGCGTACGCCATCGACTGCTACTCGCTCGTGCACGACGTCCTCGGTCACGCGTCGTGTGCGGTCGTGGGCGGCGACGTCGGCGGTGTCGTGCTCTACGACCTCGGTCTGCGCTATCCGGGCTTCGTCACGCGCCAGGTGTTGTTCAACACCGTGCCGCCGCCGCTCGACGACGTCTACGCGGCCGCCGGCCTCCCTCGCGACGACATGCGCGAGCGGCGTGCGCAGGCCGACTACTTCATCCGGCAGGCAAACGGTCCCGACGGTCTGCTCGCCGAGCTCGATACGCCGGAGCGGCGCCGCCGGTACGTCGCAGGCATGTACACCCACCGGCTGTGGGGCACGTCGAATGCGTTCACGCCCGACGACGTCAGCTTCCACACCGAGCCGTACGGCGACGCACAGAAGCTCCGCGCGAGCTGGGGCGTGTACGAGCAGTCGGCGGGAAAGCGTCCCATGGAGGACGTCCCGCGGCTGTTCGAGCAGACGCCGGTGCCGACACTCGTGCTGTACGGCCCCGAGGACCACGTCGTGCTGCCGTCGTTTCCGTGGAAGGCCGCGGCGGCGTGTATCGACTGCACCGGCCCGCTCATCGTGCCCGATGCCGGCCACTTCCTCCAATGGGAATCCGCTGACACGTTCAACAAGCTCACCGCGATGTTCTGTCGATGAGGATGTTCTGTCGATGAGCACCGCAACCGACGACTTCGTACGCCGGCTCCCGAAGGTCGAACAGCATCTGCACCTCGAAGGTTCCCTGCGCCTCCCGACGATCGAACATCTCGCGCGCCGGAACGGCATCGACGTCGGTGACCGCCGCTACCTCGAGAAGCGCTACGAGTTCTCGGGTTTCGAAGAGTTCCTGATGCTGTTCATGCTCGGACTCGACGTGATCCGAACCGGCGAGGACTTCGCCGACGTCACGGAGGCGCTCGCCGTGGAGCTCGCGGGCCAGAACGTGCGGTACGCCGAGGTCACCACGACCGCGTACTCACACGTGCAGCGCGGTATCCCCGTCGAGGACTACTGCGCCGGGCTCGCCGAGGGCCGGCGCCGCGCGCGCGAGCTGCACGGCGTCGAGATCGCGTGGGTCGTCGACATCCCGCGCGAGTTCGAGCCGCCCGACGCACGCTTCACCGCCGCGTTCCTCACCGGCCCGCATGCTCCGGAAGACGTCGTCGCGATCGGCCTGGGCGGCCCCGAGTACGGCTCGGATCCCCGCAAGTACGAGGATTCCTTCGCGATGGCGCGCGCCGAAGGTCTCGGCAGCGTCCCGCACGCGGGTGAGATGGACGGCCCCGACAGCGTGTGGGGCGCGCTCGACGCGCTCCGGGCCGACCGCATCGGACACGGCATCCGCGCCATCGAGGACGACGCCCTGGTGCGGCATCTCGCCGAGCGGGCCGTTCCCTTGGAGGTGTCGCTGTCGAGCAATGTGCTGTTGGGTGCGTGCGCGTCGTTTGCCGACCATGCGGCGGGCGAGCTCCTTCAGCGGGGAGTGGTCGTGACGTTCAACACCGACGACCCGGGCTATTTCTCGACGACGCTCACCGACGAGCTGCTGTTGGCGCGCGACCTGCTCGACCTCGACGAGGACGCACTGCGAGGCCTGCAGGTCGTCGCGGTCGAGACCTCGTTCGCGCCGCCTGAGATGAAGCGGAAGATCCGCGCCGAGATCGAGGAGCTCTCAGGTACCTGACTGCTCGATCGCTCGCGCGGCCCGGAACATCACCGGCTCGCCGAGCGTGGGTGCCAGCACCTGCACGCCGATCGGCAGGCCGCCGGCCTCGCCGAACGGCACCGAGATCGCGCACTGGCCCGACAGGTTCACCGGCACGGTGCACACGTCGCAGAGGTACATCGCGAGCGGGTCGGCGGTCTTGGCCCCGAGCTCGAATGCGACCGTCGGTGACGTCGGCGACAGCAGCACGTCGAACTGTTCGTACGCGCGGTCGAAGTCGCGCACGATCAGCGTGCGCACGCGCTGCGCTTGTCCGTAGTACGCGTCGTAGTAGCCGGCTGACAGCGCGTAGGTACCGAGCATGATTCGGCGCTTGACCTCGGGGCCGAACCCGGCGTCCCGCGTGTTCGCGTTCATCTCCGCCACGTCGTTGCCGGGAACCCGCAACCCGTATCGCACGCCGTCGTAACGGGCGAGGTTCGACGACGCCTCGGCCGGCGCGATCAGGTAATACGCGGAGATGCCGTACCGCGTCGACGGCAGCGATACCGAATCCACCTCGGCGCCCGCGGCTGCGAGCGCGTTTGCCGCCCGCACCACCGAGTCGCGCACGGCGGGCTCGATGCCGTCGGCGGTGACCATCTCGTCGATCAGGCCGACGCGCAACCCGCGCACGTCGCTTCCCGTGTCCAACGACGGTCGCGCGACCGGGATGCACGTCGAGTCGCACGAGTCGTGCGCCCAGATCGCGTCGAGCAGCAGGGCCGCGTCGTCGAGGTTCGACGCGAACGGCCCGATCTGATCGAGCGACGACGCGAACGCAATCAGACCGTAACGAGAAACGGTGCCGTATGTCGGCTTGGCGCCGACGACGCCGCACAACGCGGCCGGTTGCCGGATCGAGCCGCCGGTGTCCGAGCCGAGGGCGAGCGGCGCGAACCCGGCCGCAACCGCAGCCGCGGAACCGCCGCTCGAACCGCCGGGCACGCGCGTGACGTCGCGCGGATTGCGCGTGGGCCCGAACGCAGAATTCTCGGTGGACGAACCCATCGCGAACTCGTCGAGGTTCGTCTTGCCCACCATCACCGCGCCGGCCGCCCGGACCCGCGCGACGACCGTCGCATCGTACGGCGGCTTCCATTGGCCGAGAATGCGCGAGGAGCACGTCGTGGGGATGCCTCGCGTGCACATGTTGTCCTTGATCGCGATCGGCACCCCGGCGAGCGGCCCCCTGTCGTCGGAGGCGTCGACGGCGTCCGCGGCGGCGCGCGCCTCGTCGGCGAGTACGAGGTTGAACGCGTGGATCTCTCCCTCGCGCTGCTCGATGCGGGAGAGGTGTTCTTCCAGCACGTCGCGCGCCGACCGCCGGCCGGCACGCACGTCGGCCGCGAGCTGAACGGCAGTGGTCACGGCGCCTCACCGAGGATGCGCGGCACGCGAAAGCGGCCGTCCTCGGCTTCCGGCGCCTCGGCAAGCACTTCGTCGCGTGGCACCCCCGGACGCGCTTCGTCGGGGCGGAGGACGTTCACGAGCGGGAGCGGATGCGCGGTCGGCGGCACGTCGGCCGTATCCAGCGCGGCGACGTCGGCGGCGTGATCGAGGATCGCACCGAGCTCGTGCGTTAGCGCGTCGACCTCGGCGTCGGTCAGCGCGAGGCGCGCCAGACGTGCGACGTGCTCGACATCCTGCCGAGTGATGCGAGCAGCCACCCGAAGAAATCTACTTGTACGGGTCGAGCTTGCTGAGCGGGAGCGACCACCACTCCGGCGGGGCCGGAGCCCATTCCGGATCGGGATAGATGCAGTTGACCGGACACGCCGGCAGGCACTTGTCGCACCCGCTGCACAACTCCGGGACGATGACGACATCCGCGCCGTGGTTGAAGATGGCGCCGAACTGCGGCGGGCAATGGCGGAGGCACGCGTCACAATTGATGCACTCCGACATCTCGATGCGCAGCGGCATGTTCTTCCACTTCGGGTTCCGCTCGTGCGCGTCGATGCGTTCGTGCCGAGTTCCTGCGGCCACCTCCGCAGGCTAATGGGCACCTCCGCCGGCGATTGCGTGGTGCGACGGCTCGACCTGCTGCGGACCCGTCCCCTACGATGCCGGGCCGCACCGATCAGGAGGCAAGGGTGGCAGACAAGCAGAAGTTTCTCTCCGACGGGTGGTTCGACGCGGCAGAGAAGCTCATCGAAGAACACGGCGCGGGCGCACCGCCGAGCACGAACCTCGTGATGAATCTCGAGGTCACCGACGACGGCAAGACGATCGAGTTCTTCATGGGTTCGAAGGACGGCGAGACCCTGTTCGGGAAGGGCAAGAGCGACAGCGCGGACCTCACGCTCTCGACCGACATCGACACGGCGCGATCGGTGTTCGTCTCCGGCGACCAGCAGGCAGGCATGCAGGCATTCATGGCCGGCAAGGTCCGCGTCCAGGGCGACATGACCAAGCTGATGATGGCCCAGGCGGGTGGTGGGGGCGCGAACCCCGCGCTCACGCAAGCCCTGCAGGACATCACCGAGTAGAGGGCTCGCGCGCCTACGGCCGCGTCAGCGGGTGGCGGGTGCTCAGAGAGTGATGGTCGCGTCGTCGACGGTCGTCGGCCGCCACGCGACGCCATCGCCGGCGTCGGCTGCCAGCAACAGCTCGATCGGATCCCACTGCGCGGTCGTGACCAGAGCCTCGACGTCCCGCCACCGTGCCGGGGGTCCCGGCCGCAGTGGACGCCCGAACCCATTGCCGGGGCGCTCGAACGGCGGTCGCCGTGTTGCGCCGTGGGCCGGCCGGCGGGTCACGCCGACCACCTCGAGATGTACGAGCCTCGGTCCATGTTGGTTACCCCCACATCACTGCCGCCCGGCAGGGGAAGAGTTCGCCCAGTTCTATCCACTTTCACGCATCGTCGCCGCGCTGCGTGCAAGCTTCGCTGGAAGATACGACAGAGCGCGCGCGCTGACAAGGGCACAAATGACACACTTTTCCAGGTGCCGCGCGAAATCGAATCCGTTCGCGGCTTTCGCTGAGAAACGTCTAGGCCGCGCGACTCATTTGGCCAATGTGGCAGGAGTCATAAAGAGTCACTTTGTCGAGGGTGGCAAGAGCTTCGACGCTTCACCCTCGAGCTCCTTCACCGTCCAGCGGTCACCCTTGTCGATCGTTTCGGCTCCTCGCCAGGACTGCGCGCGCTGCACCTTGCCGCCCTGGACCATGAAGCACTCACCGGTGATCGGGCACTCGGCCGTCGCCAGATACGCGACGAACGGCGACACGTTGGCGGGGTCCCACACGTCGAAGCCCTCTTCGGGCGCTTTGACCGCTTCCGACAGACCGGGTGTCGCCTCGGTGAGGCGCGTGCGCGCCCCGGGCGCGATCGCATTGGACCGCACGCCGTAGCGCGAGAGCTCCTTGGCGCACACCTGTGAGAGCGTCGCGATGCCGCTCTTGGCCGAGTCGTAATTCGCCTGGCCGGGGTTCGCGAAGAGACCGGAGGTCGACGTCGTGTGGATGATCGACGCCTTCACGTCCTTGCCGGCCTTGGTCTGCTCCCGCCAGTACACCGCAGCATGCCGGGTGGGCGCGAAGTGTCCCTTCAGGTGCACGTTGACGACCGCGTCCCACTCGGCCTCGGTCATGTTGATGATCACCCGGTCGCGCAGGATCCCGGCGTTGTTGACCAGGACGTGCAGGTCGCCGTAGGTGTCGACCGCCTGCTGCACGAGGCGTTGCGCACCGTCCCAGTCGGAGACGTTCTCGCCGTTGACGACGGCCTCGCCACCCATCGCCTTGATCTCTTCGGCGACCTGCATCGCGGCGCTCGGGTCACCGCCGTCGCCGTGCATGTCGCCGCCGAGGTCGTTGACGACGACCTTGGCACCTTCGCCGGCGAACAGCAGCGCGTGCTCACGGCCGAGACCGCGCGCCGCGCCGGTGATGATCGCAACGCGTCCGTCGAGTGCACCCATGCGTCGACTCCCCTGCCGAAGTAGGAGGCGAATCGTACGTAGCGCTCGCGGCCCGGCGCTACCGGCAGGTCAACTCGCCGAAGATGCTGCCGGTGCGGCTGAACTTGACCGTGATATCCGAGCCGCGTTTCGCCTGCTTGCCCGGGCACGGGTCCTGGCTCGACACGAACCAGCCGTCCCGGTACTTGCCGCTGACGTTGAGGGTCAGCCCCGCCTGATCAGCCGCACGCGACGCTTCCTTCGCGGTGAGATTGAAGAGGTTCGGCGCGTCGACGAGGTCGGGCCCCTTGCTCACGTGCACGGTGACCGGCGAGCCGTACGGCGCGGGCTTGCCCGCCTGCGGGTCGGTCCCGATGACGTCACCGTTTTTCACCGTGTCGTCGAAGTCCTCGACCGCGGCCGGCACCGTGAAGTGCTTGGACTCGAGATCGGTTCTTGCCTCGGCGTAGGTCTTGCCGCTCTCGTCGGGCACGGGCACGGGCGCGTGCCCGTCGCTGAGGACGACCGCGAGTTTGGTGTCGGGCGAAACCGGCTGGCCGGGCGCGGGGCTGACCCGCAGCACGACGTCCTTGTCCACGGTCTCGCTGGTTTCCCGCGTCACCGTGTACAGCCAGTTCCCACCGGTGAGGGTCGCTTTGGCGTCCTGCCAGACCTTGGTGACGACGTTGGGGACTTCGATGAGTGCCGGGCCGCTCGACACCGTCAACTCGACGTGCCGACCCGTGGTGAGCGTGCCTTGCTCCGGTGACTGTGCGATCACGCGGCCGGGCGGGTCGGGCGATGCGCGCGACGGGCCGACCGTGGCCGTCAGCCCGCGGCCCTGCGCGGCGTTGACGGCGTCCTGCTGGGCCATTCCGATGAGGGTCGGCACGGAGATCGGCGTGGCGCCGCTCACGCGTGCCAACGCCGCGGTCGCGATCGCGACCGTCACCAACAAGACGAGTCCGACGACGAACGGCACGAGCCGCCGTTGCATGCCCGCGCCGCCGGTGTCTTCGTGGTGTCGCGGCGGCTGGTCCGGCGGCGATGCCGGCGGTTCGAGCACGAACTCGGGCAACGGCAAGGGCTGGGTCTCGGCGACGGTCGGTGCATCGGCCGCGTCCTGGTCGAACAGGCGCGAGCCGGCGGGTGCGGCGCGCGTGGGGTGCGGGTCGGCCCGGTCCACCATGCCGGCCAGGGTCAACGGGCCGGGCGGCGGCAGCTCCTCGCCCGCGTCGGCGAGTGCGGCGCGCATCGTTCCCGCGTTCGGATAGCGCTCGTCGGGGTCGATCGCACCCGCCCGGTCGATTGCGGGCCCGAGCGGGCCGAGATCCTCGGGGGCGGTGAGCGGCTGTTGCGTGCGCGCGGTCAACATGCCGAGCGTGGTCTCTGCGGTGAACGGCAGTTTTCCCGTCACCGCCTCGACGAGCACGAGTGCAAGCGAGTAGAGGTCCGACCGCGCGTCGAGCTTCACGCCCTGGGCCTGCTCGGGCGACGCGTAACGCGCCGTCCCGAATACCGCGCCCGCGGGCTCGGTCCAGCTCGCCTCCGCAAGCGCGCGCGCGAGGCCGAAGTCGGCGACGCGCACGATGCCGTGCTCGTCGAACAGCAGGTTCGCGGGCTTGATGTCGCGGTGGAGCACGCCGCGTGCGTGTGCGTACTCGAGCGCGGACGCGACGTCACGACCGACGCGTGCCGCCTGCGAGACGGTGAGCTCCGTCCCCCGGTCGAGCATCCCGCGCAGGCTGCCGCCTTCCAGCAGCTCGAGCACCATGAACGGCACGTCGTCCTCGCCCCAGTCGTGCACGGTGACGATGTGCGGGTGGTGCAGCGACGCCGCGAGCTGCGCCTCGGCGCGGAAGCGTCGGAGGAACGCGGAGTCCTCCGCGAGCGCGGCGTGGAGCACCTTCACCGCGACGCGACGGCGGAGACGTGTGTCCTCGGCGACGTAGACGCGGCCACTCGCGCCGGTGCCGATCGCGGCATGAAGGAGGTAGCGACCGGCCAGCACGCGGCCCGCGAGGTCGCTCACGGCGCTACCGGGCATATTCACAACGCTACTTGTCGAGTGCCCTCGCGGCTGTGCACCCACGTTGAGTCCCCATTCCCGCCCGCTCGCGCGGCGACGGTAGGTTCGCGCCGTGTCGCTCACCCGACCGGCTCACCCTGCGCGCGTTGCGCTCGTCGCGGTCGTCGTCCTCGCGGGCATCAACGTCGCGATCTGGGGCGCGCAGTCCCAAGTGAACGGCCCGGCGGCCGTGCAGCGCCCGGTCGCCATCGTGCAACTCGAACCGGAGGAGGGGCAGCTGACGCTGCCTCAGGGGCGCGTCGGCGCGCAGTTGCGTACCGACTTCACCGCGCAACTCCTCATCGACAACGAGGTCATCCCCCAGGACCAGACGACCGGCGATCCGAGCCTCGGCGAGTTCTACTTCGAGCCCGCGCCGGGCAAGGAGCTCCGCGAGCTGGCCAAGGGTGCGCACAACGCGGTCGTCCAATGGTGGCCGCGCGCGATCTCGACGCCCGAGTCGGCCAAGGCACAAGACAAGCTCGCGAGCTACAGCTGGGCGTTCAAAGTCGGCTGAACGGCAACCAGCGCTCAGGGGCCCGATTCGAGCAGGTGGTCGAAGGCGGCCTCGTCGAGGATCGTGACCCCGAGCTGCTCGGCCTTGGCGAGCTTCGAACCCGGGCTCTCGCCTGCGACGACGTAGCTCGTCTTCTTCGAGACGCTGCCCGTCACCTTCGCGCCGCGCGCCACGATCTCGGCCGCGGCTTCGTCACGCGTGTGGCCCTCCAGGGAGCCGGTCAGCACGAACGTCATCCCGGCCAGCGTCGCGTCGCGCGCCGACACCACCGGCGCCGGCTCGCCCTCGAAGTTGACGCCCGCCGCGGTGAGCCGCTGCAGCAGACGCCGATTCCGGTCGATCGAGAACCATTTCTGAATGCTCTGCGCGATCGTCGGGCCGACACCATCGACGGCGGTCAGCTCCTCTTCATGTGCCGCCATGATCGCGTCGAGGTCGGTGAACGCGCGTGACAACGCCTGGGCCGCGGTCGGCCCTACGTGGTTGATGCCGAGACCGACCAGCACGCGCCAGAGAGGTCGCGTCTTCGAATCCTCGACCGCGTCGACGAGCAGCTGTGCCGAGCGTTCACCGATCCGCTCCAGCGGCACGAGCTTGTCGACCGTGAGTGCGTAGACGTCCGCCGCGTCCTCCAGGAGCCTTGCGTCGACGAACTGACGCACGCGCTCTTCACCGAGCCCTTCGATGTCGAGTGCGCCGCGGCTCGCCCAGTGGACGAGCCGTTGTACACGTTGCGCAGGACAGTCGACGTTCACGCAGTGGTGGTTCGCCTCACCCTCGACCCGGACCAGGGGCTGGCCGCACTCCGGGCACTTCGCCGGGAACTTCCACCGCTTGGTCTTCGGCGGGCGCTTGGCGAGCACCGGCCCGACCACTTCCGGGATGACGTCGCCGGCGCGGCGCACGATCACGGTGTCGCCCGGTCGAACATCCTTGCGCTTGACGTCGTCCTCGTTGTGCAAGGTCGCGAGCCCGACGTTCGCGCCTCCGACGAACACCGGCTCGAGCTGCGCGAACGGTGTCGCGCGGCCCGTGCGGCCGATCGACACCATGATTCCGCGCAACAGCGTGGTCTTCTCCTCGGGAGGGAACTTCAGCGCGATCGCCCAGCGCGGCGCGCGCGAGGTGAATCCCATCTCCTCGCGCTGACCGAGGTCGTCGACCTTCACGACGACCCCGTCGATGTCGTAGCCGAGGGAGTGCCGGTTCGCTTCCATTTGGCGTGCAAACTCGTGGACCGCATCGAGATCGTCGAACGCCTCGATGTGCGGGTTCACGGGAAAGCCGAGCTTGGCGAGCCACGCCAGCGTTTGCTCGTGCGTACGCAGTCGTGGACCACCCTCCTTGGCGCCGATGTGGTAGCAGAAGAGCTCGAGGTCGCGTGTCGCAGTCACGCCGGGATCCTTCTGCCGCAAGCTGCCGGCCGCCGAGTTGCGGGCGCTGGTGAACAACCGTTCCCCCGCTTCACCCTGCCGTCGGTTCAGCGCTTCGAAGGCAGCGAGCGGCATGAACACCTCGCCGCGCACCTCCAACAGACGGGGAACGTCCTTGCCCTTCAGCTTCTCGGGGACCTGCGCGATCGTGCGGAGGTTCTCGGTGACGTTCTCGCCGGTGACGCCGTCGCCGCGCGTCGCGCCCACTGTGAACCGGCCGTCTTCATATTGCAGCGACACCGCAAGACCGTCGAGCTTGGGCTCCGCGACGAACCGCACCGGATTCGGCACGAGCCGTTCGACTCTCGTGCCCCACGCCAGCAGTTCGTCGCGCGAGAACGCGTTGTCGAGGGACATCATCGACACGCGGTGCCGGACGGGTGCGAACGTCGACGCCGGCCGTCCGCCGGGCCGCTGCGTGGGTGAGTCGGCGACGACAAGGGACGGATACTTGGCCTCGAGCTCGCGCAGCTCTCGCACGAGCGCGTCGAACTCCGCGTCGGCGATCTCGGGCTCGTCGAAGACGAAGTAGCGCTCGGTGTGGTACTCGATGAGCCCGCGCAGCGCCTCGACCCGTTCGACGGCTTCGGCGGGCGGCTTGGCAGCCATCGCTCGC
>JBBQXS010000017.1:0-86144 GCA_038209365.1 Acidimicrobiia bacterium | reverse complement strand
GGGGCTATGGCCCGTCAACGCCCCACAACACCCGCTAGTGCCCCCCCGGGGGGGGTTGTGTGGGGGGGGCCAACCCCCCCACACCCACGCCCCCGGGGTCGGCCGGGCATGAGCAGCGCGTTCGAGCGGATCGTCGCATCGTTCGACCCTCCGATGTTCGTGGTCACCGTGTTCGACGGTCACGAGCGCGACGGGTGCCTCGTCGGCTTCGCGACGCAGTGCAGCATCGAGCCGCCCCGCTTCCTCGTTTGCCTCAGCGTGAAGAACCGCACGACACGCATCGCCCGCAATGCACGGACGCTGGCCGTCCACGCGCTGCGGAAAGATCAACGCGATCTTGCGGAGCTGTTCGGCGGGACGACCGGCGACGACGTGGACAAGTTCGCCTCGGTGGAATGGCACGATGGACCGGACGGGGTCCCGGTGCTTGCCGGGTGCGACTGGTTCGCGGGATCCGTCCTGACCCGGCACGACGACCTCGGCGATCACGAAGGCTTCGTGTTGGACATCATCGAGGCACGCGATGCCGGGCGAACCGACGAGCAGCTCGGCTTCCAAGACGTCAAGGATGTCGACGCCGGTCATCCTGCATAGCTCGCGTAGGCTCCGCACCCATGCAGGACTTCGACGGCAGGGTCGCAGTTGTCACGGGCGGGGCGAGTGGCATCGGCCTCGGTCTCGCCCGCCGGTTCGCGGCCGAAGGCATGAAGGTCGTGCTCGGCGACGTCGAGAAGGACGCGCTCGACACGGCAGTGGCCGCGCTCGACGCGTCGGGCGCCGAGGTCGAAGGCGTCGTGACCGACGTGACCGATCCGGCCCAGGTGCAAGCGCTCGCCGACGCGGCCGTGGCGCGTTTCGGCGCCGTGCACGTCGTGTGTAACAACGCCGGCGTCGGCGGAGGCGGGTTGTCGTGGGAGATGCCGCTGGCAACGTGGGAGTGGGTCATCGGCGTCAACCTCTGGGGTGTGATCCATGGTGTGCGGACGTTCGCGCCGCTGCTCATCAGCCAGCCCGAGGCGCACATGGTGAACACCGCTTCCATCGCCGGTCTCGTCGCGGCACCTTTCATGGGTCCGTACAACGCGAGCAAGCACGCGGTGGTGGGAATCTCCGAGACGTTGCATCACGAGTTCGCGATGGTGGCGCCGCACGTCAAGGTCTCGGTGTTGTGTCCCGGCTGGGTCAACACGAACATCGCCGACAGTGTGCGGAACCGCCCGGCTCATCTCCAACCGGACGAACCAGACGAACCGGGCGAGGAGGGCGCGGCCGCGGTGCTGCGCCAGTTCCTCGAGCAGGGGATGGCCCCGGACGTGGTCGCCGGCAAGGTGCTCGATGCGATCCGCGCCGAGCAATTTTGGATTCTCACGCACGACGACGAGGCCGACTTCTGGGTCGGGGCGGCGAACCGCCGGATCCGCTCGCTCGAGATGCGCTCGAACCCCGAGCTCGGCCTGCCCCTGTGACCCTTCGGCGTGAGCCGATCCCGCCGACCATCGAATGGCGTCGAGGTGCGGTGCGCATCATCGACCAGCGCGCGCTGCCGGCGCGCCTGCGCTTCCTCAACTGCCGGTCCGTCGACACGCTGTGCGACGCGATCTCGACGCTCGCAGTACGAGGTGCGCCGGCGCTCGGCGCCGCGGGTGCGTACGGCGTCGCGCTTGGCGCGCACACGTTGCGCACGAAGCGACAAGTTCGCGCTGCGGCTGCACGCATCGCGCGTACGCGTCCGACCGCGATCAACCTCTCGTGGGGTGTGCAGCACGCGCTCGCGGCATATGAAACGAACGGAGCCGCGGGCGCGCTCGCATGTGCAGAACGCATCGCGACTGATGATGTCTCGCGCAACCGCGCCTTGAGTGCGCACGGTGCAGGATTGGTTCCGTACGACGCCGCAGTGTTGACACATTGCAACGCCGGCTCACTCGCGTGTGTCGGCTACGGTACCGCGCTCGGCATCGTGCGCTCGGCGTCCGAACAGCAACGACACCCGCGCGTCCTCGTCGACGAGACACGTCCGCTCTTGCAAGGTGCGCGCCTCACGATGTGGGAGCTCGATCGGCTGGGTATCGACGCGACGTTGAGCCCCGACAGCGCGGCCGCGTCGTTGATGGCGCGCGGTGAGGTGGACGTGGTCATCGTCGGCGCGGATCGCGTGGCCGCGAACGGCGACGTCGCGAACAAGATCGGGACGTACGCCATCGCGCTCGCGGCGCGTCACCATGGTGTGCCGTTCTATGTCGCGGCGCCGACCGCGACGGTCGACCTCGCGACCGCGTCGGGAGACGACATCGTGATCGAAGAGCGCGATGCCGCGGAGGTGACACACATGGGTGGTGTCGCTGTCGCGCCACCCGGCGTCGCTGCGCGCAACCCCGCCTTCGACGTGACGCCCGCCCGCCTCGTCACCGCCATCGTGACCGAGGTCGGGATCGCGCGCCCGCCGTACCGCCGTTCGTTGCCTTCCCATATGCGGCGCGCTCTTGTCGCCGAGGCCGGTGTCCCACCCCACAGTTAGCGTCGTCGCATGTTGCGAGAGCTTGCGGACGATGTGCTCGGCGCCTTGCTGCCGCTTCGCTGCCCGGGCTGCGGCACGGTCGGTGGCGCCCCGATCTGTCACCGGTGCGAAGGTCGTCTCCGGCCGGCCCCGGTCGCGCCGCCGCCAGTCCCCGTCGACTGGTGGACATCCTGCTTCTCCTACGAAGGCGTCGCGCGCGAGGTGGTGGCGCGCGCGAAGTACCGCGGCGAACGCGCGGCCGTGCGCGAGCTCGCGTCCCGGCTTGCAATCGCGACGCGAGCGCGCGCGCCGCACGCCGTCGATGTCGTCACATGGCCGCCTGCAAGTCGGGCGCGGTACGCGCGTTCCGGCATCGATCACGCGGCGGTGCTCGCGCGCGCGGTCGCGCGCGAGATGCACGTACCCGCGCGCGCGTACCTGCGTCGGTTGGATGACGAACCGCAGACCGGTCGCGACGCGGCGAGTCGTCGTCGGGGTCCGCGGCTGCACGTCGCGCGGTCGCCCCGAGGGTTGACGGTCCTGGTCGTGGATGACGTGGCAACGTCTGGTGGCACGCTGGCCGCCGCCGCCCGCGTGCTCCGTGCGAACGGCGCCCGCAGCGTGCTTGCAGCCACGATCGCCCGCACGCCTCGGCCGAGTGGGGTTCGTCCGATTGTTGCCTATACTCCTGCCACCACTCCGAGCTGAGCAACGGGGGTTGCATGGACCTCGTCGTCGTCGGAAAGCACACGGAAGTCGACACCGCGTTGCGAGCGCTCACCCAAGAGAAGTTGCAGCGGATCGAGAAGTACGCCAGCGACGTGCGCCGAGTCGACGTCGACTACGCGGAGCACCTCACCCGCAAGGCAACTGATTCGCACACGTGTGAGATTCTGGTGCACGTCAATCATCATCTGGTGAAGGGCACTGCAACAGCTGCCGAACACGCGATCGCGCTTGATCTCGCGGTTGACAAGGTCGAGCACCAGATGCGGCGTTTGCACGAACGTCGCGTGCGTCGCCGCAACGGGACGCGGGCTCGCAGCGCGCGCGTGGGTGATGACACCGTGACCGACGTCGACGCGGAGAACGATGCACCCGGGCAGTCGATCGTGAAGGTCAAGCAGATCGAGGTGAAGCCGATGCACACCGAGGAGGCCGTGCTCCAAATGGAGCTCCTCGGTCACGACTTCTTTGTCTTTCGCAGCACAGACAACGGGCGTGCAGCCGTGCTCTATCGGCGGCGCGACGGCGCGCTCGGCCTCATCGAGGTGTCCGGCTGAATACTCTGGACCTCACCGCTGGTGACGACGCCCCGATCCGTGTGCTGATCGTCGACGACCACGCGGTGTTCCGGCGCGGCCTCGAGCTCGTACTCGCCGAGGAAGCCGATCTCCAGATCGTCGGTGAGGCCTCCGACGGACTCGAGGCGATCGAACGCGCGGCCGACCTCCTCCCCGACGTCATCGTCATGGACGTGCGCATGCCCGGCGTCGGAGGAATCGAGGCGGCGCGCCGTATCCGTCACGCGCGACCAGCCACGAAGGTCGTGATGCTCACCGGCTCGGAGGACGAAGAGGATCTCTTCGCCGCGGTACGCGTCGGTGCGACCGGTTACCTCTTGAAGGAAGCGGCGATCGAGGAACTGGCAGGAGCGGTGCGCGCGGTTGCGAGAGGGCAAGCACTGATCACGCCGTCGATGGCCACGAAGCTTCTCGGCGAGTTCAACCTGTTGTCGCGGCGTCTCGATTCTTCACACGACACCGCACCGAAGCTCACCGACCGCGAGACCGAAGTGCTTCGCCTCGTCGCGAGGGGAATGTCGAACAAGGAGATCGCGGCCGACCTCGTGATCGCGGAGAACACCGTGAAGAACCACGTGCGGAACATCTTGGAGAAGTTGCAGCTGCGCTCACGTATGGAAGCCGCGTTGTACGCGGTGCGCGAGAAGCTCGTCGACGCCACCTGAGCCACCCCCGGCCGCCGACCCCGGCCCGCCCCGCGGCCCCGGAGCCACGCCCTCGCCTGCGCTGTCGTCTCCCGCCTGTTCGGGTCGACTCCACGCTCCGCTCCCGTCCGGTCGCTGCGCTGTCGTCTCCCGCGGCCGGAGAATCGTGGACGCGCCGGTACACTCGTCGGCTGCATGGGTTTGTTCAACAAGATCCTTCACGCAGGCGAGGGCAAGCGGCTGAAGGCGGTCCAGGCGATCGTCCCGGAAGTGAACGCGCTCGAGCCCGACATCGTGGGCCTGTCCGACGAGCAGCTCGTCGGGAAGACCGCCGAATTCAAGCAGCGCGTCGACCGGGCGCGGGCCGGCGCCCGCGACCAGGACCACGAGAAGGAGCTGGTCGCGGACGCGCTCGACGACCTGCTCCCCGAAGCGTTCTCGGTCGTCCGGGAGGCCGGCAAGCGGGTGCTCGGCCAGCGCCACTTCGACGTGCAGGTCATGGGGGGCGCGGCGCTGCACCTCGGCTGGGTCGCCGAGATGAAGACCGGCGAGGGCAAGACGCTCGTGGCAACGCTGCCGTCGTACCTCAACGCACTCGCGGGCCGGGGTGTGCACATCGTCACCGTCAACGACTATCTCGCCAAGCGCGACGCCGAGTGGATGGGCCGGATCCATCGTTTCCTCGGTCTCAGGGTCGGCACCATCATCCCGGACGACTCCTCGCCCGACGAGAAGCGCATGCAGTACAGCGCCGACATCGTCTACGGCACGAACAACGAGTTCGGCTTCGACTACCTGCGTGACAACATGGTCGTGAGCGTCGACGAGCAGGTCATGCGCGGAGAGCGCGAGCTCGGCTGGTCGCCGCATTACTTCGCGATCGTCGACGAGGTCGATTCGATCCTCATCGACGAGGCTCGCACTCCTCTCATCATCTCCGGTCGCGCCGCGGACGCGGCCGAGCTCTACTACCAGTTCGCTCGTGTCGCGCGCGGCTTGCAGCGCGATCGCGACTACGAGGTCGACGAAGCCAAGCGCACGGTGGTGCCCACCGAAGACGGCATTGCACGTGTCGAGCAGGCGCTCGGTGTCGAGAACCTCTACGAGAACGTGCACCAGAACTTCGTCCACCAACTCCAGCAGGCGTTGCGCGGCAAGGAGTTGTTCAAGCGCGACGTCGACTACATCATTCAGGCCGGTGAGGTGAAGATCGTCGATGAGTTCACCGGCCGCATCCTCGAGGGTCGGCGTTGGAGCGAGGGCCTGCACCAGGCCGTCGAAGCCAAAGAAGGCGTCAAGATCAAAGAGGAGAATCAGACGCTCGCAACGGTCACGCTGCAGAACTACTTCCGAATGTACGAGAAGCTCTCCGGGATGACCGGCACGGCCTCGACCGAAGCCGGGGAGTTTGCGCACACTTACAACTTGCAGGTGGTGTCGATCCCGACGAACCGGCCGATGGTCCGCGCCGACAACGCCGACTACATCTACAAGGGTGAGGACACGAAGTTCGGCGCTGCGATCGACGACATCATCGAGCGCAACAAGGATGGTCAACCCGTTCTGGTGGGCACGATCTCGGTCGAGAAGTCCGAGAAGCTGTCGCGGGAGCTGGCGAAGAAAGGCGTCCCGCACGAGGTGTTGAACGCCAAGCAGCACGAGCGGGAAGCCGAGATCGTCACGCAGGCCGGCAAGCTCGGCGCCGTCACCGTCGCGACGAACATGGCGGGCCGTGGCGTCGACATCCTGCTCGGCGGCAACCCCGAAGGCCTCGCCCGGCGCGAGTGCTTGAAAGAGGGCACGAAGCTCGGATCGCCCGAGTACGACGCACGCTACGCAGAGCTGCTACCGCGCTTCTTGGACGAATGCAAGGCCGAAGGCGAGAAGGTACGCGCGCTCGGCGGGTTGTACGTGCTCGGTACCGAACGACACGAGTCGCGCCGCATCGACAACCAGTTGCGCGGGCGCGCCGGCCGGCAAGGTGACCCGGGTGAGAGCCGTTTCTACCTGTCGCTCGAAGACGAGCTGATGCGCCTGTTCGCGACCGGGATGATGTCGCGCGTGATGAACGCGTCCTTCCCTGACGACATGCCGCTCGAGTCGAAGATGGTGTCACGCGCCGTCGAACGGGCACAAGGCACCGTCGAGGGCCGCAACTTCGAGATCCGCAAGAACGTCCTCAAGTACGACGAGGTGATGAACGAGCAGCGCAAGGTCATCTACCGACGCCGCCAGCAGATCCTCGACGGCGAAGACCTGCGCGACGAAGCCGTCGAGGCGATCACGGCCGCGATCGGCCGCCTGGTCGACCAGTACTGCGCGGGCGAGTTCTCCGAGGAGTGGGACGTCTCCGGGCTCCTCGACGCGGCCCGGAGCTACTTCCCGAGCCGCATCACGAACGAGCAGCTCGACGAGGTCTTCAACGCGGAGGCGCTCGAGGAGCTCCTGCTCACCGACGCCCTCGAGCTCTACGATGCCAAGGAAGAGCAGATCGGTACCGAGGTGCTGCGCGACATCGAGCGCCGCGTCCTCCTCTCCGTGCTCGATCAGCACTGGCGCGAGCACCTCTACGAGATGGACTACCTCCAGGAGGGCATCAACCTGCGGGCGATGGGCCAGCAGGACCCCCTTGCCGAGTGGCAACGGGAGGGCTTCGACATGTTCGAGGCCATGATGGGTCAGATCGAGGACGACTTCGTCCGCTACGTGTTCCATCTCCAGGTCGTGGTCGACGAGGAGCCCCGCCAGGAGATGCGCAACGTGTCCTACAGCGCGCCGGAAGGGCCCGTGCAGGGTGAGGGCGCCATCATGGCGGCGATGGCTGCGGAGCCCGAGCTGTATGCGGCGGCCGACACGGGTTCGTACGACCGGCCCGAAGAGGCGATGCCGATGGCGCCCGAGCCGGTCCAGCAGCAACCCGTGCGCGTGGACAAGACGCCGGGCCGTAACGACCCCTGCTTCTGCGGGAGTGGCAAGAAGTACAAGCTCTGCCACGGGCGCTGACTTCACGTGCGCGACTTTTCGGAGGACCTTGCTGACGTCGCGCGCCGGGTTGCCGACGCGCACGCGTACCTGCGGGTCGACGAGGCGCGCAAACGGTTGAGCGAGCTCGAGGAGCAGGCGAGCGCGCCGGATCTGTGGAACGACGCGGACCATGCGCGCAAAGTGACTTCGGAGCTCTCACGGGTGCGCGACGACGTGCAGCTCGTCGACGATCTCGAACGTCGGGCGTCCGAGCTCAAGATGATGTTCGACCTCGGCCGGGAAGAGGACGACGACTCGTTCGAGCAAGAGCTCGAGGACGGCCTCACCGCATTGCGGGGCGCCCTCGACAAGATGGAACTACGCGCGCTCTTCAGCGACGAACACGACGAGCGCGACGCGATCTGTGAAGTTCATTCCGGCGCGGGCGGCACCGACGCCCAGGACTGGACCGAGATGCTGCTGCGCATGTTCACGCGTTGGGCGCAAACGCGCGGCTTCGACGTCGAGCTCGACGAAGTACAGGAAGGGCAAGAGGCGGGGATCACGTCCGCGACGTTCATCGTGAAAGGTCGCTACGCGTACGGCATGCTGCAGGGCGAACGGGGCGTGCACCGGTTGATCCGGATCTCGCCGTTCGACGCGAACGCGCGGCGACAAACCGCCTTCGCGTCACTTGACTGCGTTCCCTCGCTGGAGCGGGCCGAGGAACCGGAAATCGACCAGAACGATCTCCGTATCGACACGTACCGCTCCTCGGGTGCAGGCGGACAGCACGTGAACGTCACCGACTCGGCCGTACGTATCACGCACCTGCCGACCGGCATCGTCGTGTCGTGCCAGAACGAACGTTCGCAGCTGCAGAACCGCGCCAAGGCGATGCAGATCCTCGCGGCCCGGCTCGCGCAGCGTCAGCGTGAGGAGCAACGCAAGGAGTTGGAGGCGCTGTCCGGCGAGAAACGCGACGTCGCGTTCGGGAGCCAGATCCGCACCTATACGCTGGCGCCCTACCAACTGGTGAAGGACGAGCGCACCCGTTACGAGACGGGCAACGTGCAAGCAGTCCTCGACGGAGACCTCGACCCATTCATCGAGGCGTACCTCCATTGGCGCCGACAAGGAGACACGTCATAACCTGCTTTGGTTCCACGGCGGGCGCAGCGGTGGCTGGTACCCTCGCCATGCTCCTTATGAGCCGTTTCTCATGATTCGATTCGAAGACGTCAACAAGGTCTACAAAGGCGATCTCGTCGCTCTGAAGGACGTCTCTGTCGAGATCGCCAAGGGAGAGTTCGTCTTCCTCGTCGGTCCGTCCGGTTCGGGAAAGTCGACGTTCCTGAAGCTGCTCCTGCGTGACGAGGTCGCCACAGCGGGACGCGTGCTCGTCGCCGGGCGCGACATCGGTCGTCTCGGCGCGTGGAAGGTACCGTCGCTCCGCCGCAACATCGGCTGCGTGTTCCAGGACTTCAAGCTCCTCACGAACAAGACGGTCTACGAGAACGTCGCGTTCGCCCTCGAGGTGATCGGCCGGCCCAAGCACATCGTGCGCACGCAGGTTCCGCAGATCCTCGACCTCGTCGGCCTCGGCAAGAAGACCGAGAACTTCCCGACCGAGTTGTCCGGCGGGGAGCAACAGCGCGTGTCGATCGCCCGGGCCTTCGTCAATCGCCCACTGATCCTCCTTGCCGACGAGCCGACCGGCAACCTCGACCCTGCCACCACCGTCGGCATCATGCGTTTGCTCGACCGCATCAACCGGACGGGCACGACGGTCGTGATGGCCACACACGACCAGCGCATCGTGGATGCCATGCGCCGAAGGGTGCTCGAGCTCGACCATGGCTCACTCGTGCGCGACCAGGCGCGCGGCGTGTACGGAGTCGGAAGCTAACGGGAAGCTGATGTCGCGCCTTTCTTACTTCGCCCGTGAGACGCTCATCTCGCTGCGCCGCAACCTGCTGATGACGATCGCCGGCATCATCACGGTGTTGATCTCGCTCGTGCTGTTCGGCGGGATCCTGCTGCTCTCGAGCGCCGTCGACCACGGCACCGAGAAGTGGAAGCACGGCGTCGAGCTCGAGATCTTCATGAAGACGAACGCCTCCAGGTCGGATGTCGACGCGATGAAGAGTCAGCTCGACGCCGACAAGGCATTGGTCAAGAGCTACCGCTACCTCGACCACAACGCCGCGTATGCAGAGTTCAAGCGGCTCTTTCATGATCAGCCGGCCCTGATCGAGAGCACCACACCCGACGTGCTGCCCGAGTCGTTCCGGGTCGCGCCGGTGACCGCTCGCCTCACCCAGCAGGTCGAGATCGACTACAACAAGCGACCGGGTGTCGACAAGATCGTCACCGCGCAACAGCAGATCAAGAACCTGTTGAACGCGACCCGTTGGATCCGGCTGATCTTCTTCGTCATCTCACTCGCGCTGCTGCTCTCGTCGCTGTTCCTCATCGTGAACACGATCCGGCTCGCGACGTTCGCACGGAGACGTGAGATCGAAGTCATGAGGCTCGTCGGCGCGTCCAATTGGTTCGTGCGTGTGCCGTTCATGGCCGAGGGACTCGTGCAGGGCGCGATCGGCGCCGGGCTCGCGTTCGGGTTCATCTGGGTGCTCAAGGTCGTGATCTCGAACGTGCTGAACAGCCAGCAGACGCTGTTCTCGACGTTCCGGGTCACCGACAGCGACGCGATCGGTATCGGCATCCTCATCGTGATCATCGGCGCGGTGATCGGTACGTTGGGTTCCGCGATCGGCCTGCGCCGTTTCCTGGAAGGCTGACCAACCTTCAGGTCTGGATCGGGAGGACCTCGGCGGCGCTTGCCGCCAGCTCTTCGTCCCAGTCCCGCGGCTCGTTGAGGGGCACGAGCACGAGCTTCGAGAAACCGGTCGCGACGTAGCGCTCGCACAGCCCGCGCAGGTTGGCCCACCCGCGTGCGACGACGTCGTCGATCGCGGCGTCCGGGTTCCGCGTCCGGATCACCTGTGCGACCAGATCCGGGACCGCGTCGTGCGTGTACAGGACCATTGCGCCAAAATGCTCCGGATCGATCGTGCGTCCCTCGGCGTCGGCGGCGTCCTCGATCGAGACACGCGCCGCCTTGCACTGATCGGGTGTCGTGAAGCTCGCGAGCCAGCCGTCGCCGAGCCGGCCGACGCGCCGCAGCTCGGACGGCGCCCTGCCGCCGAGCCACACGTCCAGCGGGTGCGCGGGCTTCGGGAGCACCGACATCCCCTCGTAGTGGAACCAGCGGCCGTCATGGTCGACGGCGTCTTCGGTCCAGAGCCGGCGGAGCAGCGGCAGCGCCTCGTCGAAGATCTCGGCGCGGTCGCGCCGCTCGACACCGAACGCCTGCTGCTCGATCGGGTGCGCGATGCCGAGCCCGAAGGCCGGGAGCGCGCGACCGTTCGATAGCACGTCCAGCGTCGCCCACTCCTTGGCGACGAGCGCGGGAGAGCGGCCGGGCAGTACCGAGACGCTCGTGCCGAGCTTGATGCGCCGGGTGCGCGCCGCGGCGAAGGTCAGGGCGAGCACCGGATCGGGCGCCGGGCCACTGATGCGCTCCGACAGCCACAGCGAGTCGAACCCGCGTCCTTCGAGCCCCTCGGCAAGCGCGCCGAGCGCGTCGCCCGAGAGCGGCCGCAGGTTCCCGAGCCCGTACCCGACCCGCACCTTCATTGCGTGAAGCCGGCGGGACGGAGGTGCGCGAACTTGCCGAGCTCGTTGCGCGCGATCTGACGCATGTGGACCTCGTCGGGACCGTCGACCAGGTGCAGCGTGCGGGCGTGGGCGTACATCGCCGCGAGCGGCCAGTCGTCGGTGACGCCGGCGCCGCCGAACAGTTGGATCGCTCGGTCGATGACGTCGGTCGCGACGCGGGCCGCGATCACCTTGATCGACGCGATCTCGGTGCGAGCGTGCTTCTTACCGACGGTGTCCATCATCCACGCGGCCTTCATCGTGAGCAGCCGGGCCTGTTCGATCTGCATGCGCGACTCGGCGATGCGCTCCTGCACGACACCCTGGTCCGCGAGCGGTTTCTTGAAGGCCACCCGCGTCTGCGCGCGCATGCACATCAGATCGAGCGCGCGTTCGGCCATGCCGATCGCGCGCATGCAGTGATGGATTCTCCCGGGGCCGAGACGGGCCTGTGCGATCGCGAAGCCGCTGCCCTCCTCTCCGAGGAGGTTCTCCTTCGGCACGCGTACGTTCTCCCACAGCGTCTCGCCGTGTCCGCCGCCTTCGGAATGACCGAACACCGGCAATCCACGGCGCACGGTGACGCCCGTCGCGTCCATGGGAACGAGAATCATCGACTGTCGGTGATATGTGTCGGTGTCGGGATCTGTGACACCCATGAACACCGCGAGCTTGCAGCGCGGATCGAGCGCGCCACTCGTGAACCACTTGTGGCCGTTGATCACGTAGTCGTCACCGTCGCGCTCGATGCGCGACGAGATGTTCGTCGCGTCCGACGACGCGACCCACGGCTCGGTCATCGCGAAGCACGATC
The DNA here is from genome assembly GCA_038209365.1 of Acidimicrobiia bacterium. Classification (GTDB taxonomy): domain Bacteria; phylum Actinomycetota; class Acidimicrobiia; order IMCC26256; family PALSA-610; genus DASQHW01. The sequence goes on along the minus strand of JBBQXS010000017.1, from coordinate 74,198 downwards.
GGATCTCACCATTGAGCAACGGCTGCAGCCACTGCTCTTGCTGCAACGCGGTGCCGAACTGGGCAAGGATCTCCATGTTCCCGGTATCGGGCGCCGAGCAGTTCGTCGCTTCGCCGAGCAACGGCGAGGTGCCCATCACCTCGCACAAAGGCGCGTACTCGAGGTTCGAGAGGCCGCCGGTTCCGTCGACGGGCTCGGGCAGGAACATGTTCCAGAGGTCGCGCTTCTTGGCTTCGACCTTCAGCTCCTCCATGACCGGCGGCGGGAAGTGCGGATCGCCGGATTCCTCGCGCTGGGCGCGGTAGATCGGCTCAGCCGGTCGCACGACCTCTTGGTCGAACTCGATCAGCTTCGCCTTCAGCTCGTCCGAACGTGCGCTCGGCGCGAAGTCCATTGGAACCCCCTCGACCGCGGGAGGTTACCTTGCCGGCCGTGAGCGACTCCCCGCTGGCGGGCCTGCGCGTGCTCGAGCTCGGAGCGTTCATCGCCGGTCCGTTCGCGGGTCAGCTGCTCGGTGATCTCGGCGCCGACGTCGTGAAGGTCGAGCCCCCGCCGCGCGGCGACATCATGCGGCGGTACGGCGTACGCGTGGCCAAGGCGGATGGTCGCGTCGAGAGCCTCTGGTGGCCCGCGATCGCGCGCAACAAGCGCTCGGTGGCGATCGATCTGCGTGACGAGCGCGGGCGTGCCGTGGTGCGGCGGATCGGGCGGCGCTGCGACGTCGTGCTCGAGAACTTCAAGCCCGGCACGATCGACAGATGGGGCATGTCGTATGACGCGCTCGCCGTCGACAATCCCGGCGTCATCCTCGTGCACGTCTCCGGGTTCGGCCAGACGGGCCCCCGCGCCGCCGAGCCCGGTTTCGGATCGATCGGTGAAGCCATGGGCGGCATTCGCCACACCACCGGCGAGCCCGACCGGCCGCCCGCGCGCAGTGGCGTGTCGATCGGCGACTCCCTCGCCGGACTGTTCGCCGTCATCGGCACCCTCACCGCGCTCCACGAACGCGGCCGCAGCGGGCGCGGTCAGGAGGTCGACGTCGCGATCTACGAGGCGGTCCTCGCGCTCATGGAGTCGACGGTCGCGGACTACGAGATCGGCGGCGTGATTCGCACGCGCCACGGCGGCCTGCTCCGCGACGTCGCGCCCGCGAACGCCTATCCGACCCTGGACGATCGCGAGGTAGTGATCGCCGGCAACGCCGACGCAGTGTTCAGCCGGCTGTGCGACGCGATGCGGCGCCCGGATCTTGCGCGCGACCTGTCCACGCACGAGGCACGCGCCGCGCACCAGGACGAGCTCGACGCCCAGATCGGACAGTGGACCGCGACGATGACCGCCGACGAGCTCATCGTGCTCCTGCGAGCGCACGACGTGCCGGTGGGACCGATCAACCGTGCCCCGGAGCTCGCGACCGACCCGCACATCGCAGCGCGCGAGATGATCGTGCGACTTGCCGCCGGCTTCGACGAGAACGTCGCGATGACAGGCGTCGTGCCGAAGCTCTCGCGCACCCCTGGGTCGATCCGCCGCGTCGGACCCGCGCTCGGCGCCCACACCGACGAAGTGCTGCGGGAGTTGGCGGGCGCGACCGACGACGAGATCGCGGCGCTACGAAACGCCGGCGTTCTGCTTTGACGCCTCGAAGAATTCGATCGGCGGCTCGGTGCGGTCGATCTCGGGTGCAACGGCGGCGCGCAACGCTTCGGCCTTGCGATGGTCGACACCCGTGAAGACGCGTGTCGTCGTGCAGAACTCGACGAGGATCCCACTCGGGTCGTTCGTGTAGATCGACGTGCACCAACCGTGATCGATCCGCGCGACGTCGTGTCCGTTCGCGAGCCAACGGTCCTTGCGCCGGTCGAGGTCCTCGAGGTCGGCGCCCCCGAACGCGATGTGGTTCACGAAGTTCGGCAGGCCGAGGCCGGTCGAGATCGCGGGATCGAAGTCGGGGAGCTGCTCGTCGTGGAGGTCCCAGATCGCCAGCATCTGGCCGTTGCCCGTGTCGTAGAACAGGTGGCGGGCCCATCCGTTCTCCATGAAGGGGATCGCGTCGACGTTCACGAGCTCGAAGCCCATGGCCTCGGTGTAGAACCGATGGGTCGCGTCGAGGTCCCGGGTGGCGATGGCAACGTGGTGAAACGGCATGCCCCCAGTCTGGCACCGTTCGCGCGGTCGCGGCCGAGGACGCTGCGGAGCGGTCCCCGCGCGCGCCCGGCGAATCCGACCATGCTGGTGCCCGTGCCACTCCTGTCCACGATGGCCGCCGACCCGATCGTGCAGTTCCGCCGCTGGTACGACGACGCGGTCGCCGCCGGTGCGCGCCAACCCGACGCGATGACGCTCGCCACGGCCATGCCCGACGGCGCGGTCTCGGCGCGCACAGTGCTGCTGCGCGGCATCGACGACCGGGGCTTTGCGTTCTACACGAATCTCGAGAGCGACAAGGCGGCCGACCTCGCGGCGAACCCGCGCGCGGCACTGGTGTTCCACTGGCGGGAGCTCGAACGGCAGGTGCGCGTCGCCGGGCCCGTGGCGCGGCTCGACGACGACGAGGCGGCCCGCTACTGGGCGACTCGGCCCCGCGGCCACCGCGTGAGCGCGTGGGCATCGCCCCAGAGCCTGGTCATCGATCCCGCCACGCTCGATGCGCGCGTCGCGGAGATCGAGGCGCGGTTCGCCGGGTTCGACCCGCCGTTGCCCCCGTTCTGGGGAGGCTTCGTCGTCGGCGTCGACCAGCTCGAGTGCTGGCAGGGCCGCCCGGACCGTCTGCACGAGCGCGTGCGCTACCGGCGGGGCGACGCCGGGCTGTGGCACCTCGAGCCGCTGGCGCCGTGAACGCGCCGTGCGCCGTCGCGCTCGTCCTCGCCGCGGGGTTCGCGATCGGCGACTGGATCGCCAAGGCTCGCCACGACCGCCGTCTCGAGTACCTGTGCAAGCCTGCGACGCTCGTGGCGCTCATCGCCGCCGCGCTCGCCCTCGACCCGGCGGGGGACGCGCAGACCCGGCGTGGCTGGTTTGTCGCGGCGTTGCTCCTCTCGCTCGCCGGCGACGTGCTCTTGATGCTCGACGGAGACACGCGAGATCTCTTCGTCGCCGGGCTCGCCGCGTTCCTCGTCGCCCACCTCTGCTATGTCGCCGGCTTCTGGACCGACCCGCCCGCGGGCTGGGCGCTCGCCGTCGCGGTCGTCGTCGTGGTGCTGTGCGTCCGGCCGTTTGCGGCTCGGATCCTGGACGCGTTGCAGAAGGACGAGCCTGCGCTGCGCGCACCGGTCGGGGCCTACATCGCCGTCATCTCGGCGATGGTCGCGAGCGCGCTCGCGACCGGAAACGTGGCCGCCGGCGCCGGGGCCGTCCTGTTCGCGTCCTCGGACACGATGATCGCCTGGAGCCGCTTCGTGCGACCCTTTCGGAGCGCGCCGGTGGCGATCATGGTGACGTATCACCTGGGCCAGGCGCTCCTCGTGTGGTCGCTCATCGGGCTTTGACCGGGCAGCGGGAACCGGATGGGCCTTCCGTCCGTCCGATGGTCGATCGACGAGGAGACATGATGGGCAAACCGCGAGGGGATCTGGAGGAGTCGTGACCGGCGTACGGAGCGTCCAGATCTGGCTCGTGGCGGGCGTCGCGTTGGTGGCGGGCGCGTGCGGTTCGGCGGCACCTCGCACGCGGTCGGCGTCATCCACGACGACAGCGGCGGGATTGAAGCTCCAGCTGGCCACGCCGGAAGCAGGGCGCGCCGCGCTCGGCGGCGCGCCTTCTTCGTTTCCGGCCCGGCCGACGAGGTACGTGCTCGACGCCCCGCTCCCCGGCCTCGGGAACGACGCGCCGGTGCGCCGCATGACCGGGCACCGTGTGAGCGCGGCCGACGCGCAGCGCTTCGCACAGGAGCTTGGCATCGACGCCGTCCCCTCGCGCACGGCGGACGGCTACGAGGTGCTGGGCGCCAACGCGACCCTCAGGTTCGCCGTGGTCTCGGGCACCGTGCAGGTTTCGTACTCGCCTGGTGCGCAGGGATCTTCCGGCGGCTCGGCCGGATCGAGCGGCGGCTCGGTCGGTACCGGCACCGGTGGGGTCGGAGCGAGCGGGGCAGAGACGAAGGCGCCGCCCGTATCCACGGCGCCGGCCGCGCCGCCGACGATCGCGCCGCCGGTCGACGTCCCGAGTGCGCGGGACGCCGAGGCGATCGCACGCCCGTTGCTCGACCGGTTGGGCGTGCTCGCCGGCACGCAGTGGTCGACCGAGGTCGCCGACAGCGGCGTCACCTCATCCATCTGTGCGGAGAAGGTGTCCTGCCCCACCGCCCCGCCCGTCGTGCTCGCCCGTACGGTGACGTTCCATCTGGTACTCGACGGCGTGCGCGTCCAGGGCGTCGAGTGGTCGATCACGCTCGGCGAGCACCGGCGTGTCGAGTCGCTGACCGGCGAGTGGGCGTCACCGGAGCCGGTCGGAACGTACCCGTTGCGGTCGACCGCGGGCGTGTTCGACGATCTCCAACACGGTCGGGCGCGGTACGCGAGCCCCCAGCCCATGCTGGAAGGCGCGAGCGCCGCCGAAGCTCCGGCGAGCGGCTCGTCGCCGACGATTCCGCCCGTTGTGGTGCACATCACCGCCGTGTCCCTCGGCATCGCGCGATGGGACGCGTACGACCACGGCGGGACCCTGATCGACCTGGTCCCGACCTACCGATTCCGCGCCCGCGTCGCCGCAGGTTCGCCCTACGACATCGAGCTCCTCGCGCTCGATCCTCGCACCGTCGAGTTCACGAAGCCCGTCCCTGCCCCCGAGGGTCGTTCCGTGCCGGTTCCGATGCCGGCACCGGCGCAGGGCGCACCCACGCCGCCCGCAGGGTGACGCCGCGGGATCCCGCCTGATCCGGGGCTCACCCCGCACAGGCCGGACACTTCCTCACCACAACTGGCTCACCACAACGGCGCACCACAACTGGTGGTCAATTCGGGGTTCAGGGTCTTGAGGCGACCACTCGGCGTGCCGATGCCACGCTATGCGTTGTGGAGGCGGACAAAACGGTCACGCGCGGCCTCGATTGCTGCGGTACGTGGCACCGGCACTCGTGTGCATAGCGGCCCTGCTCGCGAGCGGTACGCCCGCACGCGCCGACGACTCGGCGACGGCCCGGCTCTGGGTCGTCACCCGCGCCGGCGACGGCCGGATGCACGTCGTGCGCGGGTTGCGCGCGGCAATCGCCCGGATGGACGTGCAGCTCGGCCGGACCGACACGCAGGTGCTCAGCACCGAGGACGAACAACCCGTTGCCCAACTCGGCGATCCGTTGCGGAGCCAGCAGTGGGCGCTCGACGAGACGTCCTTCGAGGCTGCCTGGCCGGCGGAACGCGGCTCGGGGGTGACCGTCGCCGTCGTCGACACGGGAGTGCTCGGATCCCACCAGGACCTCGTCGGCGCGGTGATCCCCGGCACCGACCTCGCCTCCGACGCCCACAGCGTCGACCCGGACGGCACGGGCAGGGTGGATCCGGGCGGTCACGGCACCCACGTCGCCGGCATCATCGGCGCCCGCACCGACAACGGTCTGGGCATCGCCGGCGCGGCGCCCGCCGTCAAGATCATGCCCGTGCGCGTGCTCGACGCCCACGGCAGCGGGGTGGCGTCAGACGTCGCCGAAGGAATCATCTGGGCCGCCGACCACGGCGCGCGGGTCATCAATCTGAGCCTGGGCGGCGGTCCGTCCCCGGGCATGCAAGCCGCGATGCAGTACGCGCACGACAAGCGCGCGGTGGTGCTCGCGGCCGCCGGCAACTCCTACCAGCAAGGGAACGCGCCGACGTACCCGGCTGCATATCCCGAAGCGATCGCTGTGGCCGCGGTGAACCAGTCATTGGGTCACGCGTCCTTCTCGAATACCGGCTCCTATGTCGACGTCGCCGCCCCGGGCGAGATGATCCTGTCGACCTACGGCGCCAACACACATGACTATCAGTGGATGAGCGGCACCTCGATGGCGACGCCGTACGCGTCGGCGGCGGCCGCACTCATCGTTGCCGCGGACCCGTCGCTCACGGCCGGGGAGGTCCGGCATTTCCTCCAGACGACGGCACGTGATCTCGGTTCGTCCGGACGCGACGACACCTTCGGCTACGGGCTCGTCAATCCGCGCGCCGCGGTCGCGGCAGCCCTCCCCGCCCCCGACAACGGTCCTAGTAACGGCTCCACGGGCAAGGGGTATTGGATCATCACCGCGGACGGACGCGTGCGCACCTTCGGCGGCGCCACGTTCCACGGGGACCTCGCGCACGTCCCGCACTCGGCATCGATCGTTGCCGGGGCGCGCACACCAACGGGTAGGGGTTACTGGCTCGTCGGGTCCGACGGTGCGGTGTACTCGTTCGGAGACGCGAAGTTCCACGGCTCGATGAGTGGGCGACACCTCACCGGTCAGATCGTTGGTATGGCCGCGACGCCCACGGGGCGGGGTTACATCTTGCTCGGCACGGACGGCGGCATCTTCAGCTTCGGCGACGCGCGGTTCTACGGGTCGACCGGCGGATGGAGGCTCAACGCACCCGTGCTCGACATGACGATGACGCGCGAAGGTCGCGGATACTGGTTCGTCGCGGCGGACGGCGGGGTGTTCTCGTTCGGGAATGCGAAGTTCCACGGCTCGACGGGCAACATGCGACTCGCCGCGCCCGTGCGTTCGATGACCGCGGCCGCAAACGGCGCCGGCTACTGGATGGTCGCCGTCGACGGCGGGATCTTCGCGTTCAATGTCCCGTTCAAGGGCAGCCTTCCGGGCATCCGCAGCGCCGGCGCGTCGTACGTGCCGACCGTGCGCATGCGTGCACTGAAGAGCAGCGACGGCTACTACATGCTCGGCCAGGACGGCGCGGTGTATGCGTTCGGCGCCGCGAAGTACTACGGCTCCGCGACCGGCGCGTGGGCCGTGGATCTGATGCTCACGCCGTAGTTGCTCGCACTACGAGGTGCGGCCGCACGGTCTGGACGGCACGGGCGGAGCTACGTCACGAAGGCGACCCGTTGGCGTGGATTGTCGAGAGGCGCGAAGGCTGCAACTACTGCGGCGCGTGAGTTTCGAGTCGCCTTGACTGCGTTGACCAGCGCGGGCGAGCGGGCAGCCGATTGACAAGTCACACGATCCGGTGATAGCGACGAGTGAGATTTGGCGTTTGGTGCGCTGTCATCTGACGTTTGCGGGGATTGCGATGGAAGTATCGAGGCGCGAACGCGTCGGTACGCGCGGGCGTGTGACGAGAGCGCGAATCGCGGTCTTCGTTGTGCTCGGCCTGGTTGCGTTGGGCACGCCGGCGAACGCGGCGGTGACGTGGACGATTGTGGCCAGCCCTAATCCCCCAGGGCAACCAAACGCCCACCTGGTCAGCGTGTCATGCGCGACGACCACGAGTTGTTTCGCCGTCGGAGACTTCACCAATGCAGCGGGCTTCCCCACCGCTTTGATCGAGCGGTGGAACGGCACCAACTGGACGCGAGTGTCGAGCCCGAATCCGTCAGGCGCAACGTTCACGCAACTGTCCGGGGTGTCGTGCACGAGCGCGACGAGTTGCTTCGCCGTCGGCAACTCGGGAACGACGAATACTCAAACGACGTTGGTCGAGCAGTGGAATGGCACCAGCTGGACGGTCGTCGCCAGCCCGAACCCGTCGGGCGCATCGTTCAGCCAACTGTCCGGGGTGTCGTGCACGAGCACGACGAACTGCTTCGCCGTCGGCAACTCAGCACTCGGCACGCTGGTCGAGCGCTGGAACGGCACCAGCTGGACGATCGTCGCCAGCCCGAACCCGTCGGGCAGCCAACTTGTGGCTGTGTCTTGCACGAGCACGACGAACTGCTTCGCCGTCGGAGGCGTCTTCAGCGCCGGCGTGGGCCGTACGTTGGTGGAACGATGGAACGGCACCAGCTGGACGGTCGTGGCCAGCCCGAACCCGTCGGGCGCATCGTCGAGTGACCTTTCGGCCGTGTCGTGCACGAGCGCGACGAGTTGCTTCGCCGTCGGAGGCTTCACCGGCTCCAGCGTCAGCCGTACGTTGGTGGAGCGCTGGAACGGGACCAGCTGGACGATCGTGGCCAGCCCGAACCCGTCGGGCGCATCGCAGAGCAAGCTGTCCGGTGTGTCGTGCACGAACGCGACGAGCTGTGATGCGGTCGGGAGCTTCGCGTCAACCGCTCGCCGCACCTTGGTGGAGCGGTGGAACGGCACCAGTTGGACGATCGTGTCGAGCCCGAACACATCGGACCCAAACGGTAATGTGCTGTCTGGTGTGTCGTGCGCGAGCGCGACGAGCTGCTTCGCCGTCGGCAGCCCCGGCGTTGGCACTACCAGCCGCACCTTGGTAGAGCGGTGGAACGGCACCAGCTGGACGATCGTGGCAAGCCCGAACCCTCCTGGGCCGACGCAGGCCAAGCTGTCCGGGGTGTCGTGCACGAGCACGACGAGCTGCTTCGCCGTCGGCACCTACTACGACTCAAACGTGTACCGCACGTTGGTAGAGCGATGGAACGGCACCAGCTGGACGATCGTGACCAGCCCGAATCCGTCCGGCGCATCGTCCCCTGAACTCTTGGGAGTGTCGTGCACGAGCGCGACGAACTGTTTCGCCGTCGGCACATCGTCTGGGGGCGCGTTGATCGAGCGCTGGAACGGCAGCAGCTGGACGATCGTGTCGAGTCCAAACCCGGCAGGCAAATCACTGTCGGGGGTGTCGTGCACGAGCGCGACGAACTGCGTAGCCGTCGGGTACTTCAACACTTCGGGCGGGACCCGCACGTTGGTGGAGCGATGGAACGGCACGAGCTGGACGGTCGTGTCGAGCCCGAACCCGTCCGGCGCATCGTTCAGCCAACTTGCCGGGGTGTCGTGTACGAGCGCGACGAATTGCTTCGCGGTCGGACGCTCGGTGACCTCATCGGTGAGCCACACGCTGATCGAGCGTTGGAACGGCACGAGCTTCGTGCTCGGGTCCAGCCCGGATCCTGCCGGCGCGCAGTCGAGCGAGTTCACCGGGGTGTCGTGTACGAGCGAGACTGACTGCGTCGGCGTTGGAGATTTCACGAGCGCGAACGTGCTCCGCCCGTTGGTGGAACGGCGAAACGCCGGGGGTTGGTCGATCGTATCGAGCCAGACCCCTACCGGCGCGCGGTCCAGCCAACTCTTCGCGGTGTCGTGTACGAGCGCCACCAATTGTTTCGCCGTCGGGACGTACAACACTTCCAGCGGCGAGTCCACGTTGGTTGAGCAATGGAACGGCACGACGTCGACGGTGGTGTCGAGCCAAAATCCCGCCGGCGCCCGACTCCCTCAACTTCGCGGAGTCTCGTGTACGAGTACGACCAACTGCTTCGCCGCCGGATCCTTCATCAACAGCCGCTTTACGGCGAGCCAGACCCTGATCGAGCGTCCTACGTAGCCGATGCCGCCGCACGCTTCCAACTCATGCGATGTCGGCGCGACGTCGAGCGCGCTGTCCGGCGTGACGTGTACCGGCACGACAAGTTGCTTCGCGGTGGGCGACTACAACTTCAACGGACACCGAACGCTGATCGAGCGTTACTCCTAGTAGATGCGCTAAGGCACGCGCGAGAAGGACCAACGCACGCGCGACCAGGTAGTTCGCGATCGCCGAAGAGCACGAGACCACCGCTCGTCAATTAGTTCGCGAACCGCGCCGCGTAGTGCTCGTCCGGCTCGTAGCACACGCCGGCTGCGATCAGCGCGTCGATCGCATCGTCGGGATGGCCCTGCTCGCTCAGGATCGCGCGCGTGTGCTGGCCGACGAGCGGCGGAGGCCCGGCGATCAGTCCCGGTGTCTCCGAGAACTGAATGAGCTCGCCGAATTGGCGCATGTCGCCGAGCAGCGGATGCTCGTAGCGCGCGACGAGCCCGAGCGCGACATTGTCGGCGTCGAACAGCGGGAGCTCCCCGCCGTGTGTGTCGACCGGCACCTCGTTCGGCACGCCCGCGTCGTCGAGCGTACGCGTCCAGAAGGTCGCGGTCTTCGTGCGGAAGCGAGGTTCGAGCACCGTCTCGAGCTGCCGCCTGTGTTTCTGCCGGCCGGCGCCGGACGCGAAGCGCGCGTCGGCCGCAAGCTCCGGTACGCCGAGGACTTTGCAGAGCGCTTCGAAGTCGCGATCCTTGACTGCGGCGACGCAGATCCAGTTGTCGTCCTGCGTGCGGTACAGGCGGTAGGTCGCCGAGACGCCGGCGAGCTCCTTGTCGAGGTGGGGCCGCGTCGCCGGCGTGCCGTTCACGAGGTGCGCGTCCGACGTGAAGATCGCGCCACCGTCGAACAGTGACGTCCACACCTCTTGTCCTTCGCCGGTGCGCTTGCGGTGATAGAGCGCCGAGAGGACCGCGACGACCGACAGCATCGCGTTCGACGCGTCACACATGCCGAACCGGTAGTAGATCGGTGTATTGCCTTCGCGCACGGCACCCGACTCGTGCTCGAGACCGGACGACGCCTGGTACAGCGGATCGAGTCCCCCGAAGCGCGCCAGCGGACCCTCGAGGCCGTATGCCCACGTGTTGCAGTAGACGATGTCCGGCTTCACGGCCCGGCATGCCTCGTAGTCGATACCGAGCTTGGTTGCCACACCGGCGGTCATGTTGTGATGGACGACGTCCGCGGTCGCAATGAGCTCGCGCGCGATTGCGAGACCGCGTTCGTCCTTGATGTTGAGGGCGATGTCGCGCTTGCCTCGCTGGCAGCCGAAGAAGGGCTTGCCCGCCATGCGCATGCCGTCGCCCGTGACCGGCTCGACCTTGATCACCTCGGCGCCCAGATCAGCGATGATCATCGGGCCGAAGGGACCGGCCAGGTATTGGCCGAAGTCGACGAGCCGCACACCCTCGAGTGCTCTCACAATCCGAGCTCCTTCAGGATCTCATCGTTGTGCTCGCCCGGCAGGGGCTGTGGGCCCTGGATCGCGGTCGGCGTGCCGAACATGTGCAGCGGTGTGCCGATCTGCGTCGTCTCGCCCACGACCGGATCGACAATGGTCTGCACCATGCCGTTCGCGATCAGCTGCGGGTGTGAGAACTGCTCGTCGGGCGTGATGATGGCTTCGATCGCGTGATTGTGCGCCTGGAACGCGGCGACGATCTCATCGCGCTTCCACTCCTTGAACTTCTCGCGCCGACGCGCATTGAACTTCTCGCGCTCCTCGGCCGGCAGCGACATGAACGTGAACGCGTCGGGAGCCTCCTCGATGCCGAGGATCTCGTCCTGACTCTTGGTCGGTGTGAGGCCGCTCATGATCGACGCGTGCACCCACCCGTCGGCGCACTCGAAGATCATCTGCTGGTGGATGCCGGGCGGGTACGACTTGCCCATCAGCTCGTGGAACTGAGCGTTCGCCTTCTCGACGTGCTGCCAGATCTGTGTCGTGTACAGCATGGCCCCCGCGAACAACGACGTGGTGACGTGCTGACCGCGCCCGGTCTCCTCTCGTGCGAACAACGCGGCGAGCACCCCGGTGGAGACGAGATAGAACGCGCCCATCGACGGCATCGGCATGTGTAAGAAGATCGGCCCCAGCCGCCAGCCGGGCTGCTCCCACATCTGTCCGCTGCTTGCCTGCACGAGCGCGTCGTAGCCCGGTCGTTGCGCGAAGCGGTGCCCGGGCGGGTACGCCGGGCACGACAAGAACACGACACGCGGGTGGTGGGCGTGCACGTGGTCGTAGCCGAAGCCGAGCCGCTCCATCACACCGGGACGGAACGATTCGACGAGCACGTCCGCGGTGCCGAGCAGACGGTCGAACACGTCCTTGCCTCGTGCCGATTTCAGGTCGACGGTCAGCGACCGGCGGCTGCGGTTCCACACGCGGGCGCCGTCGTAGGCTCGGAACGGGTCACCGTCCGGCGGTTCGACCTTGATCACGTCGGCACCCTGCTCGGCGAGCAGCAGCACGCCGAGCGGACCGGCGATGCCCCATGACAGGTCGAGGATGCGGATGCCGTCCAGGGCGCCGGGCATGGCGGGAAGTTATCGCGACACGTCGATCGTGAATTCCGCGCGGAACCGCTCACCCGGTTCGCACAGGGGAGCGGTGCCGCGGCCGAGTGCATCGATCTCTGCGGTCATCGGTTCGATCGCGACGAGCCGGCGCCGGGCGGGGACGAACAGCTGGGCGTAGGGGTACGCGGCGTCGAAGCGCAGGGTCAACGCACGGTCCGCGGCCGAGACCACGAACGTTCGGTCGTCCCCGAGCGCGTAGTGATCGTCGAACGTACGCCCACCGATCGGTGCGGACTCGGCCGGCCGCGCCCGGCGCGCGCCAGTTGGGATCGTGCGCTCGTCGACCTCGACGTGCGCGCACGCGGGCCAACGCAGCTCCCACGCGTGGCGGCCGCCGAGCGGAAGTTTGAGGTATGGGTGCCAGCCGAATGAGATCGGCACGGGTGCGTTGCCGGTCGGCCGTACCTCGGTACCGATGGTCAGGCCGCGATCGGCATCGAGTCGGACGTCGACGGAGACGACGTGCGGGAAGGGGAACGCGCGCAGGCGATCCGGGTGCAGCCCGTAGTCGAGGTGCGCGACGATTCCCGCGTTGTTCTCGCGCTCGACATCGAACGGGATCGCGAAGAGGTTGCCGTGGATCGGCAGGCCGTTGCCGTCCACCGGGAGCACCGCGCCCGACAATGACACCGACCGGTCCGCGATCTCATATCTCCAATCGCCGAGCCGGTTGACCCATGGATGCACGAGCGGTATCCCGGTCGCGGCGCCCGCTCTGAACTCGGCGAGCGTTCGCGGCAAGGCCACGAACTCGTCTCCCGCGTACTTCAGCGACGTACAGAGCATCGCGAGGTCGGGACGGAACGTCGCCTCGTAGTCGCCCCGACGCAACGTGATGCCTGCCACCGCGCCGTAGCGTATTGGGAGCCATGTTCCGCGACGAGCACACGCACTACGAGCACGAGCAGGTGACGTCTTTCGCCGATCCCGCGGTCGGCCTGCGGGCTATCGTGGCGATCCACTCCACCGTGCTGGGCCCCGCCCTCGGCGGCGTCCGTTTCTGGCGCTACGCCCGTGAAGAGGACGCACGCACCGACGCGCTGCGCCTGTCGCAGGCGATGACGATGAAGGCCGCGGTGGCGGACCTGCCCCAGGGTGGTGGCAAGGCGGTCGTCTTCTGGGACGATCCCCACGCGGCGCGCAGTGACGCGTTCCTGCGATCGCTCGGCCGCTGGATCGACGTGCTCGGCGGGCGGTATCTCGCAGCCGAAGACGTCGGCGCGAGCCAGCGCGACATGGACGGCATCGCGCGGGAGACGCCGTGGGTGACGGGTGTCGATCCCGCCCGCGGCGGGTCGGGCGACCCCTCGCCGGTCACCGCGTTCGGGGTGCTGCACGGCATGCGAGCCGCGTGCGAGGCGGCGTTCGGTTCCGGCGAGCTCGCGGGTCGCCGCGTCGTCGTGCAAGGTGCCGGGCACGTGGGCGCGTGCCTCGCCCGCTTGCTCGTCGACGCCGGCGCCCACGTCGCGATCGGGGACATCGACGATCCCAAGGCACGCGGCGTCGGTGTCCCCGTGCTCGCATCGGACGAGGTCATGTCTGCGGACTGCGACGTGTTCGCGCCGTGCGCGCTCGGAGGTGTGCTCACGCGCGCGTCCGTTGTCGATTTGCGGTGCGCCGTCGTGTGCGGTGCCGCCAACAACCAGCTGCTCGACGACGATGCGGGGGAAGCACTCGAGGCCCGCGGCATCGTGTACGCGCCCGATTACGTCGTGAACGCCGGCGGCATCATCAACATCGCGCAGGAGTGGGCGCCCGGCGGCTATGCCGCCGATCGCGCATACGCCGAAGTGGCACGTATCGCGGCCACCACCCGGCACGTCTTCGCCATCGCACGCGAGGAACACCTCACGTCGGCCCGCGCCGCCGACGAGCTCGCGCGCCGGCGCATCGCCGCCGTTCGACGTGGGCCGTACCGGCCGGGCGAGCCATCCGCGATGCGCGATGCGCGATGCGCTCGTCGCCCGCCACGAGCTCTTCAAGGATTAGGCGTTGGGGGTGTCGCCGCTCTGCGCGGCACTCTCCATTGCCTTCAGGCGCTCCAGGATCGGCATCGGTTCCTGGCCGACCTCGCCGAAACGTGCCGCAATCTCATCGACCGTCCAGCGACCGTCCTTGCGGACCTCGCGCACTTCGACGGGCTGGTTCCATACCGCGATGCGGCCACCGTTTGCGGTGTAGATCTGGCCGGTGACGTCGCGGGCGTGGTCGGAGAGCAAGAAGCACACCATCGGGGCGACGTCCTCGGGCTCACCCATCTCGAGCCCGAACGGCACCTGTCCCGACATGCGTGACTTCGCGACCGGTGCGATGCAGTTGGCGGTGACGCCGTATTTGTTCATGCCGGCCGCCGCGCTGCGCACGAGCGACACGATGCCGCCTTTCGCCGCCGAGTAGTTCGCCTGCGCGACGCTCGCGGCAAACGCCCCCGACGTGAAGCCGATCATCGTGCCGCTGCGTTGCCCACGGAACACCGGCGCCGCGGCACGGAACACCGTGAACGTTCCCTTCAGATGGGTCTCGATGACCGGGTCCCACTCGTCCTCGGACATGTTGAAGAGCATGCGCTCGCGGAGTATCCCGGCGACACACACGACGCCGTCGATGCGACCGAAGGTGTCGATCGCCTGCTGCACGATCGACGCGCCGCCGTCCATCGTCGTGACCGAGTTCGCATTCGCGGCCGCGCGACCTCCCGCGTCGCTGATCTCGGCGACGACCCCGTTCGCGACCTCGCTCGCGGGTTCCTCGCCGTCGACCGAAACGCCATAGTCGTTCACGACGACCGCCGCGCCTTCGGCCGCCGACGCGAGCGCGACGGCCCGCCCGATACCGCGTCCCGCGCCGGTCACCGCGATCACCTTGCCGTCGAGTGCACCCACCGGTACCTCCGTGCGTCGTTCAGGAACCGAAGAAGGATTCCATGGCGTCAGCGCCTTCGTAGGATCGGCGCTCCAAATCAGTGACCGCGGCGCCCACGTCGACCCGCGGCACCGGCTGCGGGTCGCGGGCGTAGGCGAAGGCAGTGCCGCAGTAATCGTCGACGCGCTCGCAGATGGCGAACGTGCCCACGCCGGGCAACGCGTTGCGCAGCACGCCGCGACCGGCCGGCGGGTTGGTCGAGAAATATTCGTCGGCGCTCGTGTCCGCGCCGGGCGGGAAGCTCGCGGCGCCAATCTGTTGGATCGTGACCCGGATGTCGTCGGCGAACACGACGGGATCGGGCAGGTGCCAGCGGTAGAACGCGACGAAATCGGGGATCGCGGCCGGCGAGGTGCCGGGCGCGCGCACGTCGAGCGGCGCGCCCGCATAAGGCCCGGCGTGCGGTCCCATGCCCCACGCGCTCCCGACATAGTCCTCGAGCCCGGTCCCGCAGATCGTCGGCAGGTCCCGATCCCCGTCGCGGTAGATCTTCACCTCGCCCTCGCCGTACCACGCCCCTCCGTCGATCGGCCTGATGCCGATCACGCAGCCGAGAAATCTTCCCGGCCCGACGAGCCCGTCGGCGATGACGAAATCGCGTCGCATCGTCGTCGGGTTCTCCCGGCGGAACGTCGCGTGCAACAACCCGGCGTCGTCCGGAAACGCAGGCTCGCGGGTGAAGTCCAGTTGGAAGTAGCACTCCACACGACGGGCCGAATGATTGTGGAGCTCCACGCGGATGCGCGCCCGGAACGGCATCGGGAAGTACGCGTTGAAGCCGCGTCCTTCGGCGACGACGGTCAGCGCCGACGAGTACGCCACCGGACGTCCGAGCGGTGCGCCGAAGAAGTCGAGGAGCGGTACCGAGATGCTCGGCTCGTCGGCGTCGTCGTAGAACACCTCGAGCACGAGCGCCCGCAAGGACTCGGGCGGTGCCGGCGGGACGGTGCACCAGAAGTGCCGGATTGTTCCCGGTCCCTCGATGTCGGCGAGCGTGACCCGCTCGCCCGCACGAATCCCTCGTGACGGCGCGCCTTTGCGACCGTGATACGACGCACCTCCCGCGCCGCGCCCTCCGGTCGGGTTCTCGAAGCTGACGGCCCTGCTGTCCAGCAACAGGTCGATGCGCGACGGGTCTGGCCACAGCACAGGCGGTGAACCTACTCTGCGGTGCAATGAAGCCCAGCGGGATCCATCACGTGGCGATCTGCGTACGCGACGAAGACGAAGCGCTCGCGTTCTACCGCGATGCGCTCGGGTGCTCGGTGTTGCCGCGACCGGACTTCGGTTTCGGCGGCTACTGGCTCGACGCGGGAGGTCAGCAGGTGCACCTGATGCAATCCGACGACCCCGCGACCGGCAGTCATCATTTCGCGATCCGCGTGGACGATCTCGACGCGGCCGTCGCCGATCTGCGCGTGCGAGGCGTCGAGGTGCACCCCGTGCCGCACCTGCAGGGTGCCGGCCACCAGGCCTTCCTCCACGATCCGTCCGGCAATTTCGTCGAGCTGAATCAGGACGATTCAGACGGGTAGGAATGACCTGATGACGGCGCACACGAGTTTGTGGGGAGTGCCGGCGCGCTTACCCCGTCTGTCCTTGGTGGTGTTGCTGGCGTTTGCCGCGATTTCGCCAGGGCCGTCGGCAGCGCCCGCGGCCGCCGCCGATACGAGCGACGCCGTGTACGTCGTGAACAATGCGGATGGCAACGTGTCGCAGTACGGGACGGGCGCGGGTGGCGAGCTTTCACCGCTCGTTCCACCAACAGTCGATGCGGGCGCGGACCCGAGTTTGATGGCGGTGTCGCCCGACGGCCGCAGCGCGTATGTGGCCGATCGAGAAGCGGCTGCAATACGGCAATACGACATCGATTCGACGACCGGCGGCCTGTCGCCGAAGACTCCGCTACTTGTTCCGGTGGGCGTGAACCCGGGTGCGATCACGATCGCGCCCGACGGCAAGAGCGCATATGTCGGGTTGACCTCCTCCGACGGCGCTCTCGCGCAGTTCGACATCAGTCCCGTGAACGGCACGCTTTCGCCCAAGACGCCGGCGACAGTCGGCGCCGGCGCGTACCCCGGCATCATCGCGGTGACGCCCGACAGCAGCAGCGTGTACGTCACGTCGATCACGGCGTTCGGCGGCGGCGTCTCGCAGTACGACGTCGACCCGCAGACCGGCGGGCTGTCACCGAAGGACCCGCCGAGCGTCTCGGCGAACTTCTGTCAGCGTGTCTGCCGCAGCTTCACCCCGGTGTCGGTCGCGGTATCGGCCGATGGTCTGAGCGCGTACGTGCTCGACGGCGGAAACCTGGGCATCGCTCAGTTCAACATCGACGCGTTGACCGGCAAGCTCTCGCCGAAATTCCCGCCACCGGTCGAGACGGGAGATCCGCCGGAATATGTCGACACCGGGATCGTCCCGCTCTCGATCGTCGTCTCGCCCGACGGGAGGAGCGCGTACGTCGACAACCGCGAGGACGACACGTTCTCGCAGTACGACATCGATCCGGCCAGTGGCGTGCTCTCACCGAAGACCCCGCCGACCATTTCCGCGCCTCATTATCCGTACTACTTCACAGTGAGCGCCGACAGCCGCAGTCTGTACGCGACCCATTTCTACGACAACTTCGTCTCGCAGTACGACATCGACGCGACGGATGGCACGCTCTCGCCGAAGTCGACACCGACCATCGCCACCGGCGTGCGTCCCGTAAGCATCGCCACTCGACCCACGCACAAAGTCCCGACGAACGTCGACGTGAGCTGCGCTCCGAACCCGGGAGCTGCGGGCGCGTGGATCGAGTGCACCACGACGGTCACCGATACGACACTGACGAACCCCACGACTCCATCGGGCACCGTCCAGTTCGTCATCGGCGTGGGCGGAACATTCCAGAACAATCGGAGCACCTGCACGCTGTCAGGCACTGGCGCGACGGCGAGTTGCAGCGTCATGTATGGCCCGAACACCTACGACGAGCGTCCGGTCGTCGGTCGTTACGGCGGCGATGGCACGCACGTTGCCGGCCGAGGCAGCACACAGTTCTTCGCGACGCGCCTCACCTCGACCGCGGTGGACTGCAGTCCGAGCAACGTCCGTGTCGGCGAGACGACAACATGCACCGTCGGCGTCACCGACATCTCGGACACGAATGTGCCGCCGGTGGGCACCGTCACCTTCACCAGCGACACCGCGGGCACGTTCGGCAATGGGGGCGCATGCGCGCTGGTGGACAACGGCGCGACCACCGGGACACGTCCGACGACAGGCTGCGAGGTGGCCTACACACCTACCGCCTTCGGGTCGGGCACACATACGATCGTCGCCTCCTACCAAGGCTCGAACGCGCACGCGCCGAGCGACAGTGCCAGTTCTGGCAACAATGCCTTCGTCAACCTGCCTCCGGACGTCACGTCGGTCTCACCTGCCGACGGCGCGACCGGCGTCGCGCGGACGACCGCCGTGCTCGCTGCCTTCAACAAACCCATGAACAAACCGGCGACGGAAGGTGCATTCACGCTGAGACGTACCAGCGACGCGAGCCCGGTCGCCGGCGCGTTCAGCTGGTTCGGCAACGCCCTGGTGTTCGTACCGAACGCCGCGCTCGCAAACGGCACGAACTACACCGTCACGGTGTCGACCGCCGCGGTGGACAACGCCGGGAATCCCATCCCCGGTGCGAAGGTCTCGCGTTTCACCACCGCGACCCAACCCGTGATCACCTCGGTGTCACCCGCAAACGGCGCGACCGGCGTGCCTCCGAATACCGTCGTGCTGACCGCGTTCGACACGACGATGGACAAGGTGTCGGCGCAGAGCGCGTTCTCGCTGCGGCGTACGAGTAACGGCGCGGCGGTGAATGGCACCTTCAGCTGGTACGGCGCGGCGATGGTCTTCAAGCCGAATGTCGACCTCGGGTCCGGCATTGCGTACACCGCCACTGAATCGAGTGCCGCGAAGGACAGTGCCGGTCACGCGCTTCCCGGAGCAAAGACGTGGCGCTTCACGACGACGATTCAGCCGATCATCGACTCGGTCTCCCCGGCGAACGCGGCCACGGGTGTGTCGCGTCTCACTTCGGTGGTCGTCGCCTTCAGCAAAGCGATGAACAAGTCGTCGGCGCAAACAGCGTTCACGCTCAAGCGTACGAATCCCACCGCGGTCGTGAACGGCACCTTCTCATGGAACGGCAACACAATGATCTTCAAGCCGTCGAGCTCGCTCTCCGCCAACACGCAGTACACAGCCATCGAGACCGCCGCCGCGAAGGATGCGACTGGCCACGCGCTGTTGAATCCGCAGACCTGGCACTTCACGACGAGAAGCTGACCCGGCCGTCGATGTCGGCGACGGTCACTGGACCTTTACTCGAAACCCCTCGGCTTCGAGCCGCTTCACGATCTCGTCGGCGTGCGCGCGATCGCGCGTCTCGATCGAGACCTCCAAAAGCGCGCGTTTCACCGCGACGCCCGGTTGGTCGCGACGATGCTCGACGTCGACGATGTTGCCGCGGCCGGACGCGATGAGCTGCGCAACCGTCGCCAACACTCCCGGACGGTCGGGTACCTCGATGCGCAAACGCACGACTCGTCCCGACCGGGCAAGCGCTCGCAGCAAGACCGATGTCAGCATGCGCGCGTCGATATTGCCGCCGCTCAGCACGACGCCGACGCGCTCGCCGCGGAAGAGCTCCGGATGCTCCAGCACAGCCGCGAGGCCGGCCGCACCCGCGCCCTCGAGCACGGTCTTCTCGATTTCCAGCGCGAGCGCGATCGTCTCCTCGATGCGCTGCTCGGAGACGACGAGCAGGTCATCCACGAGCTCGCGCACGATGTCGCGTGTCAACACGCCTGGCTCCGTGACCGCGATGCCTTCTGCGATCGTGACCCCGCCGGTCGGCGCCGGCGCGCGCCCGAGCGCATGGAGCATCCCGGGATAGCTCTCCACCTGGGCGCCGATCACACGCATGTCGGGGCGCGCGGCCTTCACGGCAACCGCGATACCCGCGATGAGTCCACCCCCGCCCACCGGCACGACGATCGCGTCGAGATCACCGACCTGCGCGACGACCTCGAGGCCGACGGTGCCCTGGCCCGCGACGATCAGCGGGTCGTCGAACGCGGGGACGAGCGTTGCGCCGCTCTCTCGCGCGATTCTCTCCGCCTCGGCGAGCGCCGCGGCGTAGCCCTCGCCGTGCAGCACGACATGCGCGCCGTGGTGTGCGGTGTTCGCGACCTTCGTGAACGGCGCATTCGCCGGCATCACGATCGTCGTCGGGATGTCGAGGAGGTGCGCATGGTACGCAACCCCCTGCGCGTGGTTGCCGGCCGACGCCGCCACCACCCCGAGCGCCCGCGCACCGGGGGAGAGGTGCACGAGGAAGTTCCGGGCGCCGCGCTCCTTGAACGAGCCGGTGAACTGCAGGTTCTCGAACTTCAAGAAGAGGTCCGCGCCGGAGATCCCCGAGAGGGTCCGGGCCGGGGACATCGGCGTCTGCGCAACCGCATCCCCAATGGCCGCGGCGGCGGCGCGGATGTCGGCGAGGGTGACCGGCAGCGCCATCGCCGACATCTTCGCCGCCGGAGGGTTCCAGTGGCGGATAATGATCGTTATCATGGCCGCGTGGCTGCCGTCCCCACCGTGTCGTCCCGTGACCGCTTGCTCGCCGCCGCCGTCGAGGTCTTCGTCGAGCAGGGCTATGAGGGTGCCCGCGTGCAGGACATCGCCCGCGCGGCCGGCCTCACCACCGGCGCCATCTATGCGAACTTCCGCGGGAAGTCCGAGTTGCTCTTCGAGGCGATCGGCGTACGCGCCGACGCCGAGATGGACCAGATGCTCAGCGAGGCCCGTCGCCGTGACGTGCGTGAGCTGCTGGAGCTGCTCGGCGACCGGCTCGTGCGTCCACGAGAGGGCGTCCCGCTGCTCATCGACGCGGTCGCAGCCGCCCGTCGCGACGACGAGCTGGCGGGGGCGCTGCGCGACCGGCTCGACGCGCGCGAGCGCGTGATCGTGGAGTTGGTCGAGCGCGCGAAAGCTGATGGTTCGATCGACCCCACGCTCGACACCCCAGCGTTCGCCCGGTTCTCCCTCACCCTCGCAATGGGCGCGCTCGTGATGCGCACCCTGCAAGCGCCGCCGCCGGACGGCGATGCATGGCACCAATTGATCTCGCGTCTCCTCGACGCCGTCTCCCGGGAGGAGCAATGAACGACAAGCTCGAAACGATTCACGCGGTGGAATCGAAATTCGATGCCATCTTCACGTGGGACTACGCCCGGAGCCGCCCCGCGCTCGTGAAGCTGTACGAGAAAGCCAAGACCTCGCAGTGGAACGCGTCGACGGACCTCGACTGGTCCGTCGACGTCGATCCGGAGAGGGTGAGTCAAGAGCTCGGCGCGGGCGGTCCGATGCGCTTCCAGGCGCTCGCCGAGATCGAGGATTCGCCCGTCAAGAACTTCGGCGAAAAGGAGTGGCGCCAGGTCGGTATCGAGCTCCAGAATTCACTGCTCTCGCAGTTCATGCACGGGGAGCAGGGTGCGCTGCTCTGCACGGCGCGCATCGTCGAGACCGTGCCCTGGATCGACGCGAAGTACTACGCGTCAACGCAGGTCGTCGACGAAGCGCGTCACGTCGAGGTGTTCGCGCGCTACCTGGACGAGAAGCTCGGCAACCAGTACGGCATCAACCAGAACCTCAAGAGCATCCTGGACGACATCCTCGCCGACCCGCGCTGGGACATCGCGTACCTCGGGATGCAGATCATGGTCGAGGGGCTCGCGCTCGCCGCCTTCGGCATGATGCACGGAATCACCACCGAACCGTTGCTCAAGAAGCTGCTGAGATACGTGATGAGCGATGAAGCGCGTCACGTCGCGTTCGGCGTGTTGTCGTTGCAGGAGTACTACAAGGAGCTGAGCGACGCGGAGATGCGCGAGCGTCAGGAGTTCACCTTCGACGTGGCGTGCCGGCTCAAGCGGCGTTTCGCGCACGCCGAGATGTGGGAGCGGATGGGCGTCGACTCCGAGGCCCTGTATCGCACGATGGACCGAGTGAATCCGCCCGGGCAACAGATGTTCCAGCAGCTGCTGTTCAGCAAGATCGTGCCGAACTGCAAGAAGCTCGGCTTGCTCGACACCGCCGGCGGCTGGCTCCGCGAGCGCTTCACCGAGATCGGGGTGATCCAGTTCGAGGACTGGGCCGACACCGGCGAGGAGTACGCCAATCTGGACGAGGTCGCAAAGGATCGCCAAACTGCGTGACCGTGCGGATGCAGCGAAGCCAAGGATGGCGCAGCGAGGGAGCCATGTGACCGTGCGGACGCAGCGAAGCCAAGGATGGCGCAGCGAGGGAGCCATGTGACCGTGCGGACGCAGCGAAGCCAAGGATGGCGCAGCGAGGGAGCGAGTTAGACGTGCCGGCTCCGGATCTCGACGCGATCAACGCGGCGGCCGATCGGGGGATGCTCCCGAGCTACTGGGCGAGCCGGCGGGGCGACGCGCTCGCGCTGATCTCCGAGGCCGGGAACCGTACGTTCGGTGAGGTGAACGCCAACGCGAACCGTCTGGTGCGCGCCCTGTGGGCACGAGGAGTCCGCGCCGGGGACGGTGTGGCGCTCATGTGTGCGAACCGGCCCGAGTTCGCCGAGACCGTCGCGGCGGCCCAGCGTTCGGGGCTGCGGCTGACGACGGTCAACTGGCATCTCACCGGCGACGAGGCGGGCTACATCGTCGATGACTGCGAGGCGACCGCCTTCGTCGCGCACGAGCGCTTCGCGAACGTTGCCCGGCGCGCGGCCGAGCTCGCCCCCCGTTTGCGAACGTGCATCGCGGTCGGTGGTGAGATCGACGGCTTCGACGCGTGGGAGAAGGTGCTCGCGTCCGAGGACGGCACCGATATCGAAGACCCGATGCCCGGCGGCACGATGCTCTATACGTCCGGTACCACCGGTCGTCCGAAGGGCGTGCGCCGTCCTCCGGACCCGCGCGGCTCGCTCGGCGTCGCGCGGCTCACCGAGTACCGCTCGCACCGGCACCTGCATCTGTGTACCGGCCCGCTGTATCACGCGGCGCCGCTCGCGTTCTCACTCGCCGCGCCGGCCGCGATGGGCGTGCCGATCGTGCTCATGGACGGCTGGTCGGCCGAGCAGACGCTCGCGCTGATCGAACAGCACGGTGTGACGCACACGCACATGGTCCCCACGATGTTCCACCGCCTGCTCTCGCTGCCCGATGACGTGAGAGCGCGCTACGACATCTCGACGCTGGCGTTCGTGCTCCACGGCGCGGCACCATGCCCGGTCGACGTGAAGCGACGCCTGATCGAATGGCTCGGGCCGATCGTGTGGGAGTACTACGCCGCCACCGAGGGCTCCGGCACGCTGGTCGGTTCGGAGGAGTGGCTCGCTCGCCCTGGCACTGTCGGCAAAGTGAATCCCGCCGACCATGTGCGGATCCTCGACGACGGTGGCCACGACGTACCCGCCTCCACGGTGGGCACCGTGTACCTGAAAGCTCCCGACGACCCGTTCGAGTACTTCAAAGCGCCCGAGAAGACGGCCGGCGCGTACCGAGGCACGCATTTCACGTTGGGCGACGTCGGCTACGTCGACGGCGACGGCTACCTCTTCCTCACGGACCGGAGCGCGCACCTCATCATCACGGGCGGCGTGAACGTCTATCCGGCGGAGGTGGAGGCCGCGCTGCTCGGCCATCCGGCGGTCGGCGACGTCGGCGTCGTGGGTCAGCCCGACGACGCTTGGGGTGAGATCGTGGTTGCCGCGATCGAGCCGCAACCGGGCGTCGAACCGACGCCCGACCTCGCGGCCGAGCTCATCGAGTGGTGCCGGGACCGCATCGCGCACTACAAGTGTCCCCGGCGTGTGGTGTTCCTGGGGGAGCTCCCACGGCACGACAACGGCAAGCTCTACAAGCACCAGCTTCGCGAGCAGCTCCGATCCGAAGGAACCTGAGGGAAGGAATTCAATGGGGATCTGCGACGGCCGGGTGGTCATCGTGACGGGCTCGGGACGCGGGATCGGTCGTGAACACGCATTGGCGTTCGCGGCCGAGGGCGCCAAGGTCGTGGTGAACGATCTCGGCGGCGACATGCACGGCGAGGGCGGGTCGCTCAGCCCCGCCATGGAGGTCGTCGAGGAGATCAAGGCGATGGGCGGTGAGGCCGTCGCCGATGGCGAGAACGTCGCCGACTTCGCCGGCGCGGGCCGTATGGTGCAGCGCGCGATCGACACGTTCGGGCACCTCGACACGCTCGTCAACAACGCCGGCATCCTTCGCGACCGCATGCTCGTGAACATGGAGGAGGGCGAGTGGGACGCCGTGATCGGCGTGCACCTCAAGGGGGCGTTCGCGCCGACCAGGCACGCAGCCGCGTACTGGCGCGACCAGGCCAAGGCGGGGACGCCGATCCAAGCACGGGTGGTCAACACGTCGTCGCCGTCGGGGGTGTTCGGCAACGCCGGACAGACCAACTACGGCGCGGCCAAGGCGGGGATCGCCGCGTTCACGATCATCTGTGGCCTCGAGCTGAACCGCTACGGCGTCGCAGCAAACGCGATCGCGCCGGTTGCACGCACACGGATGACCGAGAACCTCGGCATGGGCCCCGCGAAGGAGGGCACCTTCGACGCACTCGATCCCGCGAACATCTCTCCGCTGGTCGTGTGGCTGGGGTCGAACGAGAACGAGAACGTGAACGGCCGCGTGTTCCTCGTCGACGGCGACCGCGTGTCCGTTGCGGAAGGCTGGCGGCGTGGTCCGACCGCACGGAACGACGGCATGCGCTGGGAACCCGCGCAGCTGACGAAGGTGATTCCCGACCTGGTCGCCAAGGCCGCCGAACCGTCCAACATGCTTTCCTAAGTGAGGAGAATCACGACATGCCGATGAATCTGGACGCAGTGGGCGCGGTGTCCCAGCCCGGGAAGAGCTCATGGACCTCGAAGGATGCGTTGCTCTACGCGCTCGGCGTAGGCGCCGGACAGGTCGACCCGACCGGCTTCGAGCTCGAGTTCACGACCGAGAACTCGCAGAACATCACCCAGCGGGTGCTGCCGACGATGCCCGTCGTCATTGCGATGGGCGGCGGTCCGGGACTGCCGAGCTGGGGTGAGTTCGACTTCCGCATGTTGCTGCACGGCGAGCAGGGCGTGACCTTGCACGGCCCCATCCCGCCCGAAGGAGAGGTCGAGACGGTCAGCAAGATCGTCGGCATCTACGACAAGGGCAAGGCGGCGGTCGTGCGGCTCGAGAACGAGGCGACGTACACCGGCAGCGGAAAGCCTGCGTTCACCACGCGCTTCGCCGCGTTCATTCGGGGCGAGGGCGGCTTCGGCGAGAACCGAGGGCCGGAGATCCCCGACCCGCCGAAGATGCCGGATCGAGATCCCGACCACGAGGTCACCTACGCCACGCGCGCCGACCAGGCATTGCTGTACCGGCTGAACGGCGACCGCAACCCGCTGCACTCCGATCCCGAGATCGCGAAGTTCGCAGGCTTCGAGAAGCCGATCCTCCACGGCCTGTGCACGTACGGCTTCACCGGACGCGCCCTGCTGCACGAGCTTTGCGGCTCCGATGTCGCAAAGTTCGGCTCGATGGACGCGCGCTTCTCCAAGCCCGTGATGCCGGGCGACACGCTCACCGTGCGCATGTGGGACGACGGCAAGGGCAAGGCGATCTTCCAAACGGTCAACCAGAACGGCGTCGTCGTCATCGACGGCGGCAGGTTCACATCTGCCTGAGCGCGACCCGCGCGGCACCGATCAACGGACCGTCGGCGCCCAGTGCGCCGGGGACAACGCGCGTGCCGCGCGAGAAGTGGAGGCACGCGCACGCGTCGATCTCGGCCTGCGCGGCGGCGAAGAACGGTGCGCCGAAGCCGAGGGCGACCGAACCGCTCACGACCGCGAGGCGCATGTCGAGGAGATTTGCCGTCGACGCGATCGCGCGCCCGACGAGCGCGCCCGTCCGTGCGATCAGTGGCGCGGGCGCATCGCGTGGATGCTGTCCCGTGATCTTCGCGATCGCGGACCCCGATGCCTCCGCCTCCAAGCAGCCGCGCGCGCCGCACACACACGTTCGTCCTTCGGGTTCGACGATCACGTGGCCGATGTGGCCGGCGTTGCCGAGCGCGCCGTCGAGGAGACGACCGCCGGACACGATGCCGCCGCCCACACCCGTCGATACGACCATGCCGAGATAGTCGTCGACACCGCGGGCGGCACCCGTCCATCCTTCGCCGAGTGCGAGCGCCTTGGCGTCGTTGTCGACGAAGACCGCCAGACCCTGCCGCTCGGCCAAGCGCGCCCGCAACGGGAACCCGCGCCACGCGGGGATGTTCAAGGGCGAGACCTCCTCGCCGCCGCGGGTCATCGGACCACCGCATCCCACCCCGACGGCGTGTGCCTCCCGTCTCGCCCCGCCGAGCTGGTCGATGACGGCACCGAGGACGCCGAACAGTTCCTCGGCGTCCGTGGTTGCCGGTGTCGGAGCATCGCACCGGACGAGCAGCGCGCCGTCGTCGCGCACGACTCCCGCCGCGAGCTTCGTGCCACCGATGTCGACGGCGACGACGTGCGTCATGTCACACGGGGTCCGTGCGCATCGCAAGGACGCAGATGTCGTCCGGCGACGGGTGCGGGACGAACGGGTCGTCGACGAGCTTGTTGCAGAGCGTGTCGATGTCGTCGTCCACGTACTCGCGAACCCGCTGCTGCAGCCAGTCCAGTCCGTCGTCGATGATGCGGTCGCGCCGCTCGATCAATCCGTCCGTGTAGCAAACGAGCAACGAGCCGGGCGGCATCGGCGTCACCGCCGACCTGTACTCGCTCACCATCGTTCCGAGCGGCGCGCCGTTGACGTCGTCGAGGAAGCGTGCGGAACCACCCCGCCCGACCAGCAAAGGCGGGGGATGGCCGGCGCGCGACCACGACATCGTGTTGTGCACCTGGTCATAGCGCGCGACAAACGCGGTGACCATCTCCAACGAGTCATGCGCGCGCAGCAACGTGTGCAGGCGAATCAGGATCGAGGATGGCTCGGTGTCTTCGATCGCGTACGCGCGCAGCGCGTTGCGAACGCGGCCCATGAGGCTCGCGGCTTGCACGCCGTGGCCGGCAACATCGCCGACGACGACGACGATGGAGTCGTCGGGCGCGACGAACGCGTCATACCAGTCGCCGCCGACGTCGACTTCCACCTCTGCGGGCCGGTACGCGGCCGCGACCCGTACTCCGGGAAGTGCGGGCAGTCGATCCGGAATGATCGTTCGCTGCAATAACTCGACGATGCGCTGCTCCGCCTCCAGCTGCTTCTGGCTCGCCTGCCACAGCTGTGCACGTTCGAGCGCAGACGCGCCGCGTCGCCCGAGGTCCACCGCGAGCTCGACGTCACTCGGTCCCAGCCGGCTCGGTGCGGAGGCGCCGATCGACAGCACTGCCAGACGGCGGCCTGCGATGGTGATCGGCACGAGCAAGTACGACTCGCAGCCGATGGCATCGAGGTTCGCGCGTAGCTCGTCGTCGGCGATCGCGTCCAAGTCCGGCAGCCCGCTGAACAGCATCGGTTCGCCGGTGTCGATCACGCGCTGAAGCGAGGCATGGTCTTCCGGGAGCAGCCGCTCCATCACCTGTTGGGTGAGGGGTGTCAACGCCGGATCGCCGTGCGCGACGGCGGTTCGTTTGAGTGTGTTGTCGGGCAGGATCCGGACCACAGTCGCCCAGGCGCCGATCCGTCTCGCGGCGAGCGACACGATCGTGTCCACCACGCGATCGGGATCGTCGAGCGCGCCGAGCTGTTCCGAGCTGTCGAGAAGTGTCCGCAACCGGCTCAGCGTCGCGAGTTGCGCCTCGTGCGCTGTTGCCCGTTGGAGCGCCTGCGCACACGCCTCGACGACGGCGGCGATATAGCTTCGGTCGTCATCGTCGAACCGTCTCGGTTCCGCGAATCCGAACGCGAGCACGGCCTGCGCACCGGCGAGCGGTGCGAGCGGCACCACGACGAACGCGTCATGCGTCGGGTCGTCCGCGTACTGCGGATAGCGCTTCCGCCGGTGTTCCGGCGACTCGATGAAGATCGGCTCGCTCGTGCGGATCGCCTCGACGGCGGGTACTTGCGCATCGAGGCTGACGCGCGCGTAGTTGCGGACGATCCAGTCGGGGTAACCCGACTGCGCGCGCATGACCAGTTCGTTGGTCTGGAGGTCGACCGTCGCGAAATAGCCCGATCGCGCATGCAGGGTGTGCACCGCGCGGTCGACGATCACCTCGCCGACTTCGTCGACCGTCGTTGCATCGGCGAGCGCGGTGGAGATCTCCGCAAGGCTCTGCACGGTGTCCGACGATCGCTCGGCGGCTTCCCTCGCACGCGTCTCCGCGTCGAGCAGCGCGTGCCGCGCATCGATGTTGATCGTGACGCCGGAGGCGCCGACGATCGCGCCCGATCGGTCGTGCACCGGCTCGCCGCGACCCTCGAGCCAGTGGACCGAGCCGTCGGGCCACACCACACGATGGTCGAAGCGCCATGGCACGTTGCGTTGCATGCCGTTCCGGACCGACCCGAGCACCATCTCGCGGTCTTCGGGGTGCAGGAGCGACTCGTACATGGTGAACGAGCTGTCGAAACTGCCGGGATCCAGGCCGTACAACGCTTCGAGCCGTTCGTCCCACATGATGCGCCCGGTGCGAAGGTCCCAGCGCCACGTTCCCATCCTTCCGGCGTCGAGGGCGAGGCGCAGCCGTTGCGCGTCGGCCGCCTGGGGACGGGTGATCTCGAGCTCGTCGTCGCGTCGTTGGCGCAGCCGCGCCGAAGCGATCGCGATGCCTCCCCCAAGGATTACCACCACGACGCGGACGATGTGATCGCTCTCGAGGAAGATTTCGTGCCTCGCCCCGAGCACGAAGGCGAGCCCGATCGCGTACACGGCGACGATCGTCACGCCCACCGCGGACGCGCCGATCGCCGCGAGCAGCGGCCCTATGACGACTGCCGTCAGCATGACCTCGCGGGCGCGGGCCAGATCGACCAGTGCGACCGCGGTGCTGGCGAGGGCGCCCGCGATGAACCATGCTCGCGGTCGAGGTGAGCCACCTCGTCCCAGCCAGAGCATGGGCGCATGGTAACGCCCGTCGGAGGAGCGTCAGGGGTCCCGATCGCGTGCTGTCCGCATCTCGCTCCGCTCTGTAGCATCGGTGCTCGTGGCCTCGTTGCAGCTCGCGCCCGACCACACTGCAGCGGCGCGCGCCCGGCAATTCGTCGCAGGGACAATGCGAGCGTGGGGCTGCGAAGAAACGGTCGCGGATGCCGAGCTTCTCGTGTCCGAGCTCGTCACGAACGCAATCCTCCACGCTCGATCGCCGGCGACGGTGACGATCGATCGCGACGGGCCGCAACTTCGGGTCGCAGTGTGTGATTCGAGTCCGTCACCGCCGCGGCTGCGTGACTACGGCCCGGACGCCGTGACGGGGCGCGGCCTGTTGCTCGTCGACCGGATCGCCCGACGCTGGGGCGTCGAGATGAACGGCGACGGCAAGTGCGTGTGGTTCGAGGTCGACGCGGCCGATCAAGACCGCGTCGGGGCCGGGGGTTGAGCGGCATGACGACGGACAATGTCGAGCTCAGAACGGTGACGATGCAGGGCTGCCCGCTCGAGCTGTTGCACCGAGCCCGTCAGCACGGGGAAGCGCTGGTGCGTGAGCTCGCGTTCATCGTCGAGGGAGGAGGCGACAACACCGAGCTGCCGAAGCGATTGCTCCACGTCGTCGAACGCGTCCGCGTCCGTGCCGGGGGACTCAATACCGGCGCCGAGCTCGCGATCGACGAGGCCTTGGCCCGGGGTGAGGAGTACATCGACTTCGAGGTCGTGATGCCGGTGGCACTCGGGCGGGGCGCGCCGGCATTCGCCGCGCTCCTCGACGAGATCGATGCCTATTGCCGATCAGGCGAGCTGCTCACGCTCGAGACGCCGGTCGATGTGCGCGCGTTCCAGCGCTGGTATCTCGGTGAGATGGCGCACCAACTCGACGGCGCGCCGCCCACGCCGTGGGACGAGTGGCGGAGAGCCGAGGGCGCCCGCGGTGCTACTCGATCGTGAACAGCTCCGCGAGACCCGAGATCTCGAGCACGCGTCGCACGCGCTCGGTCGGATTGCGGAGCACGAAACGGTGACCTTGTGACTCGATCCGCTGCTTGGCCTGCACCAGCAGGCTCAGGCCGGTCGAGTCGATGAAGTCCAGTGCGGCCAGGTCGACGACCAGCGGATCGCATCCCTGATGTGCGAGATCGATGAGCGCGCTGCGCAACGACGCGGCAGTGCCGAACTCCAGGTCGCCGCCGACGCTCACGACGGCCCCCGCCTCGCCGTGCTCGACGGAGAGTGCGATGGTGGGTTCCACCGCCGGATCCTCCGTGGTCACGAGACGCGAGCGTACCGAATATCGATCGTCTCGGCACGGTTCGGTGTCAAGGGTAGGTTGCCGGGGTGACGACAGACAGCTTCGGCGCCAAGGCGCGGCTCTCCGTCGGAGACCGTGAGTACGAGGTATTTCGACTCGATGCGGTGCTCGACAACCCGCGCCGGCTGCCGTATTCGCTCCGCATCCTCCTCGAGAACCTGCTTCGGCACGAGGACGGACTCAACGTCACCGCGGACGACATCGGTGCGCTGGCCGACCGCTCGCGAGCGGCCGAGGAAGCGGGCCATCGCGAGCTGCAATTCATGCCGGCACGTGTCTTGATGCAGGATTTCACCGGTGTCCCGGCCATCGTGGACCTTGCCGCGATGCGCGACGCCATGATCGCGTTGGGCGGTGACCCTCGGGCCGTGGAGCCGGGAATCCCCGTCGATCTGGTCATCGATCACTCGATCATCGCCGACGTTGCCGGCGTGCCGGACGCGTTCGCCCGCAACGCCGAGCTGGAGTTCTCGCGCAATCGCGAGCGATACACGTTCCTTCGCTGGGCGCAGTCGGCGTTCCGCACGTTACGCGTCTTCCCTCCGAACCGC
The DNA here is from genome assembly GCA_038209365.1 of Acidimicrobiia bacterium. Taxonomy (GTDB): domain Bacteria; phylum Actinomycetota; class Acidimicrobiia; order IMCC26256; family PALSA-610; genus DASQHW01. The sequence goes on along the minus strand of JBBQXS010000017.1, from coordinate 43,218 downwards.
GGGATATGTCACCAGGTCAACCTCGAGTATCTCGCCCAGGTCGTGTTCCGGGGCGACGACGGCGTCGCGTATCCCGACACGCTCGTCGGCACCGACTCTCACACCCCGATGGTCAACGGCCTCGGCGTCCTCGGGTGGGGCGTCGGCGGTATCGAGGCCGAGGCGGCGATGCTCGGCCAGCCTCTGTCGATGCTGCTGCCGCGCGTCGTCGGCATAGAGCTCGTCGGCGCGCTGCCGGCCGGTTCGACCGCCACGGACCTCGTGCTCACGGTCGCCGAGCTGCTGCGCCACCACGGTGTGGTCGGCAAATTCGTCGAGTTCTACGGCGAGGGTGTCGCGCGAGTCCCGCTCGAGAACCGCGCGACGATCGGCAACATGTCGCCGGAGTACGGCTCGACGTGCACGATCTTTCCGATCGACGACGAGACGCTCCGGTACCTCCGCGCGACCGGGCGACCCGACGACCTGGTGGCGCTCGTCGAGACCTATGCGAAGGAGCAAGGTCTGTGGCACGAGCCCGGCGCCGTGCCCGTCTACGACGAGACGCTCGCGCTCGATCTCTCCAGCGTCGAACCGTCACTCGCGGGGCCGGCGCGCCCGCAAGACCGCGTCTCGTTGTCGCGGGCGAAGTTCGAGTTCGAGCAGGCACTGCTCGCGTTTCGTCGCGAGAACGAAGAGCGAGCGGTCGGGGTCGCGGCGGCGAGCACCGACGAGGCGTCGCTCGAGTCGTTCCCCGCGAGCGACCCGCCCGCGCTCGACCCGAATGCCGAGCAGTTCGAGCAGCCGCGCGTCGGCGCGGCCGAGCGGCCGGTACTCGTCGTGCGACGCCACTGTCCGCTGACGCTTGGCGACGGACGATCGTTCGAGCTCAGCGATGGGCACGTCGTCATCGCCGCGATCACGTCGTGCACGAACACGTCGAACCCGTCGGTGATGATCGCGGCCGGTTTGCTCGCCCGTAACGCGGTCGAGCGCGGTCTGGTCGTGCCGCCGTGGGTGAAGACGTCGCTCGCGCCGGGATCGCTCGTGGTCACCGAGTACTACGAACGGTCGAACCTGATGGCGCCGCTCGCCAAGCTCGGATTCGACGTCGTCGGCTACGGATGCACCACGTGCATCGGCAACTCCGGCCCGCTGGCTCCCGAGATCTCCGAGGCGATCACGAACGGCGACCTCTCCGTCGCGTCCGTGCTGTCGGGCAATCGCAACTTCGAGGGCCGGATCCATCCCGACTGCCGCATGAACTACCTCGCGTCACCGCCGCTCGTCGTCGCGTATGCGCTGGCCGGTTCCATGGATGTGGACCTGGTGTCCGAGCCGCTCGGATACGACGAGAAGGGTGCGCCGGTGTTCCTGCGCGATGTCTGGCCCTCCGAGGACGAGATCTCGAGCGTCGTCACATCGGTGCTCGATACCGAGATGTTCCGTTCGAGCTACGCGACGATTCTCGATGGTGACGAACGGTGGCGCGCGCTCGACGCGCCGACCGGCGATCGCTATGCCTGGGACGCGACCTCGACGTACATTCGCCGCCCGCCGTTCCTGGAAGGCATCGGTCCCGACCCCGCGCCGCTGCACGACGTGGACGGTGCACGGGTGCTGGCATTGCTGGGTGACAGCGTCACCACCGATCACATCTCACCCGCGGGGTCGATCCGGCCCGACAGTCCGGCCGGGCGCTGGCTGGTGGACCACGGTGTCGAGCCGCGCGACTTCAACTCCTACGGCGCGCGTCGCGGGAACCACGAGGTGATGATGCGCGGCACGTTCGCGAACGTGCGCCTCCGCAACCGGCTCGCGCCCGGCACCGAAGGCGGGTTCACACTCCACCTCCCGGACGGCGAGCAGGCGACGATCTTCGACGCGTCGATGCGCTACGCCTCGGACGGGGTGCCGCTCGTCGTCCTCGCCGGCAAGGAGTACGGCTCGGGCTCGTCGCGCGATTGGGCCGCGAAAGGATCGCAGCTCCTCGGGATTCGCGCCGTGCTGGTTGAGAGCTTCGAGCGCATCCATCGATCGAACCTCGTGGGGATGGGAGTACTCCCGCTCGAGTTTCTCGACGGTGCCTCGGTGGCGACGCTCGGTCTCAACGGGCGCGAGGTGTTCCGCATCGACGGCCTCGAAGCGCTCGCCGACGAAGGTCCGCTCCCTCGCGAAGTGACAGTGCGCGCCGACGAGCACGAGTTCCGGATGCGCGCCCGCATCGACACCCCTTTCGAGCGCGACGTGTTCCTCCAAGGCGGCATCTTGCCGTACACCCTGCGCTCGCTGGCGCGGCGCGGCTGATGCGCAATCCGAGGTTTGTCGACCGGTAGGCGCCGTGCCGCTGTCTGCCGTATCGCGCGCAGTTCGTCCGGTCCCGCCCCGGGGGCCCGCCGGCAACAGGCGGTGTGCCATTGCTTTCCAGGTCGATCGGGGGCTAGGAACAGGGATGATGGTTGACCACGAGATCCGCATCGACGTCGATGATTCCGTAGACGGCGATCGGCTTGCCCGGGTCCGTGGCGTGCTCGACGTGTTCTCCAGCCCTGCGCTTGCCGCGAATGCGCTCGCCAATCTTCCCGACAAGACGCGCGATCTCATCATCGACCTACGCGACGTCTCGTTCGTCGATTCCGCCGGAGTGAGCGCGTTGGTTCGATTGCAGCAGGAGGCAAAGGGCCGGGCCGTCGAGGTGCGCGCCCGTCTCGGCGGCGCCCAGCACACGATCAACGCAACGGTGGTCGACGTGCTGCGTCGCGTGCTGCTCATCGACGACTAAGCGCGCACCGCCGCCGGCGTTCCGGCCGCGACCGATCGGTACGCGGCGTCCACGAGCGCATGCGCGGCCCGCGCGTCGGCGAAGCCGGGCGCGGCCGGACGCCCACCTTGCACCGCGCCGACAAAGGCGCGCGCCGCGGGGTAGAGGTACACGAAGAAGTCGCGCCGCGTGATGCCGTCCGCCGCAAAATGCGCGTCACGCATTGCTTCGACATCGAGGCGCTCGGGTTCTCCGTCCGGCCGCTGGATCAAGAAGCTGTCTTCACGCGCACCGACGAGGAAGTCGGTGGTCACCTCGACTGCGCCTCGCTCGAAGAACACTTCGAGACGGCGTTCTTCGCGACCGCGCACGCCGTTGAAGATCGAGATCAGCGTCCCGACGACACCCGACCCGTGCTCGATTGTGCACACCGCGGTGTCCTCGACGTCGTAGCCAAACACGTTTCGGGTGCGCGCGAAGACGCTCGTTGCCGGACCGAACAGCCAGCTGAGGATGTCCGCGCTGTGGATCGAATGCTCGAGCAATGCGCCACCGCCCGCGTGCGCGCGCTGTGAGCGCCACGAACTGTGCCCCGGCACGATGTCACCCGTCGGCCAGTACTGATCGTCGCGCAGCGTGTAGCCCATCGGTGCGCCGAGCTCGCGGCTCGCGGTGAGTCGCACGAGCTCGTTGACCAGTGGATGGAAACGAGAGTGGAACCCGACCTGCGCCGTGAGGCCCGACGCCATGACCGCGTCGCACATCTCCGTGACGACGTCGAAGCTTGTCGCCAGCGGCTTCTCGCACAGGAAGGGTTTGCCAGCACGCACGACCGCGTGGACCAGCTCGCGGTGCGTCGTGGTGGGCGTGACGACGACCACCGCGTCGACGTCGGGATCATCGATGACCGCCTGTGCATCGCCCGTGACGCGCTCGAACGGGCAGATGGCCCTTGCCGCGTCGACGGCATCCGACGACAGGTCGGTCACCGCGACCGGACGAACTTCGCCGTCCTCGGCGAGCAGGCGCAGCGCGTACGCGTGGCCCTGGCCGATCATGCCGGCACCGATCAGGCCCACCCCGAGCACATTGGCCATCACCCGGATACTTGCATAGGGTCCGCTCGGAGGCGGGCGTATGACGTCCCCGCAAGGAGGGTCCGGTGCGCCGAACGGTTGTGGGTCTCGCGGTGGCGGCAGTGTTGGTCGCGGGGGCGACCGTCGCGTCGATTGCACCGGCGAAGGGCGAGAAGGCGAGTTCGCCGAGCCTGCCGTTGTGCGACCCGATCGACGAACGGCAGTGCAACATGCCGTTCCCGAACAACTTCAACACGAGAGCGGACGCAAACTCGCCGACCGGCCTGCGATTGAACTTCCTCCGCGAGGCGATGCCGGAGAACGTCGACGGCGTGACGCTCGATCCCACCGATTGGAACCTGAGCGACGGGTTCAGTCCGGGCTCTCCGATCCTGGCGCAGGCGCCGCACCTCGACGTGCAGGCGTCCGGCATCGTCGATCTCACCGACATCGGCGCATCGCTCGCACCCGACGCGTCGATCGTGCTGCTCGACACGAACACCGGCAAGCGCGTGCCGTACTGGGCCGAGCTGGACACCTGGAACACCGACCCGAACACGCGGGCGCTTGTGATCCGGCCCGCGGTCAACTTCCTCGAGGGTCACACGATCGCCGTCGCACTGCGCAATCTGAGAGACGCAAACGGCACGCGGCTCCCGACACCACACGGCTTCAAGCTGATCCGCAATCGCAGGCACATCACCGATCCAGCGCTGCTGGCTCGACGGCCTGCGATCAACCACGTGATCCGCGAGCTCGCGGCCGCCGGCGTGAAGCGCAGGCATCTGTACCTCGCTTGGGACTTCACGGTCGCGAGCACGCAGGGTCTCTCCGGTCGCATGCTGCACATGCGCGACGACGCATACGCACAGCTCGGCACAGGTGTCCCGACGTTCCACGTGACGAAAGTGACGAACAACGTGAACGCCGACACGCTTCGGCATGTCGACGGCACGTTCGACGTGCCGATGTACCTTTCGGGGACCGGCCAGCCCGGGTCCCGTCTCGTGCTGGGTCCGGACGGCCTTCCCGTGCGTACGGGCGTCTTCCATGCCGCCTTCCACTGTGTGATCCCGCCGTCGGTCGTCGGCGCGGACGGTGTCGCCAACCCGGCGCGTGGTGTGGTGTACGGCCACGGACTGCTGGGAGGGACCGACGAGATCAACGGCTACGGGCCGTTCCTCAATCAATTCAACATCGTGCTGTGCGCGACGCCGGAGATCGGCATGGCGAGCGAGGACGTTCCCAACGTTCTGAAGGTGATCTCCGAGCTGTCGACGTTCGGGTCGATTCCCGATCGGCTGCAACAAGGAATGCTGAACATGCAATGGCTCGCCCGGCTGTTGAAGGACGGGCGCGGGTTCGGCAGTGACCCGGCGTTCCGGGTCGGGACGCCGGCGAAATCGGTGATCGTGCCGAATCAGGTCTTCTACAACGGCAACAGTCAAGGTGGCATCTTCGGAGGCGGCGCCACCGCGATCTCCAAGGAGTGGAGCCGTGCCGTGCTGGGCGTCCCTGCGATGAACTACAGCACGTTGTTGCCGCGCAGCGTCGACTTCGACCCGTTCCTGCCGCTGCTCTCGAATGCGTATCCCGATCCGACCTTGCACACGCTCGGCGTGGCGTTCAACCAGATCCTCTGGGACCGCGGTGAGCCCAACGGGTACGCGCAACACATAGTGAGGGACCCGTATCCCGGGACACCCGCGCACAGGGTCTTGCTGATCGAGGCGTTCGGTGACCACCAAGTGGCGAACATCGGAACCGAGACGGAGGCGCGCACGATCGGCGCGTTCGTGCACCGGCCCGCGCTCGCAGCCGGTCGCAGTCCGATCAAACAGGATGTGTGGAACGTCCCGGCCGTTCCGACGTCGCCGTTCGGCGGATCCGTCCTCGAGATCTGGGACTTCGGGACACCGGCACCCCCGGTCGAGAGCTTGCCGAACCGCGCCGGCGACGACCCGCACGGCGCGGCGCGCAACGTCGCCGCCGTACGCGAACAGGTGTCACAGTTCCTGAAAGTTGGCGGCGCATTCGTCGACGTGTGCGGCGCGCAGCCGTGCCACTTCCCGTAGACGACGAGAGCGCCGTTCCTCTGTGCGGTCAGCGGTGACGGGTTCGGCGCGACAGGAAGAGCGCGACCGCAAAGGCGACCAACAGCATGAGCATGAGCGGCGGCCGCCTCGGGTGACCGTGGGCGTCGTGCGCCGGCGGCACATCATCGCTCGACGGACGCTGGAGACTCTCCGGCCTGACGGCCGGCTCGGCAACCGCGGTCGGCTCGGCAACCACGGTCGGCTCGGCAACTACGGTCGGCTCGGCAACTACGGTCGGCGACGCGGCCACCGGGCCGATACCGGCTCCCGTAGCTCCGGCAGCGTGAATGATGGCGGAGTCGGAGTGGATGATGCGCCGTGCACCGAGCTCACGCGCAAGATCGGTGTCGGCCCAGCTGAAGGTCACGCCGAACGAGGCGAAATCCGCGCGGCGGTCGTCTTCGGGTATGCCCACCGACGCCGCCACCGCCACCGCCTCATCGGTCTCTTCCACGGCGATCGCCGCGACAGCTTCGTTGCGCCGGTGACGAACCTGGACCGACAACTCGCGGCCGCCCGGTTTCACCACGACCTGCGTGATGGTGCCGGGGTGCACACGCAACAACGACCGGTCAGCGGTGACAGGTGACGGCGCGTGTGCGGCAACGGGTGCCGTCGGAGTCGGAGTCGGGTTCGGCGCGGCCGGCGGCGCCGTGGGAATCCTCGGCTCGGCTACGGGCGGAAGCGGGCTTTGGCTGGGCGGAATGCGTAGCCATTCGACCGCAGTGACCTCGTACTCGTCGAAGCCGAGGCGCTGTGCGAGCACATCGGTGACCGTGTGCACGTCCGTGCCGGGGTCGACATCGAGGTACGCCTCGACGGTTTTCGCGTCCAGGAACCCTGCAACCACCAGGACCCCGGCGGGAGCCGCGTCACGCAGCAGCCGCCCCCAGTCCCCGCCTTCGCGGAGACTCTCGGTCAGACGAAACGAAGCACGAAACACCCGCGTGAGGATACCCGAAGCCCTTGTCGAGCGGTAGAGCGCGCCCTTCGGGCCGACTGTGGGCTTTGCGGCCGAATTTGTCAGTCCAGTGAGCCGTGGGTGAACGCGTACAGCACGGCAGTGAGCGAGAGCCCGTCGAGCATCTCCTGGTCGCGAGTGATCCGCCGGAGCTCCGGAACGCTGACCCACTCCAGACGTTCCGCCTCTCCGGGATCCGACGGCTCGCCGAGATGCGTCGCGCCGTCGGCGTAGAAGCAGTGGAAGACTTGATCGCTCAACCCGTTCGTCGGCTGATAGCGCACCAGTTGCCGGAGAGGTCCCGGCGCCCAACCGGTCTCCTCGATCGTCTCGCGCCGCGCCGCTTGCTCCGGGGTCTCGCCGGCGTCGATGCGTCCGGCCGGAATCTCCCAACCCCATGTGTCGGTGATGAAGCGATGGCGCCAGAGCAACAACACGCCGCGCTCGCGGTCGTGCACGACCGTGCCCGCGGCCTTGTCCGGCATCCGAACGACGTGGTGGTCGAAGCGCGGGCCGCCCGGCACCTCGACATCCGTCAGTGCCAAGCAGAGCCACTCGCTTTCGTAGATGGTCCGCTCACCGTGCACCGTCCATCGCATCACGCAAACGTACTGCGGTCCGCGGCGCGCTCGATCCAGAGCTGACGGAGCGCGCGCTAGTCGGACGTAGTTCGGTCGTCTTTGTCGTCGCGACCGGGGAGCGGTTTCCGCCTGGACGGGGGGAGCAGATCCCGCCTCGACAAGTCGCACATGCGAATCGACATCGTTCGTTTGTCTGTGTCGTCGCGAGCCCCGAGCAGGTCCCGCCTGAACGGAATCTCTGGCGTGTTCGACGTTCGCACAAGTTCGGCGATGATCTCGTCGAGTCGCTGTATGGAGTCTTCGTTCTGACTGTGCTCTGCCATGACCTACCGCATCGGGGAAGGGAAGAAGAATGGGCCGTGACAGTCTCAGCCGGGGTGTGTTGCGCCGGCCGGGACTGTCACGTTTGGTCGCCCATAGCGTGTAACGTCCGCCGGCCGGCATTGGGTGTAGCGCCGCCCCCCGGGTGTGCCAAAGATCACGATCATCGTGCTCACGTTCATGATCCTGGTCGCGTTTCCGTTCGCCGCGTTCGCGGTCACCGGCAATCTGGGATACGTCACGCCCAACACCTGCTCCAGCGGATCGTGCATCAAGCTGATCGCACCACCCGCGGGCAAGTGACGGCAGCGCCGACCCTTGACTACTGTGAGTGGCCGCGCCTCGCCTTATTGCGCGCAGTCTGGGGGCTGCGCCTCATGGTTGATCGGGCGGACTGGAAGGAACCAGATCTATGCTTAATTCCCGTATCGCGTTGGCCGCGTTGGCCGGGGTGACGTTGTCGCTGGGCGGATTCGCCTCGGCAGCTCACGCCGACCCACCCGGCAACAACGGGACCGTCAAGATCGACGCTGAAGCATTCGACACACATCCGGACAACCAACCGCACGTCGGTTGCCAGTTCCAGGTCGACTTCTACGGCTTCGACCAAGGCAACCTGAATGCCGACGTCGAATTCGTCGTGCAGCCACCGACAGGGAGCGACGTCGTGCTCCGCAATGACACCGTGTTCATCGGCCAAGACGCCGCCGGCGGCGGTACGGACCTCGATGCCGAGCGGACCTACAACCTCTCGAGCGCGTTGGCGTTCTTCACGCCGCACCCGCAGCAGGGGTTCCACGTCAAGCTCACGGTGCACGCCGACGGTTCGCAAGGCGCAGACACCAAGCACAAGGTGTTCTGGGTGCAACGCTGCGCAACCAATCCGACGTAGAAGCGCGCGGTATCTGCAAGGCGAACACACGCCGAGCAGCTCGAACGAATGGCGAGGGGTCGCTCTGTCGACCTCTCGCTACGCGCCCGTCGGGGTAGCCGCTCGCGACTTGGTCGAGTCGGTCTGCGCGCCGATGACGGAACCCGTTTACGGCGGAGTTCCCTTTGACCAGCGTTCTCCGTAACCGTTGAAGCTCGTGTTCAAGACGAGCGGCACGCCGGTGATCTCGCGGTCAACCTCGACCGGTTTCGAGCACGTCGGGCACCCCACTACCACCCGGACACTGCGTACCCGTCCGATGTCAAGCTGACACGCCCGTCAGGGTCGCCGCACCCAACCTTGCTTTCGGAAAGACATGACACCGTGCCGGGAGGTGCCGGTTCAGCCGATGCTGGCCTCGAACAGCGCGCGTGCGCGCCCCGCTCCTCCCTTTACCCGACCAGCCGTATTGATTTCGGCTTCGACGCGCGCCGGCGTCAGATGCGTTCGCGGAACTGCGCGCTACCGACGCCAGAGCGCGCCGCGAGGTGCTTGTGTGTGGGTGGCGCCCTCGGCAGGATTCGAACCTGCGACACACGGTTTAGGAAACCGATGCTCTATCCCCTGAGCTACGAGGGCGGGGGTTGGAGAAAACCTGGGAGAAAACCTACCGGAGCAGTTGACGTTCGACGGTCGAGCGTGTCGTTGGCGGCCGTTTTCGAGTCCGCGGTGGTCGCCGGCGCTTGTTTCCGGGTGTTTCGGGCGCGCTGGTTGCGCGTGAGTTCGCGGTTTCGGATCGGTTAGGCCGCGGCTTGTGCAGGCGCGCGTGTGCGGTGTCGGGCTCGGGCGAGGGAGTTGATCATGAGCGCGAAGCCGATGAGGTTGAGGCGTTGGCGTTCGTGTCCGACGCTGTGGGCGCGTCCGAGCCAGAGGCTGTCGTCGAGGCCACGGTTGATGCTTTCGGCGTCGTTACGTCGCCTGTAGAGGCGTGCGAAGTCGGGGTCGTCGGCGGGAATGGGCCGGACGTTTTCGGTACGGTTGAACTTGCGGCGCGCGTCGTCGTCGGTGCCGTGCAGCCGAATGGTGATGATCCCGCCGCCGTAGTGGTGGGGGAGTCGGTAGTCGTTGTACCAGCGGTATTTCCCGTTTCGGTCTTGGTTGCGGTGGGTGCGGACGCGTTCGAGTGGGGTGAAGTGCAGGTCGCCGGTATCGGTGAGCGTCCCGATCCCGATGGTCCCGTCGCGGGCATACAAGCGCACGTCCGTGCTACGGCCGTCTGAGAGTTGGATGGTCTTGTCTTCGACGTGCGCGCTTTTCGGTTGGCGGCGGCCTTCGTCGCGGCGTGGTGCGTTCGCGCCGGCCACCGCGGCGGTGACCCGGTTGATCGGCAGCCACCCGAGGTCGCGTAACAGCTGTTGGTGGTGGACGCCGCGTAAGGCCGTGTCGTAGATGACGCCTTGCGCGCCGGGGAGGAGGGGAGCGACTCGCGCGAAGCAGCGCATGGCGGTGGAGGCTTCGCCGCCCGGTTTGGGGACCCAGTCGATGTCGAGGATCACTCGGCCGTGCGGGTCATTGGTGCGCGCTGCAACGAGCACGAACTTCGTTCCCCAGGCGATTTCACCGTCGCCTTCGTAGTGCAACCCGGCGTCGTGCACGGCGCGGCGCGGGCGGATCTCGCCGGTGGTCTTGTCAAGACGCGTGACGCCGGGTTTCGCGCGGTACAACGGGGCGATCACCTTGCCGTCCGCGTGCACCATGCGACTCAGATCGGGATGGGTCCACGAACCGGGACCGTTTGGGTCGCAAAGGCCAAGTTCTTCGGCCTGACGGGCGGCGAGCTCACGGTGACGACGCGCGAGCGTCTCGAGGAATCCGGGGACCTGGAGCGCGTGCTTGCGGGCGTAAAGGTAATGATGGCGGCGCATCGGCGTGGCCGGCAGCTGAAGGTCGGGCCGATCCGAGAACCGCTTCGTCACGGCAGCGCGGATGTGTTGCCAAATGAGGGGGTGGGAGAGTTCGGCTTCGACTTGGCGGGCGCTGCCATAGACAGACAGCAGCGCTTCGAACACGATGAACATGAACCCCGGGTACTGGCGGCGCCGACCACCATGGGAGCGATCGGCGTCGGGGATGACCATGGCGAGTTCGTAGGTCGCGGGGTTGGCGAGGATCGCGTCGACCCGCTCGAGCGCGCTGACCGGACGGCTACGCATCGATGGCTACTCGTCCTCGGCCTGGGACCGGTCCCACGCGACAATTCGCGCCGCACGATCAAGACTGCGTACACCGAGGAGCCGCGCGACCGCATCGATCCGCCCCGTCTCGTCGAGCAGCGATCGGCCCGCCCACGCCGCGACCGAGATAGGCCGGATGTCGGGCTCACTGCCGAGGCCCGCACGAACCAACGTGTGAGTCACCGCGATGCACGCCACCGCCTGGCCGCTCGCAGCCGAACCGTTCGCCGCGTACACGAGGGACGCGTCGATGCCGCCGAGTGCGGCCACGCGCCGTTCGAGCTGCACCTCGCCCCACCGCGTGAGCGGACCCCAGCGCTCGATGGTGCGCGGGCTTCCGTGCAACCACACCCGACCCTTGTTGAGATCGACGTCCCGAACGCGGACGTGGGGGATCTCGGCTGTGCGCGCCGTCGCCTCTGCGAGCGCCCACGCCGCCGGCATTCGGGTATTCGTGAGCGATGTCAGCGAGTAGCTGCGACAGAGTGCGATCTCGTCATCGGTAAGCGGACGAGCCGCCAAACTCGAACGGGGCGGCAGCCCGAGATCTACACACGGGTCGTGATTGACGAGGCCGAGCTCACGTGCCTGACGGAACAAGAACTTCAGCACGGCACGACGCAGATGCATCGTCGCAACGCTCGGCTCCCGATCCTGGAGCGGCGCCTCCAGAAATGCACGAGCAATCTCGGCTGTGACCTCGTCGAGCGACCGCAAGCCGAAGCCGCGCCCACAGAACGAGAAGAACCGATCCGCCGTCGCGACAAAGCGCGGTCGCGTCTGATCCGACAGCGACGCCGACATCCCGATCGCCGTCGCGATCTCGCCGGACGCGCGCTCGAGTGTTGTGCGCGGCGAAGCGCGCGTAGGCTCGCTCACGTCGGGACCTTCCAATCAGGTGCCGGCCAGGCCCCGGGGTGCTCCAACACCGCCGGGGCCGCTGCGTGTCTTGTGGTATAGACACTAGCACATGCCCGCTTCGTGTGGTCAACGCCCTTAGACTCGCCTTGTGTCGCCGAGGGTCAACACTGAGGACCTGATCGATTCACATGCGGTCGCAGAGATGCTCCAGTTGAGTCATGCGAACTCGGTGTCGTTGTATCAACGGCGGTACCCGGACATGCCCCGACCAGTCGTCGACCTTGGCCCGGGACGGCCCCAGCTTTGGTTGCGCTCGCAAATTCAGCGGTGGGCCGAACGAAGGGGTCGTTTGCGGAAGGCGTGAGGCACGGGGTGCTGCATTGAGGCACCCTTAGCGCGGGGTGCCCACGCTTCGTGTGCTTTGTTCACTTCTCACGCGAAGTGAGCTGAAGAGAGGTTGACCGATCGGAGCGGGGTGACGCGAAACGGATCGGAATGCTCACCCCGGGTGGAGGCCTCATCCGCTCAGGCGCAAGCATGACGGTGGTTGATTGCCGCGACCGTATGGGGCCTGTGGGCGGCGGGGTCGTTTCAGTGAACGGTGGAGTCCATTCCGAGCGGTCGGCCGCGCTGCCGTAGCCAACCGCGGGCCCTTGTCGGCGCGGTCGCGTTGCGTTCGGTTGACGCCACCTGTGTTGCGTTGATCCCCTGAGACCAAGCCGGTTCGGTGATATTCGCCAACGCCACTGATCGGACTCGGATGGCACCGCGCCGCTATATGGCCCCGCCCATTGAGGCAACCAGCGGAACGCGCCAACGGCATCGGACGCAGGTCCGCGGGACTCCGAGGCTCAACCGTGCGATGCTCCTCATCACGGTCACACAGAGCCTTCGCTACGTTCGCTGAGCGGCCAGGTGTATGCGCTCCAGCGCAGCGCGTGTCCTTCGATCGGTCTTCAGCAAAAGCCCGCACGTGTGGCCTTCTTCACGTCAACCCAGTAACGGCCGGACGACGCGCGACGTCATACAAGCGCGATGAAGCAACCCATGTCGTGTCGCCAAAATGAGTAATGACCGCGAGACGACCTGCCCGGGATGTGGGTCACCGGTCGGCGAAGCCGCTCAGTGCGCGTGGTGTGGGCTGCACCTGCGCGGGGGCGAGGCCACCGAGGTGCGGCGTGCGCGCGCCCGCACGCAGCGTCCCTATGACGCCAGCCGACTGGTCAAGTTCCTGGGCGGCGTCGCGCTCGTCGGAGCCGCCGCCGCCACCATCGCCGTCGCGGGGTCGGTCCGCACCGACCGGGACGTGTTGGTGGGCGTGCCGTTTGCCGCGACCGTGACGATCCTGGTCGTGAGCGTGGCGCTCGGCCCGGTGTTGTGTTTCGTGCTCGCCGCCGGACGTCGTATCTCTGGTCTGCGGCCCGTGGTCGTCGGCGCGGCTCGATGTCCAGCTGTCGTCCGCGTCCTGTTGGCCGCGGCGATGGTCGTCGCGCTGACCGCGGTGGTGCTCGGCGCGTCCGTCGGCGGTCGCGAGGCTCGGCTCGAAACTGCCGTCGCCGGGCTGCAACAGGTGCCCGTACTGCCCCCTGGCGTGATGGCGGTCACCACCGGTCACACGCCCGACGGCCAGGCAGGCGTCCTCGCCGGTACGCCGGGACTCGACCAGGCTCCGCTGGGGAGTCCCGGAGAGGCGATATCGGACGAGTCGGTGGCCGCGATTCGTCGGCGGTACCCCGATGCCGAAGTGATCCCAGTCACCTCAATACCGTCCTTCCTCTTTCCCCCGCCGTCCTCGTGGTTGTTCTGCCTGTTCGACTCGAGATGTGCGACCCCGGTGATCGTCTCCGACCCCCGACTCGCGGACGTGTACGGACAGACCGCCCAACCATCGAACCTGCACCTGGCGCTCCTCCCACCCGACAACCGCGGCACCGCATCGCCGAGCATCCGGTCGACACTCACCATCCAGCCGTTGCTTAGCGCCCCCCGCGCCGAAGACCTCATCGGCCGCCGGGCCGAAGGCGGGCGTGCGCCGGCGGCGACATTCCAAGGCCTCGTCGCGCTCGAGATCAATCCCGACCTCGTCACCAAGTTCGCGTTACCGACCCAGCGGACAACCGTGTTCATCACCCGCCGCACACCCTTCACCGCCGAGGAACGGTCCGCACTCCACACCCTCGTCCCGACAGCCACGGCCATCACCGCTGACGACCACTCCGAAAACCTGCGCCCTCCGCATGTCGGTACCGTCCCATGGGCACCAACCGAAACCGCCACCCAATGGTGGATCAGCATCATCGCCGCAGTCATCGCGCTGCTCGCCGTCAGCGCCACCGCCGTCGTCAACACGCGCGACCGACGCCGTGACAACGCCCGCCTCCCGCTCCCGCGCGAAGCACCACGCCACACGCGACAAGCCTCCGCCCTGCACACCGGACTCGTACTCGCGGTCGGCGCAATCCTTGCCGCCGCCGCCGTCACCGCGCTCGTGGCATTCGGCGTGCACCGCTTCTCCGCACACCAACCCGCGATCGCCGTGCCGTTCGTGTTCCCCTTCCTACAGATCGCCTTCCTCGTCGTCGGCGTACCGCTCCTCGGTGCGCTGATCGCCGCAACCCGGCCCCCCGCTCCCGGGCATTCCGAGCGGCCCGGCCCTGACACTCGTCGTCCCCTGGGAGACGCGTCATGAGCCGGATCGGCAACCTGGTGTTGGGAATCGTGTTTGGTGTGGCTGCCGGCGTCATCGCTCTTGTCGAGCTGATCTCGTTTGATTGCGAGACGCGAGCACATCGAAGCGGCCGCGCCTAGCAGAGATGACTTCTGTTCGGTGCTGACCCAAACGAACGGCTCACAACTCATCGAGCAGGGGCGCACACGTCAGATCCCGAACCTCTTGTCGACGGATGGTGAGGGTGCCGAAAACTCGATCGGCTTGCTGACCAGGGCTTTGCGCGCGCTCGCGTGAGCGCAAAACGGACGCAGCGAGTGTCTCCGGGAGCCGCGAAAGAGCGCGAGGGAGGTGTTGAACACTGCCCATTCCTCGCAACCTGTGCGACGTGTTTGGGCGACGCGCGGACACGTCATCGCGATGGCCGACAGCCGGCAGACGCGGGCGTGCAACGGGCCCGCAACTTTGGCGTCGGGCCCGTCGCCACTGGGTATTCGGACCTTTTGTGACTCGGGGCTGTTCGAAGGGCCCGACTCGTCGGCGCATCACCGAGACCGCGAACGCCCTGGTCAGAAGCGGGCATCCTGAGCAGGCGTTTCGCGCAACGTGATCGGATCAGTCGCGGTGCCGGCCGTCCGCTCCGAGCGCGCGGGAACGCGACCAATAGCTCCTGACTGCTAATCCCGCGAACAGCGCGAAACCATTCGATCGCTGCGCCCGGGCTGCAGACTCGAGCGATGAGTCGAGCGGGCTCTGTTGCTTGGCGGAGCGTGCCGGTGGGCCGTGAACGTAGTGGGATGGTCTCTCGCCGTTCTCGTGTAGTACCTGCAGTGCCGAGCTCGGGGTTCTCGGGGTTCGGTTCCCGCCCGAGATCATCGTCCTCACGAATCGTCGATTTTCGTACCTGACTTATGCGCGCAGCATCGTTCTCTGAGGCAGACTGGGCGAGGTTCAGCGACCAAAAGAACTGCGAAGGAGGATCACGGTGGGATTTGTACAGGCCATCGAGTTCCGCACATCCAAGATTGATGAAGTGCGCAAGGTCGGCGAGGAATGGGAGGCGGCGGCCGCGGGTCAGGCAAAGGCAAGACGCCGAGTCTTGTGTGAGGACAAAGACCGCCCGGGCACGTACGTCAACATTGTGTTCTTCGATTCGTACGAATCGGCGATGGAGAACTCGAACCTGCCCGTCACCCAAGAGTTCTCACAAAAGATGATGGCGCTCGGCGACGGAGAACCGCATTTTTACAACCTCAATGTGCTCGAGGACCGCGAGATCTGACTGCGCGCTCGCCGAGCACGCGACTTCCGACGGCATGCGCCGTAGCGTGGCGAACATGAGCGACAGTTTCGCGGCCGACCGCGACGACATCGACCTTCCGGCGGTTGTACGTCGCTACTTCGAGGCACACGACCGGCGCGACGCCGACGCCGCGCCGCGTTGCTCACGCGTGACGCTCGGGTGCACGACGACGGTCACGAGTACGTCGGCCGCGACGAGATACGCCACTGGCTCACCGAGGCGTCCACCGAGTTCAGCTACACGCGCACCTTCGTGGACGCAACCGCGACGGACGCCAACACATGGGAGGTCGTCAATCGCCTGGAAGGCAACTTCCCTGGAAGCGTCGTCGATCTTCGCTACCGGTTGGTGTTGACGGACGAGCTCATCTCCGAACTCGTCATCGCACCATGACCCGCAGTGCGCATGGCGAGGTGCGGGTCAGCTGCGCGCTGAGTGTCCAGAGTCGCTCGGCCGTGTCGGGGCTAGTCGCGTAGTCCATCACGCCGAGGGCTGCCGGACCGAACCTGCGGGCGGCCGCGATGATCGCGGGGTCGGTGTGGTCGAGCAGCGGTGCCAGATCGCAGTCCTGCGCATAGAGACCTGTGGGTGCCGAAAACTCGGCCGCGCCTGTGACCAGGGAGTTTGTGGTCTCCTCGCGCGTCGGCAGGTCGGTGTCGTCGAGCACCCTGGATGTCACAAAGGGCGCGAAATACCGAGTGGTGTGTTGGCTCGACGCTGGCGAAGGCCCGTTGCGTTGAAGCATCGACCGGCCGTCGGCGACCACGAGAGCGTGAGCCGGTTCCCGAGGGTCGGCCAAATGGGCGGCGTTCAGTACGTCCCTCGCGCCTCCGAGAGACGTCGCATGTCCTTTTGCGCCGACGCGCCGGACCTGCAAAAGCCCAGCTCAGAGGCACGATCGAGTTTTCGGCACCCACAGGCATCGAGGTCGATCACGTCACCGTGTACCGGTGGGTGCAACGTTTCACCCCATTGTTGGTCGACGCGGCGCGGCCGTGCCGCCACACAGTCGGTAGCCGGTGGTTCGTCGACGAGACCTATGTGAAGGTGTCGGGCCGGTGGCGGTACGTGTACCGGGCGATTGACCAGCACGGTCAGATCATCGACGTGTTCGTCTCACCCCGACGCGATCTCCGCGCCGCGCGCCGGTTCTTCGCCACGGCGTTCGCCGCGCACGGCGAGCCTGCCGAGATCGTGACCGATAAGGCGCCGGCGCTCGCCCGAGCAATCCACGAACTCGCGCCCGGCGCGTTCCATGACACGAACCAGTAGGCGAACAATCGGCTCGAAGCTGACCACGGCCGGCTCAAGTCTCGGCTGCGACCAATGCGAGGTCTCAAACGGGACGGGAACGCGAGTGTGATCATGCGCGGTCATGCGTTGATGCAGAACATCAGGCGCGGCCACTACGAACTTGGCGTGGACGCGTGCTCGCATCGGCGCGTCGCGAACGCGTTCACCGAACTCGCCCGCACCGTCTGATCCAAGGAGCCGCGCACCCGCGCGATGACGTGCCCCCAACGCAACCGTGCCCCACGACGCTGCGCCAATGCAACAGTGCCACCTCCGGTACGGCGAGCGATTCGGGCAGTACGAGCGGGGCCAGCAGCGCACCCGCGAACGGGCGCGACGGCGTCGCCGTAAACGCGGCTGCCGCTGAATCGAAGCGAGCGCGTCGGCCTTTGTTGGAGCCCGCTCCTGTGACGTCGCTCGCCCACGGATCACACCGTCTCGCTTTCGGCACCGAGACGCGCCGCTATCGCGGCTTGACCGATGCTGATCCCGCCGTCGTTGGGTGGTACGTGTTGGTGCACGAGCACGTGCAGACCCTCTTGAACAAGCGCGGACTCGACGACCTCGGTGAACCGAACGTTCTGGAACACGCCACCCGTCAACACGACGGTATCGAGACCATGTTTGCGCGCGAGCCGCGTCGCGAGCACGGCGGCGGCGCGTCCGAGCCCTTCATGGAAACCGGCTGCCAGCAACGGCGTCGCGATGCCGCGAAGCCGTTCCTCGAGCAACGCCGCCACCAGCGGTGACGGGTCGATGATGCCGACACCGCCAGCATCCCCGTTGAGGCACAGCCCGTCGTACACAGGCGCGTCGCGCCGGGCCACGGTTCGAGCGAGGGCCTCGAGCTCGATCGCGGCCTGCCCTTCGTAACTCACGCGGCGTCGGCCTCCGAGCAATGCCGCGACGGCGTCGAACAGGCGGCCCATGCTCGTCGTGACCGGACCCGCGGCGCGCGCGATGAGGTCGCCTACTGCTTCTCGGCTGCGGGCGTCGACGTCGGCGAAGATCGTGCGAGCTGCGTCCGCCACGCCTGCCTGCGTCGCCCAGGTGAGCCCCATGCGCCAGGGCTCCCGGATCGTGGCGACACCGCCGGGCATCGTGACCGGGCGGACGTGGGCGACGCGCGTGAACCCGTCGAGGTCGGCAACGAGAAACTCGCCACCCCACATCGTCCCGTCGCTGCCGTAGCCCATGCCGTCGAAGGCAAGCCCGAGCACGGGCGCGGTGCGGCCGTGCTCGACGAGGCATGACGCGACGTGCGCGTGGTGATGTTGCACGCCGCGCGTCGGGAGGTCGAGCTCCAACGCGAGCTTCGTCGACAGGTACTCCGGGTGCAGGTCGTGGGCAACGACGTCCGGCACCACGCCGTACAGGTGACGGAGATGATCGAGCGCCTGGAGGAACGACCGGAACGTCGGCAGGTGTTCGAGATCGCCGAGGTGATGGCTCGCGACGACGATCCGCTCCTTGGCGACGGCGATCGTGCTTTTGAGCTCGGCACCGACCGCGAGTACGGCCCTGCGCGCAGGCGTTGGAAGCGACAACGGTTCGGGCGCGTAGCCGCGCGACCGGCGCAACATCTGGACGCGACCGCGAGTCGAGCGCGCGACGGAGTCGTCGCAACGAATGTGGATCGGGCGGTCGTGAGTGAGGAAGGCGTCGACGAGCGGGCCCAACCGTGCGAAGGCATCGGCATCGTCGTGCGCGATCGGCTCGTCGCTGAGGTTGCCACTCGTCATCAACAGCGGGCGCCCGACACCTGCGAGCAACAAGTGATGGAGCGGCGTGTACGGCAGCATCACGCCGAGATCAGGCAGGCCCGGCGCCGCCGCTTCGGCGACCGGCGCGCTCTTGACGCGTGGCGCAACGACAATCGGTCGCTGAATCGACGTCAGCGCGCCGATCGCGACGTCGTCGAGCACGACGAGACGTTGTGCCACCTCGAGATCACGAACCATCAGCGCGAACGGCTTGTCATCGCGGGCCTTTCGTCGTCGCAGGATTGCGACCGCGGTCGCGTTGGTAGCGTCGACCGCAAGGTGGTATCCACCTACGCCCTTGACCGCGACCACCTTCCCGTCGCGCAGCGCGTTGACTGCCGCCGCGAGCGCTTCGTCGCGTACGGCAACGCGCGCGCCGCCCGGCAAGCGCCATTCGAGCTGGGGCCCGCAATCGGCGCAGGCATTGGGCTGGGCGTGAAACCGGCGGTTCGTCGGGTCGTCGTATTCGGCCTGACATGCCGAGCACATCGCGAAACCCGCCATCGTCGTGAACTCGCGGTCATACGGGACCGACAACACGATCGTGTAACGCGGCCCGCAGTTCGTGCAGTTCGTGAATGCATAGCCGCGACGTCGGTCGGCGGGGTCGTTTACCTCGAACAGGCACTCGTCGCAGGTGGCGGTGTCGACGCTCACTGGAACCGACGGCGCGTCGCGTTCGACGCTGTCGACGATACGGAATCCCGAGTCCGTCGGCTTCGACGCGACCGCGGTGGCGGCGACGTTGCCGACGCGCGCGAGCGGCGGCGGTTCGTCGACGAGCAGGCGAGCGAGCTCGGCGATGAGGTCGGGCTCGCCTTCGACCTCGATCAACACGCCCTGCGAGTCGTTGCGGACGAACCCGACGAGACCGAGTTCGACCGCGTGTCGATGCACGAACGGCCGGAAGCCGACTCCCTGGACGGTTCCCGTGACGCGCATTCGAGTTCGGGCCATGTGTATCAGCAGATGCGCGGCAGCGGATCACCGACGAGCATGTCGACGATGCGCGTGCCGCCAAATGTGGTGCGGAGCACGACGATGCCTTCCGGTTCTGGTGCGATCTCGCCGACGCGCGTCGCGTCGCGGCCGGCGGAGTTCGCTCGCAGCGCGGCGAGCGCGGCCTCAGCTTCGTCGACCGCCACGATCGCGAGCAGTTTTCCTTCGTTGGCGACGTAGAGCGGGTCGATGCCGAGTAGATCACACGCGCCTGCGACTTGCGGCAAGATCGGCAATGCACTCTCGTCGAGCACGACCGCGAGATCGACATCGCGCGCGAGCTCGTTGCACACGGTGCCCACCCCGCCTCGCGTCGGGTCCCGCATCCAGCGCGTCGACGGCGCGGCTGCAAGCAACGACTCCACGAGCGCGCCCAGCGGTGCAGTGTCCGAACGAATGTCGGCCTCGAGCGCGAGGTCACCGCGCGCCAGCATCACCGCCATGCCGTGATCCGCGATCGTGCCCGAGACAAGCACCACGTCACCCGCTTCGACCCGTTCCGGTCCGAGCGCGCGTCCGGCGGGAATCACGCCCACGCCGGTCGTCGTGATGTACAGACCATCGGCCGCGCCCTTGCCGACGACCTTCGTGTCGCCGGTCACGATCTCGATGCGCGCAGCCGCGGCCGCGCGCGCCATGTCCGCGACGAGCTCACGCAACTCGGCGACCGGGAAGCCTTCCTCGATCACGAACGCCGCCGACAACCATTGTGGAATTGCGCCACTCACAGCGAGGTCGTTCACCGTGCCATTGACCGCGAGGTCGCCGATCGAACCGCCGGGGAAGCGGCGGGGCTGGACCACGAACGAGTCGGTCGTGAACGCGAGCCGTTCTCCGGTCGGCAGCGTGAGCGACGCGGCATCGGCGAGTGGACCGCGGTCAGCCGGCGCGAACGCGTCGAGGAACACTGCGTCGACGAGCGCCGCGGAGGCCTTGCCGCCGGCGCCGTGGGCAAGCGTGACGACGTCGTCGGTCAAGCGGGGGCGGCGCCGCCGAAACGATTCGATCCGGTCGAGCACCGCGGATTCGCGATCGCGTGACGCGCCGGTCGACTCAGCCATCACGCGCCGCCGAAGGCAGCAGGGATTGCACGCGCTTCCACAGTGCGAGGCCGATCGCGGCCTGGGTCTCCTGGATCCGGTGCACACTGTCGGAACCGACGATCAGACAGTGGTCGAGAGCTTCGCGCATCCCCCCGCCGTCGTAGCCGCTCAATCCGATTGTGAGCATTCCGCGCCCGCGCGCTTCGGCGAACGCGTGCAACAGGTTGGGGGAGTTGCCGCTCGTGGAAAAGCCCAGCGCAATGTCGCCGGCGTGTCCGTGCGCGATGAGCTGCCGCGAGAACACGAGCTCGAAGCCGACGTCGTTGCCGAGTGCGGTGATCACTGCGGGGTCCTCCACGAGGCAACGCGCGGGCAGCGACGGCCCGGAGATGGGATCGGCGAACAGGTTTGCGAGCAGCGCAGCGTCGGTGGAGCTGCCGCCGTCGCCGAAGGTGAACAGTCGGCCGTTCGCTACGAAGCGGTCGGCCATCGCCCGTGCGGCCGCGGCCAGCGTCTCCTCGTTGCCCTCGATGTCGCGCGTACGGGTACGCCTGCTCTCGGCCGACTTGACGCGCGCTGACGCCGCGAGATCCGCGAGGAGCGGTGCGGCATCGCGCTCGTCACCGTCGATGAAGGGATACAGAAAGTCCGTTCCTTCAGCCACCGGCGTGCTCCGATTCGATCCGCGTGATTGCGACGCCCGCGTGCAGGAGGAGGAGATCTCCGCCTCGCACCGGGGCCACAAGCGTGACGTCGATCACCTCGACTCCGCGCGGCGTGCGTACTCTCGCGTCGCCGTCCGCAACGCCGTCGACGACCTCGCCGATGCTGCCCTCGTCCGAGCAGGTGATGCAGGTATCGGCCCCGTCTGCGGCTTCGGCTTGCGGGCGCATGAGCCCGGGGTGGTCGATGCACACATGCGTGAGCTCCCACAACACGTGGTAGCGCAGCACGATGCTGCCGTCGTACGGGGCACGTCCGTCACGGTCGTCGACCCACAACACATGGCCGGCGGCACCGGCTCGCGGTTGAGTGGGGCCGCAGCCGATCCAGAGTGTCTCGAGACCCCACGCGGGGGCGCGACGTAGAGCGTCGACGACGATCGATTCGTCGGCGGTAGAGATCGCGCACAAGACGTCGCCGGCCCGGACAACCGATCGCAACTCCGCTACCGGCTGCGGGCCCGTGACGGCCACGGCCGCAAGGGCGCGTTTGCCGATGGTCACGGGATGCACGAACTCGACTGCAACATGACGCGCGTGCTGCGGCCATGCCGGCGCGATGCACCACATCGTCGCGCCGGCCGCGAAGCGGCGCGCCAGTGAGAACGACGCGGAGGCAAGGTCGCGACCCTGCGCCGCGTCGATGTCGAGGCCCGAGGCATCGACGAACGGCGCGGCGGACATCGTTAACGGTCAGCGATGGCCGAGCGTGCGACACCGACGCGGGTCGAACGAGTCGGGATGCGACGACCGAAGTTGTAGTACGCCGCGCATGCACCTTCGGAGGAGACCATGCACGTGCCGATCGGCGTTTCCGGCGTACAGGCGGTTCCGAACACCTTGCACTGCCATGGCTTGAGCACGCCCTTCAAGACCTCGCCGCACTGACACGCCTTGGGGTCCGCGACGCGCACACCGGGGACGTCGAACGCGACCTCCGCGTCCCAGGGCGCGAACTCGGCGCGGAGCTTCAACGCGCTCTGGCTGATGAAGCCCAAGCCGCGCCACTCGAAATGGGGTCGCAGCTCGAAGACCTCCCTGATGACCTCGAGCGCGCGCGGGTTTCCTTCGTCCCGCACCACCCGCGTGTATTGGTTCTCGACCTCGCACCGCCCGTCACGCAGCTGGCACAGGAGCATCACGATCGCCTGGAGGATGTCGAGGGGCTCGAAACCGGTCGTCACCAGCGGCTTGCCGTACCGCTCGGGCACGAACCGATACGGCCGGTTGCCGATGACCGTCGACACGTGTCCGGGCCCGAGGAAGCCGTCGAGTCGGAGGTCGGGGGAGTCGAGGATCGCCTTCAGCGGCGGGACGATCGTGACGTGGTTGCAGAAGACGGAGAAGTTATGCGTCCCTAATTCGCGCGCGCGACGAAGCGTCAGCGCGGTCGACGGGGCGGTGGTCTCGAACCCGACCGCGAAGAAAACCACCGGCCGATCCGGATGTTCACCGGCCAGGCGAAGCGCGTCGAGCGGCGAGTACACGACCCGGACGTCGGCACCCTTCGCCTTTGCGCGCAGAAGGCTCCCGTTGGAGCCGGGCACGCGCAGCATGTCGCCGAAGCAGGTGAAGATCACGCCAGGCTGGTGGGCAACTGCGATGGCGTCGTCGATGCGGCCCATCGGGATCACACAGACCGGGCACCCGGGACCGTGCACCAGCTCGACCGACGCCGGCAGGAGATGTTCGATGCCGTGGCGGTAGATGGTGTGGGTGTGCCCTCCGCACACTTCCATGAACGCGCGCGCCGGCTGCTCAGCGGCGAGTCGCTCGATCTCGGCCAATGTCGCGCGTGCCGCGACCGGATCGCGGTACTCGTCGACGAACCTCACGCAGTTCCGCCATCCATGAGATCGATCTCGTCGATGAACTCCTCGAGCTCGCGCACGAAGGCGAGGGTACGGGCGGCCTCGTCGGCGTCGATCTTCGCCATCGCGAACCCCACGTGCACGAGCACCCAATCGCCCACCGCGACCGGGTCGGTGTCGTCGACGAGCAGGCCGATGTTCACTTCCCGGCGTACGCCTTCGACATCGAGCACGGCGCGGTGCAGGGCCGGGTCGATGATCTCGACGATCTGGCCGGGGATGCCGAGGCACATGTCAGCGGCCCGCGATGCACGTGAGCAGTTCGTCGACCGAGCGCACCAGGGCGCCGTCTGGCGCAGTGTCGAGCACGCTCCGACCGGCACGATCGGCGGCCATCGCATCCTCGCTCCACGCAATGGTGGCGACGTGTTCCAACCCGTGTCGATCGCAATAGGCGGAGATTGCCGCGTCGTCGTCTTCGGAACGAACCTTGTTCGCGACCACCGCCACGCGCGCGATCGGAAGTTCGCGGGCGAGGTCGGCCAGCCGACCGACCGCTTCGAGCGCGCGGTAGTAGGGCTCGGCGACAAGCAGCAGCACGTCGGCGTGACGGGCGGTGCCTCGACTCAAGTGCTCGGGCGACGCTTCCATATCGACGACCGTGAGCGTGTCGGGTCGCTCGCCGAGCGCCGCGAGCAGCGTGCTCACCACCGCATGGGCGGAGCACAGGCATCCCTCCTCGGCGTGGCCCGGCGCGCCCATCGCAACCAACCGCACCCCGTCGGGCGCGGAGATCGCGTACTCCGCGAGCACCGCGTCGAGCGGACACACGAAGCCCGTCCGGTCGAGGCGCCGTGACACGAGCGACGGCGGAAGACTCGGCGTCACAACCGCAACCCCGGGCGCGCCGGCACCGAGCGCGACCGCGAGGTTCGGGTTGCTATCGGCGTCGACGGCGACAACCGGACGACCGGAGCGAGCACCCAAACGCGCTGCCGTTGCCGCGATCGTTGTCTTGCCGGCGCCGCCCTTCCCGGCGACGGCAACCCTCACCCGTCCCGGTCCATGTCGCGATAGCGGGCGAGCAGCCGGTTGAGCGACCGCCGCAGCCCGTCGAGCTCTTGTATCCCTTCCGCCAATGCGAACTCACCTGCGGGCGTGATCGCGTACGTGCGGCGCGCCGGCCCCGACTGCGACGGTTCCCACCACGACGTCACGCAGTTGTCGAGCTCGAGCGCGCGCAGCGTGCGATACACACCGGCTGCTTCCGCGGTGCGCATCCCGAGACGACGCGTCTCTTCGAGGAGGTCGTAGCCATGGGAGGAGCCGGCGCGCAAGAGCAAAAGCAGCACCACGCGCAGATGGGCTCTCGGCAGAACGGTGCTGTCGACGATGCGCATTAGTGGTCGTGGCCGTCGTGGTGATGATCATGTTGGCGGCCCGCGAGACACGCTTCGGCTTCTTCGACCGAGGCGTGGCACCAGCAGTCGTCGCTGCATTCACCGTGCGCGGGTCGCGTCAGATCCGAGAAGGCCATCGCGAATTCGGTCGCGCCCTCCGCCATACCGGTGTCGGACAACGCGTACCACTCACCCTGGCGGATGAGGTAGCCCTCGACGACGAGACGGTCGAGATACGTGACGCCGTTGGATGCGTCGACGCCGAGGAAGCGCTCGAGCAACGGCGCGTCGACGACGTCACCGAGCCCTTCACCTTGGAGCCAGTACATGACCTGAAGGATTTCGCTGCGCCAGTACATGGCACGCAGCGCGGCCGACTTGGGGGGCGAGACGTCAGGCACGACTGCCTGCCCCGTCGGCCAGCACCGCGAGTTTCTCCAAGGCGCCCGCGACGATCTCGAGCTGTCCGTTGATGCGCACGACGCTCGGGCCGATCGGCGCACACTGGGTTTCGATGGCACGCACGCCGAAGCTCACCTTCGCCAAGGCGGCGGCCGTCGACCGGAGCGACCGCGCGATGCGGACGAGGTACACGGCGAGGACGAGGACCACGAGAGCGATCTCGACCAGCGATCCCGCGATGAGCAGCTCGCGCATCAGCGTTCCTCCCCGGAGGTGAGGAGCTCGACGTGACGGCCCGCCTCGTCGATCAATGCGTCGAGGCGGTTCCCGGTCTCGGCCAGCAGCCACGTCGTTGCAGTGTTCTGCGCGACGAGCTTGCCGGTGGTCCAGATGGCATCGGCTCCTCGCTCGATGCGACGGACCTGGCGCAGGAAGATCTCGAGCAGCACGACCGCCACCACCGCAACAACCAGACCGAGCAGGAGCGTGATGCCCCAGTAGGCGTTCGTACTCACCGGGCGTCTCCTTCGAGCACGTGCCGGGCCTTCGCGGCGGCGGCGACTATCCGCGCGGCTGCATCATTCGTCTGTGCGACCTTCCACAGCGCGGTGGTGTTGGTCTGCGTCTCTTCGAGCGCCGCCAGAATGTCTTCCGCCTTGGCGGCGGCGCGCGCCGCGCCCCGGATCATCAACAGGAGCAGCGTGACCACCACGACGACGACGGCGGCGCCGATGATCCAGGCGAGTACCCAACCACTCACGACACGCCTCCCCTGAGCGCTCTCGAGCACTCGGCTGCAAGGGTGGACCGTGAATGCACCTTACATCTAGTGACAGGTGGCGAGCAGGGGTCGCGAACGTAAGCTTGGGACGGTGAACGACCTCGACGACCTGCTGCAGCGCCTCGAGCAGCTGCTCGCGGCCCTCGAGGACGCGGACCCGGAGCTGAGCGGTATCGCGTACGAACTGCTCGACGGTGTCGACGCGCTGCACCGGTTCGCGCTGCGGCGTCTCGAACACGTGCTCGGCGCCGAACGCGTGGCCGCCCTCCGCGAGGAAGACCCGGCCGTGGCCTGGCTCTTCGACGCCTATGCCGTCGGTGTAGACGAGCGCGCCGAGGTTGAAGCGGCCTTGGCCGCGGCCCGGCCGTACATCGAATCGCACGGCGGGTTCGTGGCGGTGGTCGACGTCACCGACGGCGTCGTGCAGCTGCGAATGGGCGGCTCCTGCGCGGGGTGTACCGCGTCGGCGCAGACGCTGCGCGACGAGATCGAGACCGCGCTGCGGGACGGGTTCCCCGGCTTCAGCAGCGTCGACGTCGAGCTCGACGATGCCGCGCCGCATCCGCCGCCGGTGATCACGCCGGTCGCGCTGGGCCGACGCACTTAGTTCGGGCCGCGAGCGCGAGCGGCCTCATCGAGGACGCGGTGGATCTCGGCCGCGGCCGTATCGAGCGCGCTTGACACGGGCGCGGAAAGCCCTTCTCCGACGCGTTCCGCGTCGAGCGGCTCGCAGCCGACGAGCCAGGTGTCAGTCGGGAGCACCCCGAGCGCGCGCGCGAGCATGAGGGCCCGGGCCGGCGTCGCGTAATGCATGTCGGCCAGCTGGTCGCGTTGTTCGGTCGGTGAGAGGCCATGCACGTCGACGACGTCAGGCCGCATGACGAGGACCGTGCCGGGAGGACGCCCCCGTGCGACCGCGTCGACGACGACCAACACGTCGACCGGCTCGAGCAGCTCGTGCACGAGGTGGATGCCACCGATGCCCACGTCGAGCACGCTGACGCCGGGTGGCAGGCCCTGTTCCAGCAGGCGTGCCGCGACCGCGGGACCGAAGCCGTCGTCGCCTCTGAGCAGGTTGCCGAAGCAGGCGACCAGTGCGTGCACCATCCGTACGATACGGCGGTGCCCCCAGTCGACGAAGCCGTTGCCGAGCTCCGACGGCGGCTCGATCGCCATCCCGCGGATCGTTATCCGGTGCAGCACGCGACCGCCCGTTTTCACCTCGGGGCGATGTTGCTCGAGCGCAATGAACCGGAAGCGGCCGCGGCGGAGCTCGCCCACGCGATCGCACTCTTCGAGAAGCTGCCGGCGGAGCAGGCGAAGGCGCGCAACCTCTGGGGCGCGGCCCGCCGCGCGACCGGACATCTCGAGGACAGTGCCGCGGCGTTCGCCGACGCCGCGGAAGCCTTTCAGTTGGCCGGGCTTCCACTCGAGCAGGCCGCGGCGCTGTTCAACCTCGGACTGGTTCGGTTGCAGCTCGGCGAGGCCGACACCGCGGCCGCGGACCTGGCGCTCGCGGCCGAGACCTTCGATCGCCAAGGAGTCCGTGCCCAGGCCGCGGCGGCCGTGCGCGAGCAGGGCGCCGCGTTGATGACGTCCGGTCGCCATGACGAAGCGGTGGCGGTTCTGTCCGACGCGCTCGACCGAGCCGAGCGCACCGGCCCCGACGCCGGGCGGGGCCAGGCGGCGAACGCGCTGGGTCTGGCCTTGCTGGCAACCGGCGACACGGCCGGCGCGGTCACGACACTTCGGCGCGCCGTCGCTGCCCATCCGGTCGGCATCCGCCCGGTTGCGCACGCGATGGCGAAGGCGAACCTCGCGCTTGCGTACGAGACCGCAGGCGATCGTCCACGCGCCCGGCTCGCAGCGGCGCAGGTGCTGGCCGGTGCGCACGAGGCGGGTCCAGTGCGCGACCAGGCGGCGGCCGTGCTCGCGCGGCTCGGACCACCGGGCGACGACCTCGTTGCGGTCTTGGGCGACGAGGCCGAGGAACGATGGGTCGCCGTCATCCGCGAGGAAGCGGCGCGCTGGCTCCGACTCGGCGCCACCGCCGACATTGGCGACACGGGGGTGACCGCCATCGTCGACGCCATCGAAGGTGATCGCGGGCCCGCGGTCGCAGAGGCGTGGTTGCACGTGCTGCTCGAAGCGCCGCCGGACCTGATGACGCAGCTCGTGCGCATGGCATGGCGCGTCGCGGCGAATCGCAACGCGTTCGCCCGCGTCGTGCGCGACGCGATCGTCACGTTCCCGCCGCCGCAACTGTTCCGGCTCGAGGCCGTCTTCGCGGCCGAGACCGGGATCGACCCGCGCCGATGAACGATCTCTCGCCCGAGGCGTTGGCGCAGTGGTTGGCGGAGCGGCCGGCTCGGGTCTACCCGGCGCTCCTCTCGACGGCCGCTGACGCCCAGGCGTGGGCGCGGGCGGGCGCCCCCGATGGTGCAGTGGTCGTGGCCGGCTACCAGGCGTCGCCGAGAGGGCGGGCCGGCTGGCCGTGGGCGCTCGTCCCCGAGCGCGACGTGGGCTTCTCGCTCGTCGTGCATCCGCCGTTGCCCGCCGAGCGCGAGGGATGGCTCTATCTGGTCGCGGTGGCCGGCGTGGCGGACGCGCTCGCCGGTGGCGAGGTGCACTGGCCCGACGAGGTCTGGCGCGACGGTGAACTGGCCGGGGCCGTCGGCGTCGAGTCGGAGCTCGGTCCCGACGGATTGACCTGGGCGGTGATCAACGTGTGGCTGCGCGGCGTCGAACCGCCGCGCGGTCCACTGCTCGCCCGCGCCGCCGACGCGATCGAGGCCCGCCTCGCTCAGGATCCCGACACAGTGCTCGCCACCGTCACCGCGCGGTGCACGACGTTGGGACAGCGGGTGCGGGCTCGGCTCATTCCGCTCGGACCGGGTGGCCCGATGACCGAGGGGGAGGCGAGCGCGTGCTTGGCTGACGGCGCGCTCGTCGTGACGACGGCACGCGGAAGCCGCGTCGCGATTCGGCCGCAACATCTCGGCATCCTCGAGCCGGCCGTTGGCGACATCGACCAGCCGCCTGACCTCTCCGGTTACGACGTCACGCCGACTCGGCCGCCTCCAACCGATCAAGCGCCTCGATGAGCGCCCACCACAATCCCCAGTCGAGATGGTCCATGCCTGCGCCGGTGTCGCCGTCGGAAATGGCTTGCCGCAGACGGTCGCGCCACCGGAACGTGTGACCCCAACGACCATCGGCGTCGAGCACCGCGAGCTCGCGCAGCAGTGAGTGCAGCGCGTCCAGCGCGGCGCTCGGTTCCAGCCGTGCCGGGTCGGCGACGACGCGCCGCAGCCGGTCGGCAAGCTCGAGGACCGGTGCGCGCGCGGCCTCCTCGCGTACCAACGCGACCGCGCGGTCGAGTCCGCGTCGGGCGGGTTCGGACAGCTCCACTCCCGGGCCCACGGTCAGCGGCTCGACCGCGACGACAACCGTCCGGTCCGGCAACGCGCCGAAGGCGCGCGCGACGTCGATGACGAGGTCGATATCGACGTATCCGGTGCCGGCCTCGGCGACGGCGCGCTGGGCCTCCTCCGGCTCGACACTGTCGAACGGTTGGACGCGCCGTCGTTCCACCGTCCCCGGCATACGCCCTCGGACTTCGGCGCCGACGAGCACGAGCCCGATCGGATCGAGCTCTTGGAGTCGTTGGGCGACTGCGACCGCGCCGTAATGCAGCTCCTCGACGAGCACGTGCGGGCCGAGGTCCGCGGCCGCGAGCGCGTCGACCGCCAGCCGACCGACGTCGAGGTCGCCCTGGAACAGCTGGCCGACCCCGCCGACCAGGGTCCACCCGGTCACGATGTCAGTCAGCGCCGCACGAGCAGGTGTTCACCTCGCGCACGACCGTGCCGTCGCCCGTGTCGACGTGGGTGGTGCACGGCATGCACGGGTCGAAGCTGCGGATCGCGCGCAGCATGTCGATCGACGTGAATCGCCCGGGATCGTCGAACTCCTCGAGGATCGGCGTGTTCATGACGGCTTCTTCGTACGGGCCGGGTTGGTCGAACGGGTCGCGTGGTGACGCGTTGATCGTCGAGGGCGTGCAGATCTGGTAGTTCGCGATGCGGCCTTTCTCCATCACCATGTGGTGGGTGAGATAGCCCCGGCCCGCGCCCCACCATCCGACGCTGCGCACTTCGTCTTTGGGAATGTGGCGGTCGAGCTCGTCGGCGGTCACGGCCGCGACGCGCGTCTCGCCTTGCTTCATCAGGTCGTAGGCCTGCAATAACGTGTTGAGACCGACGAGCTGTGAGAAGAGATAGTGGAAGGCGCGGCCTCGGTTGCGCTCGAGCGCGTTCCACGACTCTGGCACGTGCCACTCGACTTCCGCTTCGCCGGTGAGGCCTTTCGGCACCAACATGCGCAGACTGGACCCGGTCGCTTCGATGAAGGGATTGGCCGGCAGCTTCTGTGCCATGGCGGTCGTGAACAGCCGCGCGTATGCGCCCGCTTCCACCACCTGGCGGTCCCAGCGCGGCGTGCACGCCCACGTGTACTTCTCTTTCCAGTTCTTGCCGCCGGGTCGGGGCAGCGTCTGCTTGTTCCACGGGTGGTACGGGCTGAGCGGGTTGCCGAGGTCGTCGGTGCGGTAGCGGCTGCCGTCCCACTCGTCGTAGTAGGAGTGGTCGACGAACTCTTCCCACCCCACGTTGATGTCGGTCAGCCGCGAGGTGACGAGCTCGCCGTCGATCACGACGCCCGGCGTCGACCACCGGCGCTGCCCCCACTCGTCGCAGTTCGCGTACGTCGCGTCGTACGCGTACGGGTCGTCCCAGAAGCCGGTGTCGACGAGGTTCATTGGGCGCGCGCCAATGCGGCGGTAGCGGTCGTCGCACTCGTAGAAGAACTCGGGGATGTCGTTCCACACCGCGAGCATCCGCTGCGCGTAGTCGAAGATGCGTCCGAGCTTGGAGTGGTACTCGTTCAGCGTCTGCAGCGTCACCGTGCTCGACACGCCGCCGGGCACGACGCCCTGGGGGTGCGGATACTTGCCGTAGAGAACGACGAACATCTCCCGCGACAGCCGCGTGAAGTCGAGACCCTCGCGGTACAGGTCGCCGGTGAGCGGGTTGAGCGCGGTCATCAGATCGGCCATCGTGCGGAACCCGTGGTGCGCCGCGCCGGGACACAGCCACTTCTCGGCCTTGGGCCACAACTCGGGATTGACCGCACGTACGACCGATTCGGAGTAGTCGGGGCCCGCCAACAAGTAGAGGTGCAACGGGTTGTCGTAGCCCATCTCGGCGGCCTCGGCCAGGTTCCGCACAACGGTCCCCATCGGCGGCGGGGCCAACCCCATCGCCATCTCGATCGCGTACGCGGAGCAGTGGCTGTGCACACCGCCGCACACCCCGCACGCGCGCGACGAGATGAAGATGGCGTCGCGCGGGTCGCGACCCATCAGGATCACCTCGTAGCCGCGGAACAGCGTTGCCTGGGCGCGCGCGTCGAGGTGCTCGCCCTTTTCGAGGTCGGCGGTGATGTGCACCGCGAGCGCGCCCGCGACGCGGGTGACCGGGTCCATGTTGATGTCTTTGATGTGACCGTTGCGGGCCATGAGCCGCTTGATCTGCTCTTCGCGTTCGACGTCGGTGATGTCGACGCGCGGACGCGAGCTGATCATCGAGTACGGGTCGGGGATGCCTTCCTTGAGGCGCGCCCGGCCGTCGTCGTCGAACTCGATGGGCAAGTTCTTGAAGCACATGGCGCGTCAGCTCTTTCGCGGGGTCGAGGTCTTGCCGAACTCGCCGCCCCGACCCTTGGCGTGGTCGTTCGATCGGCGGAGCCGGTCGTAGAACTTGTGGGCGACGTTGGCCGTGAGGGTGGGTCCGGAGTTCTCGGTGGCCCAGCCGGTGGGCACCTCGTCTTCATGGTCCCAGCGCACCTCCCGATTAAGGTGCGAGTTCGTGACCTTCCGCAGCGGCCGGATCATGCTGCCGATGAGCCGGCTGGCGGCGGTGGAGACGGCCGAGCCCGGGGGCCGCTTGTAAAACGGCGTGAACTTGTCGGGGAACCCCGGCATCGTGCAGCCGATGCACGCGCCGCCGGAGTTCATGCAGCCGCCGACGTGGTTGATCATCCCGCGCGAGGTGATGTTGCAGTTGACGACCGGGCCCCAGCAACCGATCTCCACGAGGCACTCGGGGTCGCCGAACTCCTTGGCGTAGGTGCCTTCTTCGTAGTACGCGCCGCGCACACAATGGCGGTGCACGGTCTCGCCGAACAGCCATGCCGGCCGACCAAGTTCGTCGAACTCGGGCAACGGACCAAAACCTTGCAGGAAGTACAGGACCGCCGCGACGGTCTCGGTGAAGTTGTCACCGATCGGCGGACACCCCGGCACGTTGATCACCGGCACACCGAGCGCGCTGCGGTAGTCCTTGCCCAAGAAGTCCATCATGCTCATCGCGCCGGTCGGGTTTCCTTCGGCGGCCGGGATGCCTCCCCACGTCGCGCACGTGCCGATGGCGAGCATGGCGGCGGCCCCCGGCGCGAGGCGCGCGATCCACTCGGCGGTCGAGACCGTCCGCAGTTCGCCGCCGAGTCCCCATGGCTCTTCGCCCTGGCCCGACCAGTAGCCGCCGGCCCGCGCGGCGATCGTCTCGTCGGCGACCGATCCTTCCAAGATCACGACGTACGGCGCATCGAGCTCACCCGCGAACGCCATCTCGTGGGCGCGCATGTACGCCGGGCCCGACTCCACGTTCAACACCGGGTGATGCAGGATCACTTGCGGGAGGCCCGGGTGCGCGCCGAGCACGAGGCTCTCGACCGACGGCGCCTGGGCGCCGGTCACCGCGACCGAACAGCCGTCACAACTCATGCCCGCGAGCCAGAACGCGTGGACTTTCTCGAGCGGGCCGATCTTGGAGTGCGCCCCGACGGTCGCGACCGGCGCAAGCATCTGCTCCATCGACGCGCGCGTCGGCATGCCGAAGTCGCCGAGCACGTCGTGGTCGTGGAATTTGTCGACCGGCCCGAGCAGGTCGAGAAGATCCGCGGCCGGGGACCGGGCGGGACGCGTTGCCATGTGCTCCTCGAATCAGGACGAGCGGACTTTGGTGGTGGCGTAGTCGATCAACGTTTGGTTGAGCTCGACGCCGTGCGCGTCGCGCGCGTGCTCGGCGACCTTGGCGACGAGATCCTCCGCGTTGTCGGCTTTGGTCACGTGGCGGCAGGCGAGCCCGACGTCCGCACAGCAGAGTTCGACCGGCATCGTCGGCGTTACTCCTCCCTCGATCATCGCGTGCCCGTAGAGATCTCGGTCGGCGTGTCCGCGGCGGGCGGCGCGGTCAGCCCTTCGAGCGCGTCGGCCACCGCGTTCAGGTTGGCGTTGATGTCGGTCACAAGGTCGCCGATGGGCGCGGTGCGGTACGCGATCGCCCGCACGCCGAATGTCACCTTGCCCAGCGTGTCGACGGCCCGGCGCAAGATGAAGACCACCCAGATCAGATAGAACGCGAGAGCGGCGACCAACACGCCGACCAACACGAGCGAGACGATGGCGGCCGCCGACATCGCGTCCTACCTCGCGAGCATTCGTCGGAGCGCGGTGACGTACGCGACGGCATGGCCGGTGGCCGTTGCCACCAGGTCTCGGGTTTCGACCAGCGCAGGGACGGGCTCGAGATTGGCGGCGATACCGACGCCGTGCTCGAGGATGTCCTCCGCGTACCGGTTGATCTCGAGGCCGGCGCGGATCACGCGGTTCGCGAGCAGGACGACGACGGGGACGACGACGACGAGCACCGCGGCGTTGACGATCCACCAACCGACCATCGAGTCCTCCTCGGGCAGTCTGCCGCAGGTACATGCAGAATGCGAGTAGTGATCAGTCGTCCGGGTCGGTTGCGGACGATGGCGCCTCCACCAGATGCGCTACCAGGTCGGCGATTGCGCGTACTGCGTCGCTGTCGGCGCCGACGTCGAGCAGTGCCCGGCCCGCGCGGTCGGCGGCACGGACCGCGGGGTCGTCCGGCACGGCGCCGACGACCTCGAGACCGCTGCGGTCCGCCACCCGATCGACCTCGGCGGCGCGGCGCACCTTGTTGGCGACGACGACCAGACGAGCGGGCGCGGCGTCCGAGCGGGTGAGGTTGGCGAGCCGGCGCGCGGTGAGCAGCGAGGCCGCGGTCGGCTCGGCCACCACGACGACAGTGTCGGCGAAGTCACCCCACCCGAAGAACGGCTGGCGAGTGCCGCCCGGAAGGTCGCCGATCACGTGCCAGCCCTCCGATCGCATCCCATCGATGATGCGGCGGAACACCTGCTGGGAACGCTGAAGCTCGCGCACGTGGCCCCGCAACTTGCCGAACTGCAAGAACCGCACGCCGTCAGGAGCCGCGGCCGCGTACCGTTCGGTGGCCTCGACCGGCGGGAGCCGCAGCCGCGCCGGTTGGGGCCGCCCGTCGGGACCGGGCGCGTCGTCTTCGAGCGCGTCGTCCGGCAGCGGGGCGTCGACACCAGGGACGCCGAGCGAGAACCCAAGGCCCGGCATGGGATCCGAGTCCACTGCGAGCACCGGGGTGCCCTGACGGCCGAGCAGCCGGGCGAAGGTGCCCGCGATCACCGACTTCCCGGCGCCGCCCTTGCCGATGAACGCGATTCGTGCCGGCGTCACGAGGCACCGGCGCCTTGTTGGGCGTGCAACACTCGGAAGGATCGAGGAGGCAGCACGATGAAGTTGGGGATCGTCGGCAAAGGCGGCGTTGGGAAGACCACCGTGGCTGCGCTGGTGGCGCGGGGCTTCGAAGCCGCCGGACAGCGGGTCATCGCCGTCGACACCGACTCGAACCCCAACCTCGGCATCTCGCTCGGCCTGTCGCTGGCCGAGACCGAAGCGATCCCCGTCATTCCGCGCAACCTCGCGGTGGGCTCGGGCACGCTCGGCGCCGACGCATTGCTGCGCGAATACGGACGCGTGACACCGGCCGGCCCGCGCCTCCTGTCTGCAATGCGTGTGGACCAGGCGGGCGCGGGATGCACGTGCGGGCACCACGCCGCGGTCCGCAGCCTGCTCGGCATGGCTATCGAGGACCATGCCGACGTTGCCATCGTCGACATGGAAGCTGGTCTCGAACATTTGAGCCGATCGGGCGGCACGCTGGCCCACGCCGACATTCTCGTCGTGGTGATGGAACCGAGTCGGAAGTCGGTCGTGACCGCGGCGCGGACCCAAGCCCTCGCCGACGAGCTCGGGATCCCGCGCACGTACGGGTTGGGCAACAAGGCGCGTCTTCCCGACGACGTCGCGTTCTTCGCCGACACGTGCGCCGAGTACGGCGTCGAGTTGTGCGGCGTCATTCCTTACGAACCGGCGGTTGCCGACGCCGACCGCGCGGGTGCGGCCGTGGGCACGCTTGCCGGTCCGGTGCGCGAGGCAGTCGACGCACTCATCGAGTTCCTCGACACGACCACCCCCGCGATCCCGACCTGAGCGTCACTGCGCGCGAGGCGCGACGATCGACGCAAGCGCGCTGATCGCTTCGACGGCCGGCGACGTCGGCGCGACATCGAGCGGCGCGACCCCGCGGCGATCGGCCTCACCGATGGTGGGATCGTCGGGGACCACCACGACCTCGGCCGTGGGAAAGGCGCGCTGAATCGCGCCGAGGTCGTCGTCGTTGCGTACTCGGTTGGCTAACACCACGACGCGGTCGGTCGAGTGTGTCGCCGCGTACGCGGCGGCCCGGGTGCCGACTTCGATGGACTTCGCCATCGGCTCGACGACGACGACCACGACATCGACGCGCACGTCACCGAGGCGGGTCAGTGTCCCCAGACCGGCTTCGAAATCGGCGACGACGACGGATGCGCCGGGATCAACGGACCCGAGCAACTGCTCGGGAGAGAGACCGCATCACGGACAGCCCGGTTCGGGGTTGTCGATCTGCGTCACGACCGCGAGCGTCACGCCGTCGGGCGCGTCGGTACCGAAGCGGTCGAGCAGCGTGGCCCAGTCGGCGGCGTGCGCATCCTGATCGGCGTTGCCGGCCGCGTCGAGTGCTTGGCGCATTCCCACCAGCCGTTCGGTCTCGTCTTCCCCGACGCCGAGCGAGATCCCGAGGTTGGGGTTCGTATCGCAGTCGAGCGCCACGACGCGCGCGCCCTGCTGCGCGAGCCGGCGCGCAAGCACGGCCGACGTCGTCGTCTTCCCCGAACCACCCTTGCCGACGATCGCGATCTTCACGGTGTGACCTCCGGCTCGCAAGGTTACCGATGTTCAGCGTGTTACTTGGTCGGGCGAATCGCGGTGCCGGTCGTGAGCCCCGTGACAAAGAGCTGCTTGTTGTCGTCGGACGTGGGGAACTGGCCCGGAGTGAAGTACCACCGGTCCAGGACGGTCTTGCGGAACACCACCACGCGCTCGGGCGAGTACAGCGGCAGCACCGGAACGTCGCGAGCAATGATGCGCTGCATCTGCCCGACGAGATCCTTGCGTGTGGTCTGATCGAACGCCGACCGTTGCCGCTCGGCGAGGCCGTCGAACTCCGCATCGGCGTATCCGGTCGCGCCGGTCAATGACAGCGGCGCCTTCGAGGAGAACGCCTGGCGCAGCAGGTCGGGATCGGCGTTCGGACCGCCCGGGCTCGGCCCGGGGTACACGAGCACGGCCATTTCGTAGTTCCCCGACAGCTTGGTGCCGTACAAGGCCGGCCCGATCTGGACGGCCTTCGGTTTGATCTCGACCCCGATCTTGGCGAGGGCGCCTTTCAGCACCTCCGCGAGCGGGGCCTGGTCGTTGCCGACGAGCAACTCGAAGCTCAGTGACGCGCCATCCGGGCCCTTCCGGGTGCCGCCGGTACGCGAGTATCCGGCCGAATCGAGGAGCGCGTTGGCGCCCGGTACGTCGACGTCGTACTGCTCGACGCTCGTCACGAACGGGTTCTCGGGGCCCAAGAAACCCGGGTTTCCCGGCTCGCCGTGGCCGCCGGCGAGTCGAGTCACGAGGTCCTTGCGGTCGATGGTCTTGGCGCACGCCTGGCGGAACTTCACATCCGCGAGCGCCCCACCCTTCTTCAGGTTCCAGTACAGCGGGAACGTCGTTGTGCCGCGCGCGGTGACGATCCCGTACGACGGGTCGTGCTCGAACTGGGCAAGCACATCGGCGCGCACGCCGTCGCCTCCTCCCGCGTCGATGGCCCGGGCGAGCACCCCTGCGAACTCGTCGTCCACCTCGTTGAACTGGATGCGCTGCGCGAACGGGCGGCCGAGAAAGTAGTCGTCGACCGCGGTGTAGAGGAGTGGACCGGCGTCGCCGGTGTAGGACTCGAGCCGGTAAGGGCCGGACCCGACGAGCAGGCTGCGGTTCTGCGCCGAGGACGGATCGGCGACCTTCGACCAGATGTGACGGGGCACGATCGGCAGCGCGCCCGCGACCTGCTCGACGAAGGTCACGTCGGGTGCCTCCAGTGTGATCGCGACCTTGGTCGGACCGCTTGCGCGAACGGATGCGATGCCCTGAGGCGGTTGGACAATGACCGGCGGCGGCAACGTGGTCTGCTCGGCGTAGTAGTTGAACGTGAATACGACGTCGTCGGCGGTGAGCGGCGCGCCGTCGCTCCACTTCAGCCCTGGGCGCAGCTCAACGGTGTACGTGAGGTTGTCGGCCGAACGGTCGAACCGCGACGCGAGCCACGGGAGCAGCGCGCCCGTGCCGTCCTTCCACAGCAGCGTGTCGTACAGCAGGCTCATCTGGATGTAACCGATGCCGCCGTTGGAGGAAAACGGTGACGGGAACCCGAACGCGCCGTGCGGGAGATGCAAGGTGGGCCGGGCGAGGGGCGCCAACGTGCGCGGGTCCTCGCCCGTCGGGCTGGTGCTTCCGCCCGGCGTGTTCGTCGACTTCGCGTTCTTCGAATCCCCGCATGCCGCCAGCACCAGCGCGCCGGCGCTCGCGGCGGCGCCGACCAGGAACCGGCGGCGGTCAAAGACGAACGAACGGGTCGGTTCCATCGGGACATCGTCTTCCATCAGCGTCGTCCTTTGTTCTCGGTTGCGGGGGGAGACCGGGGGTGGCGCACGACATCGAACGACGGCGCCGCGTCGAGAAGGTCTCGACCCGTACGGCTTGCCGGCGCCACCGCGACGTGCTGTGACAACCCTTCTTCGACGACACGCCCGCCGTCGAGCACGACGATGCGATCGACGACCTTGCGCACGACGGCCATGTCGTGCGAGACGAGCACGAGCCCGAGTCCCATCTCGATCTGACGCTCGCGCAACACAACCAGCACACGCGCCTGCTCGGAGGCGTCGAGCATTGCGGTGGGCTCGTCCGCGACGAGGAGCTTGGGTTGCAGCACGAGGGCGCGAGCCAAGGCGACGCGCTGCAGCTGACCACCGGAGAGCTCGTGCGGGAGCGTTTCGAGAAACGCACCGGATGCAGGCAGGCCCACTTGCTCGAGCATCTCGGCGACCGCGACGCGTCGCTGCTCCCGGTCGACTTCGTTGCCGAGGTCGAGCGGCTCGCAGACGAGCTCCTCGACCGTCATGCGCGGCGACAATGCATCGGATGGATCCTGCATCACCAACTGCACTGCGCGCCGCAGTTCCTTCGCGGCCGCGCCTCGCCACGTCATCGGCAACGGTGTTCCGCGCACGACAACCTGACCGGCACCGGGCGCGAGGTGACCGGTCAAGATCCGCGCCAGCGTCGACTTGCCGCTGCCCGACGGCCCGATCACTCCCACGGACTCGCCCTCCCGCACCGCGAGTGTCACGTCGTCGAGCGCGCGCACTGCACGACCGGCCGAACGGAACGTCTTGGTGACGCCCTCGGCGCGCAGGAGCTCTCTCAGGCCGCCGAAGTGACAGGCCACGAGCCGGTCCCGTGACTCGGCGAGCATCGGACGAGTGTCGACGCATTGCTGTTCCGCTTGCGTGCAACGCGGGTGGTACGGACAGCCGGTCGGCACCGCACGAGGGTCGGGCGGCAGGCCGCGGATCGGCCGAAGATCCTTCGTCGTGCTCATCACCGGGTACGCGTTGACGAGCGCCCAGCTGTACGGGTGCGCGGGCTCGCCCATCACGGGGACGGTGTCACCCTGCTCCATCGCTTCGCCCGCGTAGAGCACCATCGTCCGCTCGGCGAGCGCGGCCGCGTCGGGAAGATCATGAGAGATCACCAGTAACGCGAAGTCGCGCCGGTCGGCAAGGTGGCGGATGTTGTCCACGACCCGCCGGCGGGTGGCCGGGTCGAGCCCGGCGGTCGGTTCGTCGAGGATCACCAACTCCGGGTCGAGGACCAACGTCATCGCCAACGTCGCACGGCGGCGTTCTCCACCCGAAAGCTCGTGCGGGTAGCGATCAAGAAGCGCGGGGTCGAGGGCGACTTCGTCGGCGAGCGCGTGCGCCTTCGCCCGAGCCGTGGAACGGTCGGCGCGGAGACGATCGATGAGTGGTTCGACGATCTGGGCTCCGACCGTCATCACCGGATTGAACGGAGCGCCCTGCAACGCGAGCGCGGCAACCGACCACCGCAGTTCTCGCAGTGTGACGACATCAGCGCCGAGCACCTCGCGGCCGCCAAGGCGCACGCTGCCGCGCGCCTCGGGCGGCTGCACGAGCCCGAGAATGCTGTGCGCAATCGTCGATTTGCCGGAACCGCTCTCGCCCACCATCGCGAGCGAGTCGCCCCGTTCGATCGAGAAGGTGACGCCGCGGACCGCCTCGACGTCGCCGCCGAAAGTGACCCGGAGATCGCGTACCTCGAGAAGCGCGGTCACGACGTCCGCAGCCACCGCGGGTTGAACGTCGGTTCCAGCCCGACTCCGACCAGGGTGAAGCCGAGCACCGCTACCGTGATCGCGAACCCCGCGGGCAGGACCCACCACACCCACAAGGGACTGAAGTAGAGGCTCTGCTGCGACAGCGCACGGTTGAGCATCATGCCCCAGCTGATCGACGACGGGTCGCCGAGGCCGAGGAACGCGAGTCCTGCCTCGAGGCTGATCGCCACTGCGGCCCAGTTGACGAACCCGACGACGATGAGCGGCGCGAGGCCGGGCACAAGGTGACGACGCGCGATGTACAGCGGCCCGCCGCCGAACCCGCGGGCCGACGCGATATAGCCGCGCTGACGCAGGCTCAGCGCCTGGCCGCGCAAGATGCGCGCGTTCGGAGCCATACCAATCACGGCGATCACGACGATGATCGCGATGCGGCTGTTCCCTGCGAACGTGCCGATGAGAATCAGCAGCGGGAGCCCTGGCAACGCGAGCACGAAGATCGCGACGCGGGTCGCAATCGCATCGGTTCCGCCGCCGATCAAGGCGGGAATCACGCCCAGCACGATCGCACCCGCCATCGCCAGCGATCCGCCGAGCACAGCAACCGTGAGTGACGCGCGCGCACCGAAGACGAGCTGGGCGAACAGATCGCGACCCGGCACATCAGTACCGAGCCAATGCTGTGGCGATGGGCGCTCGAGCGCCGGTCCGGAGATCGCGTTCGGGCCGTGCGACGCGAGCAGCGGCGCAAGCGCGGCTACCAAGGCGAGCATGCCGATGAGTGAGAGACCGAGCATCACCATCGGCGCTCGCAGTGCATCGCGCAATGTGCGACGTGGGTTCATCGCTCGGCTCTGGGATCAAGACGACGGTAGAGGACGTCGGTCAGCGCGTTCACCGTCACGACGCTCACGCTCACGACGAGGAACACGCCCTGGATGGTCGGGTAGTCGCGCGAGCCGATCGACGCGTAGAGCAGATTGCCCAGCCCCGGGTAGGCGAAGACCCGTTCGATGAGCACGTCACCGGTGACGAGAAAACCCAGCTGCAGCGCGGTGAGACTGAGCACCGGCAACAGTGCGTTTCGCGCCGCATAGCGATACTTGAGGCGACGCTCGCGCAGTCCCTTCGCCCTGCCCAAGACCAGATAGTCGGAGCCGAGCTCGTTGACTATGCCCGCGCGCATGACGAGAAAGGTTCCCGCCGTCAACCCGACGGTCAGCACCAGCGTCGGCAGGAGGAGGTGCTCGGCAATGTCCACGATCCGACCGCCGAACCCGAAATCGGCAAAGGGCGTTTCCGCTCCGAACAGCGGAAGCCAGCCGAGCTTCACGGCGAACACGAACAGCAATATGGATGCCAGCAAGAACGCCGGGAACTCGCGCACCGCCAAGAGCCCTGCGAGCAATGTCCGATCGAGTGACCGGCCGCGACGCCACCCGCTGTGTACTCCCGCGAGGATTCCGATCGCCGTCGCGAGAAGGAGCGACGTTCCCATCAAAAGCAGCGTCCACGGAAGACGG
Source organism: Acidimicrobiia bacterium (assembly GCA_038209365.1). Lineage (GTDB taxonomy): Bacteria > Actinomycetota > Acidimicrobiia > IMCC26256 > PALSA-610 > DASQHW01. Next base: position 2,018 of record JBBQXS010000017.1, on the reverse strand, counting down.
CGCGCGATTTCTTCGGACACTGGCGCGTTCGTGACAATCGATCGCCCGAGATCACCGCGGGTGAGCCGCCCGAGGTAGTGCGCGTACTGCTGTGGCAGCGGTTCGTCGAGGCCGTAGTACCGCTCGAGCGCAGCTCGGCTCGGTTCGCCGAACGTGAAATTGCTCGAGCTCTGGGCGATCAGTGCGTCGATCGGGTCGCCCGGCATGAAGCGCGGCAGCGCGAAGTTCAACGTGATCAAGACGAACAGCAAACCGAGATACGACGCCGCAGCACCAAGCCGGCGTCGCCGCCGCGACGGAAGGATCGAGGCGCCGACGATCGAGTCATCGTCCACCGGCGCTGAGGCTACGCGCGTCCTCTTCGTATGTCGCCTCGTCGCTGCAGACCAATCTCGCTGGTGCGAAGCGCTACCGCGACATGTAGCTCCACCGCGGTCGACCGACCAGGATCCATGCCCGCCTGCCGGATCGATCGTCGACGTCCGTCGGACTCCGCTCGGGAGCGTCGGCGTGATCGCTCACCCGAGCGTGACTGGATCGAGGTGTTCGCCGGCATCCGTGACTGGGCAACGCAACACGGCACCCGGGTTGTGACGCTCGCGGGACCCTCACCCCTCGCGGCCCCTGGGAGACCCGGTGTCGATCGACGTGCTCGCGGCATCCGCCGATCTGGTCATCGCCACCGGAGGTGACGGAACCATCTGCGGGCGCTCGCACTGACTGCACCCGTCCGCTTGCCGGTCCTCCGTGTCGACGTCGGACACTCGGCTTCCTCGCCGAGGTCGAACCCGCCGGGCTCCCGCACGCGCGCCCTTCGGCCGGCCGCCCTCGGCAGGGGAGTGGGCCCGGTCACGCAGCAATCAGGAACTCACCGTCGGCGCCAACGCGTGGGGTTAGGGTTTGTGTCCCCCCACCGACTTGAACCCCCACGACGAGCTGTTCAGCCTTCCATTTCGAGGGGCAATATCGAAGAACTGCCCGGGCGAGATGTGTGATTTGCCGGTTCGAGTCGCGTTCGGTTACGTCCCCTGAGGGGACTCGACCCGCGGCGATGTTGAAGTGGCACTGTTGCATTGAGCGCGGGGTGCGAGAGTGGCGGGATGACACGTCGCCACGCCCGCCGCCTGAATCTGTCGGCCCCTTCGGCGTTCGCCGGATATCGGTTCCCGCCAAGAGATCATCGTGCTCGCGGTGCGTTGGTACTTGCGGTATGGCCTGTCGTATCGCGACTTGGAGGAGCTGCTGGTCGAGCGTGGGATCGAAGTCGATCACGTCACGGTCTTCAGGTGGGTGCAGCGCTTCCCGCCTTTGCTCGTCGACGCGGCACGGCCGTGCCGCCACGGCGTTGGGGATCGTTGGTTGGTGGACGAGACTCATGTGAAGGTGACGGGCCGGTGGAGGTACGTATATCGGGCTATCGACCGGTACGGCCAGGTCATCGACGTGTACGTCTCGCCCCGGCGCGACATCCGAGCCGCCCGACGATTCTTCGCGTCAGCGCTCGGTGCCCACGGCGAGCCTGCTGAGGTCGTGACCGATCGGGCACCCGCGCTGGCACGAGCGATTCACGAACTCATGCCCAGCGCGTTTCACAACACCGAGCAGTATGCGAACAACCGGGTCGAAGCCGACCACGGCCGACTCAAAGCCCGTCTGCGAGCGATGCGGGGCCTCAAACGCGCCCGGTCCGCGAGGATCATCATGGGCGGTCACGCGTTGATGCAGAACGTGCGGCGCGGCCACTACGAACTCGGCGTTGACGCGCGTGTTCATCGTCGCGTCGCGGTCGCGTTCACCGAACTCGCCCGCACGATCTAACCAAGAGAACTCGCGAGAGCCTTCCCGCGCGGGTCGGTCCGACTCAACGCAACAGAGCCTGTGGGTGCCGAAAACTCGGCCGCGCCTGTGACCAGGCAGTTTGTGCTCTCCTCGCGCGTCGGCGGGTCGGTGTCGTCGACCAGCCCGGATGTCACAAAGGGCGCGAAATACCGAGTGGTGTGTTGGCCCGATACTGCCGA
>JBBQXS010000016.1:0-95377 GCA_038209365.1 Acidimicrobiia bacterium | reverse complement strand
CCAGGTCTGGCCGTCCGATGCCCTGCCCCAGAACGCCTGATCGGCGCGCTGGAAGCCGTCTGCTGCCAACACCGTCCCCGACCCGGGCGTCGTCGTCGTTGTCGTGGACGTCGACGAGCCCGTCGTGGTCGTCGTCGACGAACCGGATTGCACGGCGACCGCCAAGCGGTTGGAGAATTCCTCGTCGAACCAGATGCGGTTCTGGGAGTCCACGTTGAGACCGTCGTGCGGATGGTTGCCTGGACTCTGGAAGAAGGAGAAAGCTCCGCCGCCGGTCGGAAAGGATCCGAACATATTTTGCAATGAGTCGTCCAGCCAGATGAGCCCTTGCTTATCGGCGGCGATGCCAGAGGTGTGGGAACCGCAACTCCCGCAAGCCGGGGTGTACCGATATTCGGTGACGCCGATGCTCGTCCCAGGCACAGCCAAGGCGAGGTTCAGAGTACCGATCCCACTGACCCACCCTTCAGACCACCAAACGTTTCCGTTGCGATCGATAGTTATGAGATGTGGAGTGAGTCCGGTGCCCGCGGTCGAGGTGCTTCGCACTTTGTATTCGGACAGGATTCCTTGAGCGGTATATCGTCCGATCCGTGCGACCGAATCGGTGTTCTCGGTGAACCAAATATTGTCTACGGAGTCCACCGCTATCCCGTACGGGTTACTGTTCGCCGCCGAGGTCGAGATTTCTTGAAAAGACTGAGAAGTCGGATCAAAAGAACCAATCTTGTTCACATAGTGCTCGGTGAACCAGACCTTGCCCCTGGAGTCGACGGCAAGTCCCCAGGGCCCGGCGCTGACCGTCGGGACAGGCCATTGTCTCACGGTCGAATCGACAGGATTGTACAAACCGATGGCATTCGTGACGGGCATCGTGAACCAGACTCTGCCGGCCTGGTCAACGGCGACGAACAGCGGTTGGCCATAACCCGCCGGCAGTGAAACGACGGTGCTCCAGCTGCGTGTCCCGGGATCAAAACGCGCGAGCTTGCCGGGTGGCGTCGAGCTGGGACAGGTCGGCGACGGGTCACAACCGGGCATCGCCACCCAGACACGTCCGGCACCGTCGAAGGCGGTTCCCCACGGCTGGCCACCGGGAACCGGATAGTCCGTCACACTCTGGATGCCGGTCGCAACTGCGGTCCGCGGCCGCGCCGTGACGAGAGCCCCAACCAGAAGCGCACACGCGGCAATCGCGAATGATCGCGCGACGAACCGCCGCACACCATGGCCGTCCCGTTGCCTGAAGCCGCTCACCGCCGCGTGCTGTTCCTCGCCCTTCGAGTTCCCGTTGATCTCGTTGACCGATCGCGCCGACACCGGATGGCTTACCCGACCGACCGTGGTGCGCGCGCTGGTAATTCATAGTCGGCGAAGCGCAGACGGTCGAGCGCGAACGGCGCGCCGACGGCGACCTCTCGCAGGCGCTCGATGTCATGCAAGATCAGCGCGAGGCCTCGCCCAGGGCCTGCCAGTATCACCCACCCCGGTCGCACTCGACCGGGAGTCGTTCTTCAACAGCGATTCAGCCGCGACGCCCATTCGGGCGCAAAGAGGCCAGGGAACATCACACCCGCGCAGAAGTGGAAGTGCGCTGGAATCGGTTGGCCGTTGAATGTCGCCCAACGGGGCGCACATTGGGGACGACGCGCGGGAGGGCCGACGAGCGGTGGGGATCAGTTCTGAATCGCGCGTTGAAGGGACATCGTGGGAGCATCCCGACGCCCCACGGTTGCAGTACAGCGTCGGGATGATGGCGTACAACGAGGAACGAAACATCGCAAACGCGATCAACGCGATCCTCGGTCAGGAGCCTGTCTCGGGAGACCTGGACGAGCTGATCGTGGTCGCGAGCGGTTGCACCGACCGGACGACCGAGATTGTCGCGTCCCTCGCACGCGAAGAGCCTCGGCTGAGGCTCGTCGTCCAGGAGCAGCGCGCCGGGAAGGCGTCGGCGATCAACCTCTTCATCGCCACCGCACGGTCTCCCGTTCTCTTGATGGTCAACGGAGACAACATCGCGAGGCCCGGCGCGATCGATGCCCTTGTCGAGCATTTCCACGATCCCGCCGTCGGCATGGTCGGCGGGCACCCGATCCCGGTCAACGACGACGACACCTTCCTCGGCTATGCAGTGCATCTGGTCTGGCGCTTGCATGACAAGATTGCGCGGGACTCGCCCAAGCTCGGTGAGATCGTTGCGTTCCGAAACATCGTGCCGCGCATTCCCACCGACACAGCGGTAGACGAGATCTCCATCCAGGCAGTTGTCACTGAGCTCGGGCTACGCCTCGTGTACGAGCCGCGAGCAATCGTGTACAACCGCGGGCCCGCGACCTTGGCTGACTTCCTGACTCAGCGGCGCCGAATCTTCGCCGGGCACCTCCACATCGCGAAAGAGCAGGGCTACAACGCCTCGACGATGAGTGTCGTGCGGGTAGGCCGTGCGCTCTTCCGTTCCGAGTCATCTCGCATCGCTCACGATCCGTTGTGGGTGGCGGGCGCAGTCGCCCTGGAAATGACGGCTCGCGCCCTCGGCTATTACGACTTTCTGCGGCGCCGGCCGCATCACATCTGGACCGCGGTCATCACAACCAAGTCCGACGTCGCTGAAGGCGCAACGCGCTTGGAGCAGAATGCGGCGGGACCCCGCGTCCTCGACTTGACTGAGGATCGATTCGAACCCGGCGCTCGCGATCACCGTTCGTTGCTTCCGCGGCTCGCTCGCCCCGTCACCGCACTCCTGCGGGCCCAGCAGATGTACTCTGGAGCAAAGAGAATGGAACCATCGATGTGGGCTCTTGCACGATCGCAGCGGCGACGAGAACGTCCGCACCCTTCTTTCGTGCGAAATCGTGCCGCGGCTCCGCTTGATCCCTTCGGTCGTTCCGGCCCGGTGGTTGACCTCACTCGAGACATCGTCGTGTCGCCGGAGACACGGATTGCCAGCGAGGAGGTTCGCTGATCCATGGGCCTGACAAAAGTCTTACCGGACATCCCGGCGTTGAAGGCGTCGTACATGACCGGGCGCGTCCTCACGTTGCCGGTGAACATCACCGTGAGCGTGAGTTACCGCTGCAATTCGCGCTGCAAGACCTGCAACGTCTGGCTCCTTCCCAACGACGACCTCGTGCTCGACGAGTGGGATCGCGTTTTCCAATCTCTGGGTGACGCCCCGTATTGGTTCACGTTCAGCGGCGGCGAACCGACGTGGCGGGAAGACCTTCCGGAAATGGTCGAGAGTGCGTACCGCCACTGTCGGCCCGGGATCATCAACATCCCGACGAACGGCATTCTCGACCGAGTCATCCCCGGACGCATCGAGCGCATTTTGCAAACCGCTCGCAAGTCCGAGGTCATCATCAACCTCTCACTCGATGCCGTCGGCGAAAAGCATGACGAGATACGAGGCGTGAAGAACAACTGGTCACGAGCGATGAGCACGTACCGCCAGCTCAAGGAGCTCCAGACCACCTACAAGAATCTGACGCTCGGTATCCACACCGTGATTTCGAGCTACAACATCGACTCGTTCGCAGAGCTGTGCGAGTTCGTGCAGCGCGAGTTGAAGCCTGACTCCTATATCACCGAGATTGCCGAAGAACGAGTCGAGCTCGACACCGTCGGCTTGGGCATCACGCCGACCGTCGAGTCATACACCGTCGCGATCGACACGTTGCTCGAAAGCTTGCGGGATCACAAACTTACGCCGGTTGCCGAGGTGACCCAGGCGTTTCGCCGCCGGTACTACGACATTGTCAAGCGGACATTGCGCGAGCAGCGGCAGATCATTCCATGCATGGCGGGCGTCGCCTCTGCGCAGATAGCTCCGAACGGTGACGTCTGGACGTGCTGCGTTCGAGCTGAATCGATGGGAAATCTGAGAGAGCACAACTATGACTTCGGCGAGGTGTGGAGGACGGGGAAGGCGAAGGAATTGCGCCGGAGCATCAAGGCCGGCGAGTGCCACTGTCCCCTTGCCAATGCCGCCTACACCAACATGCTCACTCATGGGCCCACGGTGATGAAGGTCGCGGGCGAGGTCGGACATTCTCGAGCAGTCTCCTTCTTGGGAAAGCGGCAGCGACCTCGCCGCGAAGCCGCCTTGGGCAGGTGAACTCCGCGGGCAACATCGAGGTTCTTCCCCGTGGTCCGGTCTTGGTCACGGGGGCGACCGGCTTCCTCGGGGGATCTCTCGTTCGCCGACTGCTGCTCGGGGGGGTTCGGGTACGCGCGCTCGTTCGGTCGTCGACGAAGGCGACGCAGCTTGCTGCACAAGGCGCGGAAGTCGTCCGGGGAGATATCGGCGACGAAGTCGCGGTGACGGCTGCGCTCGAAGACGTTGCCGTGGTGTATCACCTTGCCGGCAAGCTGTTCGAGCCCGGCGAATCTTCGGACGAGTACCGAAGGACGCACGTCGATGGAACGAAGCTCTTGATAGAGCGCTGCCGTCGAAAGCCACGACTCGAGCGGTTCGTGCATTGCAGCACGACGGGCGTGCTCGGCGTGACGGGCCAGCACCCCGCCGACGAGCGCGCGCCCTTCCGTCCGACCAACGTCTACGAGGCGACGAAGGCGGAAGCGGAAACGGCGATACGGGCGGCTTCCGATGAAGGCTTTCCGGCGGTGATCGCACGACCAGGTCTTGTCTACGGTCCCGGCGATCTCCATTTGGTCTCGTTCTTTCGTGCCGTGTTGCAGCGCCGGTTCCGGCCGATCGGTCGTGAGGCCGTCTGGCTGCATCCCATCTACATCGACGACATGACCGAGGCATTCCTTCGATGTGGTGTTTGCCCGGCGGCGGTCGGGGAGTGCTTTCACTTCGCAGGACCGGAATCAGTGTCGTTGGAAGGGCTCGCCACTGCCATCGCCGACGCAGCGGGCACGACGATGCCGTCCGGTCGTATCCCACTTCCCGCCGCGCGCGGAATTGCTGCTGTGGGTGACCTCCTGCCCGGTCGGCTGAAACGTCTGGCTCCGCTCACGAGTAGTCGGCTCGAGTTCCTGACGCACAGCCGTGTCTACTGCGTCGCAAAGGCCCAACGTGTCATTGGTTTTGCGCCATCCACCGAACTCCAGACCGGTGTCGCGAGCGCCGTCGCCTGGTATCGCCGCCACGGGTACCTTCCGACATGACCCTCGACTCCGAGGCGGTACCCGCGCCGACTGCTGCGACCGCTGCCACTGCTGCGGCAACCACGGGCCGCACGCTGCTTCTTCGAATGGCGATCGGCCTGGGTGTCGGCGCGATATTCGTACTGATCTTCCTGCAGCTGATCGATCTTCGTTCGGTCGCCGACCGGCTCGAGCATCTGAACTTCGGTTTCGCCTTGCTTTGTGGCGTCGTCTTTCTCAGCGCGTATGCCGTCCGCGCGCTGCGGTGGCGATGGTTTCTCGCTCCCGACAAGGTCCCGGCCGCACGCGCCATCCGCATCTACTTCATCGCAACGTTCCTCAACTGGGCACTGCCCGTGCAGGGCGGTGAGCTGGCGAAGAGCCTGATGTTGCGGCGCTCGAACGGAATACCGGTCAACCGGTCGCTGGCAACAGTGACGATGGACAAGGCGATGGATCTGTTGCCCGCCGTGGTGCTCCTGATCCTCGTCCCCGTCGCAGGGCTGCAATTGAGCGGGCCAATATGGGGACTACTGGCTTTCGCACTGGTCATTCTCGCATTGAGCGGGCTCGCGCTCGGTTTCGCGAATTGGCAGCGGGATCGCACGCTCGCTTTGATGTCTCGGCTTGTCAGGGCAATCCTGCCAAAACGTGTCGGCGAGCGGGTCGAACCGTTCGTCATGGGTTTCGTCGACACATTGTTGACACTGTTTCGGAAGCCACGCTTGTTGGTCATCGCTGCGGCATACACCGTCGTCGCCGTCGCGCTCGATGCTCTTTTCTGCTACCTGGCGTTCCGGGCTGTAGGAGTGTCCCTCAGCTTTTCGGTCGTGCTCTATGGATATACGTTCTACAATCTCGCATATATATTGCCTACACCCCCTGCTCACCTTGGTAGCAACGAGTTGATCGGTCTCTTGGTTTTCTCGGGTATGTTTGGGGTCAGTCGCTCAGCGGTCGCCGCGATGTTCCTCTTCTCACATCCATGGACGGGCATGTTGATGACAGCCACCGCCCTCGCTTGTCTCAAGGCGATCGGGCTGGATCTCCGAGCGACCTTGGCGCTGCGGTCGGGAACCGAGCCAATGGGCGACGAATGAAGGTCTTGGTCACGGGCGCGACCGGCCTGGTTGGGAGTCATCTCGTCGACCTGCTCGTGAATCGTGGCGAACGACCGCGGGTCCTGGTGCAACCGGGCGATGTTGCCCACGATTTCCCGGCAGGCGTGGGAGAGCCGTACACGGGAGATGTCAGGGACCGCGCGGTGCTCGAAGCGGCGATGAGAGACGTGGAGTGCGTATTTCATTGTGCAGCGCGCACGGGGCCGTGGGGCCCCGAGGACGAGTACGAGAGCACGAACGTCCGCGGTCTCGAGACGCTGGTCGGTGTCGCGTCTGCTGCCGGTGTTCGCCGCGTCGTCCATGTCAGCTCGATCACGGTTCACGGAAATGACGTCCGGGGTGCGGCCGACGAGGACGCACCCTTTGGGGCCGAACCGAATCCGTACAGTCGATCGAAGGTCGCGGGCGAGCGGCTGCTGCAGAGGATCATCAAGGACACCGGGGCGCCGGTGACCATCGTGCGACCCGGTTGGGTGTACGGGCCTCGCGACGGTGCGAGCTTCGCCCGCTTCGCGACGATGATTCGCGACGGTCGCATGGTGACGATCGGCTCCGGAGAGAACCGCGTCCCGTTGATCTACGTCACGGACGTGGCCCTCGGCGTGCTGCAGGCGGCCGAGAGCGATCGGGCGACGGGCAGGACCTACCTCCTCGTGAACGACGAGCCCGTTACCCAGCGGGAGTACCTCGGCGCGATCGCTCGCGAGCTGCGCGTGCCGCCCCCCTCGCGGCGGATTCCCTATCGTCCGGCCTTGATGCTCGGAGCGGGACTGGAGGCAGTTGCACGGTTGGCGCGCCGCCGGCAGCCACCGCCGCTGATGCGGTACGGGGTGCAGATGCTCGGCGGAGAGAATCGGTTCAGCATCGAGCGCGCGCGGCGGGAGCTCGGCTTCTCGCCGCAGGTGGATCTCGCTGAAGGGGTCAGGCGCAGCGTCGAGTGGTTTCGCAACGCATACGGGTCCCCCGCGCCGATCGGGAACGGCTGACGTGGACGTACTCGTCACGGGCGGCAACGGATTTGTCGGGCATCACCTCGTCCAGGCCCTCCTCGACCGCGGTGACCGCGTGCGGGTCCTCGCGTTACCCGGCGAAGACGCGTCCTGGCTCGAGGAACGCGCGGTGGCCGTTCATCGAGGAGATGTCTGCCACCCCGAAACCTTGACGACACCGATGCAGGGCGCCGATGCGGTCCTGCATCTCGCCGCCATGATGCACGTGTGGCGGCCGCTCGAGGACTACCTCGCCGTCAACGTCACGGGCACCGAGCACGTCTGCAACGCGGCACTCGAGGCAGGCGTACGCCGGCTCGTCCATATGAGCTCCTCGAGCATCTACGGCATGGCGTGGGATGTGCCCGTCGACGAAGGCTTTCCGATTTCCCCGTTTGATGATCCTTATCCGATCAGCAAGGCCGCAGGGGACCGGTTGGTTCAACGGATGATCGCCGAAGAAGGGCTCCCGGCCGCGATCGTTCGGCCGGATCAGATCTTCGGTCCCGGGGATCGGCTGCACTTCGGCCAGACCCTTGAACGGCTCCGTGCCGGCAGGTCGATCATCGTCGGTCGAGGCGACAACAAGATCCCACTCGTCTACGTCTCCGACCTCGTGCTGGGCTTGCTCCTTGCCCTTGACCAGGAGCGTGCAGTCGGTCAGGCGTACAACATCACCAATGACGCGCCCCTCACGCAGCAGGGATTCCTACAGGCGATCGCGCGCACGATCGGCGCGAAACCGCCGCGCATGCACGTTCCTTACCGGGCCCTCTACGCGGCCGCGGCCGCGGCCGAGTGGGCGGCGTCCGCGACGCGTACATCGCGCCGGCCACCGATCACGCGCCTCGGTGTCGCGTTCATCGGCAGCGATGTCTGCTTCTCCATCGACAAAGCTCGGAGAGAGCTGGGGTACGCCCCTCGGGTGTCGCTGCGCGAGGGCGTCCGACTCACCGCCGACTGGCACGGGGGAGCAACCGCCGGTCGATCCACCGTGTCTGCCGCCGACCCGGCGAGCCGGCCGACCTCGGGAACCTGACGCGGTGCCGGACCTCGAAAACGAAGTCGCGATCGTGACAGGGGCCAGCTCGGGCATCGGCGCCGCGACGGCACTCGAGCTCGCGCGGCGCGGAGCGCGCGTCGTCCTCGCCGCGCGTCGTTGCGACGAGTTGGAAAAACAGCAGCGCGCGATCGCCGCGGCGGGCGGAGAAGCCATATCGATCCCGACCGATGTCACCGACCCGAAGCAGCTTTCGCGACTCGTGGAGCGGACAGAAGGTGTCTTCGGGCGCATCGACGTGTTGGTGAACAACGCGGGCGCCAACTGGCTGCGTCCCCTTGTCGCCACGCCTCCGGAAGAGCTCGGGAGGCTGCTCGAGGTCAACCTTCTCAGCGCAATGTTGCTCAGCCGGGCTGTGCTCCCCGGGATGCTCGAACGGCGCCACGGAGCGATCATCGCCGTGGGCTCGCTCTCGGGACGAATCGCGATGGAGCCGGTCTACTCGGCGACGAAGTATGGCTTGCGGGGATTCTCCCTGTCGTTACGCCGGCAGTTGGTGGGAACCGGTGTTTCGGTCTCGCTTGTCTCCCCGGGCAACATTCGCACCGAGATGACGCGGCAGGTCAAGGGTCGTTTGCCCGAGCCGCGCGTCGTCGCCGAGGAGATCTGCGAGCTCGTTCGCCGCCCTCGGCGAGAGGTCGTCATCCCCCGCCGGCACTATGCGCTCGCGTGGCTCGAGCAGATGTTGCCGAGCCTCGCCGACCGTGCTCATCGATGGCGGCATTGGTCGCCGGTGGAGTAGGAGAAACAGTGGAGATCTTTGTGACGGGCGGTGGTGGTCTGCTCGGCCATCACACAATTCAGGCTCTGCTCGACCGTGGTGACCGGGTGCGCGTGCTCGCGCTTGCCGGTGAAGACGTGTCGTGGCTCGAGGATCGAGGCGTCGCGATCCACCGAGGAGACATCCGCGCCCCGGAGACCCTGGTCACGCCGATGCAGGGCGCCGACGCAGTCCTCCACCTGGCCGGCATGATGGGAGCCTGGCGGCCGCTCGACGACTACCTCGCGGTCAATCTCACCGGTACCGAGAACGTCTGCCGCGCCGCGCTTGCACACTCGGTCGACCGGTTCGTCCACGTCAGTTCGTGGACGGTGTACGGCATGGAGCAGGCCACGCCCTGCTCGGAGGACCACCCGCTGGCGCCGTTTTCCGAGCCCTACGCGCTCAGCAAATCCGCAGGGGACAGTCTGGTCCAGCGGATGATCGCCGAAGAGGGGCTTCCGGCCACCATCATCCGACCCGGAACGTTCTTCGGCCCCGGAGATCGCTTGCACTTCGGCCGGATCGCCGACCGGCTCCGTGCCGGCAGGTCCATCCTGGTCGGTCGAGGTGACAACGCGCTTCCGTTCGTCTACGTGTCCGACGTCGTGCAGGGCCTGCTCCTGGGCCTCGATCATGAACGTGCGGTCGGTGAGGCGTTCAACATCACGAACGACGCGCCTCTCACCCAGCAGGAGCTCTTCGGAAGAATCGCCTGCGAGATCGGCGCCAAGCCGCCACGCATCCACGTCCCCTACCGCGCCCTCTACGCCGGCGGCTATGCAGCCGAGCGCCTCGCGAGGATCGCGCGCACGCAGCGGCAGCCGCCGCTGACCCGACTCGGCGTGATGCTGTTCGGCAACAACAATCGACATGCGATCGACAAGGCGCGGAGAGAGCTCGGCTACTCCCCTCGGGTCACGCTGCAGGAGGGCGTCCATCTCGCAGCCTCCTGGTACCTGTCGGGCGGGGCCTGACAGATCCGTTTCACGCGTTCTTCTTCGAACGCTTTCGCCTCGATCGACAGGTGGCGTAACGTGGAGCTGTTACGGGGTTGGCTGTTTCAGGCACAAGGACGGCGAAGATGAAATGCCCGCAGTGTGGCGCGGAGACACCTGACGACGAGTGGAACTGCCGCTCCTGCCGGATCAATCTGTACTGGGCGGTCCAACACTATGACGGCCTGGCCGAGATACGCGAGCAACAAGGCCGACCCGCGAGTGCGTCCCCGCCTCCCTTCCTGGTCAAAGCCCACAAGGACGCGATGGCCGACCGTGCGGAGCGAAGCGAGCCCGTCGAGAACAAGGTGCGCGCCGCCGCCCGGAAAGTCATGCGCCGGAAATCGGCGCCATCAGATCCGACGTAGGCCGCGCACACAACGCGCCAAATTCTTCCGGCGGGCGTGGAAGGCGATCTTTGTCCGGGCAGTGCGCGTGCCCGAGTGGTGGCGATGGGCTTCACCAACGAAACAGGCGTCCTGCGGTCGCTGAATCATTCCATTCGGTACGTGGCTTGTATATGCTTCGACCCTCGGCGTGGCGCATGGCGACCTCGGAAGTGTTGGGTCGTGGTGTTGCACGTACGAGGCACAGTGGGGCGGATTCGGTCGACGGAGTGGGGTCCGTGACGGCGAGTGGGGAACGAACAAGCGGAGTATCCGGTGGCCTTCGTGACGCGTGCCTGTCGCGTGTTCGCGTGGGCTGTTCTGCAGAGCTGCGGTCGTGATCGCGGCCGACGGATCCGGGCTCGCTCGCGCCGACTCGAGTCCGAGCCATCTCGTTCCTGTGGGGGAGGAGACGACGACGCGGGAGTACAACGCAGAAGCAGAATTCGCGCAGAGGAGCGGCGCCACGACATTGCGAGTTTGTCTGCTCGGTGGATTTCGGGTCGAGCGCGCAGGTGTCGCCGTCCCTTCGTACGCGTGGCAGAGGCGGAGCGCAAAAGTGCTCACGAAACTGTTGGCGACGACGCCGAGCCATGCGATGCATCGGGAACAGATCTTCGAGATTCAGTGGCCGAAGGCGAGCGTCGACTCGGCGCGCAACAGTCTCGCGAAGGCGCTTCACGCGGCTCGCCGCGCACTCGAGCCCGAGCTGCTCCCCAGGCAGGGCTGCGTATATCTCTACGCGCGAGACGAAATGATCGGGCTCGACACACAGCATGTGCTGATCGACGCCGATGACTTCCAGCGACTTGCGCAGAGTGCCCTGCGGATGGCGACGGTCCCCGCGTATGAAGCCGCACTCGCCCTGTACAGAGGCCCGTTGCTGCCCGAGGACCGGTACGAGGACTGGCCGTCGGAGCGCCGCCGCTACCTCGGCGACCTGCACCTGAGAGTGCTTCTCGGACTCGCGGAGACTCTCGAGACCCAGGGTGACCGTAGTGGGGCGATCGACTGCCTCGAGACTGCACTCCTCGAGGACCAGACGCGGGAAGACGCGCATCGCCACCTGATGCGTCTGTACGACGACAGTGGTGCTCGTGACCTCGCCCTTCGTCAGTTCGAGTTCTGTCGCGCTCACTTGCGCCGAGAGCTCAACAGGGCACCCCATCGGGAAACCATGAGGTTGTACGAGGAACTTCTCGCCAACCGGGTCGCGCCGCGGGTGATCGGGCTCTGAGCGAGACCCCGGTGCGACGCGTCAGGAGGTGAGCGACTCGTTGAGTGCTTGCCAGGCTGCTTTCGGTCGCAGGTGGATGTCGGTAGGGGTCGCAGCACCGTATCCGGCGAGGTGTTGCGGCACCCAGGAGTGCCGGTCGGTGAATCCCCACATGTTGAACGTGTGACAGTTGGGTGCTGTGAGGCAAGTGCGCAGGAGACCGCCTGCGAGGTCGGCTTGCATTTGTAGCTCCGCGCGGGTTGCAGGCAGCTTCAGCGGAACGTCGAACTCCGTGATCGCATAGCTGAGACCCAGGTCGGCGACCGCTCGCATCTGTTCGGCGATACGCGCGAGATCGGCAACGGGCGGGATGAGGTGGAACTGCATGCCCAGCCCGTCGATCGGCGCGCCCCCATCTCGTAGCGCCGTGACGAGCGCGACGATCGCGGCGGCTTTTGGCCCCGGATAGGCGATGTCGTAGTCGTTGTAGTAGAGCTTCGCGTGCGGGTCCGCGTCGTGGGCGAAACGGAACGCCATGGGGACGTAATCCGGCCCGATCGCCCGTAGCCAGGGATTGTCGGCGTAATGGCCGGAGTCGTCGAGCGCTTCGTTGACGACATCCCACTGATCGATTTCGCCCCGATAGTGGCCCACGACTGCGTGTATGTGGTCGCGCAAGAGCGTGATCGCCTGCTCACGGGTGAAGTGTCCACGCTCCAGCCACGGAGGGTTCGCGTTTCGCCACACGAGAGTGTGACCCCGAACCGCCATGCGATTGGCGCGGGCGAAAGCCACGAGGCGATCGCCGGGCTCGGAAGTCGTAGCGATCGGGCGCGGGATGAACGATCTCCCATTTCATGACGTTTTCCGGCTCGACCGAGTTGAACTGAGTCGCGAGTGTCCGGCGGTAGTCGGCCTCGTGTTGCAGGGCGCCGTCGTCGACCGCCGTCCCCAGCGACAAGCCACGCATTTCGGCCAGGAACCGCAAGCCGGTCTGCGCCGGCGGCAGTGACGTCGTTGACGGGTGCTGGACGGATCCACGCGCCCGTGGCGACGACGAACAACTGGCTGCGACCATCACGACGGCCATCCACACCGGGACGCCGATACGACACGCGCGCATGGTCCGCTCCTGGTCCGCGCGCCGCTTGTCGCGGCGGCCGCTGAAGAGCCTCGCGCACCCTCCCAGCCGCGCCCGCGCACCCCCACTGCACATCGATCAGAGGCCGCGTGAGGTCTGCGGCGGTGTTCGCCGACGATCGGCCGGCGAACGGTCAGGGTGGAATCCCACTGGAAGAGATCATTGCCACTCTGATGGGTGCGTGGTCACAATCGGCGATTGCCTTCAACTGAATTAGGGCGGACGCAATGTCGAGGTGCTTCTCGGGTGGTTTGTCGCGTCGCGCCGTAGCGGCGACACGAGCGATGCTGCTCGATGCTGGGAGAGAGCAGAAGGTAGGCGGGGCGTTCGTGACGACCCTTCGCGTGCGCGGTCGCGCCCGGCGACATCGGGAGCGATGCCGTTCAAGCCGACCTGACCGACTGGCTACCGGATAGAACGCAACCGTGCGGCGTGAATTGACGATGCCATGGCCTTCCTGATCCCCGCTCGGCGTGATGCCACGCGCTCCGGGAAGTGGGCGGCGAACAGACGGCCCGGTCCGCTCGCTCTCCGTCCGGCTCCTGTACTGCGTCGGCTCCTGCTCGGCCTGGGCGTTCTTCTGGCGTCGGCCACTGCCGCGGCAGTGGTTGTTCCGCGCATTTACACCGTCACCTACGCCCTCGTCCTGACGGCCGGGATGTCATTGCTTTTGAGCGCCGTGGCCGGGAGCACCCTCGTTGGGATGCTTCGCACCTTGCGCGCCCGTGGTGCCCTTTCGGAGGCCGTCGCGACGCACCCGTTCGCGCCGCGTCTGTCCACACACCCGCGCTCCGAGCTCACTCATGGGAACACCCGCGAGCTCCTGCGGGCAGTCCTCCTTCTCGCGATCGTTGCCAGTCTCGGTTGGCTGGTCTGGCAGCGCCCCGGGGCGTGGCAGTTCAGCCTGATCATCGCGGTGACGGTCGCCCTCCCGACGCGACTGCTGCGGTCGTACAGGCGCCGCATCGCTGCGCTCACACAGAGAGCGTTCATCCCGCGCGCGCCCCGCTCCGGGCCCTTGCGCGGCGCCCTCGACGTCGTGACGCGGCAGTGGAGTCGACTCCCAGCCGGAGCGCGCGCAACGATTCCGCTGCTCGCGCTCTTGAACGTCTTGATCGCGCTCGCGTTGGTCGATCCGACCGAACACCTTTCGAGTCTCTGGTCGACGCCCGTGATCCTCGCCTTTTCGCTGATGTTCGGCGTGAACCTCGCGCTGTTGAACTCCTGCCTCTCGTCATCGACGAACTCGAGGCTTGAATCTCGGCAGTACTACTTCACTCCGTTCAACGCCGCGAAGACTCCGTTGGCCGGTCTGCCGACCCGCGGAGGTCGAGCTCCGGAGCACGTCGCGGTCGCGGTGAGACGACGACTGCCGACACCTCGGTCGCCGCACTCTCGGTCCAACGGAAAGCTCCAGCGCGGGGCCGCTGGGTTCTCGGTCGTCGTGGCAGCCGCGTGGATTGCCTATGCGCACCCGGGGCCACTCGTGATACTCGGCGTGCTGGTCGTCGGGTTGGCGATTCCGTTCACGATGGACGTCAACCGGCAACAGGCGATCACGATGTTGCTGGCCATGGCCGTCGGAGTCGCCACGCTCGACTATGTGAGTTGGCGCCTTTCGGTGACGAACTGGCGGGGTTGGTGGATTGCCCTTCCGCTTCTTTGCGCGGAGGCGCTCGGCGCCCTGCACGTGCTCGGTTTCCAGTTCACGATTTGGCCGCGGCCGGCACCGTTGATCGAGCCAACTGAAGAGCCGACGCAGTATCCGATCTTCATTTTCGTCCCAACCCTCAATGAGGGAGTCGCACTCCTCAAGCGGACCCTCGAAGGGTGCATTGCCGCGCGTGACAAGTACTTGGCGCAGCATCCTCACTCGCACGTGACGATCGTCGTCTGCAATGACGGTCGCGCGGCCGGCGCGCCGTGCTGGGCCGAGATCGAGACGCTCGCGCAAGACCTCGGTGTCCTCTGCGTGACGAGAACGCAGGGTGGCGGCGCGAAAGCAGGCAACATCGAAAACGCGCGCCAACACGTGCACGCGACGGGGAACGCACTGCTGGCAATCTTCGATGCCGATCAAGTGCCGGAACCTGATTTTCTCCTCAAGACCGTTCCGCCCTTCGCCGACGTGACGATCGGTTGGGTGCAGACAGGGCAGTACTACGCGAACCTGAAGAACCCCGTCGCTCGGTGGGCCGACGATCAGCAGTCGATGTTCTACAACCTGCTGTGTCCAGGGAAAGCGGCGCTGAACGCCGCGTTCATTTGCGGCACGAACGTCGTGATTCGCGCCGCGGCCCTGGACGAGATCGGCGGCTTGCCGCAAGATTCCGTGACCGAGGACTTTGCCGCCTCTATCGCCCTGCACGCGAGGTGGCGAAGCATCTATCTCACGGAGGTCCTCGCCACCGGACTGGGGCCACTCGACATTCCGTCGTATCTGAAGCAGCAGGGCCGGTGGGCGCGCGGCACGCTGGGTGTGCTGCGCAGTCATTGGCGTGACATCCTCCTGCCGAGGAGGCGTGGGTTACGTCTCGGGCAACGCGTGCAATATCTCCTCGCATGTACGCATTACTTGTGCGGTGTGCGCGATCTCGTCTACATGCTCAGCCCGGTGCTCTTCATCTTCACGGCGATTCCGGCCGTGCGCCGCGCGACACTGAGCGACTACCTCTGGCATTTCGTCCCTTACGTAGTTCTTGCCGTCGGAGCAATGTGGTACGCCGGGCGCGGCGTGACCGGCTTGCGTGGAATCGTCGTCGGCTTCGGCAGCTTTCCGGCGTTGGTCGGAAGCCTCATCGCAGTCATCGCACGACGCAAGACGTCCTTTGCAGTCACCTCCAAGGTGCGCCACGGGCGACAGTCTTTCCGCCATTTGGGTATCTACGCATTCTTCTTACCGCTCTTCGTCGCCTCTCTCTTCTGGGCTACACAACTCAAAGGCGCGCAGCGGGCATCGCTCTTCATCAGCGTGTTCTGGATCTTCTACTCGTTACTCCTGATCGGGAGTTTCCTGTCCCTGGCATATGCCGACATACGCGCACACAGGACAGACGAGCGCGCCGGCGTGACGCCTCAGACCACGGTCAAGCAGCATTACGCGTCGAAGCTGCTCGTGCGCAAGAGAGCCCTGAGGCCGGCAAGTCTCGGACTGGCCACCTTGATGGCAAGCCCACTTCTCCTGAGTCCACCGTTGGCCTCCTCGCGGATCTTTGCAAATAGCGGTCCACACGCATTCGTCATCGGGCCGGCAGAGGCGACTCGGCAGTACGTCGGTCTGTCGTTGCCAGTCCAACTGTTGACGCAGCAACCGTCAGCGTTGGAGCGCGATCTCGGCGTCCGCTTTTCAATTGTCGGTCGCACGCAGGACATCAGTGATCGGTTCGACACGCATTGGGCAGGCAAACTGGCCGAGCAAGGAGCGCGCCCCTGGATCACCCTGCAGTTCGGCATCTTCGGGCCGGGTCACCGCGCTCCTCTCGATGCGAGCTTGCCGGCGATCTTCAATGGGGTTCGAGACTCCGACGTCAAGCGTTGGGCGGCCGCAATTCGGGACTTCGCGCGACCCGTGTACCTGACGATCCTGCCGCACGCCGACAAGAACTGGTCCGTGTCCTCGGGCGTTGCACACGGAGGAATTCCCGCCGACGTCGCCAAGGCGTGGATCCACACGCAATCACTGTTCCGCGCGGTGGGCGCGAAGAACGTGGCCTGGGTATGGGCTCCGGCCGATCCTGCTCACGATCAGGCTTTTGCGCCACCGGCGTCGAACGTCGACGCCATCCTGCAGAGCTTCATCAACTACCCGGGGACGACGTGGGGAGATCCGGAGCGCGTGCTGCGCGACGTGACGCAGCGGTATCCCGGAAAGTCGCTGTTCGTGGAGGCCAGCGCCGCCGGTCCGCCTGCGGAAAAGGCAGCCTGGTTGGTCAAGCTGGGGAACGCGATCGACGCGTCACATCAGGTATACGCGTTCCTCTACCACGAAGGAGGACCGGACCTCACGCCGACCGCGGCGCAAGTCAAGAGCTGGTCGTTGGCATCGGACGCTCAGTCGCTGGCCGCGATGAAACGCATCGTCGCCGAACGCACACCGTAAGGAGATTCGGATAGCTACCTACGCCATACCGCAGGCCAGGCTCGAGCGTCGCACCGGCAGGTCCGCGCGCGTGCTCTTTGCGCGCCAGCCACTCCTGCTCATCCTGGCAATGCAGTCGGTGGTCTCCATCGCGACCTTGCACAACAGCGCCTTCCAGGACGAAGGGCTCTACCTCTACGCCGGTAGGCAAATCGTCCGTGACTGGATGGGCGGCCCGGCTCCGCTCGATCACTATGCGTTCTATTTCTCGGGTTATCCCTACGTCTATCCGGTCATCGGCGGTTATCTCGACAGGGTCGGTGGACTCGAGCTCGCGCGTAGCTTCAGTCTCCTGTGCATGCTGGGCGTGACGGCGATCGTCTATTCGGTGACGAAGAGGCTCTTCGACCGGCCCGCCGCAGTCTTCGCATCCGCTGCTTATGCCCTGACCGGTGTGGTCCTCTTCCTCGGCCGCCTCGCGACGTTCGACGCCTTGTGCCTCTTCCTCATTGCACTTGCAACCGGTATCGGCGTGCGATCCGGGACAGAGAAGAGTCCGTGGTTGGCACTCGCGATCGGCCCGGTGCTCGTCGCCGCGATGTTGGCGAAGTATGCGGCCGGATTGTTCGTTCTTCCTGTGCTCGCCGTCCTCGCATGCGTAAGCGTGGGCTCTCGTGGATGGCGAGCCGCGCTCATGCGCCTGTTCCTGGCGCTCTCTGCGTTCGCGTGCAGCCTCGGCATCGCCTATCAAACAATCGATGAACGGGCATTCCATGCCCTCTCGGGGAGTACGACGAGCCGTGAGACGTT
Source organism: Acidimicrobiia bacterium (assembly GCA_038209365.1). Lineage (GTDB taxonomy): Bacteria > Actinomycetota > Acidimicrobiia > IMCC26256 > PALSA-610 > DASQHW01. The sequence goes on along the minus strand of JBBQXS010000016.1, from coordinate 77,703 downwards.
CCTCAAAGCGCCTCGGCCCGATCTCTTCAACCATGTCCTGCAAATGGGTGGCGTCGTGTTCGGGATCGCGTTGGCCGGACTCCTGCTGCTCTGGAAGTGGAGGCGGCTCCGGGTATTAGCGGTGATCCTCTTCGTCTCTTCATGGCTCGCTCCGACGTATCACATTTACATGCGCGAACCGATCTCGCTGGACAAGCACATCGCGTACGGACTGTTCTTCGCGGTACCTCTCGCTGGATATGCGCTCGCTTGGCTGTCGGGTTACGAGCGGCCACCGCTCTCGAGCAACAGGGGCTACTGGCTCGCCGGCGTTGCCGTGGTGCTCGTGATACTCACGCTCGGCCTGGGTCAGTCCCACAGGCTTTTTGACAACTGGGCCAACACATCGCAGCTGAGTCACGCGCTCCACACACAATTACGCGACGGTACGGGCAGGATCCTGACGGAGGATATCGAGGTAGCCCGTTATGACGCGCGGGATATCACCGAGGAGTGGCAATGGAGCAGCTTCTACTATCCCTTCTATGTCGATCCAACCGGTGAGCAGCTGCTCGGCAATCAAGCGCTCAGTCGGGCAGTGAAGGATCGCTACTACGACTTCGTCGAGCTCAGCTTCAACTATTTTCCCGAACAGGCATACTTTCTCGCGGGACAGATGAACCAAACACGCAACTACGATCTGATTTCGTCGATTCCATTCGAGAATGCGTATGGAAAAGGCCACTTCTATTTGTTCCGAAGCGCGCTCGTCCCGGGACACGGCAACTTCACGGACCTGAAGCAGCTGAGGATGAACGTCTGGCCGTGAAGCGCTGCTCTAGCCTTGCGTAAGTGTCGAGCGCACGCTCCGCGAAAAGACGGAAGCAGGAAATGTCAGTTCCGCTGGTTATCCGCATCGCTGGGTTCCTGGCGCTCGCGGTCGGAGCCTCCACCGTGATCTTCGCGTTCGTCGACGGCGCCGGCAGCCCCCACACGCCGAGCGCGGTTCCGTCTGCCGGTCTTTCAGCCGCCACACGCGTCCGGTCGATCAATGTCAAGGGCCTCGACCCTACTGATCAGTTCATGAACACGGAGGCCCTGCAGGAGACGATCAAGCGCCACGACATCCCGTATCTGCGGATCCCGTTCCGCGACGGCTGGACCGACACCCAATACACCGACCTGGTCAAGGCAGTGACGAACGCAGGCGCGATCCCGGTCGTGATCGTTCCCGGCGCATGTAAGAACTCACTGTCGGCGTCCGACCGTTACCTGTACAACGTCGACATCGAAACCAAGAACGCGGACTACTACGTCGAATACGGCAACGAAGCTGACCACTCATGCGACGGGGGACCGGGGATCAGTGCCGCGGCCTACACCGCCGGCTGGAACCGCGACGTCCCGACCCTGAAGGCGAACCATCCCCACGCGCACTTCATCGGACCGGTCAATGCCGGCTACAACGGCCCCTACATCGAGACGTTCATGAGGACCGCGTCCCCACGGCCCGATGTGGTCAGCTACCACGCATACGTCTGCAAGCCTTCCGACATCGAGCAAGCGTGCATCGATGCGATCTCGCAGTGGGACACCTTCGCGACCGACTTGAAGAATCGGATGCAGAACAATGTCGGTTACACGACGCCGGTATGGATCACGGAGTGGAACATGGACGGCTTCGACGAGGTCCGCTACCAGCGGCCGTTCATCCAAACCTGGACGGTGCGGGCGTTGAAGGAGTGGGCAACCCTTTTGGACGAGGGGAAGATCGCTGCCGCCTTCCAGTACTCGATGTCGAACAATGGGACGTTCGGCGGTTCCTGCTCTGGATTCCAGCTGTTCTGTGCCGATGGCTCGGAGACGCTGCAGGCCAAGGCGTTCTTCAGCGGCATCTGACCCATCTGGGCGATGTATGCCGTGGCGCGGGGATTGAGTGAGGGCTCACTCAGGTAATATGCCTCTTCGTGAGCGAGCCCGGAACAGCCTTCAAGACCACGCGGGCGACCGCGCTGCCGGCCGACGAGCGGCGGTCGATGATCGTCGCGGCCACGCTGCCGTTGCTGCTCGAGCACGGCGATCGATGCACCAGCCGGCAGATCGCCGAGGCGGCCGGGATCGCCGAGGGCACGATCTTCCGGGTCTTCGCCGACAAGGACGAGGTCATCGCTGCGGTCGTCGAGGCGGCGCTCGACCCTGAGCCGCTCGAGGCGGCGCTGACCGACATCCCCAAAGGTTTGCTCTTCGAGGACGGCCTCGCGGCCGCGGTCGTCATCATTCAGCAGCGCGTCATCGACATCTGGCGGCTGGTGTCGAGCGTCGGGACCCGATTCCACGAGATGACCCGGCGTCCGATGGCCGACAGCGACGCGCTCGTTCGGATCTTCGAGGCACACCGCGCGCAAATCACGGTCGAGCCGATTGTCGCCGCTCGGTTGCTGCGTGCGCTCACGCTGTCGACGACACATCCGATGCTCGCAGGCGAACCGAGGTCACCCGACGAGCTCGTGCAGCTGTTCCTGCACGGCGTCGGCGGCGGCCGCGCGAGCGAGAAGGACGCGGCGTGCTGATCCGGTTGTTGCGGTCCCACTTGCGGCCGTACCGGAACACGCTGCTACTGATCGTCCTGCTGCAGACCATACAGACCTCTGCCGCGCTCACGCTGCCGACGATCACCGCCCGCATCATCGACAACGGCGTGATCCCCGGCAATGTCGGTTTCATCTGGACGTGGGGCGCGCTGATGGTCGGCGTCGCGCTGATCCAGATCGTCTTCGCGGTCGCGGCCGTGTACTACGGCGGCAAGGTGGCGATGAGCTTCGGGCGCGACCTGCGCAAGAACCTCTTCCATCAAGTCACCGATTTCTCGGCGCGCGAGGTGGGCACGTTCGGGGCGCCCTCACTCATCACGCGCATCACCAACGACGTACAGCAAGTGCAGATGCTCGTCGTGATGGCGTGCACGATGGCCATCGCGGCGCCGATCACCATCGTCGTCGGCGTCATCATGGCGCTGCGGCAAGACGTCGGCCTCTCGATCGTGTTGGTCATCGCGATGCCGGTAGCCGCCGTCGTACTCGGCTTGCTGGTGTCGCGGATGGTGCCGGCGTTCCGGTTGATGCAGGAGCGGATCGACCAGGTCAACCGCGTGCTGCGCGAGCAGATCACGGGGATTCGCGTTGTGCGCGCGTTCGTGCGCGAGCCCCAAGAGGGGCGCCGCTTCGGTGATGCCAACGGCGACCTGACCGCGGTGTCACTGCGGGCCGGCCGGCTGATGTCGTCGATGTTCCCCACGGTGAACTTCCTGATCAACGCGTCGAGCGTCGGCGTGCTCTGGCTCGGCGCGAGTCGCGTGAATTCCGGCGACATCCAGGTCGGCACGCTGGTCGCGTACCTCACGTACCTCGTGCAGATCCTCATGTCGGTGGTGATGGCCACCTTCATGATCTCCATGGTTCCTCGCGCCTCGGTGTCGGCCGATCGCATCCAGGAGGTGCTCGACACCGACCCGAGCGTCGTCCCGCCCGCCAATCCGGTGCGTGACGTCGTGACCCACGGTGCGCTCGAGTTCCGCGACGTCGGCTTCCACTACCCCGGCGCCGAGCACCCGGTGCTCACCGGCGTCTCGTTCGCCACCGCGCCCGGTCAGACCACCGCCATCGTCGGCAGCACCGGCGCGGGCAAGTCCACCCTCGTCAACCTCATTCTGCGACTGTTCGACAGCACCGAGGGCAACGTCCTGGTCGGCGGCGTCGACGTGCACGACCTCGACCCCGACGTGCTGTGGAGCACCATCGGCCTCGTCCCGCAGCGGCCTTATCTCTTCTCGGGCACCGTTGCGAGCAACTTGCAGTTCGGCAAGCCCGACGCGACCGAGGACGAGATGTGGGCCGCGTTGGACGTCGCGCAGGCGACCGAGTTCGTGCGGGCGATGCCGGGCGGGCTGCACGCACGCATCGAACAGGGTGGCACCAACGTGTCGGGCGGGCAGCGCCAGCGTTTGTCGATCGCACGAGCGCTCATCCGGCGGCCCGACATCTACGTATTCGACGACTCGTTCTCCGCGCTCGACCTCGCCACTGACGCGCGCCTGCGCGCCGCGCTCGGTCCGTACACGAAGGATGCCGCCGTCGTCATCGTCGCGCAGCGGGTATCGACCATCGCGACCGCCGACAACATCCTCGTCCTCGAGGACGGCGTGGTCATCGGGCGTGGTACGCACGACGAGCTGATCCGCGACAGCCCGACATATGCGGAGATCGTCCAGTCCCAGATCGGCGAGAAGAGCGCGGCGTGACGATCGTCGACGACCACGAGGAACGCGGAGATTCCGGCGAACTCGACCTCGCGGCACCCGAGACCCGCGCCGCGGGACGTTGGAACTCTGCGGGTGTCCCGGGCGAGCGTTCGAAGGACTTCAAGAACGCGGTCCGCCGAATGGGCCTCATGCTCGGTCCAATGCGGATCGTGCTCGGCTTCGTCGCGGTGATCGCGATCGCGAGTGTGGTCCTCAACGTGTTCGGACCCCGTGTCCTCGGGCATGGGACCGACATCATCGTCCGCGGTGTCGTCAACCACCGCGGCATCGACTTCGGCGCGTTGCACCACGTGCTGCTGCAGGCCCTGGCGCTGTATGCAGCGTCGTCCGCGCTCCAGATCGTGGCCGCGTACCTCCTCGCCGGAGTAATTCAACGATTGATGTACAAGCTGCGGTCCGATGTCGAGGACAAGGTCAACGCCCTCCCACTCGGCTACATCGACAAACAACAGCGCGGCGATCTCCTGAGCCGGGTCACCAATGACATCGACAACGTCGCGCAGAGCTTGCAACAGACACTGAGTCAGATGCTCACCTCGGTGCTGCTGCTGTTCGGCGTCGCGATCATGATGTTCACCATCTCGCCCTTGTTGGCGGTCGTCGCGCTCACCACGGTGCCCGTGTCGGTGTGGGGGATGCGTGTCGTTGCGCGCCGCGCCCGGCCGCGCTTCATCTCGCAATGGAAGAGCACCGGGATCCTCAACGCGCAGATCGAAGAGACGTTCACAGGTCACGCAGTGGTAAAAGCATTCGGTCGCCAGCGCGAAGTCGAGCAGCGGTTCCGGGACACCAACGACGAGCTCTTCGACTCGTCGTTCGGCGCACAATTCATGTCGAGCTTGATGCAGCCCTTCACGATGTTCATGGGCAACATCCAATACGTGATCGTCGCGGTCGTGGGCGGGCTACGAGTGTCGAGCGGCGCGATCACCGTCGGCGACATCCAGGCCTTCATCCAGTATTCGCGCAATTTCTCGATGCCATTGACGCAGCTGGCATCGATGATGAACGTGTTCCAATCGGGCATCGCCTCGTTCGAACGGGTGGTCGAGTTCCTGGACGCCGACGAACAGAGTCCCGACCCGATTGCCATCGACGACCCCCCTCCCGTGCGGGGCCGCGTCGAGTTCCGCGACGTCACGTTCTCCTACGACCCGGACCGACCCCTCATCGAGGCACTCTCACTGGTGGCCGAGCCCGGCCAGACCATCGCGATCGTCGGGCCGACGGGCGCCGGCAAGACGACGCTCGTCAATCTCATCATGCGGTTCTACGAGCTGAACGGCGGCGTGATCACCCTCGACGGGCGCGATATCTCCTCGATGCCGCGCGCCGAGCTGCGATCGAAGATCGGCATGGTGCTGCAGGACACGTGGCTGTTCGGCGGCACCATCCGCGACAACATCGCCTACGGCAATCCCGACGCTACCGAGGAGCAGATCCTCGAGGCGGCGCGCGCGACGTACGTCGACCGCTTCGTGCACTCGCTTCCCGACGGCTACGACACGCTCATCAACGAAGAGGGCGACAACATCAGCGCCGGGCAGAAGCAACTGCTCACCATCGCACGAGCCTTCCTCGCCGACCCGGCCATCCTCATCCTCGACGAGGCCACCAGCTCCGTCGACACCCGCACCGAGGTCCTCATCCAAGAGGCGATGAACGCGCTGCGCAGAGAGCGCACGAGTTTCGTGATCGCCCACCGCCTGTCGACCATTCGCGGCGCCGACATCATCCTCGTGATGGAGAACGGCCGCATCGTCGAACAGGGGTCGCACAACGCGCTGCTCGCCCACGACGGGCCGTACTCCCGGCTCTACAACTCACAGTTCGTGGCACCGGTCGTCGACGTCGTCTGATCCACCGAAAACTGGAAATCGCGACCGCGGCGAAACGGAAGGCCTTGACCGCGTCTCCGCCCGATGGTCTTATCTTCGAAGAATCGTCTGCGGAATCGATTGAGTTCTGATCTTCTTTGTCGCTGTCGTGGGGAAGCGTGCGGAGGTTGACCGTCTCGCGCCCCAACTGCTCGACGCACTCGAAAAGAGTCGGATCGTCGACGGCCCGCGCATCGAGCGGATTGGTGCTGGACATACCTGGGCATTCGCTGCGATCGAGGAACCGGATCCGACGTGCGCGTGCCGCTTCGCCAGTGACGACGAGGCTTTCGTCGTGGTCAACGGGCCGGCGCTCGCCGCCGACGGCGATCAGTCCAGACTCGCTGCGAACCTTCTGAAGAAGTATCGCGACGGTGGTTCCACCGAAGTCTCTGATTCCTTGGAGGGTGCGTACAACTTCGTGGGTGTTGCGCCGGGCATCGGGTTGCACGCATTCGGCGACTTCTCCGGCATGTACCCGCTCTACTGGCACTCGCGTGCAGATTTCGCAGTGCTCTCCAACCGGTCCCTGACGATCTCCGATCTGATCGGATCAAGAGAATGGGATCCGCGTGCGCTCGCGTGGGTCATCGCGCGCGCGAACCTCGCCGGCGATGGACTTCCCTTGCGCAATGTGCGCCACCTCCCGTCGGGCACAGAAGCGCGCGCCGCATGGGGCACCGGTGCACTCGAGCTCCACCGCAACTCGTCATGGATCTGGCCGTCCACGTCGGACGATGCCGGACGAGACAACCTCACGTCGACAGAATGGGACGACGTCACCGCCGAGCTCGTGGGAAACGTGCGCGCGCTCGAGGCGGTCGACGCGCCGTTACGCCTGTCCTTGACCGGCGGCAAGGACTCACGGCTGTGCCTCGCCATCGTGAAGGCTGCCGGTCTCCGGGATTGCGTCGACGTGTACACCAATGGCGTGTCCGACAGTCCGGAGGCTCAGGTTGCACGCGCGGTCGCCGAGGCAGCGGGCTATACGCACCGCACGCACGGAGCGGGGATGAACACTCCGCCCGCGCCTGCTGTCGCGGCCCGAAAGAAGACGACGCAACCCGACGTAGACGTCGCGAAGGTGTGGCAGCGCCTTCGATGCAACGTCACTCGATACGAGGCCATGGTTCCTCCGTGGGCTGCGCTCCAGAACCCGACGTTCCCGCCGTTCGTGAACATCAAGGGCTTTGGCGGGGAGTTCTTCCGGCGTGGCAGCGACGGGCGCTACCGCGAGAAGGAGGTGCCGAGCGTCGATGAGCTCGCATCCCGGTTCGCGACGGGTCACCTCGAGATGGACCGGCTCGGCATCATTCGGCCGGCGGAGGCTGCGTACCAGGCGCAATGGCTCGAGAGCTGGGTGCACGAGACCGCGCGGGAGATGCGTCTCGACGTCGTGCACGAGAAGTTCCATGTCGACACGGCGCTCGCGCACTGGAGCGGTCCGCTTCTTCAATGTGCGCCGCAGCGCGTCAACATCAACCCCCTCGTCTCGCGCGGCGCAGCGGCGAAGAACTTGGAGTTGTCCGCGGCTGCGCGCCGCAGTGAGCGGTTCCATTTCGAAGTGATGTGCAGGGCGGCCCCCGAGCTCGTGCTCGTTCCGTTCCTGAACGACGTCTGGGCGCCGGAGCTGGCGGCCGGCTCATCGTTCGAGCTGCCGCAGAGCCCCTTTGCGACTGCTGTCAAGCCGACCGGCCGCGTGCTTCATCAGGGAAATCCGGGCTGGCGGTTCTTCGAGATCGAAGGCAAAGCGATCGACCAATTGTTCAGGGAAGCCTCGAAGCGGACCGACATGGGCGCGGTGTGCGACATGAAGAAGCTGCGGCGGTACGCCCGAAGCTCCAGGCCACTGACGAGATTCGGCGAGATCCGGGAAATGGTGGGGGCCGTCGGTACCGCCCTCACGCTGCTCGATCGTGCCGGGCCCGTCGTGTGACGGTGAGCGCCTTCGCGATTCACCTCGCAACGCGCGGTTTCGAATGATCCCTGCTTCCACGCGGCGATGGGCCGAAATCGATCTCGGTGCCATTCGCCACAACGTGCGGACGCTCGCCGCGCTCGCGTCGCCCGCGAAACTCTGCGCGGTTGTCAAAGCGGACGCCTACGGCCACGGCGCAGTGCCGGTTGCCGAAGCAGCCCTCGGAGGTGGTGCGTCGACACTGGCGGTCGAAACCGTCGACGAAGCCCTCGACCTGCGAGGCGCGGGAATCGACACGCAGATCCTCGTGCTGTCGGAACCGCATCGCGACGACCTCTGCGAAATCGTCGAGTTCGAGCTGACCCCCGTGCTCTCTACGCCGGCCGGCGTGCGCGCCCTCGCCTGTCTGGTCGGCCCGTCGCCCGGGCTGCGGCAGCTGCCCGTGCATCTCGGTGTCGACACCGGGCTGCACGGCGTCGGCTGTCCCGTCGACGGTGCCGTTGCTCTCAGCACCGAGATTTCCGAGCAACCCGAACTCTCACTCCAAGGCATCTGCACGCACTTTGCCGTCGCCGACCAGTTGGCACATCCCGTCACGCAGCACCAGCTCGATCAGTTCATACAACTCCTCGAAAAGATCCGTGCGAACGGCGTGACGGTGGGTGTCGTGCACGTCGCGAACACGGTGGCATCGCTGACAATGCCTCACACACATCTCGACATGATTCGCTGCGGGAGTGGCATCTACGGCATCGAACCGGCCGGCGCGCTCACCGGCGCAACGGCGTTGCGTCCTGCCCTCGCTGTGAAGGCCCGCGTCACGCGCGTGCAACGCTTCCCGGCCGGGACACGCATCTCGTACGGGCTGCACTACGAGCTCGCGCGCGCGGCACACATAGCCACCCTTCCGATCGGATACGCGTCCGGCGTGCCCCGGGCCCTCGCCACGAGCGGTCAGGTTCTCCTTCACGGGCAACGCTGCGCGATCGCCGGAAACATCATGATGGACCGCCTCTTTGTCGACGCGGGAGAGATCGACGTCCGTGCCGGCGACGAAGCGGTGCTCCTCGGCAAACAGTGCGACCAGGAGATCAGTGCCATCGAATGGGCGAACCGCCTCGGCACGATTGCCGACGAAATTGTCTGCTCCATCGGCCCGCGCCTTCGCCGCGCGTACGTCTAGAGAATGACCAAGCCGTTGACGACACCGGCTGGCCTCCTGCGACACAGTCCAACACCGCTTCGTGCACGAATGCGCGCCGAGTGTCACTCACACACGAGACACGATGTGGATTGTTGGACCCCCGGGGTCTTCGGGGGCGACGAACTCACCGGGTGCGCGCTATACCATCGTCCGCTCGTCCACCACAACCAGAAGGAGTGACAGGATGGTCCACACCGATCGGCTCATGGAGTTGTTCCATGCCGTCGATGACGAACCGATCGATGACCAGTACATTCGTCGCCTCGCATACGAGGCGTTCGACGGCGACGCGCTCGCGCTCATGACGACGCTGCTGCGTACGATCCGAAGCCTCTCCGATCAGCTCGCGCATTTCTACGGCACCAGCACCGACGACGTGTTGCGCATCGAAGCGATCCTGCCCGCCCGGCCCGTGAGCTGATGATTGACGGCCAGTCCGGGCCGATCTACCGTCGGCGTGGTTGGCGCTGCAGCCTCGGCGGAGGGTTTGGACGAAATGCGGGATGTTGTTTGCCCTCATTGCGGGCACACAATCGAGATCGAGCGGGCGGCCGAGCCGCGCGCGGCGATTGAGGCCGGTTCGGGCAAGCCGAACGTCTACGTGCTCCGAGTCGGCCGGCACGAGCTGCACCGCTGCGATCTGCATGAATGACGGTGCTCGGCGTCCTGAACAGGTGCCGGGCAGGAGGTCCGAGGGAATCGCGCCCCCCCGGATGCTGGCGCTTACCGTCGCGACAACGCGGGTATCGCGGGGTACGTGCCCCATGTCGAGGCCTCGACGAGGCTACATGACGGACGCCATCTACCCGCGGTGTATGACTCGGCGTTCGCGCACCCAGCTGACCTCGGCCGCTTGCGCGCGGGGGCGATTGCCGCGCTGGAGGAGCACGGACGCACGCGTGACCACGTTCGCGTCGTCGGCCTCTTGTTGAGCGAGTTGGCAACAAACGCGCTGATGCATGCGACATCGCCGTACCGGCTCACCGTCGAGATGGACGTGGACGAGACGTTCGTGGAAGTGACGGACGCCGGTGATGGCGACGCGTTCGCGCGCGCACCGGCACATGTCGATGGCGGGTACGGATTGAATCTCGTCAACGCGCTCGCTTCGAGGTGGGGCACGGAACCGTGTGAGCACGGCAAGACGGTGTGGGCAGCTGTCGGACGCGACCTCACGTTCTGACGCTCGGGCCGGCGGGCTCACTTCAACGAAACCGCGTCGACCACGAACCAGAGCGCCTCGTCGGGTTGGATCGACCCTTGCCCGTCGGGCCCGTATGCCTCTGCGGAGGGAATGCCGAGCAAGCGGCGACCGCCGACCTTCATCCCCGGAAGGCCCTTGGCCCATCCGGGGATGACTCCGCCGTTCAGGTCTGCGTCGATCGCCTTCTGGCCGTACGACGCGCCGAAGATCTTGCCGGTCGAGCAGGCAACGCCGATGTAGTTGACCGCGACTTTCGCTCCCGCCGGTAGGACCGGCCCGGTGCCGACCTTGAGGTCCTTCTTCACGAGCTTCGTCGGGGGTGGACCGATCTGCACGGGGACAGCGGGCGCGCCCTTCGGCAACGGATCGGCGAGGGCGACGCAAGGCTTGCCCTTTGCCGAAACGACCTCGGGAACCGCCGTCGTCGACGTTGTCTTGCCGCCATTCCCGCCGGTTGCGGCGAACGCGAACACGAGCAACAGCAAGACGATGATCATGAACGCCGCGACACCTGCACCAGCCTGGCGACGGCGACGCTGCACTCGATGACGGCGCGCGGCGGCGGCCGCGAGACGTTCCTTCTGGCGCGCCTGACGAGACCGTGCTTGCTTCGACGGAGGCACCCGGTCACGCTATCGCCCATGTCGGGCATCGACTCGTCGTGCGCACGACGACGACGTGCGTACCGCAAACGGGAGAGCCGTGAGTCGCGCCCGCACGACGGTTGACCTGCTGCGCGCCGTCGCCGACGTCGACGGCGACCGCGACGCGTTCGTGGAGGCGGGACGGCGGGTCACATTCGGCGCCTGGGACCGGGCCGCCGACGGACTCGCAGCACACTGGGTCGATGCGGGTGTCGGCGCGGGTGACGTGATCGCGCTGATGTTGCCGTCGTCGATCGACTACGCCGTCTGCTACCAGGCGGCGATGCGGGTCCGGGCGATCACCACCGGTATCAACATCCGGCTCGGGCCCGCCGAGGTCGCAAGCATCCTCGAGCGGGCATCACCGCGTGTCATCGTCCGTGACGAGGACCTCGACGCGGTGCGCGAGGCGTACGCGCTCGATCCTCCGGTCAAGATGCCACGCGTGCGAAGCGACGACGCGGTCGCGATCGTCTGGACCAGCGGCACGACGGGCATGCCGAAGGGTGCAGTCTTCGATCACGACAGCCTCGCGGCCGTTGCCGTCGGCGCCGGCGCACTCGGCGAGCGATTCGACCGGCGGTTGTCGCCACTGCCGTTCGCGCACGTCGCGTTCATGTCGCGTCCGTGGGAGGAGATCGAGAAGGTGATCACGACGGTGATCACCTCGACGCCATGGAACGCGGGTGAGACGTTGCACCTGATGGAGAGCGAGCGGGTGACGGTCGGCCAAGGAGTGCCCACGCAGTGGCGGCTGGTGCTCGACCACCCAGCATTCGAAACGGCCGATCTGTCGTCGCTGCGGATCGCCGGCACGGGCGCAGCGACGGTGCCGCCGGACCTCGTGAGGGAGATGGAACGCCGGCTCGGCTGCCTCGTCGTCATCGGCTACACGAGCACCGAAGCCGCGATCACGACTGGCACTGTGCCCGGCGATTCGCCCGAGATGATCGCGCGCACGGTTGGCCGGGCGCGTGCGAACGTAGAGCTCGAAGTGGTCGACGACGAAGGACGGGCGTGTGCGACGGGCGAGGTCGGACGCGTGCGCTGCCGGTCGGGCGCGGTGATGCGGGAGTACTGGCGAGATCCGCAGCGCACTGCGGAGGTGCTCGACGCCCGGGGCTGGCTCTCGACGGGCGACGCCGGCTTTCTCGACGAGCGCGGGTATCTGACACTCGTCGGTCGCAAGAGCGACATGTACATCCGCGGCGGTTACAACGTCTATCCCGCCGAGATCGAGCGCGTGCTGTCCGAGCACGCGGCCGTTGGACAGGTGGCGGTCGTCGGCATCCCCGATCCCGTCCTCGGCGAGATCGGCCTCGCGTTCGTCGTTCCCGTGGCCGGCGCGACGCCCCACCTGCACGACCTGCGTGCGCATTGCCGCGCCGCGCTGGCCGACTACAAGGCGCCCGATCGCCTCGAGATCATCGATGCGCTGCCACTCACCTCGGTCGGCAAGGTCGACAAGCGTGCGCTCCTCGCCGGTGGGTGATTAGGTTTTCGGCCGCATGACCCGGATCACAAAGAGCACGCTCGAGTTTCCGTACTCCCGCACCGTCGGACCCGTCGTCGGTGCGTTCTTCGCGGGTCTGCGCGAGCACCGAATCGTCGGTTCCCGCACGAGCGACGGCAAGGTGCTCGTGCCGCCGTTGGAGTACGACCCGCTTACCGGCGAGACACTCGGCGAATTGGTCGAGGTCGGCCCGGTCGGGACCGTCGAGTCGTGGACGTGGGTCGGCGAGCCCACGTCGAAGCACCCGCTGTCGCGCCCGTTCGCGTTCGCGCTGATCCGGCCCGATGGTGCGGACACGGCGATGGTGCACGCCGTCGACGCGGGCAGTGCCGCCGAGATGACCACGGGCATGCGCGTCACGCCACGCTGGCGGGCCGATCCGCGGAACCGGATCGACGACCTCGAAGCCTGGGAGCCTGCACCGTGACCGGGAGTGATACCCCGAAGGAGACGCTGGTCATGGAACACCTCGTCTCGCTGACCTATGAAGAGGAGCTCACGCCGATTCTCGAGCGGTACGTCGATGCGTTGATCGACGGCCGAATCCTCGGCCACAAGTGTCCCGAGTGTGGACGGGTGTACGTGCCCGGCAAGGGCTACTGCCCGTTGTGCGTGGTCGCGACCGACGACGACGACGAGGTCACGGTGGCCGACACCGGGACCGTGACCGGCTTCACGATCATCACGCCGGTCGCCTACTACGGCCAGAAGGAGACGGAGCCGTTCGTGTACGCGTCGGTGCTGCTGGACGGCGCCAACAGCAACCTCGGTGGCCAGGACATCGTCGGCATCCCGCACGACGAGGTTCGTTCGGGATTGCGGGTGCGCGCGGTGTGGAAGCCGAAGGACGAGCGCAGCGCCGAGGGCGTGTCGAATCGCGGTTGGGGCGGCGTCGGCTCGGCGGTCGAGGCATTCGAGCCGAGCGGCGAGCCGGACATGCCGCGAGAACAGTTCGAGGAGCACATCTTCTGATGAGGGCGTTGTTGTGATGAGCGGCACGACCGATATCGCTGTCGTCGGATATGCGCAGACGCCGTCGGTTCGGCGCGCGGCCGACAATGAAGTGCAGATGCTGGTGCCCGTCGTTGCAGCGGCGTTGCAGCAGGCCGGCATAGATCGTCGCGAGATCGGCTTCACCTGTGCCGGCAGTTGCGATTACCTCACCGGGGGACCGTTCGCGTTCGTGTCGAACCTCGAGGCCGCCGGCGCCTGGCCGCCGATCTCGGAGTCGCACGTCGAGATGGACGGCGCATGGGCGCTCTACGAGGCGTGGGTGCGGTTGCAGCACGGTGACATTGATACCGCGCTCGTGTTCGGCTCCGGAAAGTCGTCGCCGTCGAAGCCCGCCGAGCTATGGGCGCAGCAACTCGATCCCTATTACCTCGCGCCACTGGGTGTGGACCCGGTCTCCCTTGCGGCGCTGCAAGCGCGGGTGCTGCTCGATCGCGGCAAGGCAACCGAACGCGACTTCGCCGAAGTCGTCGTCCGCAGCCGCGGCCAAGCGCTCGACAACCCGAACGCGCAGGTGCGCGGGGCATCGAAGGTCGACGAGCTGCTCGCGGAGCCATACGTGCGCGCCCCTCTGCGCCGCCACGACCTCCCGCCGATCTCTGACGGCGCGGTCGCCGTTGTGCTCGCGGGCGGAGATCGGGCGCGGAGTCTGTGTGCACGACCGGCGTGGATACGCGGCCTGGACCATCGCATCGAGGTGCACCAACCCGGGATGCGCGACCTCGCGACCTCGTCGTCGACGACGCTCGCGGCGCGTAAGGCGGGATACGACGGTGGCCCGCTCGACGTCGCCGAGCTCTCCGCGACGTTCAGCCCGCAGGAGCTGATCCTGCGGGAGGCGTTGGGGCTCCCGCAGGACACCAGTGTGAATCCGTCGGGTGGCCCGCTCGCCGCGAACCCTGTGATGGCGACCGGGCTCATCCGCATCGTCGAGGTCGCGCAGCGGATCATTGCCGGTTCCGCCGACCGCGGCCTCGCGCACGCGACGGGCGGGCAGGTGCTGCAGCACAACCTCGTCTGCGTCATGGAGGGGGAGTAGTCATGGCCGAGCGCTGTGCGGTAGTCGGCATCGGTCAGACGCACCACAAGAAGCGTCGCGACGACGTTTCGATCCCCGGCTTGCTGCGGGAAGCCGCATTGCGGGCGCTCGAGGACGCGGAGATGACGTTCGCGGACATCGACGCGCTGGTCATCGGCAAGGCGCCCGATGCGTTCGAGGGGATCGTGCAACCCGAGCTGTTCCTCGCGGACGCGCTCGGCGCCGCCGGCAAGCCGATGCTCCGCGTGCACACCGCCGGCAGCGTCGGTGGCTCGACGTTCATCGTCGGTGCCCACCTCGTGGAGTCACGCATCCACGAGCGCGTGCTGGCCGTCGCGTGGGAGAAGCAGAGCGAGGGCAACGCCCAGTGGGGCCTCGCGGGAGGGCGGTCCCGCGGTATCGGCGCCGGGGGTGCCTTCGCGCCGTGGATCCGCGCGTACATCGAGCAGACTGGAGCGCCCGAGTACATCGGCTGGCAGGTCGCCGTGAAGGACCGGCTGAACGCGCTGAAGAACCCGTACGCGCATCTGAAGATCGCTGACATCAGCATCGAGAAGGTCAAGGAGTCGGCGATGCTCTGGGACCCGCTGCGATTCCTCGAGTCGTGCCCGTCGTCTGACGGCGCGTGCGCGGTCGTCCTCACCGACGAAGCAGGCGGCCGCCGCGCTGCGAAGCCGCCGGCGTGGGTGGAAGCAACGGCTGTGCGTAGCGAGCTCGGCATGTTCCCGGGGCGGAACCCGGTGCGCCCGCAGGCAGGCGTCGAGTGCGCACATGACGTCTACCGCCAAGCAGGCATCGGCGTGCCGCGCCAGGAGATCGACGTCGCCGAGCTGTACGTGCCGTTCAGCTGGTACGAGCCGATGTGGCTCGAGGGACACGACATCGCCGGCCCCGGCGAGGGCTGGAAGATGGTCGAGAGCGGCGAGACCGAGCTCACCGGATCGTTCCCCGTCAACCCGTCGGGGGGCGTGCTGTCGTCGAACCCGATCGGCGCGTCAGGCATGCTCCGGTTCGCGGAAGCCGCGCTTCAGGTGCGCGGCCTCGCCGGCGAGCACCAAGTCGACGGTGCGCGCACCGCGCTCGCCCAGGCATACGGCGGCGGCGCGCAATATTTCGCGATGGGAGTGCTGCGATCGCAGCCGACCTAGGCGAGGCGTGTTTCAGTCCGATTCGATCGCGCGACGTCGCGCGGTCTGACCTGGGCAGAAAAGGGAGGGCTGAACAGACACGGGGCGGGTGATGTGTCTGCGCAGCCCCCGCAACATTCTTCCCATGGTGATGGCAAACGAACGTGTTTATCTCTGGAAGTGCTTCGCGTGCGCCATCAATGGGTAGCTGATGTTCATGTATATCGGCATCGGTACTGTCGTTCTCATTCTTCTCATCGTGTTGCTGATCATGTTCCTCCGCGGTCGAACGGTGTAGTTGCATCCTCGAGCGCGCGAGAAGTCCCGCGCGCGGCACTCGACGAGAGCGTCGTAGCCTGCGTGTGTGCCGGATGCTCGCGACTACCGGGGCACGAGCCGGTTTCTTCGTTGGTCACCGAAGGTGACGATCGGGATGGCGGTGCTTACCCTCGCCACACGCTGGAATCACTCGGTGCAGTTCGCGACTCTGTTGGCGGTCGTCGCGTACATTCACGGCCGGTGGCTTCCTTGGAGGTTCACGATCAGGGCGGACGGCGTTGACCTCGTATTCCCGTTTGGGCGCCGTCTCTTCCTCCCGAAGCACTCGGTGACGATTCGCATCGAGGTCGTCGGCGCCATCGCACTGGTCGGTCGACGGCGAAGGTTCGGCTACCCCCTGATGGATGGCATCTTGTATGTCCCGAATCACGACGTGGTGCTGCGGAACGCGTTCCTGCAACGCGGCTACGACGTGGCCTGATTGACGGGGAGGTCCTGCGAGCGGTGCCCAGGCCGGCGCCCGGGCCCGCGAACCCATTTCCGGAGAATGCCATTGTCCGGCGCCTCCAGGTGGGTAAGACTGTCGGAGAATGACGTTCTCCCCCCTCGCCGCGCAAGAGCTCGATGCCCGCCCCGACCGTCTCGTCCAAGCAGCACGCGAGCTCGCGAACGACACCGGGAGCGCGGCGTTCACCGTTGCCCAGGTCACCGCGCAGGCCGAGCTCTCGCTGAAGAGCTTCTACCGCTGCTTCCGCGGCAAGGACGAGCTGCTGCTGGCTTTGATCGAGGCGGACAGCCGGCTCGGCGCGGAGGTCCTGCGCGCGCGCATCGGCGATCGCACGGGCGCCGATGGTCTCCACGCCTACGTCGTCGAGCTGTTCGAGATGCTCTCGTTGCCGGGCGCCGTCGGGTACGCCGGCGTGCTCGTGCGCGAGTACCTGCGACTGAACGAGCACTACGGCGAAGAACAGCTCGCTGCGCTCGCGCCGCTGCTCGATCTCCTTGCCGGCCACCTCGAAAGCGAACAGCCCTACCGAGACGCACTCACGATGTTCGGCGTGCTGCTCGGGGGTATCCACGAGCTCGTGGTCGGACGTGCCACCGATCCCCGTGAGCTCGCCGAGTATCTCCATGATTTCTGTGCTCGCGGAGTCCGAGCTCGATGAGCGCCACACTGCTGCCCGACCCTGAGGCGCGTCCGCGCCACTACACGATCATTTCCGTCGACGATCACCTGATCGAGCCCGCGCACCTCTTCGAAGGGCGCATGCCGCACCACCTCCAGGACAGGGCGCCGCGTGTCGTCACGCTTCCCGACGGCCGGGAGACGTGGGTGTACGAGGACGGCTTCTATCCGCAAGTCGGCTTGAACGCCGTTGCGGGCCGTGCCAAGGAAGAGTGGAGCATGGAGCCCGCGCGTTTCGACGAGATGCGCCGTGGCTGTTACGACATCGACGCGCGCGTCGCCGACATGGACCTCGACGGCGTCTACGCGAGCTTGTGCTTCCCGTCGTTGATCGCAGGCTTTGCCGGCACGATCTTCGCCAAGAGCAAAGACGATGAGCTCGGGCTCGCCGCCCTTCGTGCGTGGAACGATTGGCACATCGACGAGTGGGCCGGCGCGCATCCCGATCGGATCATCCCGCTCCAGCTCGCGTGGGTGAACGATCCGAAGATCGCGGCCCACGACGTGTACGAGAACGCCGCCCGTGGGTCCAAGGCGCTGAGCTTTCCCGAGAATCCCGTCGATCTGAAGCTCCCGCCGATGATGGACGCACACTGGGACCCGCTCCTGCGGGCGTGCGAGGAGACCGGCACGGTGGTGTGCCTGCACAACGGCTCGTCGTCATGGACCGCGGCGCGTTCGCCGGGCGCTCCGCTCGAGCTGTACACGAGCCTGTTCCCGGTGAACGCGCTCGTCACGGCCGCCGACTGGCTGTGGGCGCAGGTGCCGACTCGGTTCCCGGACCTCAAGATCGCGTTCTCCGAGGGTGGCATCAGCTGGGTGCCGATGCTGATCGATCGCATCACCTACGTGCTCGATCACTCTGCAGTCGGGTCGCACGGGTGGGACGACCCGAACGTGTCGCCGATCGATGCGCTGCGCCGCAACTTCTGGTTCTGCACGATCGATCTCGGCTCGACCTTCGCCTTGCGCGACCACATCGGCATCGAGCACATCTGCATGGAAAGCGATTACCCACACGCCGACTCCACCTGGCCCGACACGCAGCTCCTCGCCGCCGATGGCCTCGAGGGTGTCTCCGACGCCGATATCCGCAAGGTCACGTGGGAGAACGCGTCCAAGCTCTTCCGCCATCCCGTGCCCGAGGAGCTACGGCTCCCGTGACCGTCGACCTCGTCGTCGAGAACGCAACGCTGGTGGACGGGACAGGTGCGCCGGCGCGACGAGCCGACGTGGCAATCGCGGACGGACGCATCGTGGAGATCGGCGATGTCGACGACGCCGCGGTTCGCACGATCGACGCCGATGGCCTGGTGGTGGCGCCCGGGTTCGTCGACCTGCACACGCACTACGACGCCCAGCTGCTCTGGGATGCGACCGCGAGTCCGTCACCGCTTCACGGCGTCACGACGGTGTTCGGCGGCAACTGCGGCTTCACGCTCGCGCCGGGGGGCGACGAGCACGTCGACTACCTGTCGCGCTTGATGGCGCGGGTCGAAGGCATCCCGCTGCCCGCGTTGCAGCAGGGCGTGCCGTGGGATTGGAAGACGTTCGCCGACTACCTCGATCGGGTCGAGCAGCGCGGCATCGCGGTGAATGCCGGCTTCCTGTGCGGTCATTCCGCGCTCCGGCGCGTCGTGATGGGCGACAACGCGGTCGGCAACGAGGCGAGCGACGGTCAGCTCGCGCAGATGGAACGCCTCCTGCACGATGCCCTCGACGCCGGGGCGATGGGCTTTTCGACCTCGCAGGCGCCGACGCACAACGACGGCGACGGCAACCCGGTCCCCTCGCGCTCGGCGACCAGCGAAGAGCTGTTGCGGCTCGCCACAGTCGTGTCCGACCACCCCGGTACGCAGCTCGAGCTGATCATCCCGGGCTGCCTGAACGGCTTCACCGACGACGAGATCGACCTGATGGCGGGCATGTCACTCGCGGCCGACCGTCCGCTCAACTGGAATGTGCTCGGTGTCGCTCCCGGCGGCAATCACGAGCGCCAGCTCGACGCGGGGAGTCGTGCGGCGGCCAAGGGCGCGCGGGTCGTCGCCCTGACCCTGCCGCAGGGGATGCGGATCCGTCTGTCGTTCCACTCCGGCTTCGTGCTCGACGGGCTTCCGGGCTGGCGGGAGACGTTCGCCCTGCCGATCGAAGAACGCATGCGGGCACTCTCCGACCCCGAAACCCGGCGCCGGCTCGACGCGAACGCGCACTCACCGGAAGCCGGCGTTCTGGCCGGGCTCGCCCGTTGGGAACGTCTCGAGATCGTCGAGGGCTTCACCGACGACACCCGCCGCCTCGAAGGAAGGAAGATCGGTGACATCGCCCGTGCACGGAACGCCGAACCCTTCGACGTACTTTGCGATGTCGTCATCGCCGACGGCCTTCGGACGGGTCTCCGGCCCGACTTCGGTGGTCCGGAGTCCGACGAAGTGTGGAAGGTGCGCACCGCGGTGTGGCGCGACCCGCGTGCGATCGTCGGTGGCTCCGACGCCGGCGCGCACCTCGACATGATGTCCGGCGCGAGCTACTCGACGTTCGTCGTCGGTGACGCGGTGCGCAACGGCCATATCGAGCTCGAGGAAGCTGTCCACTTGCTGACCGACGTGCCCGCGCGGCTCTACGGCGTGCGCGATCGCGGCCGCATCGTCGTCGGGGCGTACGCCGACATCGTGGCCTTCGACCCCGAGACCGTCGGTCCGGCCGGCGAGCGGACCCACGACGACCTGCCCGGCGGGGCGAGCCGAATCGTTGCCGACTCACGCGGCGTGCACCACGTGCTCGTCGCCGGGACCGAGATCGTTCATGACGGCTCGTACACAGGCGCGACGCCCGGCGTCGTTGTGCGCTCCGGCCGCGACACCGACACCGTTCACTCCAAGGAGTTCTGATGTACGGCGAAGAGACGCCCGCGCCCCACGGCGAGATGCACCTGATGGACAAGGTCTTTTCGCCGGTTTGCGCCGACGCGCCGCACGACGTCTACGCGGAGCTGCTCGCGCAGTGTCCGGTCTCGCGCCACACGGGGATGTTCGGAAACGACGCCGTCGTGATCTCGCGTTACGAGGACGTGCTCTGGGCCCTGAAGCACCCGCAGGTCTTCTCGTCGAAGGGCGTGGTCGACATCGGTGGGGAGTACCCGCTCATCCCGCTGTCCGTGGACCCGCCCGAGCACGCGAAGTACCGGCGCCTTCTCGACCCCGAGTTCTCGCCGAGGAAGATGGCCGAGCTCGAAGACGAGATGCGCAAGTTCGTGAACGAGGCAATAGACGTCTTCATCGACCGCGCCGAGTGCGACTTCCACGAGGAGTTCGCGTCGCCGCTGCCGTCGACGTTCTTCCTCGCGCTGACAGGTTTGCCGCACGAGGATCTCCCGATGTTCTTGAAGTGGCGCGACGACACGATCAGGCCCGACGCCGCGACGTTCGAGGAAGGGGAGCGCATCCGCAAAGCGGCGGGCGCGGCGATCGAGGAGTACTTCGAGTCGGCGCTCGACGAGAAGCGACGCAACCCCGACGACCGCCTGTTCACACGAATGGTGAACGGCACGGTCGACGGGAGGCCGCTCACGCGTGCCGAGATGCTCGGCGCGTGCCACCTGCTGTTGCTCGGTGGCCTCGATACGGTCACTGCGACGCTCGACTGCATGATCGTGTATCTCGCCCGCCACCCCGAACGCCGCGACGCGCTCGTCGCCGACCCGTCGTGCATCCCGCACGCGGTCGAGGAGCTGCTCCGTCACCAGACGCCGGTGATGATGGTGCCGCGTGTCCTCGCCCAGGATCACGAGATGGGCGGTGTGCAGATGAAAGCCGGTGACAGCGTGACGTTGCTGATCGGCGCGGCGAACGCCGATGTTGCCGAATTCGAGGACTGGGGCGACGTACGTTTCGACCGCGAGACGAATCGCCATCTTGCCTTCGGTGGCGGGCCGCACCGCTGCCTGGGCTCGCACCTCGCCCGGCTCGAGCTGCGCGTCGCGCTCGAGGAGTTCCACCGCCGCATTCCCGAGTACGAGCTCGCGCACGAAAACATTCACTTCTCGACGGGGATTCGCCAGGCCGACCAGCTGCCGCTCGTCTTCCGCGCGACGAGGTAGCCATCGTGCGCGCGGCCGTGTTGCGCGCCGCGGGCGCGCGGTTCGCTGTAGACGACCTGACGTTGCGCCCGCTCGGGCCGCACGACGTGCACGTACGCGTCGCGGCGAGCGGAGTGTGCCACTCGGATCTGTCGATCCAGGACGGCACGATCCCGCACCCGTTACCGGCGGTGCTCGGTCACGAGGGAGCCGGAGTCGTGCTGGAGACGGGCGCCGAGGTCTCCGGCGTCGATCCCGGCGACCATGTCGTGCTGTCGTGGGTCGCGCCTTGCCGTCAGTGCTTCTTCTGCCTGCGTGGTCATCCCGAGTTGTGTGAGCACGGCCTCGACCACGCGTTCGCGATGCCCTATGCACACGCGAGCGACGGCACTCCGCTGCTCGCGGCGTTCGGCACTGCGACGTTCGGGCAGGAGACGATCGTCCCCGACCGGGCGTGCATCCGCATCGACGCCGACTTTCCGCTCGAGCTCGGCGCGCTCGTCGGCTGCGGCGTGGTCACGGGGGTCGGCGCCGTTTGCAACAGCGCGCGCGTCGAGCCGGGCGGGAGCGTGGCCGTCATCGGGTGCGGGGGAGTGGGCCTCGCCGCGATCCAGGGCGCGCGCCTCGCGGGCGCGGTCCCGATCGTCGCGGTCGACCGCGTGGCATCGAAGCTCGCACTGGCGCGCCGGTGCGGCGCAACCGAAGTCGTCGACGCCTCGGCAACCGACGCTGTCTCCGCCGTTCGGGAGCTGACCGGCGGCCGTGGGGTGGACTACGCGTTCGAGGTCGTCGGCCGTTCGGAGACGATCCGCCAGGCGTTCGACATGACCCGCCGCGCGGGCACGTGCACCATCGTGGGAGCGGGCAGCTTCGCGGACATGGTGCAGTTCGGCGCGATGCAGCTGATGGTCGACGCCAAGACGATGCGGGGCTGCGTGTACGGCGCAACCGATCCCGCGCGCGACTTTCCGGAGATCGTGCGGTTGCAGCAGGCCGGACGTCTCGATCTGGAACAGCTGGTCACGCGCCGCGTCGGGCTCGACGATCTGAACGCGGCCTTCGCGGCGATGCAGGCGGGCGAGGTCGCCCGGAGCGTGATCGTCTACTGACTACGGGGCGTCGGCTCGAATCTCGAGCACGTCGCCGGCAAGGGTGAGGCGAAGGTCGTTCCTGGTGACACCGGACGGTATCGACACTTGGTGCGACACGCGCTCGCTACGGCCGTCGTCGACATGGTGGACCTCGATCTCGAGCACCTGCTCACGCACCTCGAGCCGCACGTCGGCATCGGGGTCGATGCCGGCCAGCTCGATCTGCACCAAGACGTGCCGGCCGTCGGAGTGAGATACCACCTTTGCCACGGCGCCCAGACTACGGTCATCGCGCCTGATCAAGTACTTGGGATCGAAACGACGACTGGTACCCGTGTTGGGCGCCATTTGCGCCGACGCGGGAGCGCGGCGGGCGCTGGACCTGTTCACCGGCACGACACGCGTCGCGCAGGAATTCAAGCGCCGGGGTGCCCACGTCACCGCGGTCGACACCGCCCGGTATGCCGAGGTGTTCGCCCAGTGCTATGTCGCGCTCGACGGAGATGCGGCCGACCACGACGAGATCGCAGAGGCACTCGCGGATCTCGCGGCCCGGCCGGACGTCAACGGCTACGCCACGGAGACCTTCTGCATTCGATCGCGCTTCTTCCAACCGCACAACGGCCGGCGCATCGACGCGATCCGCGACGCGATCGAGCGCGACTATCGCGGCTCATGGCTGTATCCGGTGCTGCTCACGAGCCTGCTCGAGGCGGCCGACCGTGTCGACTCGACGACTGGCGTGCAAATGGCGTACGTCAAGCAATGGGCCCCGCGGTCGTTCCAGCCGTTGACGCTCCGCGTCCCCGAGCTCGTCGGCGGCGAGGGTGTCGCCCTCCGGGCAGACGCGTGCGAGGTGGCGAAGACCGCAACACCGTTCGACCTCGCCTACCTCGATCCGCCGTACAACCAGCATCGGTACTTCACCAACTACCACGTGTGGGAGACCATCGTGGCGTGGGACGCACCCGAGCACTACGGCGTCGCGTGCAAGCGGGTCGACGCACGGGATCCAGTCACCAAGAGCGTGTTCAACGAACGGCGCGCGATGCCCGGTGCGCTCGCGCAGGCCATCCGGGACGTCGACGCCGCGCTCGTCGTGGTCTCGTACAACAACGAAGCGTGGATCACGGTCGAAGAGCTTGAGGCTGCGTGCGCACGGCGCGGGGGCGTCGTGCGCGTGCTCGCGTTCGACTCGCGCCGGTACGTGGGCGCATTGATCGGGATCCACGATCCGAACGGCAAGAAGGTGGGACGCGTCTCGCACGTACGCAACGTCGAGTACGTCATGCTTGCGGGAGCGCCCGAGCTCGTGGAGGGACTGTGCAAATCGCCGGCAATGTCGCTCTCGTAACCGGTGCCGAATCGGGCCTCGGCGCCGCGAGCGCGGCGCGTCTGCGCGCGGCCGGCGCCCGCGTCGTGCTCGCCGACATCGCGGACGTCGACGCGCCCGAAGGTGATCGCTTCGTGCGTTGCGACGTGACGTCGGAGCCCGACGTACAAGCGGCGGTCGAACAGGCAGGCGCGCTCGGACGGTTCGCGATCGCCGTACACTGCGCAGGTGGTGGGATTGCGTCGCGGACGCTTGCGCGCGACGGCACTCCGCACGCGCTCGACTCGTTCCGGCGCGTCGTCGAGCTCAATCTCGTCGGCACGTTCAACGTGCTGCGGTTGGCCGCGGCGCAGATGGCACACAACACACCCGACGGAGGTGCGGAGCGGGGCGTCTGCGTACAGACGGCGTCGATCGCCGGCTACGAGGGCCAGATCGGCCAGATCGCCTACGGGTCGGCAAAAGCCGGCGTCATCGGCATGACCATCATCGCGGCGCGTGACCTGGCCGCGGTCGGCGTGCGGGTGTGCACGATCGCGCCGGGAACGATCGCGACGCCACCCATGCTGATGGTGCCTCCGGCGATGCGGGACGCCTTTGCCGCGAACGTGCCGTTCCCGAGACGCCTGGGTGAGCCCGACGAGTTCGCCGCGCTCGCCCAGCACATCATCGAGAATCCCTACCTGAACGGCGAGGTCATCCGCCTGGACGGAGCCGTGCGCTTCTCGCCGAAGTAGCACGCATCCCGGCCGCGAGCAGCCGCTCGACGATCTCGCGAGTGGGGACGACGCGCGCTCCGGCGTCGACCGTCGGTTGCCAAGAGGCGGCCGGGACGTCGTAGTGATCGCGGTGGAAGCGCAACGGGCGCCCGAACGTCAACGCCGAGGCGAACGCGTGTAGCTCCTCGAACGATGTGTCGCTGACGAGGTGCGCGAACCGAGCGTCGTCGGACCGGCGCCACCGAGGCTCGTCGATCAGGATCGCCACGCCGCGGAGACTAGGCGTAGCTGAGGTGGACCGCCGCTTCCGGAGTGAAGATCTGGAACGTGAACGACTCCTCCAGATAGAGATGCACGTTCGTGTCGTCGTGATCCAGATATCCGATCGAGGTGTCCTGGCCCACGGTCAGCTCGAAGTCGCCCCCGCGCAACGACAGCACGATGGCGCCGTCCACTGCGGGAGCCCACAACACGGGACCGCCGGCGATGAGCCGCAGATGCTCGAGGACGGGGTAGCCGCCCATCTCCGTGGTCTCGACGACACCGGTATAGCAACGCGGCCCGAGCGCGACTGCATACGGACCGGCGATCCCTATCGTCTGGAGCGTCGCGACCGCGCGAGCCACGCTCTGCGGGTAGTCCCGATAGTCGTCACCGATCGCGAGCTTGGCGTTCGGCGTGCCTTCGGCGATACCGGTGACCAGCGCGGAGCGATTTCCGAGGAACACTGCTTCGTCCTCGGCGATCGCCAGTCGCCGGGCGCCGTCGCGGACGGCGTCGATGTCGGCGTCGCGCGCGCCCCGGTCGATGGCATCCAGCGCCACGCGATCAAGCCAGAACTCGGCGCGGTACTCGACGAGCGGCTGCACGGTACGGATGCGTGCGCGGATGCCCGCGGGCGCCTGGGTGACCTCTTCGACCCGGCCGCTCGCGACCGCGTCCTTGGTCCAACCGTCGGGGCCGGCAAAATCGACGAGCCGGCGGGCAGTGAGGAAGTGCTTCAGGGTGCGGGAGGCTTCGGCGTCGATCTGGGACCACGCGGCCTCGGAGATGGGCGCCAACTCGCGGCGAAGGTGGTTCATCGCGGCGGCTCCTTCCGTAGGTCTCCGAGCGAGAGATCCGTCGGCGGGTCACCGGCGGCTTCGGCCTCCTTCTCGATCTCGGTGATCGGTGCGTCTTTGAAGAGATACGTGCGCAGCACCTCGTCCCACTTCGCATCGTTGCGACGAAGCCACTCGAGCGCCATCGCTGCGTGTTCCTTCTCCTCGTCGCGGTTGTGTGCGAGCACGGCGCGCAGCTCGTTGTCGGCGGACGCGTCGACTCGCTGGTCGTACCAGTCGACCGCCTCCAGCTCCTCCTTCAAGGACGTGATGGCACGATGCCGTTCGAGCACCGCCGCAGAGAGCCGATCGAGCGGCTCGTGGAAACCCTCGCTCGCCATGAAATTCTCCCGTCGCCGAGACCGAATACCACCCGCTGCATCGTGGGTAAGCCTGACAGCTAGGGAGTACCCAGAGGAGGGTAGCGATGCCTGCGTCGAGAACGCGAATGCCGCGAACACTCGAGAAGTCGCCGGCCAAAGCGCAACGCACATACGCCGAGACGCTCGAGTCGACCGAGAAGACCTACGGCGGCGACGAGGAGCGGGCGCACCGGGCGGCGTTCGCATCGGTGAAGCATTCCTTCGAGAAGGTCGGCGACCACTGGGAGCCCAAGAAGGGCGGTCGCAAGGGACCGTCGGACGAACGGGCAAGGGTCGGTGGACGCGGCAATCGGGGTCGGTCGGCGGGCGGCGTCGATGTCGAAGGTCACACGAGGCAGGAGCTCCTCGCCCGTGCCGAGAAGCTCGGCATCACCGGGCGTTCTCGCATGACGAAGATGGAGCTCGGCCAGGCGATCGCGAAGCGCGAGAGCTCGCGTTCCCGCGCTACGGCTCGCGGAGGCCGACGCGCGCGGACTCGCGCATGATGTGCTCGACCCACCACGCCGGCGCGGCGTTCATCAGTGTGGCGAGGTCCCAGTAGTCCCACCAGCGCACGAACTTGCCGTCACGGACCTGCTGCACCGAGACGAAGGGGAGGCTCGCGCGCTCGCCGGTCGGCCACTCCCAGTGCTCGACGTGCTCGGTCATCGCGGTGTCGCCCTCGCACACCATCGCCCGGACGTCGTGGGAGATGCCGGCGAGCGGGCCGAGGCCGACCCGCAGGCGGGCCGTAATCTGCGCGGGCCCACGCGCGACGTCTTCACCGGGCGTCGGCATGTCGGTGTACTCGCCGTCGTCCGCGAAGTACGCGCCGACCGCGTCGAAGTCGCGGCGATAGAGGTCCGACCAGAACCGCTCGACGAGCTCGCGATGCCCGGTCACACGGACGTCCCTTCGAGCGGCTTGGACGGGCTGAACGTGATCGGCATCGCCTCGAGGCCGGTGATGAAGTTCGCGCGCCGGCGGGGGAGCGAAGCGGGGTCTGCTGCGAGCTCGATGTCCGGCATACGCGTGAGCAGCTGCTCGAACATGACCTTCAGCTCCAGGCGCGCCAGCGCCTGACCCAGGCAGTAGTGCGAACCGAACCCGAAAGCGACATGCTCGTTCGGCTGGCGTTCGACGTCGAAGCGGAAAGGGTCGCGGAACTTCGCGGCATCGAAGTTGGCCGATTCGAACAGCAACAAGCACTTCTGTCCGGCCGTCATCGCTTGTCCCATGAACTCGACGTCGCGCGTGACCGTGCGACACATCGACTTGATCGGGGTCACCCAGCGGAGCATCTCCTCGACCGCGACCGTGATCTTCCCGAGATCCTCGACGAGGAGCTTGCGTTGCTCGGGATGCAGCAGCAGTTGCTCCATGCCGCCGGTGATCACGTGGCGCGTCGTCTCGTCGCCGCCCACGAGAATGAGGAGCGACTCGTGCAGCACGTCGTCCGGTGACAGCCGGTCGCCGTCGACCTCGGCGTGGACGAGCACGCTCATCAGGTCATCGGTCGGCGTCGCCCGGCGCTCGGCCACCGCGTGGGTGCAGAACGCGGTATAGCCCTCCATCGCCTGGAAGGAGCGCAGGATCTGCGCTTCGGTCGCGCTCCCGCTCAGCGAGCTCACCATGTCGTCCGACCACCGCAGCAGGTCACCGCGATCCTCCGGAGCGACGCCGAGCATGTCGCCGATGAGCATCATCGGCAGCGGCGCGGCAACGTCGGTGACGAAGTCGCACTCGCCGCGTTCGCACACCGCGTCGATGATCTCGTCGCACGCGTGCCGGATCGCCTGTTCGCTGTCGCGCACGCGTCGCGGTGTGAAACCCTTGTTGACGAGCTTCCGGCGCTTCCAGTGCTCCGGGTCGTCCATGTCGATCATCATCGGGATCGGGCCGCTCTCGGGCCGGCTCCCGCCCGCGTTCGAGAACGTCCTCGCGTCCTTTTCGGCCGCGAGCACCGCGGCGTACGTTGCGATGCCCCAGAGCCCTGTGTGGTCGTCGAAGTAGACCGGCGCGTGCTGGCGCATCCATGCGTACGGCTCGCGGGCATCGACGTAGAACGCTCCCTCGAGCAGATCGATGTCGTCGCGCTTGGGGTGATCCGGCATGGTTCTACTTTGGCGGCATGCGGATGCCCGCGTCCATCCGGATCACCTCGCCGTTCAAGTAGCTGTTGCGCACGATCTCCATCGCAAGAGACGCGAAATCCTCCGGCACCCCCAGGCGCTTCGGGAACAGCACCGACTGCGCAAGGGCGTCGCGCTGTGCTTGCGGGAGGCCGCCGAGCAACGGCGTATCGATGAGGCCGGGCGCGATCGTGCACACGCGGATGCCCGCGGCTGCGAGGTCGCGCGCCGCGGTGAGCGTGAGCGCCACGACGCCTCCTTTGGACGCCGAGTACGCGGCCTGACCGATCTGGCCGTCGAACGCCGCGATCGATGCGGTGTTGACGATCACGCCGCGTTGCCCTTGGTCGTCTTGCTCGTTGGCCGACATCCCGGACGCCGCGAGCCGCAACACGTTGAACGTGCCGATCAAGTTGATCTCGATCACGGTCCGGAACGACGCGAGGCCATGGGGACCGCCGTCGCGGTTGATCGTCCGCTCCGCCCATCCGATGCCGGCACAGTGGATGCACGTCCGAAGGGGCGCGAGCGCCGTGGCGGCCGCGACCGCGGCGCTCACGTCGGACTCGTTCGTGACGTCGGCTTGGACGAACCGGCCGCCGAGGTCCGAGGCGACTTTCTCGCCCTTCCCTGCGTCGCGGTCGAGAATGACGACGGTGGCCCCCGCGTCCGAGAGCCGCCGGGCGGTGGCCTCGCCCATACCGGAGGCTCCGCCCGTGACGATGGCCGTGGTGTTGTTCAGCATGGCGGCCGACCTTACGACACCGGGAATGCAGCCGCAGCTTCGGTCGTTTCCCCTCCACGTGGTCGAGACGGAGCCGTTCTCGCGGCATGGATGAGACCTCGTGTCATGACGTGCTCGCCGTCATCCAGTGCTACGTCGACGTCGAATGCGACGCGTGGACGATGCTTGCGATTGCGGCCCACCTCGACCGGTGCGGCGCCTGCGTCGAAGAGCTCGAGATGCTCCGCTGGTTGAAGGCGGCTGTCCGCCGCTGCGCAGCTGCGCCAGAATCCCCGTTGTGGCACTGATCTCCTACGCGCAGCGGCTCCGCGACCACGCGGTTGTCGATCCGGACCGCCCCGCAATCACGGATGAGCACCGTACGGTGACGCGGATCGAGCTCGAACAGCTGGCAAATCGCGCGGCGCGCGCGTTGCAACACGACGGCGTTCTGCAAGGTGATCGGGTCACGATCGCGCTTCCGAACTCTGTCGAGTTCGTCGCGACGGCCGTCGCCTGCTGGAAGATCGGCGCAACGCCGCAACCCGTGTCGGCCCGATTGCCCACGCGAGAGCTCGACGCGATCATCGAGCTTGCACAGCCGCGCGTCGTGTTGCACGAACCGCTCGCCGTCGACCGCTTCGACGACGGATCCCTGCCGGACGCGCGTTCGAACCCGTGGAAGGCGATGACGTCCGGTGGTTCGACGGGGCGCCCGAAGCTCATCGAGGCCAACCAGGCCGGCGAGATCGACCCCGACCTTCCGCCGCTGCTGTTGATGCAGATCGACGGCACGCATCTGATGCCGGGCCCGCTGTACCACAACGGCCCGTTCATGTGGACCGTGACCGCGCTGCTCGCGGGGAACCATGTCGTGCTCGGTGGAAAGTTCGACGCCGAGAAGACGCTTGCGCTCATCGACCGCTACCGACCCGACTCGATCTACGTCGTGCCGACGATGATGGCGCGAATCTCGAAGCTGCCGCGCGAGGTGCGCGACCGCTACGACGTCTCGTCGTTGAAAGTCGTGTGGCATCTCGCGGCGCCGTGCCCACCGTGGTTGAAAGAGGAATGGATCAACTGGCTCGGGGCCGAGACGATCTGGGAGCTGTACGCGGGAACAGAGGCACAGGCCGCGACGATCATCAACGGTGCAGAGTGGCTCGAGCACCGAGGTTCCGTCGGGAAGGTCAATCCCGAGCAGTTCAAGATCGTGAGCGCGGGAGGCGACGACGCCGCGCCGGGCGAGGTCGGCGAGGTGTACATGCGACCCTCGGCAGACGAAAGCGTGCACACCTACCGGTATGTCGGCGCGCAGGCGCGTCGCATCGAGGGTGGGTGGGAGTCACTCGGTGACATGGGCATGATCGACGCCGACGGCTACCTCTACTTGAGCGACCGTCAGACCGACATGATCCTCACTGGCGGCGCGAACATCTATCCCGCCGAGGTGGAGGCCGCGCTCGACGAGCATCCGCGCGTGCGTTCGAGCGCCGTGATCGGCATGCCCGACGACGACCTCGGCAGCCGTGTGCACGCGATTCTGCAAACCGACGACGGCAGCAAGATCGACGTGGACGAGCTGCGCAACCACCTTGCCGAGCGGCTCGTCCGCTACAAGGTCCCCCGGACGTTCGAGTTCACGACCGAGCCCCTCCGCGACGACGCCGGCAAGCTCCGGAGGTCGGCATTGCGGGCCGAGCGGGTCCGGGGATAAAATAGAATGCCGTTCTATTTCGGGAGCATGTCGCCCTGCGGAAGTAGCGGAGCGAGGGAGCCATCATGAAGATCGACTTCGACGTCTTCGACGCTGACAACCACTACTACGAGGCGACCGACGCCTTCATCCGTCATCTTCCGCCGCACCGGTCGAAGCTGGTGCAATGGGCGAACGTCGACGGCAAACAGCGAATGATCGTCGACAACAAGCTGTTCCGGTTCATCCCGAACCCCACCTTCGACCCGGTCGCGCGTCCGGGCTGCCTCGACGAGTACTTCCGTGGGAAGAGCGCCGGTGACGACATCCGCGAGGCGTTCGGTGAGCTCGAGCCGATCAATCCGGCGTACCGTGATCCCGAGGCGCGCGTGAAGCTGATGGACACCCAAGGACTGCTGGGCTGTTTCCTTTTTCCGACGCTCGGTGTCGGCGTCGAAGAAGCGTTGCTGCACGACCCCGAAGCGGTGCATGACGTGTTCCACGCGTTCAACGAGTGGATGCTCGACGACTGGACGTTCAATTACGACGATCGGATCTACGCCGCGCCGTACATCGCGTTGCAGGATCCGAAGCGTGCCGAGCAAGAGGTGGAGTACGCCCTCGCAAACGGCGCACACGTCATTGTGCTGCGCGCCGGCCCCGTGCGCGGTCCGGGCTTTTCCCGCACGCCCGGCGATCCCGTCTACGACGGCGTGTGGGCGCGCATCGCCGAAGCCGGCATCGTGGCCGCGTATCACTCTGGTGACGCGGGCTACAACCGCTACGCGGACGAGTGGGGTGGCGGCGGCGATTTCCAGGCCTTCCGCAACGATCCTTTCCGCAGCGTCACCTCGGGCCACCGGCCGATCTACGACACGATCGCCGCGCTCGTGTGTCACGGCGTGCTACGCCGTCACCCGAACCTGCGTGTCGCGACGATCGAGAGCGGCTCGGACTGGGTGCCGCAGCTCCTGAAGGCGTTGAAGAAGTCTTACGGTCAGCTCCCGGCCGCGTACGACCGCGTCGACCCGGTGGAGCAGGTGCGCGCGCAGATGTGGGTGTCGCCGTACTACGAGGACGACCTCCCCGAGCTACGCGACGAGCTGGGCGCGCAACGCATGATCTTCGGCTCCGACTACCCGCACGCCGAAGGACTCGCGGATCCCAAGTCGTTCGTGGACGATCTTCCCGGCTTCTCCGAGGAGGAAGTGCGGCTCGTCATGCGAGAGAACGGGCTCGCGCTCTCTCAGCCGCGCGCCTCGTAGATCTGCCACTCGTCGCTGCGCCGTAGCGGACCTTCGGTTCCACTCCGTCATCGTGTCATGCTGGGCCGCTGTGACGCGACTGATCCTGCACATCACGACCGCGCCCGAATGGGACCACGCGCGAGCCACCGGCGAGTACCGGGCGCCGAGCCTCGACCGCGAAGGGTTCATCCATTGCTCGCTGCCCACCCAGGTGACCCACGTCGCGGACTGGTTCTACCGGGACGTGCCCGATCTCGTCTTGCTGTGCATCGACCCGGGCCTGCTCCGCAGCGAGCTGCGATGGGAACCCTCGGCCGACGAGTTCGCCGGGGACTTTCCCCACGTCTACGGCCCCATCGACACCGGCGCCGTGCTCGCGGCCGTGCCGTGGACCCGGGGTGACGACGGCTTCGCCCTGCCCGAGGGCATCCGCCATCTGCTCGACGGCTGACCGGGTCGCGACTCACCGTCGGAGCGACGATGGGGGCGCTCCTACAGATCCGGGAGGCCGAGATCCAGGTTCGCGTCCTCGATACCGCCGTCGACCTCGAAGAGCTTGCCGGTGACGAAGCTGCCGGCATCGGAGGCGAGATAGAGGGCGCAGAGCGCGATGTCCTCGGGCCGGCCCAGCCGCTTGAGCGGCGTCCGGCGAACCATCTCGTCGTGGATCTCGGGGTTGCCGAGGACGATCTCGAGCGCGCTGGTCGCGACCGAGCCCACCGCGATCCCGTTGACGCGCACCTTGGGGGCGAGGTCGGCCGCCAGGAGGCGTGTCATGTGCGCGAGGGCGGCCTTCGCGGTTCCGTACGCGACAAAGCCGCGGTCGCGCAGGCGACCCATGGCCGACGAGATGTTGACGATCGCCCCCGCGCCCGACGCCAGCAGATGAGGCGTCGCCTCCTTGCTGAGGACGAACGCGGTCGTGACGTTGAAGTGGAAGGCGCGTTCGAATGCACCGGCACTGGTGTCGAGAAATGCTTTTGGCATCGAGCCGCCCGCGTTGTTGACGAGCACGTCGATCCGACCGAGATCCGCGACCGTCTGCGCGACAATGCGTTCCGCGGCGTCGTTGTCGTTCACGTCGCACGGAATGACCAACGCGTCGCGGCCCGCGGCCCGGATGTCGCTTGCGACCTCGTCGAGCTGCTCCTTCGTGCGCGCGGCGAGCGCGACGTTCCCACCCGCGTCCGCGAACGTGCGGGCGATCGACGCGCCGATGCCGCGCCCGGCGCCGGTGACGATCGCGACCTTGCCGTCGAGCCGGAACGCGTCCAGCGCGCTCACGTCTTCAACCCGCTCATGTGAGGTAGCGGGAGACGGCCTCGACGACCGCGGCGGGCTTCTCGCTGCCCTCGCGCTCGATCGTGATGCGGGTCGTCGCCTGGACCCCGCCCGGCACTTCCTTGGCATCGAGCAGCTCGCCCCGGCCCCGAAGACGGGAGCCGACAGGTACCGGAGACGGGAAGCGAACCTTCTCGGCGCCGTAGTTGATGCCCATCGAGATCCCCCCGACGCGCACCAGCTCGCCGAGGAAGTGCGACGCGAGCGACATCGTCAGGTAGCCGTGGGCGATCGGCGCCCCGAAGGGTCCGGCCTTGGCGCGCTCGGCGTCGACGTGGATCCACTGATTGTCCAGCGTGGCGTCGGCGAACTTGTTGATCTGGTCCTGGGTGATCGTGATCCAGTCGGTCGGACCGAGCTGGGTGCCGGTCGCGTCGAGCAGGTCCTTGGGGGAGGCAAACGTCGTCGTCATGCGAAGCACGCTATAAGGGGCGGCGGATGCGGTGCCGATGAAGTGGGATGGCCCCGGTGCCCGACGTCGCCGCGGTCGGAGCGGTCAGCACGCAGACTCCACCACTCGACGTCCGGGATCCGGACGTCCTGGGTGCGCTCGCCGACGCCGTCGCGATCCTCGACGCCGACTTCCGGCCCCGCATCGTGCTCGGCGACCTCGGCTTGCGGGCCGGGTTCAGCCGGGCCCGCGACCTGACGACCCGCATGGCTGATTGGGTGCATCCCGACGATCATCCGGCGCTCGGGGACGCCCTGGTCGAGTGCCGGAGCGTGCCCGGTCGGGAGATCGAGGCGCGGGCGCGGGTGCGCAACGATCTCGACGGCTGGCACTCCCAGACGCTCGCGTTCCGGAACCTGCTCGGTCATCCCGACGTGCAGGGCATCGTCGTGCGGGTCATCGACCACACGGTGTACGAACGCGAGGCGCGCTGGCGCACGCTTGTCACCGAGAGCCCCATCGGCATCTGCGAGATCGACGTGGACGACAGATGCGTCTTCGTGAACCCCGCGTTCGAGCGGCTCACGCAGGTGCCCGCCGAGGACGCCTTGGGTGTCGGGTGGTGCCGCGCCCTCGATCCCGACGACGTCGAGTCGTTGCGTGTCCAGATGCGAGGAGCGGCCGACGGCGGTGAGACGCGGCCGTCGCAGGTGCGCCTGACGACGCCGACGGGGGCATTGCGGTGGGTGAGCGCGCGGTGGGCGGCGCTCCGGCGTGTGGACGGCACGCTCTCGGGCTTCCTCGGATCGTTCGAGGACGTCACCGAACGGCACCTGCTCGAGGAGCGCCTCGAGTACGACGCGACCCACGACCGCCTCACGGGCCTCGGGAGCCGCGCGCTCCTGGTCGAGGAGCTCAACGCGGCGCTCGCACGCACGCGCCGCGGGGCGGGTGGCGTTGCGTTGCTCTTCATGGATCTCGACGGCTTCAAGCGCGTGAACGACATGCTGGGGCATGCGGCAGGCGACGATCTGCTCGTGCAGGTCGCACAACGGTTGCGCAGCGGGGTCCGCGAAGGAGACGTGTGTGTGCGGCTCGGTGGAGACGAGTTCATCGTCTGCTGCCCCGCGATGGACTCGGTCACGCAGTCGTCGATGCTCGCGGACCGCCTTCTTGCACGTGTGAGCGAGCCGTACGACATTCACGGTCACGAGGTGGTGATCGGCGCAAGCATCGGTATTGCGACGGCACGCGGTGACGACCCGCTGTCGGCGGACCAGGTCCTCTCGAACGCCGACGTCGCTGCGTATCGCGCCAAGCGGCTGGGTCGAGGTCGCGTGGAGCTCTTCGACGAAGACCTGCGGCGGGAGCTCGCGCAAGGGCGGCGGATCGCACGCACCGCGGGCCGCCTGCTCGAAGAGCCGCGGCTTCCGATCCTGTGCACGCCGATCGCGGACCTCGCGACGCACGAAATCGTGGGATTCGATTGCGCGGTCGACTGGGAGACGACGGGTCTTCACGACGCCGAAGCGATCGGCAAGGTGCTCGAGGATGCAGGTCTCTCCCGTGCGCTGGACACGGCGATGGTGCGAACCCTGCTCGCCCAGCTCGCCGAGTGGGAGCGCGAGCCCTGGGGCCCGGTGATACCCGGTCTCGGCGTGCTGCTGACCGCGACCGGCGCGCTGTCGCCGGTGTTCCCGCAGCTGGTGCGCGACATGCTGTCGCGCAGCCGTGTCTCGCCGTCGTTGTGTTGGATCGGCGTTCCCGAGTCTGCGGTGGCGCACGATTTCGATGCCGCATCTCGCGTCGTCGTCGCGCTCAACGAGCTGGGGCTGGGTGTCGCATTGCGTGATTTCGGATCGGCGGTGTCGTCACTCGAACAGCTGCGCACGTTGCCGACGCCGACACTGACGATCGCCGGTCCGCTCGTGGCCGCGTTGCGGACGACGCACGACGAGGTGAGCGCAGCATTGCTCGGCGCGATCGTGAAGTATGCGCGTGCGCTGGGACGTGTCGTCGCGGCCAACGGCGTCGAGAACGGTGTCCAAGCCGCGCGCCTCCACGAGCTCGGTTGCGAATTCGGCTCGGGTGCAGCGTTCGGACCGACGATTCCACCCGCGCAGGTGCGGGACTTCCTCCGCGGTCGCCAGCGCGGAAGACACCAGGGTGGCGCAGCCGTCACCTAGCGTGTGTGCATGGCTCGCAACCGCGGTGGCGGCGACTATTCCGCCGAGCACATCCAGGTGCTCGAGGGTCTCGATCCCGTGCGCAAGCGGCCGGGCATGTACATCGGCTCGACCGGACCGAGCGGTCTCCACCACCTGATCTGGGAGGTCGTCGACAACGCGGTCGACGAGGCGATGGCCGGCCACTGCACGCGGATCGACGTGACGTTGCGCGCCGACGGCTCGGTGCGCGTGACGGACAACGGGCGCGGCATCCCCGTCGACGAGCATCCGCAGTACAAGGGCCGCTCGGCAGCCGAGGTGGTCATGACCACGTTGCACGCGGGCGGCAAGTTCGGTGGTGGGGGCTACAAGGTGTCGGGCGGCCTCCACGGCGTGGGCGTGTCGGTCGTGAACGCGTTGTCGAGCCGCGTCGTGCTCGAGGTCGACCGCGACGGCAAGACGTGGCGCCAGGAGTACGCAGCCGTGAAGCAGGGTCGGGGCGCGGTGAAGCCGGGCGTGCCGCAGGGCAAGCTCAAGTCCGTCGCGCAATCCAGACGCGGTCACACGGGGACGTCGGTCACGTTCTGGCCCGACCCCGACGTCTTCGAGGAGACCGAGTACCGGTGGGCGACGGTGGCGGAACGCCTGCAAGTGATGGCGTTCCTCAACCGCGGGCTGGCGATCGCGCTGGTCGACGAGCGGCCCGGACACAAGCAGTCGCAGACCTTCCAGTTTGACGGCGGGATCGTCGACTTTGTCCGGCACTTGAACGCGGCGAAGGAGCCGCTCTTCAAGGACGTCGGTCACTTCGCGGACAAGGGGAGTGAAGGTGAGGTCGAGGTCGCGTGGCAATGGAACAACGGCTACCACGAGGGTCTGCACTCGTTCGCGAACGGCATCTCCACCACTGAAGGCGGGATGCATGCCGAAGGCTTCAAGCGCGCGCTCACGCAAGCCGTGAACCGCTATGCCAAGGCACGCAATCTCGTGAAGGCGAAGGACACGGCGTTCCAGGGGGACGACGTGCGCGAAGGCCTGACCGCGATCGTGTCGGTGCGGTTGGCCGACCCGCAGTTCGAGGGCCAGACCAAGGCGAAGCTCGGCAACACCGAGATGCGCTCGCTGGTCGAGCGGGCGACGAACGAGCACATGGTGCGATGGCTCGAGGAGCACCCGAACCCGGCGAAGGCGATCGTCGGCAAAGCGTCGAACGCGGCGCGGGCGCGCAGCGCGGCCAAGCAGGCGCGTGACCTGACGCGGCGGAAGACCGCGCTGGACGGTGTCGGCATGCCCGACAAGCTCGCCGATTGCGCCTCGCGCTCTCGCGACGAAGCGGAGCTGTTCCTCGTCGAGGGCGACTCGGCGGGTGGCTCGGCACGCGACGCCCGCGACCCGAGGAACCAGGCGATCCTGCCGTTGCGCGGCAAGATCCTGAACGTCGAGCGGGCCTCGATGGACAAGGTCGTCGCCAACAGCGAGATCCAGTCGTTGATCGCGGCGATCGGCGGTGGGATCGGTCCCGAGTTCGATCTGGCCAAGGTGCGGTACAACAAGGTGATCGTGCTCGCCGACGCCGACGTCGACGGCGGTCACATCCGCACACTGCTGATCACGTTCTTCTACCGGCACATGACACCGCTGGTGGAGTCCCGCCGGCTGTACGTCGCGCAGCCGCCGCTGTACTCGGTCGAGGTCGGCGGCCAGAAGACGTACGTCGCCGACGAAGCGGCGCGCCTGCGCTTGACCGAGGAGCACCCGAACCGCCAGCTCGCGTTCGCGCGCTTCAAGGGTCTCGGAGAGATGGACCCTCCCGAGCTGCGTGAGACGTGTATGGACCCCGCAACGCGCCACCTCGTGCAACTCGACGTCGACCACGCCGCGATCGCCGACGAGATCCTCTCGGTGCTGATGGGCGACGACGTCGACGCCCGGCGCCACTGGATCCAGCAGAACGCCAAGGACGCACGATTCCTCGACGTATAGGAGTGAGGCGTGTGTGAGGTGCGATTTTCGCACCTCACACACGCCTGTCAGGGCGTCAGGCCGCGATGCCGTAGTAGTCGCGCAGCTCCTTGGCGATCTCGGGCGACACCACATGGTCGCCGCGCGTCTTCGGCGCACGCTTGATGCTCGTCTTGTCGAACGGCACGACGAGACGGCCCGCGTCGTCGAGATATGCATTCTGCAGTGGGACGAAACGCTCGCCACCGAAGAACCCGGTTTTCACCACGGCCCAGCGCGGTGAGAACTCACGGTCGTCGAACAACACGTCCGTGACTCTGCCGACGGGCTGGAGTTGCGTGTCGACCACCGGCGCATCGTTCAGTGCGGGTGATGGTCCGGGTGTGTTGGGTTCACGTTCGTATGTCATCCACCAGGCGTACCCGGCATGCGAGCGTGGAATGCCGGACATTGGGCACACAAGCCGCTCTCGCCGCATGTTCCGGACGGACTGTTCAAGCGCGCTCGCGCCGGGTGACAGCCAAAACTCCATCCGTGGGAGGCTGCGCGGATGGTCGAGGGGTACCGAGTGCGCGCGCACAACATGGCGACGACCTCCGCGAACAAGATCCATGACGACGCGGTCGCGAAGGACTACGGGTTCGCCGGCGGACTGGTTTCCGGCGTCGAAGTGTACGCGTACATGACGCATCCGGTCGTCCGGCACTTCGGGCGCGACTGGCTCTCCTGCGGAAGCATGCACGTGCGCTTGCGGCGACCGGTGTACGACGGGCGGGACGTGTCGGTCACGACCAGGCTCGCCGGCAACGACAACGGCGCGCTGGAGCTCGCATTGCACGACGACACCGGCGAGCTGTGCGCCGAAGCCACCGCGCTGTCCGCCGGGGCGCGGCCGCCGGTCGACAGCAGCGCGTTTCGCGTCGCTCCCCTCCCCCAGCCGCGGCGGCCCGCGTCGGCCGCCGTGCTCGCGGGCGCCGACCCGCTCGGCACCGTGACCAAGCGATTCGACGCGGCCGCGGCAAAGAACTACCTCGACGAGATCGGCGAGCGCCTGCCCATCTACGAGGACGAAGGCATTGCGCATCCGGGATGGCTGTTGCGGCGCGCCAACCGGCTGCTCGCCGCGAACGTCGAGCTCGGTCCGTGGATCCACGTCGAGAGCGACGTCACGAACTTCGGGCTGGTGCGCGACGACGACGTGGTGTCCACCAGAGGACGGGTCGCACGCGTGTGGGAACGCAGCGGTCACAAGTTCGTCTCGCTCGACGTCCTCGTGGCGGTGGATGAGCGGCCGGTCACACACGTCCACCACACCGCGATCTACGAACCGCGTCGCGCCTGACCACTCACGGCCAGGCGCGCCAGTGCAAGACGTCGATGGCAACGACCGCGCCCGCGGGCGGCGACTGCACGTACTGGGGGTACTTGGTCGTGAGCGTGGCGATCGCGCGGTCGCGCTCGGCACCTTCGGTGATCACGCGAGCCGACCCGTCGACGCGGACCCACCACAGTGCCGACCAGTCGTCGGCGTAGTGGTCGATCAGCAGAGACGCATGCGGGTTCGCGCGGATGTTGGCGAGGCGGCGGAGCTCGAGTGTCGACTTGGGCTTGCCGTCCACGGCCGAGTACACGACCTCACCGTCGCCGCCGAGCACGAAGCAGCACGGGACGACGTGCGGCCGCCCCGCGGACGTGACGGTGGCGAGGCGGGCGACACGCGCGTCACGCACGCGCTGTCGCATCATCGCGTCATCCACCGCCGACCTTGCGCGTCCAGGCGTCGAAGTCGAGGAGCAGCGACGTGTCGCCGGCCCTTACGTCGTAACGCTTCCCCTCGAACGGCACGTGCACATACGGATTGTCGAGCCGGGACGCAGGATGCAGGTCGATGCCCTTCCCGGCAACGGTAAAGGGCTTCGAGAACCCGAACGTCATGCGGCCCTCGGTCGGTGACGTGTAGTCGACGGCGTGCTCGGCGCCGGCCGCGACCTTCACCGGCGCGTCGGTGATTGCGCGGCGGAACGCGTCGAACGTCTTCCACTTGGCCGCGTCGCCCACCTCGACGATCCATACGTTGTCGGGACCGCCCTTGGCAACGAGGTCGAACGGCTTGGTCAACCCGTGCGTAAACACCTTCGCCGGATCGTGCGTGCGCCACTCGGGCGCGCGCTCCGACCAGAGCGCGACGTAGCCGTCGCCCTTGCGGCCGAACGTCCAGTTGCCCACCTGGCGCACCTCGTCGAAATATTCCTGCGGGAAGTAGGCGTGCGTGTAGGCGAGGTACGAGAACGCGTCGAACGGTGGCCCCATCGGCTCGAACTGCGGACTGTAGATGTGGATACCGACCGTGCGGTACTGCGCAGAACGCGGGATGGACCCGGTACCCGTCCAGTAGCCGTCGTCGTCGGGCCACTCCGTGCCCTGTTGCGGCTCGTTCTTGGGATGCGTCGTGAACACGATCGCCTTCTCGTCGAGCGTCGCTTGCCACGCGTGTTCCTGCTCGGCGAACACGCCCGGCCGGTAGTCCTGGGCGGTGGAGAGCATGACGTTTCGGTCGCGATAGGTGTACGAGTGCACTTCGCTCAGCAACGCGAACGCGAGCACCGGTGACAGTTGCTGGGCGAGATTGCGCGCGTTTTGCATGTCGTTGCCGACCGCGTCGCGCAGCGGTTTGAACGCCTTGTAGAACTGGCTGTCCCAGAGCTCGTGCTTGTCGAGCGCGCGAATCGTGAGCGGCACGGTCTGCCACGCGGTTTGCGCTCCCCGCTCCCACCAGAACGGCACGTTCTCCGGATCGTCGTAGGAGATGCCGAACGGTGGCTCGGGGTCGGACACGACCGGTTCCTTCGGGTCGAGTGGCACGTTCATGTGCTCCTGGTCGACCATCGGCGTGTCGTCCTTTGCGATGGCACGGATCACCGGGGGAAGGGCGTACTTCTTTGCCCGGGCGAACAGCGTGCCGCCGGGGTCGGCGCCGGGCTCATACGGCAGCGTGGTGTCGTCGAACAACAGCTTCGAGAACGTGAACGTGTTCTGGTCGGTGGCGATGCTCTTGTCCTTCATGTACGAGCGGCCGTGCGTCGCGCCGAAGTCGCCCTTGTGCAAGTGGAGGCCGATGTCGAGCAGGAAGAGATCGAGCACCATCGCCGCCCGGTTCGCGAGGTCCGGGTCGGGTGCGAACTCGACGAGCGTGAGCAGCGGCGTGACGTCCTTTTGGTAATAGACGTCGGAGTGCCATTCGGTGAAGCCGAAGCGCACCTTCTCCTCGAGCCACTGGAGGATGCGCTTCTTCGCCGTCTCTGCGTGTGCGGCACCGGTGCGGCCGTCGTTCGTGAAGGTCGCGTCCTTGAACGCAAGGCCGGCGAGGTATTCGTCGACGTGGTAGATGATGCGGTGGTTCTCGGACCAGTAGTACTTGTTGTCGACGATGCCCTTGGGCGTCGGCTCGGTGTACCAGTACTTGAACGCCTGGAAGCGCTTCGCCATCGCATCCCGAGTCGCGGCCGGCAGCTTGTCGCCGTACGCGTACCAAAGGTTGATCATGTAAAGGACGTCGAAGTCGGTCGTGTCGTCGAAGGAGTCGATGGCCTCGAACGTCGATGCGAACGCCTCGGGCGTGACGGCTGCCGGGTCGAATTCGAACTGCGGGTCACGAGCCGCTCGCTCGAAGTGCGCGAGGACGCTGAGCGCATCGCCCGGCGCGAGCGATTGCGTCGCGACATCGAGGTACGCGCGCTGGCGGGCGTCGATGTCGGCGTCAACGTTCACGGTCGCGTCCTTCCCAGGCTTGCTGCGCGCTCCCTTGTTGTCCGAGCTGCACGCGCCGGCACCGAACAGCATGGCAATCGCCACGAACACGCCACAGAACCATTGCGTCCGCACTTTCGCAGTCTCGCACCGGCCGGTGTGGTTGCGCCCGGCGAGCGTTTGCAGTACGCGTGGCACCGTGGAACAACGGCGGAACCTGCGCACGGAGATCCCCGGCCCGCGCTCGCGCGAGCTCTGGGCACGACGCACCCGCGCGATCCCCGACGCGGTCGGCACGACGCTGCCCGTCTTCGTCGCCGACGCCCAGGGCGGGATCGTCGAGGACGTCGACGGCAACCGCCTGATCGACCTCGGAGCGGGCATCGCGGTCGTGAACGTCGGGCACGCGCATCCGGCCGTCGTCGAGGCGATCACTCGTCAGGCCGGCAGGTTCTTGCACACGTGCTTCCAGGTGACGCCGTACGAGGCCTACGTCGCGGTGTGCGAAGCGTTGAACGAATTGACCCCGGGCGCGCACGAGAAGCGGTCGATGCTCGTGAACTCGGGCGCGGAAGCCGTCGAGAACACCGTGAAGATCGCGCGCGCGGCGACCGGTCGGCCGGCCGTCATCGCGTTCGACCAGGCGTTTCACGGCCGCACGCTGCTCGGCCTGTCGCTCACCGCCAAGGTGTCGCCGTACAAGAAGTCGTTCGGCCCGTATGCACCCGAGATCTACCGGGCCCCGTTCTCATATCCGTTCCGCGGTACCGGGAGGCTGGCCGAGACACTGGCGTGGATCGAGGCGAGTGTCGATCCCGGTCAGATCGCGTGCGTGGTCGTCGAGCCGATCGCCGGCGAGGGCGGGTTCGTGGTGCCGGAAGCAGGCTGGATGGAAGGCCTGGCGCATTGGTGCGCTGAACGCGGCGTGCTGTTCGTCGCCGACGAGGTGCAGACCGGCTTCGGCCGTACCGGTGCGTGGTTCGCGTGCGAGCACGAGGGCGTCGTGCCCGATCTCGTCGCGACCGCGAAAGGGCTCGGCGGCGGCATGCCGGTCGCGGGCGTGACCGGACGCGCCGAGATCATGGACGCCGTGCACGTCGGCGGGCTGGGCAGCACCTTCGGCGGCAATCCCGTGTCGTGCGCGGCCGCGCTCGCCGCCATCGACGTGATCGAGCGGGAAGAGCTCAACGCACGCGCCCGGGAGCTCGGTGACCGCATGCTCGAGCAGCTGCGTGCCGCGCAGGACGCCGCGACCGGTGTGGGCGACGTGCGGGGCCGGGGTGCGATGGTGGCCGTCGAGCTCGTGCACGAGGACGGCAGCCCCGACGCCGACCGCGCCAAGCGGATCACGGCCGCGTGTCACGAAGCCGGGGTGCTGATCCTCACCGCAGGCACGCATGGCAACGTCGTGCGCCTGCTCCCCCCGCTCGTGCTGGCGCACGACCTCCTCGACGAAGCCCTCGACATCCTCCACACCGCGATCCTCAAGGTGTGACGAGACGAGGAGGGGGCTTGTGTGAGGTGCGTTTTCCGCACCTCACACACGCCCATCCCGCGGTCCCCTACCTCACGTGATGGCGGACATGACGTGTTTGACGCGGGTGTAGTCCTCGAGCCCGTACATCGAAAGGTCCTTGCCGTAACCCGAATGCTTGAAGCCGCCGTGCGGCATCTCCGCGACCAGCGGAATGTGCGTGTTGACCCACACGCATCCGAACTCGAGCGCGTTCGAGAAGCGCATCGCGGCACCGTGATCGCGCGTCCACACACTCGACGAGAGCCCGTATTCGACGCCGTTCGCGCACGCGATCGCGTCGGCCTCGTCGGTGAAACGCTGCACGGTGATCACCGGTCCGAACACTTCCTGCTGCACGATCTCGTCTTCCTGGGCGACACCCGTGATCACGGTCGGCATGTAGAAGAAGCCTGTGTTCCCGGACTGCGCGCCGCCGGTGAGCACCTCCGCCCGGTCGGGGATGCGGCCCACGTATCCGGTCACGCGGTCCAGCTGGGTCGCGCTGTTCAGCGGGCCGAGGTCGGCATCGGCCGTGTCGAGGCCACCGACGACCTTGCCGGCCGCGTGTTCCACCAGCAGCTCGACCAGACGGTCGTACACCGCCGCGCCCGCGATCACGCGCGTCGCCGCGGTGCAGTCCTGGCCCGCGTTGTAGAAGCCGGCCATCGCGATGCCCTCCGCCGCGGCCTCGACGTCGGCGTCGTCACACACGATCGCCGGCGCGTTGCCGCCCAGCTCGAGGTGCACGCGCTTCAAGTCGCTCGCCGCCGATGCCGCGATTTCCATACCGGCGCGCACAGAGCCGGTCACCGACACGAGGCGCGGTCCGGGGTGCGCGACCAACGCGCGACCGGTCTCGCGATCACCGCACACGACGTTCATCACGCCGGGCGGCAGGAACTCCGCCGCGAGCTCGGCGAGCATGACTGACGTCGCGGGCGTCGTCTCCGCGGGCTTGAGCACCACCGTGTTCCCGGCGGCCAACGCGGGCGCGACCTTCCACACCGCCATCATCAGCGGGTAGTTCCACGGGCTGATCTGCGCGCACACACCGATCGGCTCCCGCCGGACGTA
The DNA here is from genome assembly GCA_038209365.1 of Acidimicrobiia bacterium. Classification (GTDB taxonomy): domain Bacteria; phylum Actinomycetota; class Acidimicrobiia; order IMCC26256; family PALSA-610; genus DASQHW01. The sequence goes on along the minus strand of JBBQXS010000016.1, from coordinate 33,726 downwards.
CGACGTGTGGCCGGCCATGTATTCCGCCGCGCCCCGGCCCTCGAGCATGCGCGCCGCGCCCGCGAAGAACCGCAACTGGTCGACCATCGGCGGGATCTCGTCTGCCGCCATCCGTGCCTTCGGCTTGCCGGTGCTCCGGCAATCGGCGTCGATGAACCGTGCGGCATCGGCCTCGATCGCGTCGGCGATGCGCAGCAACGCCCGGCCGCGATCCGACGGCGTCGCCGCGGCCCAACCGTCGAACGCGGCGCTCGCCGCGCCGACCGCGTCGTCGATGTCGGCCGCGCCCGACCTTGCGGCGGCGCCGTACTCCGTGCCCGTGCACGGGTCGACCAGCGGCGTCGTTTCGCCGTCGCGGGTCTCGGCAGCCTTGCCGTTGACGAAATTCGTGACCTTCTCCATCTGGCACCTCCTGTCACTGCGACCCTAGTATTCGCAGGTGGACCGCCGCCAGGGCCGTCAGATCGTTGTCGAAGCGTCTTCCGACCACGATATTCGCAACCAACCGCTGCTCGACGAGGTGTCGCTCGGCATCATCCACGAGCTCCAGATCGACGGCCGGCGACCGTTCACGACGATCGCCAAGACCGTCGGGCTGTCCGAAGCGGCCGTGCGCCAGCGCGTGCAACGGCTCCTCGACGCGGGCGTCATGCAGATCGTCGCGGTCACCGACCCGCTGCGCGTCGGACTGCACCGCCAAGCGATGATCGGCATCCGCGTCGACGGCGACGTGCGCGAGCTCGCAGCCAAGCTCGCCGCGAGCAACGAGATCGAGTACGTCGTGATCTGCTCGGGCGCGTACGACCTTCTCGTCGAGCTCACCGCGCGGGACGACGAGCACCTCCTCGACGTGATCAACGGCCAGATCCGGGCGATCCCCGGCGTCCGCTCGACCGACACGTTCGTGTACCTCCGGCTCGAGAAGCAGACCTATACCTGGGGAACGTGATGGGCACTCTTTCCGACACCGCACGCCGCCATCTCTGGATGCACTTCACGCGCATGTCCGGCGACCACGACGTCCCGGTCATCGTGCGCGGCGAGGGCGCGTGGGTCTACGACGACCGCGGCAAGCGGTATCTCGACGGGCTCGCGGGCCTGTTCGTCTCGCAAGTCGGACACGGACGCACCGAGCTCGTCGAGGCCATGACCAAGCAGGCGAGTGAGCTCGCGTACTTCCCCGTGTGGAGCTACGCGCACCCGCGCGCAATCGAGCTGGCGGAACGGCTCGCCGACCTCGCGCCCGGCGACCTCGAGCGCGTGTTCTTCACGACGGGCGGCAGCGAGGCCGTCGAGTCGGCGTGGAAGCTCGCCCGGCAGTACTTCCAGACGACCGGTCAGCCGCGCCGGTACAAGGTGCTGAGCCGGTACATCGCATATCACGGCACCACGATGGGCGCGCTGTCGCTGACGGGCGTTCCCGCGATCAAGGCGCCGTTCGAGCCGCTCGTGCCGGGCGCGGTCAAAGTGCCGAACACCAATCCGTACCGCCCGCCGCCCATCGACCCCGCCGAGGCGATCGCGCTGGCGATCGAGATGGAGGGACCGGAGACCGTCGCGGCGGTGTTCCTCGAACCGGTGCAGAACTCGGGCGGCTGCTTCCCGCCGCCGCCGGGCTACTTCCAACGGGTGCGCGAGATCTGCGACCAGTACGGCGTGTTGCTCGTGTCCGACGAGGTGATCTGCGCCTTCGGCCGCCTCGGCCATTGGTTCGGCTCCGAGCGCTACGACTATCTGCCCGACATCATCACGATGGCGAAAGGCATGACCTCGGGGTACTCCCCGGTCGGCGGCATGATCGCGCGGCCGTACCTCGTGGAGCCGTTCCTGCAAGACACCCACACGTTCCTGCACGGCATCACGTTCGGCGGCCACCCGGTGAGCTGCGCGGTCGCGCTCGCGAACCTCGACCTCATCGAACGCGAAGGTCTCCTCCAACATGTGCGCGCGAACGAGGACGCGTTCCGCGCGACCCTGGAACGGCTGCACGACCTTCCGATCGTCGGGGACGTGCGCGGCGACGGATATTTCTACGGCATCGAATTGGTGAAGGACAAAGCCACTCGTGCGACGTTCGACCACGACGAGGCCGAGCGATTGTTGCGCGGCTTCATCTCACCCGCGTTGTACGACGCGGGGCTGATCTGTCGGACGGATGACCGCGGCGAGCCCGTCGTGCAGCTCGCGCCGCCGTTGATCGTCGGCCAATCGGAGTTCGATTACATCGAGCAAGTGCTCCGAGGTGTGCTGACCGATGCCTGGAGGCGTGTGTAGGGTGCGGAAAACGCGCCCTCAAACACGCCCGACAGGGGCCACGCGATGACCGAACACAACGCGCCGGTCGAGGTCGGCCTCTACGGTGTGACCAAGCGGTTCAACAACATCGTCGCCGTCGACAATGTGACGATCGAGGTCGCCCGCGGCGAGTTCTTCTCGCTGCTCGGCCCATCCGGTTGCGGCAAGACCACGTCGTTGCGGATGATCGCCGGCTTCGAGGAACCCGAATCCGGGCAGGTGATGCTCACCGGTCGCGACATCGTCGGCGTGCCGCCCTACAAGCGCAATGTCAACACGGTGTTCCAGTCGTACGCGCTCTTCCCGCACCTCACGGTGTTCGACAACGTCGCGTTCGGTCTCCGCCGCAAGAAGGTGCCGAAGCACGAGGTCCGCGACCGGGTGCAGCGGTATCTCCGCCTCGTGCAGCTCGAGGGATACGACGACCGCCGGCCGCAGCAGCTCTCGGGCGGTCAGCAGCAGCGTGTCGCGCTGGCGCGCGCGCTCGTCAACCAGCCTGCGGTGCTCCTGCTGGACGAGCCGCTCGGCGCGCTCGACCTCAAGTTGCGCAAGCAGATGCAACTCGAGCTCATGCGTATCCAGCGCGAGGTCGGCGTGACGTTCATCTACGTCACCCACGACCAAGAAGAAGCTCTCGTGATGAGCGACCGCCTCGCGGTGATGTCGTTCGGTCACGTCGAGCAGATCGGCTACCCGGAGGACATCTACGAGCGACCCGCGACCCGCTTCGTGGCCGGCTTCATCGGTACCTCCAACATCGTCGAAACCGAAGTGACCGGACGCAACGGTGACTGGCTCGAGGTATCGGCTCCTCCAGGCGACCGCATGCTCGTGACGCCGCCACCGGAACGCGCCCTCCGCAACGGAGATCGGCTCGCATTCACCGTCCGGCCCGAGAAGCTGCGCGTGGTGGCGATCGACGCGCCCGTCGCCGACGGGCTGTGCAGCGCGGCGGGGACCGTCGTCGACGTCGTCTACCAAGGCGTGTCGACTCAACTCGTCGTCCGCACCGACGACGGCTCGACGCTCGTCGCGTTCCGTCAGAACAGCGAGCGCGTCAGTGACGCGGGCGTGCCCGGTACCCGCGCCCGGCTGGTGTGGAATCCCGAATTCAATGTCGTGTTCGCCGACGAACCCAGTCTCGACACCGATCGCGCCGCGACGCGGCACGCGGGGACACAGGACACAGAAGACAACGAGAAGGAGCTGAAGGTATGACCGGTCCCGATCCCGATCGCGTGTCGATGGCGTTCCTGTGGGACGTCAATTCGCCGCGCTGGAACCGTCGCACGTTCATGAAGACGATGGGCTTCGCCGCCGCCGCAGGCTTCGCCGCGGCGGCATGCGGCGGTGACAGCAACAAGCCCGCGAGCAGCGGTCCGGCCACCACCACCGCCCCCGAGCCCAAGCAGCTGAATTTCTACAACTGGACCGAGTACATCGACGACAAGACGATTCCCAACTTCCAGAAGCGGACGGGCATCAAGGTCACCTACGACAACTACGCCTCCAACGACGAGCTCTTCGCGAAGATGCGTACGGGGGGCACGGGCTACGACATCATCGTGCCCACCGACAGCACGCTCGTGAAGATGAAGCGGGCCGGCATCCTGCAAAAGCTCGATCTCGCGAAGATTCCGAACGTCACGAACCTCGACGAACGTTTCCGGAACGCGGAATTCGACCCGGGAAACGAGTACTCGATCTCGTGGCAGTGGGGCACGACCGGCATCGGCTTCGACCCGACCAAGATCGACGGCGAGGTGACTGACTGGAACGCGTTCGATCTTCCCTCCGTCAAGGGCAAGAGCTCGTTCCTCGACGAGGCGCGCGACGCGTTCGCCCTGGCATTGTTCTCGCTCGGTCGTGACCCGAACACGCTCGACGACGGCGACCTCGACGACGCGAAGGCCTACCTCATCGACCTGAAGAAGAAGGTGAAGTCGATCACGTCCGACTATCAGGACCCGCTGAAGGGCGGTGAGCTGATCCTTTGCCACGCGTACTCGGGTGACGTGTTCCAGGCCCAGGCCGTCAACAAGAAGCTCGAGTACGTGATCCCGAAGTCGGGCGCGAACTCCTGGACGGACGCGATGGCAATACCCAAGGACGCGCCGCATCCGGGGAACGCGCACGAGTTCATGAACTACATCCTCGAGCCCAAGGTCGGGGCGGCGCTCACGAACTTCATCAACTACGGCAGCCCGAACAAAGCGGCCGAGCCGTTCATCTTGAAGTCGATCACCGGCGACCCGCTGATCTATCCACCGCCCGACGAGCTCGCCAAGCTCCCCTTCGCCAAGGACCTCGGCGAGGACGAGATCAAGTACGCGGACCGCTGGACCGAGGTGAAGACTGCTTGAGCAGAACGCTGGCGGACGCGCCTCCTGCACCTGAGCCGGTCGAGGAGCCACCTCGCGCCCGACGCACGTTGCCGGAATGGCTGAAGGCCAACTTGTTGCTCCTGCCGACCGCGGTGTGGTTCCTCGCGCTGTTGGTCATCCCGATGCTCATCGTGATCCAGTACAGCCTGGCGCGTCGCGGCATCATCAAGCCCGTCCGATTCAGCTGGAGCAACCTCCAGTGGCACAACTACCAGGACGCGCTCGGGAGTCGCTTCCTGCGGATCTTCCTACGCTCGATCTACTACTCCGCCGCCACGACGATCGCGTGCGTCGCGCTGGGCTTTCCGCTCGCGTACTGGATCGCCCGGTTCACCGGGCGCTTACGCAACATCTTTCTCGTGCTGGTGATCATCCCGTTTCTGACGAGCTATCTCATACGCATGTATGCCTGGCAGTTCATCCTCCAACGAGACGGACTGCTGAACGACACGCTCGGCGCGCTGCACCTCGGGAACCACCACGTGTTCCTCAACACGTCGTTCGCCGTCATCCTCGGGCTCACGTACGGATTCCTGCCGTTCATGGTGCTGCCGCTGTACGCATCGATCGAACGCATGGATCCGTCGCTCGTCGAGGCGAGCTACGACCTCGGGCACGGCAAGGTGTCGACGTTCTTCCGTGTGATCGTGCCCACGGTCGCGCCGGGGCTCGTCGCCGGCACCCTGCTCGTGTTCATCCCCGCGACCGGTGACTTCGTCACGCCCGAGCTCCTCGGTGGCGTAAAGACGCAGATGTTCGGCAACACGATCCAGGACCAGTTCGGCAGCGGGCAGAACTGGCCACTCGGTTCGGCGATGGCCGTGGTCCTGATGGCCTTCATCCTGATCGGGGTCTACGTCTACTTGCGACGTGTCGGCGAGGACGCGCTGTGAGCCGCAGCAAGAGCGCGCTGCGACCGCGCTACCTGAAGCTGCACGCGCTGCTCGTGTACGCGTTCTTGTTCGCGCCGATCATCGTGCTCGTCGTGTTCAGCTTCAACGAGGCGCGCAGCGGCACGACCTTCACCAAGTTCTCGACGAAGTGGTACGACGATCTCATCCACAACGAAGACGCCTTGCGGGCGTTCCGCACGACGCTCAAGGTCGCGATCGTTGCGACGTTGGTCGCCACGCTGCTGGGCACCCTCGCCGCGTTCGCGCTCACTCGGTTCCAGTTCCGGGGCCGCTCGGCGTATTCGACATTGGTGTTCATCTCGCTGGTGATCCCTGAGGTCGTGCTGGGCATCGCGCTTCTGGCGTTCTTCGTGCAGTTCGCACACATGAAGCTCGGGCTGCGTACGGTGATCCTCTCGCACATCACGTTCTGCATCGCGTTCGTCGTCGTGGTCGTGAAGGCGCGGCTCTCGTCGTTCGACAACCGACTCGTCGAAGCCGCCGCCGATCTCGGCGCGACGCCTGTGCAGAGCTTCCTGCGCGTCGTGCTTCCGCTCGCGGCACCCGGCATCGCGGCCGGGGCGATGCTGGCGTTCATGATCTCGCTCGACGACGTCGTGATCACGTTCTTCACGGCGGGACCGGGCGCCAACACGCTGCCGCTGTACATCTTCGGGCAGCTTCGCGTCGGTGTCTCACCACGCATCAACGCGCTCTCGAGCTTCGTGCTGGCGTTCTCGCTCATTGCGCTCGGGATCGGCGCGGCATTCAGCGCCCGCGCCGCGAAACGCGGCCGCGGTGGCATCGACGCAACCGCGCTCGGCTGATCCGCGGTGCGCGTGTTGGTGGTCGGCGCGGGCGGAGTCGGGAGCGCGATCACCACCGCGGCCGGCGAATCCGACGTGCTCGCGGGAGTGGTGGTCTCGGACCTCGATGGCGGGCGCGCCGCACGTGCCATCGCCGGCCTCGATGACCGTCGGTTCGTCGCCCGGGTCGCCGACGCGTCGGACGCAGCCGGTCTCGAGGCGTTGGCGTCCGCGGAGCACATCGACGTCGTCGTCAATGCGTGCGATCCACGGTTCAACCCGCCCATCTTTTCGGCCGCGCTCGCGGCCGGATGCCACTACGTCGACATGGCGATGACGCTCTCGGAGCCGCATCCCGAGCACCCACACGAGGTCCCGGGGCGAATGCTCGGCGAGGAACAGCTCTCGGCGAACGGTGAATGGGAGGATCGAGGACTGCTCGCCCTGGTCGGGATGGGCGTCGATCCCGGCCTCTCCGACGTGTTCGCCCGCTACGCCGCCGACCATCTCTTCACGACGATCGACGAGATCGGCGTACGTGACGGCGGTGACCTCACGATCGACGGTTACGACTTCGCGCCGACGTTCTCGGTCTGGACGACGATCGAGGAGTGCCTCAATCCGCCGCTCGTGTGGGAGCGCGCTCGAGGCTGGTTCACGTTGCCGCCGTTCTCGGAGCCGGAACGGTTCGTCTTCCCCGAAGGCATCGGCGCGGTCGATTGCGTGCACGTCGAGCACGAAGAGGTGGTGCTGATCCCGCGGCGCGTCGACTGCGGGCGCGTCACGTTCAAGTACGGGCTCGGCGAGGAGTTCATCGAGATCTTGCGCATGCTCGCGACGACCGGGCTTGCGTCGACGACACCGGTACGCGTCCGCGGCGTCGAGGTGTCACCGCGCGAATTGGTCGCCGCCGTGCTCCCGGATCCTGCGCAGCTCGGCGAGAGCATGCATGGTCGCACGTGCGCGGGCACGTGGGTCCGCGGCACCGGGATCGACGGGCAACCACGCGAGGTGTACCTGTACCACGTCGCCGACAACGCCGAGACGATGGCGCGCCACCACGCACAGGCGGTCGTGTGGCAAACGGCGATCAACGCGACGGTCGCGCTCGAGCTGCTTGCGACCGGCGGGTGGTCGGGCGCGGGCGTGCTCGGACCCGAAGCCTTCGACGCGGTGCCGTTCCTCAACCGCCTGCGCGAGCGGGGCGAGGAGTGGAAGCTCGACGATCGGTCAGCTCCCGTTCCACGACCCAGTTGAGCGCGAGGCACAACGGGCACGCGGCCTCCGTCATCGACTGCGCGCCTTCTCGGTGACGACCTCGGCGCACGAACCAGTACACCGCCGCGCCGACCAACAGCGCGCCGAACAGTGCTATCGCGGGGCCCTTCGCGTTCTCCAGCACGTCCCGCGCGGCCGGTCCGAGGAAATAGCCCAGCACGAGGTGGAGCTGGAGGAACACGCTGGCGCCGAGAGCGAGCGCGGGAAGCGCGCGCCGCAGGCGCAGACCCGAGCCGCCGGCCGCGATACAGGTGACCGTGCGCAGCCCCGGCGTCCCGCGCCCGATGGCCAGGGCGGCAGTGCCGCGCCGCTCGACGAGGGTGCTTGCGCGGCCGAGACGCTCGCGCGTCAACCCGATACGTGGTCCGGCTCGCTCGAGCAGCGCGTGTCCGGGCCCGCGCGCGATCAAGAACAAGGCCGCGCTGCCGACGACCGCCACCACCTCGAGGGCGATGATCGCGGCCCACAGCGGGAAGCTGCCGTCCGCCGCGCGTTCGCCGATCAGCAGCATCACGAGGTCGGCGGGAATCGGGATCGGGATACCCGCCTCCATCGGAACGAGGAGCACGAGCGCGAGCGGTACGCCGAGCCCGGAGGTTGCGTGCTTGCCCGACGCGCGCATGAGGGCGAGTGCCGATGTGCCCATACACGTGATGTTCGCCGTGGCGGCTGCTGCGGATCTACGACGCGCGCACGACTGGGTGCGCGACCTCCGCCCACAGGTCGACCGTGCCGTCGGTGTTGTGGCGGCGCCCGACGGCCACTGTGAGCCGGCCCAGCATCCGTTCGCGCAGGGCGGAAGGCTCGTCGAGCAGCTCGACGTCGTGCGGACAGCGCAACCGTACGCTCGTGAGCAATGGGAACAGCTCGAGCGAGAGCCGGCCGGACCCGCGCTCGGCGGGTCCTTCGCGCTCCAGCGCGGCGGCCACCAGCTCGGCAACCACGAGCTCGACGGAGAGGATGTGGTCGCCGTCCACGCCGAGATCAGCGAGCCGGCGCCGCAGCAGCGCACGTGCCCTGCGGGCACTGCCCGGCCTGAGCCTGATGTCCTCACTCAGCATCGCAGCATCTCAGCGTCTCGGCATCGTTCGTCGATCTCTCGGCGGTCGCGCTCGTTGTCCGTCCGTCATCTCGTCCGGCGCGTACCTCGACTTGACCGACTTCTCAGCCGTCGGGAGCCTGCAAGGGTGGCGAGCCCCGGCGACGGCCGAGGGGGAAGAGCCGGGCATGCCCGAGGGCGCCCGCCCCGACGAACGCCGGCAGCAATGTGGCGAGGGCTCGGTACGCGAGCACTCCCCCGAGGGCGGCCGCGATCGGGACGTGCGCCTGGTGCAGCAATGCGGGGACGGCCGTCTCGACGAAGCCCAGCCCGGCCGGGACCAACGGGACGAACACACCGATCATCCCGACCGTGTACGCGAAGAACAGCAGGGCCGGGTGGGCGTGCACGCCCGCGGCGCGTAGGGCGAAGACGAAGCACGAGGCTTCGGCGATGCTCGCACCGAGCGCCAGCGCGATCAGGAGCGCGCGGTCGCGGCGCGAACCGATCGCGGCGCGCATCTCTGCCGACCACGCGTTGCACCACGTCGCGAGGTGCTCACGCCGGGACCTGGAAAGGGGCACGCGCCGGACGAGCAGGCCAAGCTTCTCGTGGAGTCCGGCGCGAGCAGCGAGGGTGCCCATCACGACGAACACCAGCGCGAGCACTGCGCCGGCGCCGAGCAACGCGGGCCAGCTGTCGTGGAACGGGGACGCGCGTTCACCCGCGAACGCCGCGACGCCGATCGTCGTCAGCGCGGCGACTGCGAAGAGTGCGCGGCCGCAGTACCACTGGACGAGCCCGACCGCCACGAACGTCCGCCGCTTGGCGACGCCGCGGCCCTCGAGCGCACGGGCGCCCATCACCATGCCTTCCACGGGCGCGGCCGGAAGGAGGTTGCCCAGCCCGACGGCCACGAGGCCGATCCGGAAGGCGTGGGCGCGCGAGATGCTGCGGCCCCGGTCCCGGGCGAGCCGCCGCAGGACACTTCCGATGAACAGATAGCTCACGACCTCGAACCCCGCGGCCAGCGCGAGCCGGCCGGCATCCGCCGCGGCGATGCTCCGGAGCGCCCCGCCGAGTTGCCCCGCGACGCGATACGCGGCGACGCCGAGGGCGACGACGAGCAATGTGCGCGGGAGCCACCGTCGCATGTCCCGAGGAAATACCCGACGCTATGACCGATGAACCGGACAGACCCCGACGGACTCGTCGAGCCCCTTGAAGCCCCGACGGCGCAAGCGGCCGAATCGCACGCCCGGAAGCGCGCCCACCGCATCGCGCACCTCGGCGGTGGCGAGTACCTCACCGCCTCGTGCGGACTCGACGACCCGCGCCGCCACGTTGACGACGTGGCCGATGACGTCGTGGTTGCGCATCACGAGGACCTCGCCGGTGTGCATCCCGGCCCGCATGCGAAGCGGGTCGTCGTGCGCCTCGACCAGCTCGAGCCCGGCCAGCACCGCCGCCTCTGCGCTCGGGAACGTGACGAGGAGCCCGTCGCCGAGGTGCTTGACGATGCGTCCGCCGCGGCCCCGCACGATCGGGCCGACGACCCGCTGGTGCTCGGCGAGCAAACGGCCCGCGGTCTCGTCGCCCTCGCGCTCGGTATAGGAGGTGAAGCCCTCCAGGTCGGTGAACACCACGGTCATCGTGTCGGCGACGCCCTCCGACGCGGCGTCCACGGTCCGGGCGGTCGCGTTCGCGGAGAGGATCTGGACCGTCGAGAGGCCGAGCGCCGCAATCGCCGACGGACGCCGCTCGACCTCACGCTCGAGGAACCGCTCGAGGACCTCGACCGGAGTCGCCGCGGCCAGCGGCCCCTGACCCGGGCGTTCGAGCCACTCCCGCCGGACGAGGCCGAGCTCGACCGCGCGCGCCATCGTCTGCGGGTCACGTTGCAGAAGTGCGGCAAACTGCTCGGCGCCGGTGCGTCGCAGCCGCTGCACCGCGTCCGCACCGACGCGCCGCACCTTCTCCGGCCTCGGTCGCGGCGGCATGCCGGCGACCGTACCCGGCCGCCGGGTCCTGACGAGTTACCGCCGGCACTTCACGGATACCCGTCAGCCATTCCTCAGCAGGGGTTCGCGCAGACTTCGCGCCGCCGTCGTCGTGATGTGACCCCGGGTCCCGATGATGGGCGCGGCAGATCCGTCCACCCCGGAGGAGAACCGATGCCGCTTTCCTGGCCCAGCTTCGTGGTATCCCGGCGCGTCAACCGCCCGCTGCCCGCGGTGCAGTCGGTGCTGTTCGACCCGAGCTCGTTCCGGCCCGGTGACACCTACGGCGTCGGCACCGAGGGTGCACTCACGATCGATACGCCGTTCCGTTTGATCGTGGCGTACCCGTCGCCGTCCTGGCGGGCGACGGCCCGGCTGTTCGCCCGCGGCTCACGCGCCGTCGCGCGGGTCGAGCTCGAGGTCTCCGCCTGGTCGGCCGACGCGAGCGAGCTGACCGTGCGTCCCGTCGCCCGCCATCCCGAGCGATGGAGCCGGCGCCGCCTCCGGCGTTACTTCGCGCTCGCCCACGACGGCGCGGATCGCGGGTTGGAGATACTCACCGGCGACACGCCGGCAGGACGCACCTTCGACACCGCGGCCGTCAGAACAGGTTCCGTAGGAAGTTCGCGAGTGCGCGCCCGATCGTGACGATCAGCACGATGCCGCCGATGCCGATGAACACACCGATCGCGAGCACGACAACATCCTCGAGGATGATCGAGAGCGCGATTATGACGACTCCGAGCGCCGGCAGTGTGTCCAGTCCGGAGAAGGGGGGTGCGACGAAGGCGCCGAGGGTGAACGCGATGATGACGACGCCGAGCAGCCGCAGGAACGTCGTGTTGTCGAACAGGTAGGACATTCGCGGACGCGAGAACTTCTCGAACCACCGGATGCGTCGAATGACGAACGGGAGCGCCTTGCCGGTTGACAGCGCGCCGAGCTCCCGGTTGCGCCAGCGCTTCGGGATCCAGAGCCCGCGCCGGCCGATCACCATCTGTGCGGCGATGATGATCGTGATCGCTTCGAACACGTGCGTGACGCCGCCTGTCGGTGCAGGGATCGCGGGCAGGAACATCAGCAGCAGGATCGCGACCGCGAACGTCTTCGTCTCGAAGACCTGCTCGAGGCCGCCGATCGTCTTGGGCCCGTCGCTGCGCAGCCACTGCTCGAGCTCGTCGCTGAAATCTCGTTCGGCCTTCATCTCGGCACCCATTCTCGCGTCCCCGCTCGGGACGGACGGACGCGATGGGCTCTAGCCTCGGCCGCTGTGCGCGTCATCGAGGTCCTGTTCGGTCTGATCCTTCAGATCCCGTTCGCGATCGCGTCCACGCTGCTCGCGGCGCGGATGCTCGGCGTGCGGCGTTCGTGGGTGGCCGTCGGCATCGCCGGATCCATCGGGTGGATCAGTGGCAACCTGCTCGCTCTCAGCCTGAGCGACTGGGATTGGGACGCGGCGACGCTCACCGTGCCGACGGTCGTGCTGTCGGGCATCTTCACGATGCTCGCGGCATTGGCCCTCGACTTCTTGGCCCGGCCCGGCACACTCGCGCGTGGGGAACGCGCCGGACTGCTGGTTCTGCCCCGGCCCTTCTACGAGATCCGCCGCCGGCTCGCGCCGTTCGCCAGGTATCGGCAGGTCCTCGGTATCGCACGCAAGAACGGGCTGATCGTTCCCGGGCTGTTGCGACCGTCGCGCAACACGCGCCGGGCGCCGATGGGCGTCGCGTTGCGCAAGACGCTCGAGGAATGCGGTGTCGCGTTCATCAAGGTCGGGCAGCTCGCGTCGACCCGCGTCGATCTGCTGCCGCCCGATCTGCGCCAGGAGCTCGGCAAGCTGCAGAGCGGGGTCGCGCCGGAGGCCCGCGAGCCGATGCAGGAGCAGCTCGAGAAGGAGCTGGGGCAGTCGGTGGACGACGTGTTCGACGACTTCGAGTGGGTGCCCATCGGGTCCGCGTCGATCGCGCAGGCATACGCGGCCCGACTCAAGACCGGGGAGCCGGTCGTCGTGAAGATCCAACGACCCGACATGGACGAGCTCGTAGAGCGCGACATCGCCGCGATCATGCACTTGGCGTTGGCAGTCGAGCGAAGAACACCGCAGGGCAAGGACCTTCACGTCTCGGTCGTGGCCGAGGAGTTCGCAGCGAGCCTGCGCAACGAGCTCGACTTCGTACGCGAGGCCGCCAACGCGATCGATCTCGCGGCCGCAACCACACCCGACTCCGGCGTTCGGATCCCCCGCATCTACAGCGAACATCTGACGAAGCGCGTGATGGTGCAGGAGCGCTTCGACGGCCCGAAGGTCGGTGATGCGCAGCGTCTTGCGGAGCTCGGTATCGATCCGGAGGAGCTCGCCGATCGGCTGGTGCACACGGTCGTGACGCACATGTTCTCGCACGGGCACTACCACTCCGACCCGCACCCCGGCAACGTGCTCGTGCTCGGCGACGGCACACTCGGTCTCATCGACTTCGGTTCCACCGGCCGGCTCGACGGGCGCCAACGGGTGGCGGTGATGGAGATGACCGCGGCCGCGCTCCGCGGGGACAGCGCCGCGCTGCTCGACAGCATCGAGCAGGTCGCGCACGTCGGGCCGAACGCGCGCGAAGGGGGTCTGGAGCGCGCTCTCGATCGACTGATCAGCGAGAACGTGCAGGCCGGCAAGCCGATCGACGTCAACGCGCTCAGCGACATCCTCCCGTTGCTCGCGACGTACGACATCCAGATGCCGGGTGAGTTCAGCGTCGTCATGCGCGCGCTGGTGCTCCTCGACGGCACCGCTCGCATCATCAGCCCTGGGTACTCGCTGCTCGACGGCGTCAGGCGGATGCTCGACACCGCGATCCCCGCCCCGACACCGGAAGGTGGCACGCTCCAAGAGCAGGTCATGCAGGAAGTCATGCAGGAGCTCCCGCGGCTCCGGCGCCTGCCCGCGCAGATCGACCGCATCGCGTCGTTGACCGCACGAGGCGAGCTCCGGCACCAGGTGGCGTTGTTCGCGACCGAGGACGACGCACGCGTCATCTCGACGCTCGTCAACCGCCTGGTGCTCGGATTGCTCGGCGGGCTGCTCTTCGCGGGCTCCGCGTTGTTGTTGTCGGTGAACGAGGGTGGGACGCTCGGCCACACGCCACTCACGCGAGTGTTCGGCTATGTCGGACTCGGGCTCTCCGTGTCGTTGGTATTGCGCGTCATCGCCGCGATCATCCGTGACGGCTACAACTGACAACCGGTCACGACTGCGCGGCCACCGCGGTCGCGACGAGCCCGACCGCCACACCGCCGGCGACATCGGCGGGAAGATGCGCGCCGACGTACTGACGGGCGACGCCGACCAGCGCGGCCGCCGTCCACGCGAGCCCGGAAGCCCGGCGCGAGAGCACCGGTGACGCGACACCGGCGAGGGTGAAGGCGACCGCGGTGTGTCCGGACGGAAAGCCGAGCCCCGATTGGGCGGCGCCCCGCACGATGACGTTCTGCAAGTGCGCGCCGGGCCGGCCACGCCCGATCCGGGACTTCACTACCTTGCAGAGCGCCCAAACGGACGAGCCCGCGACGCCCAGACGGACGGCCGTGTCGCGGCGTCCGGCGAGTGCCATCCCACCCGCGGCGACACCAACCGCGGCAAGGCTGCCCGCCTGCATGGCGATCCACAACGGACCGCCGGCGGCCTCGGGAAGCGCGTTGATGCCACGAAACACCTCCTCTTCCAGTGCACCGACCTCTCCGCGACGCGCGTGCCGGGCGAGCACCGAGAACGCGCCCGACCCGGCGCTCGCAACCACAAGACGCCGAGCGTTCACGGCGTCGACCGAGCGGTGTTGCGGAGCCAGTCCCGTGCAACCGAGGCGATCGGCTCACCGCTTGCGACGCGCTTGTTCAGCGCGCGCAGATCCGCGGTCCTCAACCTCGCCGTGACGGTTTCGAGCGCATCCTTGACGCCGTCATTCGTCTGCAGCACAGACGTACGCACGAGCGGCACGATGTTCTCCGCGCGCGGTTGGTCCCGGTCCGGCTTCAGAAGGACGAGCCCGTGCTCTTGCACGAGCGGATCCGACGTCAGCACGACGCCGACCTCGGCTTCGCCGGCGTCGAGTTGTTGCACGATCAGCCCGAGCGGGACCGCCGTGTAGGAACGGAACCTGATCCCGTAGTTCTGTTCGAGCACCGGGAGACACGCCGGACGCTCGGGGCATTCGGGTGGGCCCAAGAAATCGAGCGTCGACGCGACGGGCGCCAACTCGCTGATGCTCGTCACCCCCAGCTGGCTGGCCGTACGGGCAGACATCGCGATCGCGTTGCGGTCGACCGCCGCCGCAAACGACAACGCAGAGACATTGCGTCCGGCCATTCGTACGCGCAGCTGCTCGGCCACGACCGGAGCTGCTCGGGAGGTCAACGGCGCGAGGCTCGCGAATTCGAGCGACGACGCCAGGTACTCGGGCACGACATCGATGAGGCCCTCCTCGAGCGCGGGCTGCACGATCTCCCGCGATCCGAGACCGAAGCGTCGCTGTACGGGGATACCCCTGGCGTCGAGTGCCTGGGCGAACAGCTCGGCGAGCAACTCGCTCTCGGGGAAATCGAAGGACGCGACGCGCACGAATCGTGGGTCGACCTGTTCCCGGGTGCGACCCGGCCCATCACCTCCGCAGGCGCTGAGCGCGAGCACGAGCAGCAGCCCGAGCACCGGAGAGTGCCGCCAGCCCTGCGGCGCCGAGCGCATGCTGCGTATCGTAACGACGACGATCCGGGACGGCAGAGGGTGCAACATGGTGAATGTGCCGCTCAGGACGGCCGGCACGCGGAGTCGACGTGGTCGCGTGCGCAGGCCGTCGGGCGAGCCGCCGCCTCTGCCGCGTCATCTCGAACGCTGGGACTGGGTCCGGCTCGCACTTTCGGGCGGCGTGCTCCTCCTCTACATCGTCATCGGCTTGTGGCAGGGCGGCGGGTTGTGGCTCGAGCGCCTCGACCGCGCGCTGATGGACCCGATCCTCGACCTTCGTGGTCCCGGCCTGACGCGCGTCGCGAAGAACGTCGAGGGCATCGCATCGCCCTGGTCGATCCACATCATGCGGTGGTCGGCGGCGTTGCTGCTCCTCGCGTTCAAGCGGTTCCGCTTCCTCGCGGTACTGCTGATCGCATGGACGGTGTCAGCGATCGTCGGTAGTGGCCTGGCCGAGTTGTTCCAGCGCGAGCGCCCGATCGGCGTGGAGATCCTCGGCCGTTGGAGCGGTTACTCGCATCCCTCCCTGCCGATCGTCGCGCTCGCGGGGCTGCTCTGCGGTATCTGCCTCACGGTTGTGCCGCGGGGGCGTCTGAGGTACGCCGTCCAGGCCGCGAGCGGTCTCACGATCGTGGCGGTCGGCGTCGCTCGCGTGTACCTCGGCAGCGACCACCCGTCGGATGTGGTGTTCGGCACGCTGTTGACCGTCACGATCGTCGCGCTCGTCTGCCGCCTCTTCCTTCCGGAGCAGGTGTTCCCGGTCGAGTATCGGCGGGGGCGCAGCGCGCACCTCGCGCTCGACGAGGAACGGCAGACCGCGATCCGCACCGCGATCTCCGAACAGCTCGGCCTCGACATCGAGGAGATCAAGCCGTTCGGTCTTGCGGGCTCGGCCGGATCGACGCCGATGCGCCTCACGGTTGCAGGTGATCCGCCGGTTCGACTGTTCGCCAAGCTCTACGCGCGCAACCACGTTCGTTCGGACCGTTGGTACAAGCTCGGGCGGGAGATTCTCTACGGGCGCCTCGAGGACGAATCCAGCTTCTCGACGGTTCGCCGGTTGGTCCAGTACGAGGACTACCTGATGCGCGTGATGCACGACGCCGGCGTGCCGGTCGTCGCAACCTACGGCATCGTCGAGATCACGCCGGAACGTGAATACGTGCTCGTCACCGACTTCCTCGACGGCGCCAAGGAGATCGGCGATCCCGAAGTCGAGGTCGACGACGCGCTCGTCGACGAGGGACTCCAGGCGATCCGCACGATGTGGAACGCCGGCGTCGCGCATCGAGACATCAAGCCCGCGAACATCATGGTCCGCGACGGTCACATCGTGCTGATCGACGTGGCGTTCGCGCAGATCCGTCCGAGCGCGTGGCGTGAGGCCGTCGACCTCGCCAACATGATGCTCGTCCTCGCCCTGAAGACCGACGCCGAACGCGTCTACGCGCGGGCGTGCAACGTCTTCACGCCGGATGAGATCGCGGAGGCATTTGCCGCGACTCGAGGTGTCACGAGCCCGACCCAGCTGCGCGGGTTCCTGCGCGCGGACGGCCGGGCGCTGATCGAGAAGTTCCGGGCACTCGCGCCGGCGCGGCCCGTGATCTCCATCCAGCGCTGGACCATCCGGCGCCTCGGCCTCGTGACGGCGACCATCGTGGTGAGCGTCGTGGTCGCGTCGATCGTGTTGGGCAACGTACTGACCGTGCCGTCGTGAGGCGGAGGGCCGCTCGCCTTGGTGCTGCGTCGGCCGTCGCATTGCTCGCGGGGTCGACGATCGCTGCCTGCGGCTCCGACGTCACCCTGGCCCGACCGGACTGCGGCACCGAGCAGCTCTCGACGCTGACGCTGATCGCGCAGTCGGTCCGGGACGCGACGCTCGTCCCGTGCGTGCGAGGGATGCCCGCCGGTTGGAGCTTCGTCGAGCTCGACGTGCGCCAAAACCGCTCGCGTATGACGCTCGCCTCCGACCGGGCCGGTGAGCACGCATTGGAAGTCACACTGGCCCACACGTGCGACACGGCCGGTGCCGTGCGCATCCCCTCCGACGAGCCACAGACCGAGCGGTACGAGACGGTTGACCGGGTCTCTCCCGACTACGCCGGCACGCGCTCGTATGTCTTCGACGGCGGCTGTGTCACGTATCGATTCGAGCTCGACACCGATCGACCGAGCATCCTGGTCAACGAAGCGACGTTGATGGTCGGTTTCACGACCCGCGCCGAGCTTCGCGAAGCACTGGACCGGGAGTCACACGGCGTGATCGAGAACGGGCCCTGATGCCACACGCGCACCTGCCGCATCCGCACCTGCCGCATCCGCACATGCTGTTGAACCGCAGGCGAGTGCTCGTCGCCTCCCTGATCATGCTGTTCGCCGCGGTCGTGCTCTCTGTCCTCATCGCCAACCCGTCGACCCGTTCCGGCATACAGGTCGTCGACGACTGGTGGCGGGACCTCATGCAGGACGCGCGCTGGCATCCGGCAACACGGGTGTTCGAGGGGCTCACCACGCTGGGATCGGCGACGGTCTCATGGAGCGTGCGCGGCGCAACGGTGGTGATCCTGCTCGTGCGCCGCCGGTTCCTGCAGCTGAGCGCGTTCGTCGGCGCGGTCGTCACGTCCGAGCTCTGCATCGGCCCGTTGAAGGCGGCGATCGATCGTCCCCGCCCGCCCGGCTCGCTCATTGTCACGAGCGGCGCGTCGTATCCGTCGGGCCATGCGATTGCGATCGCGGTCACCGCGATCGGGGTTGTGCTCGCGCTGCTCCCGCCCGGTCGCCGCCGGCTGCGGTGGGAGCTCCTCGCCGCGTTGCTGACGTTCCTGATCGCCTTGTCGCGCACGTACCTCGGCGCGCACTGGCTGACCGACGTCGTCGGTGGGAGCCTGATCGGCGCCGGCCTCGCGCTGTTCTGGCCCGCCGCCCTGGAACAGGTTCGGGCGCGCCGACACCGGACCGAAGCCGCGCCTCAGGTGGGGGCGATCACCGGCGTCGGCATCTCCGGCGACGGCCGGCGGGCCAGCTGACGGCGCCAGAGCAGGTAGCACACCGCACCGATCGGGATCGGCGGCAGATACGTGAGGGCGCGGTACACGAGGACCGCGGCAACGACTTGCGCGTCGTCTCCGCCGGCCGCGACCAGTCCCCCGGTCAGACCCAGCTCGACCACGCCCAGGCCGCCCGGCGTCAACGGGATGGCAGAGACGAGGCGGATGAACGAGAAGGCCGCCAGTGCCTCCTGCCAGCTCACTTCTTCCTGGGAGACGCCGACGTGCCGCAACGCGACCAGCAGCACGAGGAACAGCGAGAGATGACTGATCAGTGTGAAGACGGTGAGCGACACCCAACGATGCCGGACGAGATCGATCGTCTCCCGCCGGAACTTCACCAGCGTGTGGCCGAAGCTGCTGATCGGCGCTTTGTTGCGGCGCCGCCGAAGCCAGTTCATGCGGTTGGAGCCCCACTCGCCGATCGCGAACGCGGCCTTCTCGCTGCGCAGGATCGCGGTGAACAGCACGAGGAAAACCGCCAGGGCGATTACGCCGGTCGCCGAGGCAATCACGACACTGGCGCTCGCGCTTCCGCTGATGACGACCAGTACGAGCGCCACGACGGGCAGTAGCAGCTTCGCGAAGTTGTTCCAGATCCCCGAGACGAGCAGCGACAGCGTGATCGGACGGCGCTTGAAACCCCACGACCGGTACATCGTCGCAGTCATGCCGATGCCGAACACGCCCCCGACCGGCACGGTGTTCGCGACCGCGGTCGACGCCTGTGACGAGATCGTCGCCTGCCCGAACGTCATCCCGGGGAGCGAGGCCATGATCGCCGGCTGGTAGCTGATGAGGTTCCACGCCGCGACGGCCAACAGCGTCACGATCTCGAGGGGCGTCATGTCCTTGATGGTTTCCCACACGTCGCCGTAGTCCGCGACCTTCGGGAGGAAGTAGAAGAACACGGCGATGATGACCGCGAGCGAAAGCGCGATGCCGACGTACTTGCGCCACGCCGGAGGTCGCGCCTTCGTCGTCGTCGACGTCGGCTCCGGATCAGTATCCGCGAATGCTGTGTCCCCGCTGTCGATGGTCACGACAGTACTGCGTGACGTATGGTCCGCGCCGTGGCGACTCCTCGGCGGACTGCTGATCTTGTCGTCGCAGCAGTGGGCCTCGTGGTACTGGTTGCGTGCGGCCTCGTCGCGCACAACGGCACGGTGCCGTCGTGGGAAGCAGATGTCTTCCACGCCATCAACGACCTGCCCGGGTGGCTGTACCGGCCGGTATGGCCATTCCAGCAGCTCGGCACGATCCTCGTCGGACCTCTTGTCGCCATCGTCGCGTTCGTCGTGCACCGGCGGCGGCTCGCGCTCGCCGCGATCGCTGCGACCGTCCTGAAGCTGCTCGGCGAGCGGGTCGTGAAGCTCGTCGTCGAGCGCGAGCGACCGGGGACGACGATCGGCGACGTCATCCTGCGGGGTGACGTCCCTGCCGCCGGCAACAGCTTCGTGTCGGGACATGCAGTACTCGCGGTCGCGCTCGCAGCGTTGATCAGTCCGTATCTGCACCGGTGGTGGAAGCTCGTCCCCTGGGTGCTCGCCGCGCTCAACGGGTTCGCGCGCATCTATGTCGGCGCGCACAACCCGCTCGACGTCGTCGGCGGCTCCGCCCTCGGTCTCGCCATCGGGTCGACACTCAAGTACGCCCTCGCCCTCGGCCCCGCAGACCACACGCCCCCTCGGTCCGGTCAGGTCACTGTGGCCCAGACCGCGAAGAGCGGGTCGCCGCGATGCGTGTCGGGCGTGCATCGGCGCGCGATCGCGGGGGCGTAACCGCCGGCGCGGCGAAAGTACTCGGCCACGATCTGCTGGTGCGCGTCGTCATCGGATGCGAGCCATCCCCGGATCGCCTTGGTCGGGAACAGCCGGTTCGAGAACGTGCACACGAAGAGGCCGCCGGGTCGCACGACCCGAGCCACGTCACGGAACACGTCGACCGGGCGCGTCAGGTAGTCGACCGAGACGCAGCAGGTCGCGTGGTCGAACGCGTCGTCGGCAAAGGGAATCCTGGGCTGCGCGTTGAGGTCATGGACGACCCACGCCCGGGCCTGGCGGTTCGCGGCGAGCTCGTCCGCGTTCATCCCGAGCACGGTCAGCGCGTCCGGCGTCCGGGTGAAATGCGAGACCCACGAGCCCATGAGATCGAGGACGGCGCCTCCGAGCCGCATTTCCTCATAGAGCGCGCCGACAGCCGCGATCGCGCCTTCGTCGATATGCGTAACGAAGCGCGGGGACGCATAGAACCCGGCGTCCCCGGACTCGTCGTCCCGCACGAAGAATTCCGGGGGGAAAGGCGTCTGATCCGGCGGGATGTTCGACATCGGCGTCGAGCACCATAGAGGGAGGCTTGCGACGGCTCTGCGCGCAGTTCGGGCTCTGGATTGGGAAAACCTGGCGCGGTTGACCCGTCACTCCGCGGACATGGCAAATATTGTTCATTGTCCCGGCACGCGTTGGCGTGTTCACTTGCGCCGAAGAGCAAACCGGGGAGGGCGGGGTGAAGAACTGCTTCGTATTTTGGACCACGCACCCGAGCGACGGCATCTCACCCCGTCTCCCCGCCAGGTTCGTCGGCCATTTTGCAGTCGGGTAGCAGCAACGGGGAAGCGGTTCCACCGGTTTCCGAAGGGGTAATTGTGGCGATCGATGCGCCCGACGGCGCACACGCGCCACTCGCGCCAGTCGACACATACGCGAAGCAAGGCAGACGAGGCCTGACGGACGCGCGCCTGGCCGGGCCGTTCGCGACCGGGCCTGACCGCTCCCGCGCCCGTCGAGTGCCCACGCTGTGGCTCGTGGTGTCGCTCGCGGCGGCCGGGATCTTCGTCCCGGCCTACCTGTGGCATGTCCAGATCACGTTGCTCTTGTACCTCTTCTATGTCGGCGTCTCCATGGTGATGGCCGCCGTGTGTGCGACGACCCTCGTGTGGATGGTCGACACCTGGCGGCACCCGGCCGCGTTCGACGCAACGGGTCTCGGAACCGAGCGGCTCGACCCACGCCTTTCCTTCTCGTTGATCATCCCCGCGCGCCATGAGGAAAGTGTCCTCGAGACGACGCTGTCCCGAATCGTGGCGACCGAGCATCCCAACTTCGAGGTGCTCGTCGTCGTGGGAACTGACGACTCCGGGACGCAAGAAGTGGCTGAACGCGTCGCGCGTGCGTATCCCGATCGCGTGAAGGTTGTCCTCGACGACAGCGAGCCGAAGAACAAACCGAAGGCGCTGAACGCAGCACTTCGGCACTGCAGCGGCGAGATCACCGGCGTGTTCGATGCCGAGGACGATGTTCATCCGGCACTCCTGCAGCGGGTCGACCAGTGCTTCCAGAAGACGGGTGCCGACGTCGTCCAGGCCGGCGTCCAGCTCATGAACTTCCGCTCGAGCTGGTTCGCGCTGCGCAACGTTCTCGAGTACTACTTCTGGTTCCGCAGCCGCCTTCACTTCCACGCGCGCGTCGGCTTCATCCCGCTCGGTGGGAACACGGTGTTCATACGAACCAAGGTGTTGCGGGAGGTCGGAGGCTGGGACGCAGAGTGCTTGGCGGAGGACTGCGAGCTCGGAGTACGGCTGAGCTCACTCGGCGCCAAGACGGTTGTCTTCTACGAGCCCGAGATCGTCACGCGCGAGGAAACGCCGCCGACGCTCCGCGCCTTTCTCCGTCAACGCACGCGCTGGAACCAGGGATACCTTCAGACACTGTCGAGAAGGTACTGGCAACGTCTGCCGCTCAAACAGCGCGCGCTCGGGCTCTTTGCCCTGGGAATGCCGTACCTGATGGCTTTGGTGCTGATCATGTTTCCGGCAGCCATCGCGACGGCGATCCTCGTGAAGGCTCCGGTACCGGTCACGTTGCTCTCGTTCCTTCCCGCGTTCCCCATGTTGGCCGTCCTCGCCGTAGAGATCGCGGGCCTGGGCGACTTCGGTCGATCGTTCGGGGAACGTGTGTCGATCCGCGACTACGGACGCCTCGCCCTCGGCCTGCCGGTCTACCAGGCTGTTCTCGCGCTTGCAGCCGTGCAGGCCGTCGTGCGCGAGGCGCGCGGCGTGCGAGGGTGGGACAAGACGACGCACTTCGGTTTGCATCTCGCACGGCACGACTCACCCGCCAAGCCCGCGGAGCGCGAAGCACAGCCTGAGATAACGGTGTCCGTGTCGGACAGGCTGGCGATGCACGTCAACACGAGCGTTGCGGCGCACGCCGACACGACCGTCACCACCGCGCACGCCGACACGACCGTCACCACCGCGCATGCCGACACGACCGTTGCCGGCGTGTTCGCGGGCACCACGAGCCGACGGTCTCGATTCCGGGGTCCGTACACCGCCCGATCAGCGGGCACGTCCGAACCCCTCATGCGCCGGCGCGTGGCCGTCTCCGGCTCGGCCGTGACTCGGAACGGCGTTGCCGTTTCCTCTGCGCCCGAGCGGTCGAACGGCAGCGCGAACTCCAACGGGAATCGCGGGCCCGACCATGGCGCGGGCGCGCACGGAAACGTGGTCGCCCCGCCGCGTCGCGCGCCGTGGCGAGCGCATCAAACGGACGACAACGTCGCACCGATGCTCCCGCCGCTCGCACCGATGCCAATCGATCGGGCTGATTCGCGGCAGAGCCCGCGCACAGGCCGGCGCGCATTCCGAGCGGTTCTCCGCGCGTCACGCGTCGACGTCGCAGTGCAGTTGCTCCTCCTCGCGTCCGTCGGGCTCGTGGGCTTCACGAACCTGTCCCATTGGCCCGGCCCCTCCCCCGACGAAGGCACCTACCTCAGCAACGCGTGGGCCGTCCAGACCCACGGCGCCCTCTCTAACTACACCTACGGCTACGGCCACCCGCCGCTTGGCTGGGTCACGATGACTCTTTGGAGCTGGGCAGTCGGACTCGGCCAGACCCTCCCCTCGATAGTGGTGGGCCGACAGTTCATGGTCGCGCTGAGCATCGTGAGCTGCGCCCTGCTGTACACGCTTGCGCGCAGGCTCGGCATGGGCCGCCCTTTTGCCGCTGCCGCGGTGGTGCTCTTCGCTTTCTCACCGCTGTCGATGTATTTCCATCGCCTGGTGTTCCTCGACAATCCCGCGATCACCTGGACGCTCGCGGCCTTCGTCCTCGCGCTGTCGCCGCGCCGTCGCCTGTGGACCTTCGCTGCCAGCGGCGCGTGCTTCGCCGGGGCCGTGCTCTCGAAGGAGACCGCACTCGTATTCCTGCCGGCGCTGTTCGTCGCCGCAACACAAAACTTCGACCGGCGCACGCGCCGCTATTGCCTCACGGTCCTCGCGTCCTTCTTCGTGCTGACATGCCTCGCGTACCCGCTGTACGCGTTCTTGAAGGGTGAGCTCATTCCCGGTGCGGGCCACGTGAGTCTGGTGGACGAGCTCGTCGAGCAGCTCTTCGGGCGCGAGACCACCGGCTCCATCTTCGACCCGCAGAGCGGCGTGCGTGAGATCGTGGGCTATTGGCTGCGGCTCGATCCATGGCTCCTCGGCGCGGCGTTCTTCCTCACGCCGATCGCGCTCGCCTGGCGTACGACGCGGGCTGCTGCAGTGGCCTGTGTCATTCAATTCGCGCTGATTCTGCGCCCCGGGTACCTCCCCTTCATGTACGTGATCGGGCTCCTGCCCTTCGCCGCAATCGTCGTTGCCGGCACCGCCGACGTCCTGTGGCGCACCGTGCGCGGGCGCGTACGGCACCTCGGATCGGATCGAGGAGGCTGGCGAGCGATCGTCGGCCGGGTGTCCACGCGCTTGGCATGGCCGATGCGCGTCGCGGCCGCCGCGGCGCTCGCGTTCGTCGTGACCGCGTCTGCGCTCGTCGTCGCCCCCGGCTGGGCCGCCGCCGATCGGGAGGTGATGACCTTGAGACTCGACGGGGAACTGCGCGCCGCTCAGGACTGGCTCATCCACAACGTCGACCACAGCAAGCGTCTCCTCGTCAGCGACGACTTCTGGATCTATCTGATCGACCATGGCTTCGACGCCCGCCCCATGGACGGCGGGTTCTACTCCGGCACGGTCGTGTTCTACTGGGCGTTCGATTTCGACCCGGCCGTCCAGAAGCACTTCCCGAACGGGTGGAGGGACATGGACTACGTCGTGTCCACGCTGGGCATGCGGAAGGACATCGAACAGGTCCCTGAGACCGCCGAAGCGGTCAAACATTCTCGGGTGGTCGCCGGCTTCGGTGACGGCCCGCTACGCATCGAGATCCGCGCCGTCATTCGCGGAAAGGCGCCTGCCCCCGGAGTGCAGCACTACGCCGCCACCAAGCAGGGCTGAGGCGAACCAGGCGTGCGGCGCCTCGGGTGGGCCGTCGCCCTCGTCGGATTGCTCCTCGTGTCGCCGAACAGCACGCCGCGCTCGGGCCCCCAGATCCACGTGCAGCAAAACCAGCTCGTCGACGCGGCAGGGCAGAGCGTGCGTCTGTTCGGTGTCAACCGTTCGGGGACCGAATACAGCTGCGTCGTCGAAGAGGGTATGGGCGTCGGGATCTTCAGCGGTCCGAGCGACGACGCTTCGATTGCCGTCATGGCGTCCTGGCACATCAACGCGGTCCGGATCCCGCTCAACGAGGACTGCTGGCTCGCGATCAACGACGTCAATCCGGCCTACAGCGGGCACAACTACCGGGACGCCATCGTCGGGTACGTACGCCGCCTCAACGACGCCGGCCTGATCGCGATACTCGACCTTCACTGGAACGCGCCCGGGAGTCTCATGTCGCTGGGGCAACAAGTCATGGCGGACGCGGACCACGCGCCCGCGTTCTGGAGTTCCGTCGCGACGACGTTCTTGGACAATCACGCGGTGATGTTCGACCTCTACAACGAGCCGCACGACATCTCGTGGAGCTGCTGGCAGTCCGGTTGCGAGACCAAGGACGGGTGGCGGACGGCGGGCATGCAGTCCCTGATCGACGCCGTGCGAGCAACAGGCGCGACGCAGCCGATCATCGCCTCGGGACTCAGCCACGGGAACGACCTCTCGGGCTGGCTCTCGCATCCGCTGCGCGATCCGCGCAACCAGCTCGTGGCCGGCGTACACCTCTACAACGAAGGCCCCCCCGACTACTGCAACAACGCGGCCTGCTGGGATCGCATGTTCGCCCCCGTCGCCGAGAAGGTGCCCATCGTCACGGGCGAGCTCGGCGAGTTCGATCGTCGACCGAACTTCATCACCAGGTACATGGAGTGGGCCGACGTCCAGTGGCGCTCCCGTCGCTCCTTGTCCATCCTGGCTTGGTCCTGGGATCCCGCCCTCGGGGAAGGCGGCCCCTCGCTCGTCTTCTCGGACGACGGCAGGCCGACACCCTTCGGCCTCGGACTCCGCACCTATCTCCAGGGGCTGTTCGAGCGAGGAGAAATTCATCGGGGGTAGACGCGCGCGCGAGGCTTGTGACCATGACGGGTGGAAGCTCTGATGGAACCGCGGTACTCGTCACGGGCGCGTCCGGGTTCATCGGCTCGGCGGTCGTACGGGCGCTGATCCAACAGGGCTACCGCGTCCGGGCCCTGATCGAACCGGGGCGCAGCGACGACAACCTCACGGGCCTTTCGGTCGAGCGCGTCGCCGGTGACATCCGGGATCCCGCGGTCCTCGACGAGGCGATCGACGAGATCTCCACGGTGTTCCACCTCGCGGCCGTCTATCGCTTCTGGGCCGCCGACCCCGACCTCTTCTACGACGTGAACGTCGGCGGCACGATGAACGTCATCCGCGCCGTGGAGCGCGCGAAGTGCCGCCGGCTCGTCTACACGAGCACGGTCGGCACGATCGGTGTCGCCGAGCACGGCCGGCCGGCCTCCGAGGACTCCCTCGTTCGCTTCGACCACCTCTTCGGGCACTACAAACGCTCGAAGTACCTCGCCGAGCACGAGGTCCTGCGCGCCGGCGCGCGTGGGCTTCCCGTCGTGCTGGTGCACCCGACGTTTCCCGTCGGTGAGGGCGACTCGGCGCCCACGCCGACCGGCCGCACCATTGTCGAGTTCCTGAACCGGCGAATCCCCGCGTACGTCGATACCGCGCTGAACGTGGTGCACGTCGACGACGTCGCACGCGGTCACGTGCTCGCCGCGCAGCTCGGCGAGCTCGGCCGCAGCTACGTGCTCGGCGGCGAGAACATGTCGCTCCGCACGATGCTCGCGACCCTCGCCGAGATCTGCGGGCTCCCCGCGCCGCGCGTCCGGCTCACCCCGAGCATGGTGCTCCCGATCGTTCGCACCGCCGAGTGGTTCGAAGCCAAGGTGCTCCGCCGCGAGCCCACGCTTCCGTCCGAGCCCGTTCGCATGGCAACCACCCGCATGGAATACGACGACAGCCGGGCGCGCACCGAGCTCGGCTACACGAGCGCTCCCGCGCACGACGCGTTACTGCGGGCAGTGCGCTGGTACGTCGAGCACGGATTCGTGAAGCCGTCGCAGGTGGAGCGCATCCGGCGGGTCGGGAAGCTCGGCTCGTGACCGATCAGCGCCCGTTCGACGTGCGCGGCCTGCTTGCCGAACGCGGGCACGAAGCGTTCGCACTCCACGAGCGATACCTGAATCCGCAGATGGCGCGCGTGTTGCGCACGCTCGGCTTCGATCGTGACTACGTGCGGGCGGAGGGGCCTTACCTCTTCGACCGGGACGGAAACCAGTACCTCGACTTCCTCGCGGGGTTCGGTGTGTTCGCGCTCGGCCGGTGCCATCCCGCGATCGAGCAGGCGCTGCGGGACGCGATCGAGTGTGCGCTGCCCAATCTCGTACAGATGGAGTGCCAGCCGCTCTCGGGGCTGCTCGCCGAGGCGCTCGTCGCCCGGATGCCGACGGATGACTACCGGTGCTTCTTCACCAACAGCGGTGCGGAGGCGATCGAGACCGTGCTCAAGTTCGCCCGCTGCGCAACCGGGCGCTCCCGCGTCCTGTTCGCCGATCATGCATTCCACGGGCTCACGACGGGCGCGCTGTCGTTGAACGGCGGGCGCGAGTTCCGCGAACGCTTCGGCAACTTGCTGCCGGGTTGCGACAGCGTGCCGTTCGGTGACCTCGACGCGCTGGAACGCGAGCTCGAAGCGCGCGACGTCGCTGCCTTCGTCGTCGAGCCGATCCAGGGAAAGGGAGTGTTCGTCGCGCCCGAGGGATATCTCCGGGAAGCGGCCGAGCTGTGTCACCGGCGCGGCACGCTTCTCGCCATCGACGAGGTGCAGACCGGCGTGGGCCGCACCGGCTCGTTCTTCGCGTTCCAGCAGTGGAACGTCGAACCCGATCTCGTGCCTGTCGCGAAGGCGCTCTCGGGCGGGTACGTCCCCGTCGGCGCGGTCATCGCCAAGGCGCACGTGGTCGAGAAGGTGTTCGACAAGATGGAGCGTGCGGTCGTGCACAGCTCGACGTTCGGTCAGAACGTGCTTGCGATGACCGCCGGCCTGGCCACGCTCCACACGATCGACGCCGAGTCCATCGTCGATCACGCGGCCTCGACCGGCGGCGCGCTGCTCGCCGGCCTGAAGGCGGTCGCCGACCGGCACGAAGTCGTGCACGAGGTGCGAGGACGCGGGCTGATGATCGGGATCGAGTTCCGGCGGCCCCGGTCGATGCGCCTGCGCGCCCAGTGGTCGCTGCTGGAGTCGATGCGCACCGGCCTGTTCACGCAACTCGTGGTCGTGCCACTGTTCCGTGATCACCGCATCCTCACGCAGGTCGCGGCTGACAACCAGAACGTCCTCAAGATCCTGCCACCGCTCATCACCACCGCCGAGCAGGCGAATGCATTCGTCGACGCGCTCGACGACGTCTTGGGCAACCTCGAGCGCTCGCTCGGGCTCCTCCTGGGCGTGGGCCGTTCGCTCGCCCTTCCGGCGCTGCGCGCCGGCCGCTGAACCTGCGCCACGCGGGCGAACTTCAGCGGGCGACGAGGGTGCCGTACTCGGGGTGGTCGGCGATGAACTCGGCGACGTACCAGCAATGGGCGACGACTTTGCCGCCGGTGCGGCGGACGTCGTCGAGCGCATGTCGGACGAGCTCCGCGCCGAGCCCCTGGCCGCGCCGCGACCACTCGATCTCGGTATGCGGGAAGACCACTTTGTCGTCCACGAGCTCGTAATCGGCGAACCCGACGACGCGATCGTCCACCAGGATCTCGTAGCGGGAGCGGGCGCGGTTGTGCTGCACGGTCGTGGCCATGACCGTTCTTACCCGCCCATCAACGACGCCGTCACGGGGAAGCACCGGCGGCAAGGCGGCGGCCTGCACGCTGATCAGGCGATCAGCTCTGCGAGCCCGTCGAGATCGGGACGCGTCAACTTTCCCGGAATGTCGAGCACGCGCTGCATGCGCGCCACCGAACGGCGGTCGGCGTGCGGCACGAACGACACCACGACCCCGGCCGCGCCCGCGCGGGCGGTGCGGCCCGAGCGATGAAGGTACGCCTTCTCGTCCTCGGGCGTGTCGAAGTGCACGACGCACGCGACGTCGTCCACGTGGATGCCGCGTGCGGCAACGTCGGTCGCGACGAGCGCGTCGACCTTTCCTGCCTTGAAGTTGGCGAGGGCCCGGTCGCGCTGATTCTGCGAGCGCCCACCGTGGATGGCTTCGGTCCGTACGCCGTTGCGCGCGAGCTGCGCGGCGAGGCGATCTGCCCCGCGGCGCGTGCGGCAGAACATGATCGTCGGACCCGCAACCGGCACCAGACCGGCGGCGACGCCCGAGCGATTCGGGCCTTCGACCTGCCAGAACATGTGGTGCGCGCTGCGGCCGTCCGATTCGGGTTCGCCGATGTCGTGGCGCACCGCGTTGTGCTGGTAGTCGCGAGTCAGGACGGCGACGGCGCCGTCGAGCGTGGCGGAGAAGAGCAGCGTCTGTCGCTTGCGCGGTGTGAGATCGAGCAGCCGCCTCACCTCGGGAAGGAACCCCATGTCGGACATGCGGTCGGCCTCGTCGACGACGACCACTTCGACCGCGTCGAGACTGAGCGCGTTCTGCCGCACGAGGTCGGCGAGGCGACCGGGGCAGGCGACGAGCACATCGACGCCACGGTTGAGACGGCGGCGCTGGGGCTCGTACCCGACGCCGCCGTAGACCGCGAAGACACGACGTGCGCGCGCCGCGGCCAGCGGTTCGAGCGCGCGGGAGATCTGCGCCGCGAGCTCGCGCGTGGGTGCCAGGATCAACGCGGTCGGGCGCCGCTTGTTCGCGCGCGAGATCCGCGTCAGCAACGGCACGCCGAACGCGATGGTCTTGCCGGAACCCGTCGGCGCGCGGCCGCAGACGTCTCGGCCCGCGATCGCGTCGGGGATGGTGGCGGACTGGACCTCGAAGGGTTCGTGGATACCGCCCGTCGCGAGCGCGGCGATGAGATCGGCGGGCACGCCGAGATCGGCAAAGGTGTTGGACACGAAAAAGGGATCCTCTCCCGCCGTGGCGGGTCGTTGACTGGGGCTGCGCACTCACTCGAGCGGGCCCACAGGGAACGAATCGAGAGGCGGCCGGACGGCCGCACGAGGGCGAACGCACCGCATTGCGGTACGTGAGGAGGGTAGCACGTCACGGCGTCAGGTCTGCGCGACGGGTGACGACACAGTCGAGGTCGGGACGGAGTTCACCCCGCCTCTGCGCTCGGGACGCAGACGATGTGATGCTGAAGATGCGCGTCGGGAGGTAAGACGCTGACGACGTTCCACCCTGTGCCGTCGATCAACTCGAGCGCGTGACGGCGTGAGTTCGGCCACCCTCACCGGGATCAATCCGAGCCCCTACTGTTCGAGCGCCCGTCGCGCCGCGTGCGCGGCCAGCTCGGCGCGCGTCGACATGCCGAGCTTGGCAAAGACGTGTCCGAGGTGCACCTTCACGGTGCCGCGTGTGATGAACAGTCGCTCCGCGATCTGCGGGTTCGTCATACCTTCCACGACGAGCGCGACGACTCGTTCCTCGGTCGGCGTGAGACTGTCCCAACCGGCCGTCGGACGCTTGCGTTCACCGCGTGCTCGCGACGCATAGACGACGGCTTCTTCGATCGTGAGGGAGGCGCCCTCTGCCCATGCCTTCTCGAACGCCTCGGGATCGAGCAGCTCGCGCGCCCGGGCCATTGCCCCATCATGCGCCGGCTGGCGGATCGGCCATCGCGCGAGCCCGAGCGATTCGCGCCCGGCGGCTGCTGCCGCCAGCAGGCGAACGGCCTCGGCGCCGCTTTCTTGCGCGACGGCGACGGCCGCCACCGCTTCGACGGATTCGATGACACCGGGAAGGAGGTTGTGCTGCAAACGGCGCGCCAGGGCTTCGTGATGAAGGTCTTCGGCGCGATGCAGATGACCGCCGCGATGTTCCAGCTCGGCAAGGTTGTGCTCGGCCAAGGCCGCGAGCCAGTCGTTTCCCAGGAGCGTCGCCAGGTCGTGTGCTTCGGCGAATGCCCGGCGCGCCGCCTCGTCGTCGTCCGTCAGCGCGTACGCCGCGCCGAGCACGTTGAGTCCCCACGACGTGTAGAGATGCATCTCGAGCACACGCATCTCCGCGACGAGCGGTTCCAGCATTTCCCGGCAGGTCGGCTCATCACCGAACGCCAGCGCGAGCGTGGCGAGCACGATCACGCTGCCCGGCACCGCGACCGCTCCCCCGGTGGCGGCGGCGCGCTGCAGGAACGCCTCGAGACGGGCGCGGCCCGCGTCGTACTCGCGGATCATGAGCTCGCGCTCCGCGAGCCACTGGACGGCGAGACCGCCGGTGGCCGGTTCGCCGACTTCGTTGCAATGCTCGAACGACGTCTCCAGCGACCGGTGCGCGGCGTCGAGATCGCCCTTGTGCAGCGCGGCGTAGCCCTCTGCGCAGTGGTACCACGCGATGAAGAACTGATTGCCCAGTCGCTCGGCCACGCGCAACAGCTCGTCGCGTGCCGCTCGGCCGCCCTCGCCGTCGTCCTGGACGAGCCAGCTGACAGTGAGCATCTTGAGGCCGTCGGCCACGGCCCAGTGATCGCCGATCCCCTGCCCGAGGTCGATGCTCTGCTCCAGCCCGAGCCGCGCCGCGGAAGGATCGCTCCAGAGCTGGAGGTAGCCGAGCGTGTTGAGCGCCCGGGCGACGGCCCACTGGTCGCCGACTGCCTCCGCCATTGCGAGCGCCTCGGGAGCCCGCTGGGCGGCGGTCTCGAAGTCGTCGCTGTAAAGCGCGACGTGCGCAGCACCCCAGAGCGCGCGTGCGCGCGCCACGGACGGGCCCGCGTCGTGTGCGAGCGCGCGCTGGAACCACCTGCCACCCGCACCGAGGTGACCCCGCAGCTCCCAGAACAACGTCAGCGCAACCACCATTCGAAGGAACGCTTCGTGCCGCTCGACCGAGTCCGCCCAGTCGAGCGCCGCGCGCACGTTGTCGTCCTCGGTGTCGAGCCGGTCGAGCCACGCGACGCCGATCTCCGCCGCCAGCTCGGGCTCGGCACGTGCCGCGAGCGCGAGGAAGTACGCGAGATGACGGTCGCGTGTCGCATCCACCTCGTCGGCCTCGACGAGCTTCTGGCGCGCGTAGTGGCGAATGGTCTCGAGGAGCCGGTAGCGGGTCTCACCGTCGCCGTGGTCGGCCTGTACGAGCGACTTGTCGACGAGGCGGCCGATGAGATCGAGGACCGCGTAGCCGTCGAGCGACTCGTCGGCGCACACCTCCTCGGCCGCATCGAGCGAAAAACCCCCCGCGAAGACCGAGAGCCGGCGCATGAGCACGCGTTCGTCGTCGTCGAGCAATCCGTAGCTCCACGCAACCGACGCCTCGAGCGTTTGTTGCCGCGGCATGACGGTGCGGCTGCCGCCGGTGAGCAGCCGGAACCTGTCGTCGAGCGCCGACGCGATGCGGGCCGGATGCATCATGCGAGTACGCGCCGCGGCAAGCTCGATAGCAAGCGGGAGCCCGTCGAGCCGCCGGCAGATCTGGCCGACGACCGCCAGCTGCTCGGCATCGGGCGCAAACGTCGGACGTGCCTCGCGCGCCCGTTCGATGAACAACCGGCAGGCAGCGTCGTCGTCGAGTGAAGGCACCCGCCACGCAAGCTCGCCGGGAACCCCGAGTGGCTCGCGACTGGTTGCGACGACGCGCAAGTGCGTCGTCCTGCCGAGCAGCGTGGCGACGAGCTCGGCGCAGGCGCCGAGGACTTGTTCGCAGTTGTCGAGCACGAGCAGCGCCGCGCGACCGGCGAGCTGGTCGGCGAGCGTGTCGACCACTGGGCGCCCCGCCTCTTCGCGGAGGCCCAGCGCGCTCGCGACGACCGTCGCCAACTGCTCGGGATCCGAGAGCGGGCCGAGCTCGATCCACCAGACGCCGTCGCGGTGACGCTCGACGGTGGCGCCCGCCGCGTGGAGCGCAAGGCGGGTCTTGCCGCAGCCGCCTGAGCCGATGAGCGTCACCAGCCGGTAGTGCTCGAGAGCGTCGCACAGCTGCGCGAGCTCGGCCTCGCGCGCCACAAGTGTCGTCAGCGGTACGGGAAGGTTGTTGGGCACCGCGTCCAGCGACCGCAACTGTGGGAAGTCGTTGTCGAGGTCGGGATGGCAGAGCTGCCACACCTGCTCGGCACGCCCGAGATCCTTCAGCCGATGAGATCCGAGATCGCGCAGTGTCGTCGCCTCGTCGAGTTGGTCGACGACGAGGTCGCGTGTCGAATGCGAGAGCAACGTCTGTCCGCCGTGCGCGATCGCGCGGAGTCGGGCGCAACGGATGATGGTGGGTCCGAAGTAGTTGCTCTCGTCCCGGAGTTGCGCCTCTCCCGTGTGCAGCGCGATCCGGACCTGCACCGCGCGCCCTTCGGGCCACGACTCGTCTACGAACGCCCGTTGCACGTCGAGCGCGGCTGCGAGAGCGTCGGACGGCTTGGCGAACGCCGCGACGACGCTGTCGCCTTCTCCCTGCTCGACCGGCCGAACCCCGTTGTGGAGCGCGATCGCGGCGCTGAGCAACTCGTAGTGACGGTGCACGGCGGCCGCCGCCGCGTCAGCTCCCGCCTCCCAAAGGCGCGTCGAACCCGAGATGTCGGTGAGCAGGAACGTGACGGTGCCGGTCGGCACACGTTCGGTTGCAGTCCCAAACGCACCGTCGCTCATCACGATGGAGTGTTGCAGAGGATCTCCCAAAGCGGCCATGGACACATGCTCCTCGGCGGCCGGCACATGAACATCTGCCACCTGGCATATGCCGCCCGGGGGGGTGCGTGCGTGGGGGCGTGGGGGGGGGGGGGGGGGGGGGGGGGGGGTGGGGCAAACAAAACCACCCCCCCCCCCCCCCCCCACCACGCGCGGCGGAGCCGCGCGGGCCCCC
>JBBQXS010000015.1:0-95820 GCA_038209365.1 Acidimicrobiia bacterium | reverse complement strand
GTCGCTCTCGCTTTTGGGGGGTTTTTTCCTCTCCCCACCACCCCCCCCCCCCCCGGTGGGGGGGTTGGGTGGGGTTGTTTCTAGACCAAAATCCCACCCCCCCCCACGCCTCCCCCAAAGGGGTCTTACTTGATCGCGGTGGGGGCGACTGGGGCGCCGACCGCGCCGGTGAGGGGCAGCGGCGTGGCCACGAGCAGGAAGTCGTACTGGCGGTCGTGCGCACAGTCGACGGCGAGGTCGTCGAGGTACCAGTTCTGTCCCTGGACGAGACCCATGTCGCGGAGCTGGATCATGTGCACCGGCATGAACACCTTCGGGTCCTCGCACGGATAGACCTCGAAGGTGATGGTGTCGGTCGCGACGGCGGCGACGTCGTGGTCACGCAGCCAGGTGATCGACTGCGTCGACAGCCCGGGCGCGGGCATCGAGTACCGCTGCTTCTCCCCCGCCCGCAGGAAGTACATGTGGCCGGTGCGCACCAGCAACGCGTCGCCCGGCTCGACGGTCACGCCCGCTCCGCTCGCGGCGTGCTCCAGATCGTCACCGGTGATCGCGTAGTTGTCGTCGAAGTGGTCCACATCGTGGAGACGAGCCACATCCAGCAGGACACCGCGGGTGGCGAGCGCACCGAAATGCTCGATCCCGAGCCGGGTGGCGCCGCCTTCCTCGGTGACCACCGAGGAAGGCGTGTCGTTGTAGAGCTTCTCCTCATACGCCACGTGCGCGAGCGAGTCCCAGTGGGTCGCTGCCTGGGTTCCCATGCGGAACGAGTCGTCGTTCGTCGTGAAGTCGCGCGCGTCGCCGGTGAACGCAACATTCACCGTGTGCGTGTGCAACTCGGCGTTCGTACGGTGCGGCATGTGTTTGGTGTCCCACTGCGGTCCGCTCGAGTCGAACGGAATTGCAAGTGAGAACGACCGGCCCTGGCGCGCGGCGCGCACACCCCTCAGCACCGCCTCCGGCGTGATGAGATTCAAGGTGCCGCGCTGATCGTCCGCGCCCCACCGGCCCCAGTTCGACACGCGCGCAGCGAGATCCTCGAGCTCGGGCGTCAATGGCATGGGACGACAGTAGCGGGGGCAGTAGCGTGGGCTCGTGGCCGTGGCCGAACGCATCGACTGCATGGAATGCGGCGGCGACGCCTACCTCGCGCAACTTCTCGGACCCGAAGACGTCATCGAGGCCGGCGACGTGTTGGTCTACCTGTGTGGTGCGTGCGCGCAACGATGGGATGTCGTCGTCGACGAGGCCGACACGGACTGAGCGTCAGGATCAGGACGCGAGTGTTGCAACCTCGGGGGCGGCGACGGCCGGATCCAACTTCCGCACCTCGATGATGCGACCGGTGCGGAACGACGCCAACCGCAGCGTGAACGCCGAAGCGAGCCGACCGCCGCCGTTGCGATCGAAGAACGTCGTCAGCGGACCCTCTTGTTCGTATGCATCGGCGCCGTGTACGACTGTCGTCGTCTCGTCTTCGAACCGAACAAGGAAGCTCATGCGCGTGATGTTACGACGCGTGCCCTGTGGATCGATAGAGGATCAACTTGTGGACGACGGTGTGGATACCGGGAATCGGATGTACTCGTCGATGAGGAGTTGACCGAGCACACCGTCGCGTGCGACGTCGCGTTGCGCGAGTCCGCGCTCGCAGAGGTCTTCGACGAGACGGTCCAGGATGACGTCCACGGTCAGGTCGTCGCGGTGTGCTCGCCACGTGTCCCGTTCGTGCTCGTCGCGGAAGCAATACGCCTTCCACGACACCGAGAACCGCAGCTGTTCCCAGGGGTACGTCGTGAGCACACTGCCGTCGGTCGCGCGCAGCGACCACTCCCGTGCGTCGCCGAACTCCAACGTCGTGCCGGGCCGGATCGCCGGAAGTTCGTCGACCGCGACTTCGGCGACGCGGTCGACGCCGTGGAACACGCTGTCCGTGTCCAGCACCATTGCCGTGTTGAACCGCACGCGATGGCGTTGCACCTGATCTTGCGCGCCGGCCGGCCAGTACGCGAGCTCGCCGCCGTCGCAATCGTGGAACCACGAGATCGCGGTCGCGATCGGCATCCGGTACTCCTCGAACAGCCCGGAGTGGTGCATCACCACGAGCAGCCACTGCGGCAGGAGCTTGCGGTTCGCGCCGCGGAACTCGGGCACGTCGGTGTGCACCGCGAGCTCCTGGCCCGGCACCATCAGGTTCGCGTATGCGATCGCGGGCTCGATCACTGCCCGTTCATGGATCGTGCGGGCGGCGTCGATGAAGGCTTCGTGGTACAGGAAAGGCGCGATGCCTGTGATGCGCTCGTCGCGTCCGTACGCATATTCCTCGCGGAAATAGCTCGTGCGTACGGCGAGCGCGGCCGAGGGCTCCGAGACGCGGGCCAGGCCGCCGGTCTTGAGGAAGTTCGTGAGGGCGTCGTGGCGCTGCGCGAGCCCGCGCCCGACGTCGGCGTCATGTTGCTCGTGCTCGGCGTACATGCGGTAGCGGCCGAAGCGTTCGCAGAGATCCACCATCGAGTCCGCGGTCGCCGCATCGAAGCACGGATCGAGGACGATGACACGAGCAGTCATGGCGAGAACTTACTCCCGCAGGCGAGACAACGCGAGTGTGCGCACACCTCGGACGCTGAAGGCGGCGCTACCTTGCGCGGCGTCGGCGTCTCCGCTCCTCGAGCATCATCTCGCCGAAGCGCTCCCACTGCACGTGGATCGCGTTGGGGCTGTGGCCGGGCACCCATGCAACCGAACCTCGGCTGACGAGCAGCTCGCCGAGCTTCTCGCCGTCGCTCCGCACGACGAAGCGGACGTCGCTGTTGAGCACGATCTTCGGAGGGATCGCCATGTCGATGTCGTGTCGTGGCATGGACCGACCGTACAGCGACAAACTGTCGGCATGCGGTTCTCGGCAGATCACTTGCTTCCCGGCTCGCCCGCCGACGTCGTCGCGGTCTGGCTCGACCCTCGGTTCCACGAGACGCTCGACCTTCCCGACCTCAGCCGGCCCGAAGTGGTCGAGGCATCCACGACCGGCACGGCGTCTCTCCTACGGCTTCGATACGAGTTCACCGGCCATCTCGATCCCGTCGTGCGCAAGTTGCTCGGCAACCGCAAGCTCACCTGGATCCAGGACCTTCACTTCGACATGGTGATGATGCGTGGCAGGCTGACCTTCGCCGCCGAAGCCGACGCGAAGCGATTGCACGGCGACGCCGACGTGACGCTCGAGCCGACCGGTGAGAACGAGACGCGCCGGCACATCACCGGCGAGCTCCACGTTCGGATACCGGTGATCGGCGGCAGCGGCGAGAAGCGCATCGTGCCCGGTCTGGTCACGCGCCTCGACGTCGAAGCGGTGGCGCTCGCCGAGGCGCTCAAAGGCCGGGGATGAAGCGCGCGAGCTCCGGATAGCCCTTGTTGGCCTCGGCGCCGTCCACGTAGATCGTCGTACCGCTGACCCACGAGGCTTCGTCGCCGGCGAGGAATACCGCCGCGTCGGCAATGTCGCCCGGTGCACCTGCGCGGCGGAGGGGGATGGATTGGATGTAGGCCTCCTGCACGGCGGGAATAGCGCGTGC
Organism: Acidimicrobiia bacterium; assembly: GCA_038209365.1. Classification (GTDB taxonomy): domain Bacteria; phylum Actinomycetota; class Acidimicrobiia; order IMCC26256; family PALSA-610; genus DASQHW01. The sequence continues at coordinate 92,248 of JBBQXS010000015.1, read as the reverse complement.
GTACTCGGTCATCGGCGTCTCGATGAAACCCGGTCCGATCCCCACCACCCTGATGCCGCTCGGTCCGAGCTCCATCGCGGCGCATCTCGTGAGCATCGCAACGCCGGCCTTGGCCGCGCAGTAGGCCGACATGCCCTCGGCGGCGACGATCGCGTTGATCGACGCGATGTTGATGATCACACCCGGCGTTCGCGCGGCAACCATGGCTGCGGACTCCGCGCGCACGGAAAGGAAGACACCGCGCAGGCAGACGTTCATCACCGCATCCCATTGCTCGACCGGATGCGCGTGCACGGGTGAATACCAACCGATGCCCGCCGCATTGAGCGCGATGTCGAGTCGCCCGAACTCCTGTGACGCGCGGCGCACCATGCGATCCACCGACTCGGGAACGGTGACGTCCACGAGCTCGGTGACGCATGCATCACCGAGCTCGTCGGCCATTCGAGCGAGGGCATCGGCGTGGAGATCCCCGAGCACGACTCGCGCTCCTTCGGCGACGAACCGGCGCGCGCACTCGGCACCGATCCCCGAAGCTCCACCGGTCACGACGCCGACCCGGTCTCGCAGCCTTTCGCCCATCCGTCCTCCCTCACGACAACGTGCGTGGCGAAAGGCTCCGACAGAACCTCTCGCCGCGCAAGTTGTGTCGGGTTCGGAAGGACTATCCCGCCATGAACTCCTCGGTGACGTACATGTCGTCGCCGACGTAGGCGACACCGACACCCACGTAGTCGATCTGGCTGTTCAACATGTTCTCCGCGTGCGGCGGTGAGTGCTCGAAGGCGCTTTGCATGCCCGAGACGTTCGACTGCGGACTCACCATGCCGACGTTCTCGCCGAGAAGCGACCAGGTCACGTTGATGCCATCGCTCAGCTGCGAGTGACAGATGTTCGCCACACCGCCTCCGCCGAACCCGCAACCACCATTCGCCATGTAGCCGGACCACACACGAGCCTTGTCCACAAGCGTCGGATGCACCGCGAGCGGGGGCAATCCGTGCGAACCGCGGAAGTTGTTGATACCGGCCACCAATGCGCTCTCGGCTCCGTCCGATGGCGTTGCAGAGGCGCCCATGACCCGGGCCTGAACTTGTGCACATCCCGAGAAGGACGCCGCAAGGCCAATGATTGCCGCGATGACAAAGAACTTCTGAAATCGTGTTGCACGCAAGGTTGAGCTTCTCCCTGATCGCGTCGGCGAGTTACGCACTCGTGTTCGTGATCGAGAGCACGACGCGCCGCGGTTCCTTGCCGCGACGTCCTCACGCTCACGATTCCCGCCCGGGTATCGGGTAATGGCGTTGCACGCGGCCGCGAGCTTCGAACGGATGCTTGCTCCGCACGTATACCGAAACTTCACGCGCGTGACGTGCCTGCTGCGCACGCGCACCCTAACAACTTCCTTGCACGAAGTGGAGCACCGCGCCAAACGTTCGTAAGTCATCGTTCGGCAACGTGCGTGCAATGGGTGCGAACGCGCGTATGTGAATCAGCGAACCGCGCCGAAAGTTTTCAACACCACTTCGTTCGGCTGCTCGCAGCGCTTTTCGAGAGGTTGCAGAATCTCACGCACGGTAAGGCCGATACGTACCGCGAGCGGTGCAATCGTGTCGAGTTCGACCGCATAGCGCGTTGCTGTGTTCCTTGCGAGCAGCGTCGTGCAACAACTGTCGCAAGTGCTCACGTGTGAACGGAAATGTGCCGCCGTCGTGCGGATAGTCGCTTCTTCACATGAATTCTTGGAAGATGGAGCGACGGAGCGCGCTCCGCTGCTACTCCCTCGCGCGGGTGAGCAACGCGAGCACTGTGTCATCACTTGTTGCGGAGAAGTCGGCGTAGAACTCGCCGATCGCGAAGAATGGCTCCGGCGCGTATACCACCACGACGTCGTCCGCGGCTTGACGCATGGCCCGGACGGTGCTCGGTGGAGCCACCGGCGCGGCGAGCACGATTCGCGTCGCACCCTGCGCTCGCACGACTTCGCACGCGGCCCGAGCCGTCGCACCTGTCGCGATGCCATCATCGACAACGAGCGCGCTGTGTCCGGTAAGGGAGACGTCTGCGCGCGCACTGCGCAGCATTGCGACGCGGCGTTCGAGCTCTCTCCGCTCTTGCGCCTCGACCGCGGCGAATTGGTCGTTCGTGATCCGGGCCGAGTCGACCACTTGTCGGTTGACGACGCGGGCGCCGTGTTCCCCGATGGCGCCCATCGCGAGCTCGGGTTGGCTGGGGACACCGAGCTTCCGCACGAGGATGACGTCCAACGGCGCATCGAGGACCGTCGCCACCTCGTACGCCACCGGCACGCCGCCGCGCGGAAGGCCGAGCACGACGAGCTCGCCCGGCCTTGCGGACGCGATCTCCGGTATCACGCGCAACCGCTCCGCGAGCTGCCGGCCCGCGTCGACACGATCCTGAAACATCAATGCCAACGTACGCGACCATGCTGCGTGCTGTGAATGTCGGTCCCGGACGACGCCGCGCGCGACCGCGCTCGCCGCGGGTCGAAGCGGCTAGGCCGGCACACCTTCGGTGAGCCGGACGCTCGCCGTGCGGTAGAGGCCGTTTCCGTCGAACCAGCCGACGCGCACCGCGTCGCCGGGCACGTGGCGGTTGAGCGCCGACTCGAGGTCACCGGGGGACGCCAGCGAGACATCGTCGATCGACGCGAGCACGTCCCGCGCGGCGATGCCGGCAACCGCGGCCGGGCCGTTGCGCGCTACGTCGACGACCACCAGGCCGCCACCGCCGCTCGTCGCGCCGCGGAGCCGCGCGCCGAGCGCTGCGCTCGGTCCGACGTGCACGGTCGCACTGCTGCGACCGGTGTTGATCTGCCCGACGATCGCGAGCGCGCGATCGATCGGCAGCGCGAACGAGACGTCCGTTCCGGTCTCTTCGTGGAAGAGCCTGCCGGCCGACGCGGCGGTGCGCATGGCGACGATCATGCCGTGTCCGTCGGCAACGGGTCCGCCCGCGTCGGCCGGCTGCATGGGAGCAACGAGCTCGATGAGGCCCCGGCGCATGTCGATGCCATTCGGGTCGCCGTCGTCTCCCGCGGTGACGTCACGGGCCGGCGCACGGACTGAAGCTTTCGCACCCTGGTTCCCGTTGAGAACGACGAGCGGCTGCCCGTCGCTCAGGGTTGCCCGACGGCCGACGTCGATCGTTGCAAGCTCCGGCGCGGCATCGATCTGCAAGACGGCAACATCGTCGGCGATGTCGTAGCCGACCACCGCCGCAGGATGCATCCGGCGGTCATGCGTCCGTACCGTGATCGCAGCCGCACCCGCGATCACGTGATTGTTCGTGAGTACCTGTCCCGAAGGCGTGAGCGCCATGCCGGTTCCCGCCGACCGCCCTCCACTCTCGAGCGTGGCGTCGACCTCGACGATCGCCGGACGGAGACGACGCGCGACGGTGTCGACGGCGATCGCGGCAGGTGCCGGTTGCGAAGGCGATGTCCGCGCGCCCGTGCTCGTGCTCGTCTCGGCGTGCACGAGCGCGACGATCGCAAGCGTGGCGAGGATGGCCACGAGCATGAGCGCCAGCACATGGGCGATGCCCGAGTCGGACGCGCGGTGGCGACGGCGTAGCTCCATCTCCGAGAGAGTCTGCTCCGTTCGGTCGCCGGAGAATCATCAGCGTCTGGTCCGGAGGAATTCAACGGAAGGCCGGAAGCAGCTCCTCGGTGACGAGCTGCGTGTGCAACCGGGCGTCGTCGCGGTTCGCACCGAACGACGGGCCGGTGACCACGAGACGGTCGAGGCCGGCGTCGACGAGCTCGCGCAACCGCTTTCCGCACGTCTCGGCATCGCCGATGACGGCGAAGCGGTCGACGAACTCGTCCGGCAGCACCTGGGCATGCGCGGCGCTGTTCACGAGGTGCAGGTTGCTGTCGTACGTACGGCCCACCTCGGCGACGAGCGCGCGGTCGTGCTCGTCGAGTCCGGCGCCGGTCGAACCGGGCATTGCCGAGAAGTGCGCAAATGCGGCGACGCTGCCGCGCACGAGGGCGCGAGCGGCACTGCGATCGGGATGGCAGCCCACCGTGACGTACGCGCCGAACGACACGTCATCGGCTTCGCGCCCGGCGTCGCGTTGTGCGGCCCGGGCGAGCTCGATCGCCCATCGCAGTCGGTCGGGATCGGCACCGGTGGCGAACGTGATCCGCTCGGCGGTGCGTGCGGCGAACGCGATCACCTTCGGGCCGGACGCCGCGACATCGAGCGGCACCGGCGACTGCTTCGCCCGTTCGAGCCAGCGCAAGCGGCTTGCAAAGCCGTCGAGGTCGAGGGTGCCGCGCTGGAGATACGTGTGCAGCTGCTCTGTACGTGCGAAGAAGTCGGCGAGCGGCATCGGTGGGCGGCCGAGGTGGAACAGCGCAGTGTCACCCCGTCCGATGCCGAGGACCATGCGTCCGCCCGACGTCTCCTGCACGGTCGCGGCGACCGTCGCCAGCGCCGCGGGATGACGGGTCGCAGGATTGGTGACACCGGTCATGAACTGCAGCCGCTCGGTCGCCTTCGCACCCAGCGCGATCGCGACGAAGGGATCGCCGACGAGGTTCTGCGAGTCGGTGAAGGTGATGCCGTCCCACCCGGCGGCCTCGGCCCGCTCGGACAGCACCTCCGCGAGGCCCGTCTCGGGGATGCTCATCGTGAACAGCTCGACGGTCACGCCATCACCTCATTTGAAGAAGATGCCGGCGATCGTGTTGACGGCGACGGCAAGGATCACTGCGCCGAACAGGTACGAGAGCAGCGCGTGCGCGAACACGCTGCGTCGGATCCGGCGCGATTGGATGTCGGTGTCGGAGACCTGGAAGGTCATGCCGATCGTAAACGCGACATAAGCAAAGTCGTGGTAGTCGGGACGTTCCTCACGACTCTTGAAGTCGATGCCGCCGACGGGCCTTGTGTAGTACAGGTGCGCGTAGCGCAACGCGAACACGGTGTGGACCATCGCCCACGAGACGACGACTGTGAGGAGCGCCACGGCGGTGAGGAAGGCTTTCCCGCCGCCTCCTGTTTGGTTCGCCTTGATCAGCGCGAACCCGGTGCCGAGCAGACTGGCGATGCTCGCCGAGACGAGGAGCAGCTCGGCGGCGATCCGGCTGTTGTCCTCTCTCGTCGCCAACGACTCGGTCTCCAACGGCGCGAACCTGCGCACCTTCCGCCAGACCGACGTCAGCCACCACGCACCGCCGACGATCCAGCCCGCGAGCGGCGACAATTGCCACGGCGCGAACGGCACGGTGGCAAGGCCCACGACGAGGGCGATCGCGACAGCGACCATTGCCCGCTGCGCGGCGGACATCCCTCCTACCGCCGGAAGAGGCTCCATCGATCTCCTCACCTGGTTCTGCCAGTCCCGATTCAAGCGGCTCGTGGTTCGCAGCGCACGCGTGCGCCCGTAGACTCGCGACGCACTCGTAGGGCTGGGAGGACCCGCTACTGATGGCTGGCCGCGACCGATGACCGACGTGCTGACCGAGCTGCTGCGTCGCATCGACCAGCGCATCGCCAAGGTTGCCGTCGTCGGGCAGGGTTACGTGGGGCTGCCGCTCGCGTTGCGCGCCACGGAGATCGGCTTCCCGGTGGTCGGCTACGAGGTGGACGACCGCCGGGTCGTTGCGCTGCGGGCGGGGCGCTCACACGTCGAAGACGTGACGAATGTCGAGCTGGCCGCCGCGCTCGGCGCCGGCTACCGGCCGACCGCCGACCCTCTCGACATGCGGGCCTTCGACGTCGCGATCGTCAGCGTGCCGACACCACTGCGCGAGGGCGTGCCCGACCTCTCGTTCATCGAAGCCGCAGCCCGAAGCCTCGCGCCACACCTCGACGCCGGCGCGCTCGTCGTGCTCGAGTCCACGACGTATCCCGGTACCACCGAGGAATTGTTCCGCCCGATTCTCGAGTCGTCGGGCCTCCGTGCAGGTGTCGACTTCTTCCTCGGCTACTCCCCGGAACGGATCGACCCCGGCAATCCGACGTGGTCGTTGACCAACACTCCGAAGGTCGTCTCGGGTGTCGATGAGCCGTCGCTTCGCGCCGTCGAAGCGTTCTACGGCGCGCTCGTGCACAAGGTCGTGCCGGTCGGGTCGACGGGTGAAGCCGAGCTGGTGAAGCTGCTCGAGAACACGTTCCGGCACGTGAACATCGCGCTCGTCAACGAGCTCGCGATGTTCGCCCGCGAGTTGGGTGTCGACATCTGGTCGGCGATCGACGCCGCGGCCACGAAGCCGTACGGCTTCATGCGCTTCAATCCGGGTCCCGGCGTGGGCGGGCACTGCCTCCCGATCGATCCGTCCTACCTCGCATGGCACGTCGAACGCAGGCTCGGACATCCGTTCCGCTTCGTCGAGCTCGCCAACGAGGTCAACCGCGGGATGCCCGACTACGTCGTGAGCCGCGTCGTCGCATTGTTGAACGAGGACACCCGCGCGGTGAAGGCGTCTCGCATCCTCCTGCTCGGTCTCGCGTACAAACCGGCAACCTCCGATTGGCGCGAGTCACCCGCGACGACGGTCGCCCAGCGCCTGCACGCGCTCGGCGCCGACCTTCGTGCGCACGACCCGTACGTTCCCGTCGATGCTGATCTGGGCGCACCCGTGACGCGCGTCGAGTGTGAAGCCGCCGAGCTCGAAGCCGCCGATCTGGTGATCCTGCTCGTCGACCATCCCGATCTCCCATACGAGGAGATCGCGGCACATTCCCGCCTCGTCCTCGACACGCGCGGTCGCCTGTGGCCCGACACGTTCAACGGCGAGCGACTCTGACGCCACTTCTTGCGAGCTTTCACGACACTATGTGTCGCCCGGGCTCGCAAAAACCCCCTCAGTCCTCGTCCCAGACGTTGGCGAATTGGAAGCCTTGCTCGACGATCGCGCGACTGAACGGGCGCACCAGCTCGCGCAAGCGGGTGCATGCGTCCTCGCCGAGCCGCTCCCAGCACACGAGCGCGAGCTCGTCGGTGCGGGCCTCCACCGACTCGCGCGACGCTCGGCCGGCATCGGTCAGCGTGCCGTCGTCGGCGAGCCAGCCGCGCGCGCGAACCCGTTCCCTGGCGGCCTGCCACTCGGCATCGGGCCAGGCGCGGCTCGCCTGCAAGATCCCGGGCGCAATGTCGCCGGTCGCTTCGTGGATCACGAGCGCTTCGCCGCCGGTGAGACCTTCCGCGACCAGCGCGGCGATGTGGCCGTCTCCGCGGAACTCACGCAACAGCGTTTGTGCATGCCACAGCACGAGATGCGGCTCGTCGGGCCACGGCAACGACGCGTGCCCCGCGTAGAGCGGGCGGCCCTCCGGCACACAGCCATTCGCTGCTTCGCGCGCGAGCGCGGCCGCTTCTGCCAGCTCCGCGCCGTCCACCGCCGGCCCCAGCATCCTGCGCAAGGCGGCGTCCACCGCGTTGCGGCGCGCGTCGAGGACGGATTGCGGGCTCGCGCGTTCCCACGCCGCGGGAATTGCCCTCCGCACGAGCGGCGGAAAGAAGTTGAAGAACGTGGCGACCACGACGTCCGCGGGTACCGGTCCCATCGCGGCGCTGCGTGATGCGAAGTAGCCCATACGACGGCCGGTGAGCCCGATCCGCTGATACGCGTCGCCTGCCTCCGGCACGAAATAGATCATGCCGTGGTACGGCTCCATCGTCCGCAGCATCTTGCGCGAGACGGCCGCGTTCATCACGCACCGTTGGCCGCGCCGGCGACGACCAGGGCGCGGAACAGCGCGAGGTGCTCGGGCCGGTGGCGCAGCAGCTCCGGGTGCCATTGCACACCCAGTGCGAACGAGCATCCATCGACCTCCACGCCCTCGACCAAGCCGTCGTCGCTGTACGCAACGGGCCGCAGCCCGGGCCCGACCGTGTCGAGCGCCTGGTGGTGCAGCGAGTTCACGCCGATCTGCGTCGCGCCGAGCACCTTCGCGAGCTTCGTGCCCGCGTCGACGCGCACGCCGTGCGCGTCTTCGTTGTAGCGATCCAGGTCGAAATGGCCCCCGTGATGCTGATCCAGTGTGCCTCCGACCGCGACATTCAAGATCTGGATGCCACGACAGATGCACAGCAGCGGCCGGTCGTCGTCGATCACGGCTCTGATCATCGCGATGTCGGAGTCGTCGCGTGCCGGGTCGGCCGCGTCGGTCTCGGGCGCGGGCGCGGCGTTGTAGCGATCCGGGTTGACGTCGGCGCCGCCGGTGACGAGCACCGCGTCGACGCGTGACGCGAAGAGCGCGGCGTCGGCCGGATCGACCATCGGGAGCAGCACCGGGATCCCGCCGGCCTTGCGCACCGCTTTGGCGTAGGCAACGTTCGTCAGATGGTGTCGAGACGCGACACCTACGCCGTCGTCGACCAGGCTCTCGTGTGCCGTGATCCCGATCATCGGGGGCGTGTTCGTCATGCGGGCACCTCGGTGCGAAGTGTACGCTCGCCGCCATCGAAGTCGTCCTCGAAGATGACGCGACCCCGCTCGTGATGATCATCGCGACGGTGTTGCGGCGCGCGACTGCGGATCCTACGCGTGCGCGAAAGGCAGAAGCGCTGCGCGGCATCTTCGCTTTGCGATCGCAGAACGATCCGCAGGCGGTCACGATGCGATTCGACAAGGGCCGGGTCGAGCTGGCTCGGGGCGTCGCGCCCGATACCCAGGTCGTCGCGACCGTCGACCTCGACAACATGAGCGGGCCGGACGCCGCCAAACCGAAGGTCTCCGGCGCGCTCCGACACCCGCTTTTCGCGCTGGGAGTGTCGAAGCTGCTCGAACCGCCGGCGAAGTCGTGGGTCGAGCATGCACAGGCCTTCTGGGCATTCGCAGGTGGCGCTTCCGGCATGCCGGCGGCGATGCGCATCGTGTGCCTCGACGACGGGACGTCGCTCGAGCTCGGCAACGACGTGGACGAGCACTATGAGATCCATGGAAGCGCGGCGGCGCTGACGTCGATCTTCTCCGGCAACTCGGTGTTCGGTCAGGATCTGCTGGACGGCAAGGTGTTCGCGAGCGGATCGTTGCAACACGCGTCGGTTCTGACGGGCCGCTCCGTCGAATGGGCGCTGCGAGGCGCTCCGTGACGGCCTCGGACACGTCGTCGGGGGGCGTGACGCCGGACGCGCTCGACGGCTGGCTCGACGAGCACGCAGTGACGTCGGTGCGCACCGAAGGCGCATCGCTCGACGGCCTCGTGCTCGGCAAGCACCTGAGCCGCGCGAAGTTCGAGCGGTCGCTGCCGCTCGGACCCGCGCTCGCCGACCTCGTGTTCTGGTGGGATCTCGGTGGCACGGCGCAGCTCGGTTGGTGGGCGGACTTCCGCCAGCCGGCGATCGGCGACATCCATCAGCGTCCCGACCTGTCGACGATTGTCGTGAGCCCGAACCGGCCCGGCATGGCGGACGTCATCGTGGACCACATGACGATCGACGGCACGCCGCTGCCGATCTGCCCGCGCGTCGTGTTGAAAAGTGTGATCGACCAGGTCTCGCAACGCGGTTTCGAGGTCATGGCCGCGTACGAGCTCGAGTTCATGCTGTTCGACGACTCGTACGATGCGGCTCGTCGCAAGCGGTATCGCGGCCTCTCGCCGATGGGCACGCCGTTGCCGCTCGGCTACACCACGCACAACGCGCACTACGTCGCGCCGTTCATGGACGAGGTCGTGCGTCGCCTCGAAGGGATGGGCATCCCGTGGGAAGCGTGGAGCGACGAAGCCGCACCCGGACAGGTAGAGCTGAACTTCGAGCCGGCGGACGCCGTCACCGCCGCGGACCGGGTGTTCCGGGCGAAGCAGGTGATCAAAGAGGTCGCGCTCGATCGCGGGGTCAGCGCAACCTTCATGGCCAAGCCGACCGAGGAATTCGGCAACGGCATGCACATTCACCACTCGCTTCACCGCGACGGCACGACGGCGTTCTTCGACGCACACTCCCCGGATCAGCGGTCGTCGACGATGCGGCATTGGATCGGCGGCCTGGTCGCGACGATGCCGGCCGCGGTGTCGATCCTCGATCCGACGGTCAACTCGTATCGGCGAATGGTCGGCTTCGCGGCCGCGCCCACGACACCGACGTGGTGCGAGGAGAACAAGTCGACGGGACTGCGCGTGATCTCCCGATCGGAGAAGCTCGCGCGCGTCGAGCATCGCGTGGCGAGCGCCGACGTCAACGTGTATCTCGCGCTCGCGACGATCCTCGCGGGGGGTGTTGCCGGCCTCGATGGAGCGATCGAGCCGCCGCCCGAGCACCGTGCGATGGCGTGGGGCGAGCCACCCGGCCACGCCCGATTGCCGGCCAGCATCAGCCTCGCCGCCGAGGAGCTCACGAGCGACAAGCTGCTGGTCGGGGTGCTCGGCTCTGAATTCGTCGACTACTGGTTGCACAACCGGCGATGGGAATGGTTGATGTTCCACACCGGTGGCGGCGATGCGGAAGCGAAGGCCGTCACCGACTGGGAGCTCACCCGCTATTTCGAGCTCGTGTAGCCACAGGTTCTTGCGACCAGCGGCGACAAATATTGTCGCCCGGCGTCGCAAGAACCCGTGGGTCACGTGCGGCAGGACGCGCCGGCGCAGCGGGAGAGCGCGGCGAGGCGCGTCGCCAAGCTGCGCACGACGGCCGGGTCCGCGGTCGCCGCAAGGTTGTGCAGCTCGTCGGGATCGGCCCTCAGGTCGTAGAGCTGCTTCGCACCGGTGCTGTACTCGACGTACAGATACTGCGGGGTGCGCAGAGCCCGGTACGGCGGGATGAAGACCGCAAGCAAGCGGGGACGCCGCAGCGGCGCAGCCGGCCCGCTCGTCGGTGCCCCGCTGACCGGTGGGTTCGCGTCGTCGTCCGGTTCGCTGCTCGCGGCCGAGGCGCGTCGACCGGCGCGTGTGCCCGTGCTGGCGTAGTGCTCGATCAGCGCATCGTTCGGAGGTCGTGTCGCTCCCCCGTTGTCGTCGCCCATGAGCAGGCTGGTCAACGGGACGCCGTCGACGAAGTCCGGCGTGGCCGACCGTCCCAGCGCGGCGAACGTCGGCGCGAGATCGATCTCGCGAGCGAAACCGTCCACGGTGCGACCGGCGGCCACGCCCGGACCCCGTACGACCAAGGGTACGTGGATGTCCTCCTCGAAGGCGCTCTGCTTGCCGGGCGGCAGGCGATGTTGCCCGAGGTGAAAGCCGTTGTCGGACGTGAAGACGATGTAGGTGTTGTCGAGCTGGCCCGTCTGACGAAGGGTGCCGACAATCTTCTCGAGCATGTCCTCCACGCCGAGCATGCTCTGGTGTTGTCGCCGCGCGAGCCGGTCGATGTACTTCGTGACGGCGGGTTGGAGAGGCGGCCGATCGGCCAACCAGGGGGGCTCGGCAGACACGTCGGGCTGGTCGAACGACGCCGTTCGCGGCGCGCGCAGACCGGGAAACGCGTCGGCGTAGCGAGGTGCGGGGGTGGCGGGCGCGTGTGGAACGTACGGCGCGACGTACAAGAAGAACGGCCGCCCGGCCTTTTGCGCCGCGATGAAATCGCCTGCCTTCTGCGCGAGCACGTCGACGAGGTAGTCGGCCGGCTTCGACCGGTACCGCCGGAGCGTGCCGTTCTCGTTGAGGGTGTAGTTGTACTCGGCGTAGGGATTGCCGGCGGCGGGGCTCGCCCAGGTGTCCCATCCCGGCGGCACGTACGTCGGTGAAACGGTGTTCGGATACCCATTGAGGTACTTCCCGAGCAAGCCCGTGCGATAGCCCGCATCGTGCAGCCAGGTGGCCACGGTCGAACGGTCGCGATGAAGCTCCTGCCAGTGCTCGAAACCGCCCCTCGGCGGCAGGTTGCCTTCGACGTCGTGGTTGTGCACGTACTGACCGCGCAGGATCGACACCCTGGACGGGCAACACAACGAGTCCGTGACGAAGTAATTCGAGAACGTCGTGCCGGGCGCGGTCATGAGGTCGTGAAACTTCGGGAACCGCTTCGCGTCCAGGTACGTGGTCAGGTCGAGGTCGTCGGTGAGCACGACGACGATGTTCGGACGACTCCCCGCGGTCCCCGGGCCGGTCGTCGGCCCCGCCGCGGTCGTCGCGGTCGTCGTGGTGGTCGCGGCCTTCGGTCCGGTGTCGTCGCTGCACGCTGTGGCCACCAGCACGGAGATGACGCCGAGACAGAGGCCGACGTTGCCGAAGATCCGGTTCGGCCGCGGGATACGCACGGGTCCAGTCGAACCCGTGTGTGTGAGCCTTTCGCCAAGCATGCGCAATCCTCGCGTCATTGTTTCGCGGAGTCCCGGCAGGTCGCCCGGGAGGCGTAGCGTGACGGCCTGTGACCTCCCGCTTCGAGCTCCAACGGGTTGCGCTCCACGGCCACGATGTGACCTACCGCACCGGCGGTTCCGGACCCGTCCTCCTGTTGGTCCACGGCATGGCCGGAAGCTCCGCGATGTGGCGGGGGGTCCTGCCCGGGCTCGCCCAGAACTTCACGGTGCTCGCGCCGGACTTGCCGGGACACGGCGCGTCGGCGAAGCCGCGCGGCGACTACTCGCTCGGCGCGTTTGCGAGCAGCGTGCGCGATCTCATGGTGGCTCTGGGACACGAGCGGGCCACGCTCGTCGGACAGTCGCTGGGTGGCGGCGTCGTGATGCAGTTCGCATATCAGTTCCCGGAGCGCACCGAACGACTCGTGCTCGTGTCGAGCGGCGGTCTCGGGCAGGAAGTCAACCTCTTGCTGCGCGCGCTCACACTCCCCGGCAGCGACCTCGTCCTTCCGATCGCCTGCACGAATTGGGTGCACGACGCCGGCCTCGCGATCGCAGGCTGGTTGCGCAACGTCGGCTTCCGCCCGAGCCCGAATCTCGTACAGGTATGGGAAAGCTACGGTTCGCTTGCGGACCCGGAGACCCGCGCGGCATTCCTGCACACGCTGCGTTCGGTCGTCGACCAGTCCGGCCAGCGTGTGAGTGCGACGAACCGCCTCTATCTCGCTTCGCGCGTGCCGACGCTCATCGTCTGGGGAGACAGCGACCACATCATCCCGGTGCAGCAGGGATACGAGGCGCACGAAGCGATCCCGGGGAGCCGCCTCGAGATCTTCGAGGGCGCCGGGCACTTTCCCCACTGCGAGGAGCCCGAACGCTTCGTCAAGGTGCTCAGCGATTTCATGACCTCGACGGCACCGGCGCACCTGACGAATGCCCAATTCCAGGAACTTCTGCACGCCGCCGACCACTGACCCTCACGCGGGTGAGGCGCACTCCCCCGGAACACGAAGCCGACGACGTGCGGTGACTGGTCTGACTATTGCATGATGCCGGTCTGCCTCTTCGTGCCCGGCCCGTCTCGTTCACCGCACTCGTCCTGCTCCTCGCGGGATGCATGCTCACGATGGGTCTCGGGGTTTCCGGGGGTCTCGGGGTTTCCGGCGCGGTGCTCGGACGCCACCGTGATGCCACCGGGCTCGCGCAAGACGTGGAAACGCTGGCGAGCGACGCGTTCCAGGGCCGCGACAACGGGACGCCCGGCTCGCTGCTCGCGCAGAACTATCTGATCAGCCAGCTCAAGACCTTCTCGGTCGGCCTCGACGCGACCCGTTCCGGTGACGACGCGTTCAAGCAGCCGTTCGCGGGGGGCGTGAACGTCGTCGGTCTCATTCGCGGCAAGCGCCTCCCGAATGAGTACGTCGTCGTCGGCGCCCACTACGACCACTTTGCGCCCGGGGGATGCTGGGCGAAGGTGCCGGGCGATGACATCTGCAACGGCGCAACCGACAACGCCGCGGGCGTCGCGGCCGTGCTCTCGGTCGGCCGGCAGATCCGCCGCGAAGGTGGCGCCCTGGGACGGTCGGTCATCCTCGCGTTGTGGGACCGGGAGGAAGACGGACTCCTTGGTTCCGCGTACTACGTGAATCATCCGATCGCACCGCTCGAAAACACCGTCGGCTACGTCAACTTCGACATCCAGGGCGCGAACCTGCTTCCGAGCCTGCGCAAGATCAGCTTCGCGTTGGGCGCAGAGACCGGCGGCGCGGAGCTCCAGTCGATCGTGAAGCATGCGATCGGCGGCGGCCCACTGCAGACCCAGCGACTCAGTTCGATCTTCGGCCAGGGGCGTAGCGACTACGTGAACTTCATCGGCAAGCACATTCCAACGGTGTTCTTCAGCGACGCGACGGGTCCCTGCTACCACACGACCCAAGATGAAGTGGACATCGTGGACTTCGGCAAGCTCAGGCAGCAGGCAGCGATCGCGTTCGCCGTCACGCGCCGACTCGCCCAGACCAGCCACGCGCCCACCTTCGTCGCCGGCACACCGGTGGCGACATTCGAAGACGCGGCCGCGCTGGCCAGAGTCACGAACGCCGGGCTCCCCGACCTCGATCGGTTCCCGGAGCCACAACGAAGCCAGCTGTTGAAGTGGCGCAGCGACCTCATCGCGATCGTCGCCGCCGGACCCGCGCAGTTCGACGACGCTGATGTCGGGACGGTGCTGGCGGGCGCGGCCGCGGCGGTCAACGCCCTCACCCTGGGCGACTGCGATGGCTTCCTGACAAAGCCGTAACTCGCTCGCGACAACATCCGCACAGGGCCTCCGCTTCGAACAACCGCCGTGGCGCTCACGCTGTCCTGCCCGCCCGCAACCGGCACACGGGAACCATGAGTTCGGTCGTCGCGTTCGCCTCCAACGAAGGATTCCAGGTCGGGTTGGTGCTCTCGACGTTCGGGTTCGGACTCCGCCATGGCGTGGACTGGGACCACATCGCCGCGATCACCGATATCACGGGCTCGCAGGACGATCGGCGTCGATCGATGCGCTGCGCGACGCTCTATGTCGTCGGTCACGCCGCGGTGGTCTTCGTGCTCGGCTCGCTCGCCGTCCTCGCGGGCGACGTCCTCCCCGCGGGCGTCGACGGTGCGATGGAGCGTGTCGTCGGCGCCACGCTGCTCGTGTTGGGCGGGTACGTCTTCTACGCCCTGGTGCGCCACGGTCGCGACTTTCGCATGCGCAGCCGCTGGATGCTGCTGTTCGCAGCGGTGAGGCACGTCACGCGCCGGATGCGCCGGCGGCCGGAGCTCGTCGAGATCGAACACGAACACGAACACGAACACGCCGATGATCGCGGGCATGAGCACGGACACGAACACGCCGATGATCGCGGGCATGAGCACGGACACGAACACGTCCACCGCGACGGCGAAGGCACGATGCGCCCGGATGGCCGGGTGTCGTCGGCGCCGGTCGCGCTCGTCACGCACCACCGGCATGTACACCGCCACCGCGCGCCGATGCCAGACGACCCCTTCACGACCTACGGCAAGCTGACTTCGTTCATCGTCGGCATGCTGCACGGGATCGGCGCCGAGACGGCGACGCAGGTGCTCGTGTTCGTCGCCGCCGCAAGGGCCGGCACGGGGCTCGGGGAGCTGCTGCTCGTCGTGTTCATCCTCGGTCTCGTCACGTCGAATACCGGCATCGCGCTCGCCTCGACAGTCGGATACCTCAATGCCGCGCGCAGCTTCCGCGTCTACGCCACGGTGGCGGTGATCACCGGTGTGTTCAGCCTCGTCGTCGGCTCGCTCTTCCTGCTCGGTGGTGGGTCGGTGCTGCCTGCGATCTTCGGCGGTTGAGAGCGGCGCGGTAGAAAGGGAGCATGCGCATCGGTGTGGTCCTCCCCCAGACAGAGATCGGCGCCGACGCCGGCGTGGTACGCGACTACGCACAGCGCGTGGAGCGGATGGGCTACACCCACGTGCTGGCGTACGACCATGTGCTCGGTGCCGACCCTGACGTGCACACGGGATGGAACGGTCCGTACAACGTGCACACGACCTTCCACGAGCCGTTCGTGCTGTTCGGCTATCTCGCCGCGATCACCGCGCTCGAGCTGGTTACGGGGATCATCATCCTCCCGCAACGGCAGACCGTGCTGGTTGCCAAGCAGGCGGCCGAAGTCGATCTGCTCACGCAGGGCAACTTCCG
The DNA here is from genome assembly GCA_038209365.1 of Acidimicrobiia bacterium. Classification (GTDB taxonomy): domain Bacteria; phylum Actinomycetota; class Acidimicrobiia; order IMCC26256; family PALSA-610; genus DASQHW01. The sequence goes on along the minus strand of JBBQXS010000015.1, from coordinate 76,316 downwards.
TCTCGGCGTCGGGCTCGGTTGGAACGCCGTGGAGTACGAAGCGCTCGGCGCGACCTTCACCAATCGCGGCCGCCGTGTCGAGGAGCAGGTCGCGCTCATGCGCCGCCTGTGGACCGAGCAGACGGTCACGCACGACGGCAGGTATGAGCACGTCACCGGCGCGGGCCTCGCGCCGATGCCGGTGCAGCGCCCGATCCCGGCGGCGCTCGACGCGACCGCGGGAGCGCTGGCGCTGACCCGGGCGTGAGGCAATTGGTTCACCGGCGATCGGACCGGGGCAGACTCATCCCGTGATCATCGAATGTTCGAACTGCGGCAAGCGGAACCGCGTGCCGGCCGTCGCCAAGGGCCGACCGCGGTGCGCGCACTGCAAGGAGTACCTGCCGTGGATCGCCGAGGCGACGGACGCGGACTTCGACGCCGTAGTGGAACGCGCCAGCATCCCGGTCGTCGTCGACCTGTGGGCACCGTGGTGTGGCCCCTGCCGGATGATCTCGCCCGCGCTCGAGGAAGTCGCCCGGCGCCTGCGCGGAAGGATGAAGCTGGTCAAGGTGAACGTCGACGAGAACCCGCAGATCTCGGTGCGCTTCGGAGTGCAGGGGATCCCGACCCTGCTCCTCTTCCGCAACGGTGAGCTGATCGACACCGTGGTGGGAGCGCGCGGCGCCGAACAGCTCGAAGCCTGGGTCGAGGGCGCGCTCGCCGGCGCGTCAACGGGCCCGTGAGTCGCGAACTTCGGTGAGCTCGAGATGACGATCCGAGGTGAGGGCACCGCGCTCGTACGCGGTGTGACACCGCAAGAGGTGTTCGACTTCGTGCTCGACCCCGCGCAGTACACGAAGGCCGACACGAAGATGATCTGGGTGACCAAGCTCGCGGACGCCGACGACGGCATGCTCGCGCGGGAGGATGGGCGATTCCTCGGACGCTTCCGCGGCTCGGTCGTCACGCGCTACCGCTGGGAGCCCCCCTCCTTCATCGATGTGACCCTCGAGCACGGTATTCCTCGAGCGCTGCACGCTTGGTTCGAGATCGAGCCGGCCGAAGGCGGGACGCGCCTGCGTCACGTCGAGACGATGGACTTCGGTCACGGGATCTTCGGCCGCCTGTACGATCTCGTGGCTCGCCGCTGGTTCGCTCGAGGCGTCGAACAAGAGGTCAGCGAGATCGCGCGGTTGCTCGAGAGCGGCGAACGCGGTCGCGGCGTCGAAGCCCACGCGTCCCCGACGACGTCCACCGAGACGTGATCGGCCCCATCTGCGTCCTCGGGTCGCGGACGCGCAAACGCTCACTGGGTGTCACTCGGTACGCAGCGGCACCGAACCACAGATGACCGTGCCCTGCATCGGCGCCGCCGTTGCATCGAACTCGCCACCGATCGCCTCGACACGGTCACGCATGTCGCGAACGTCCGCGCCCGCCTGCAATCGCTGCCGGTCGGCACCCGGCCCGTCGTCGACCACCGAGAACGACAAGCGTCCCCGTTCCTCGCGCAGGCGGATGACGACAGCGCTCTCGGGCGCGTAGGCACCCGCGTTGGCGAGTGCCTGAATCACACAGAAGTAGACGATTGCTTCGACCTGTGGGTCATAGCGGTCCGGAGCATCCGTCGCTTGGAGACGCACGTCGATGGGCAAGTGCGCTTGGAGCAGATACGCCTCCAACGCCGAGACAACTCCTTGATCCGCCAGAATCGCCGGAAAGATCCCGCGCGCGAGCTCGCGCAAGGCGTCGAGGGCCTGGCCGCATTCGTCCACGAGTCCCTCGATGAGCTCGAGCGCCCGCGGGCCGTCGCTCGTCAGAACCGGCGCGAGCTCTTCGAGAAGCTCCGACGCTCGAAGCAGTCGCACCTCGACTCGGTCGTGGATCAGCTGCACGACTTGCTGCCGCTGCGCCTGCCGCGCGGTCACGATGCGCTGGCGTGACGCGTGCAGGTCGGCGGCCTGCACGGAGATCTCTTCGAGTCGAGCCTGGAGCTCGATGGTCAAACGCGCATTGTTGACGGCCAGCCCCGCCTGCGCTCCCAAGGCCGCGAGCAGCTCTTCCTCTTCCGGCCGCAGCCGCTCGCCGTGCGCGGTCGCGACCGCGATCTCGCCGACCTGTTCGCCGCGATACATCACCGGCATCACGAACGAGAACCGCACGGCGCTGCCGTTCTCGGGCCACCCGACGGTGCGGGTGCCTCCACCTGGAAGGAAGGCGGTGACTTGCCCGGCGACACCGCCGACGCCGTTGACCGCGGTCTCGGCGATCCGCGGGAGGATCTCGTCGACCGAGATCGCCCCGGCCAGCCGGTCGCTGAATGCGGCCATCACCTCGTACGGCGTCGCGCGCTCGCCGTAGACGAGACGGTTGGCGAACCGCGCGAGCCGCTCGCGTACAGGTTCGAATGCGATTGCGGCGATCGCGGTCGCGACGATCTTGAGCCCCGCCGAACCGCCCGGGCCGAGACCGTGCCCGAGCACCACGACGACGACCACGTACACGAGACCGATGAAGGCCGCCAAGCCGACCGACATGAGCGTGCGACTGACGAGCACGTCGATGTCCCACAGGCGGTAGCGGAGGATGCCCATGACAAGTGCGAGCGGTACGAGCGCGAAGAGCGCGGGAAAGACCGCGAGGCCCACATCCTCGACCCACGCGGTGTCGTACACCTGGGTGAGAACGAGATAGCCCACGCCCGCGACGAACATGGGCAGCAGCGCGAGACGCAACAGACGCGACTGCTGTTGCACGACGGGCTCGGTCGCGTGCCGCAGGCGGTACGTCTGCGCAGCGACACCGACCAGCGGGATCAGCACCCCGAACAAGACTGTGAAGAACGACTGTCCGGGGTGGCCGACGCTTGTCCGATCGAGCACGTTCACCGCGAGCACGAGCGTCGCGACGCCGTATGCGGCGCGCAGCAGCCAGCGATGTCGAGACTCGGTGGGCAGGAGACGTCCGTCGGGGAAGACGATCACCGCGTACATGTAGGCGACGCCCGACAAGATGTGGAAGAGGTCGTGGGGGAACCACCAGTCCCCGATGAGGTAGTCGCGTACGGTGCTGTGGCTCTGATGGTTGAAGGTGACGGCGGTGCCGATCATGGCGACCGCGAGAAGGCGGGCGGTCCGATCGCGCGGCCGGCGCGCGACCAGCAACAGCCCCAGCCCGAGATTGAGCGCACTGAAGAGCGATTCCAGCGTCACCCGGCCGCCGTGGTCCGCACGGTGTGACGCGTCGGCGACGCGGCGCGCCACCTCCGACAATCCGCCGGAGCCGACGCGTTGGAACCGATGCTCCGCCTCGGGTACCCGGATCGAGATCGCGCGGGCGCCGTCGTCGGCGAAACGAATCTCACCTTCGAGCTCGGGGTGTCCGGGCGAGGTCAAGCGGTACGACCCGGCAGGTGGGGCGACGAACCGCAACGTGGCGCGGCCGCGGGCGGGAACCACCCGGCTTGCGAGCACCCTCCGCTCGCGCTCGGGCCCGACGATCACGATGCGATGAGTGCGTTCGGGATCGAGGTTCTCCAACTCGATCGTCACCGTGGTTCCCGCGAGCAACGCGTCGTCTGCGTACTCGTGTAATGCGTCGTGCACGGAGCCGATTTCCTTGACCAGCGAGGGGGCGAGCCCGGCGGCGAGAAAGACCACCACCCCCAGTACGTACGGTCCGAAGAAGATCCAGAACAACGGACCGCCGACGCGCAGGCGCCGATGCTTCATACGGTCGCCCCGATGCCTCGCAAGGGCACGCGACCCGCGACCACCGTGCCTCGACTGGGGGCAGACGTGATGTCGAGCGTCCCGCCGAGCGCGGCGACGCGGTCGACCATGTTGCCGAGACCGGACCCGGGCCGGCGTTCCTCCGGATCGAAGCCCGATCCGTCGTCGCGCACCGAGAAGACGATGTGCCCGTCGTGCTCGAACAACTGCACGACGACGTTGGAGCCCGCCGCGTGCTTGGCCGCGTTGTTCAGGGCCTCCAGACACGCGAAGTACACCGCCGCTTCGACTTCGATGGGATAGCGGCGCAGGTCATGGTCTTCGACCGAGACCTTCACCACGGGATTCTCCTCCTGACGGCGCAAGGCCGCGGCGAGACCGTGCGCGGTGAGCACGGGCGGATGGATGCCCTGCGCGAGATCGCCGAGTGTGTCGAGCGCCTCACGCGCGATGCGCTGCAGGTCCACCACCATGGCCCGGGCGCGAGTGGGATCCTGGGACGCAAGCCGGCGCGCGACGCGCAGCTGCACCATGAGTGCGACGAGGTACTGCTGCGCGCCGTCATGAATGTCGCGTTCCACCCGCCGTCGCTCGGCATCTTGGGTGTCGACGATGCGGCGGCGTGACGCGCGGATCTCGGCCGCCTGCAGCGAGATCGCCTCGAGGCTGGTCGCGAGCTCGGCGGTGAGCCGAACGTTGCGCAACACGAGCCCGGCTTGCGACGCGAAGTCGTCCAGCAGTCGCAGGTCCGCGGGGGAGAGCGGGCTGCCCGGGAGCTGCGTCACGGTGATCACACCGATCAACTCGCCGCTGTGGCGGACCGCCAGCACGTGGTGCGCGTCGGGCAGCGGCGGCAGGTCGTTGTGGAGCAGCGCGATCGACGGGAGTGTCACGAACGGAGTATCGGGCCAGGACGCGGCGGGTACGAGCTCGTCGCCGACCCGCAACCACACCCGCGCGGTCGCCGCTCCGCTCCCCAGCACGAGGATCTGCGCCATGTGAAGGAGGACGTCGGTGGTGGGATACGAGCCCGCCATTCGGTCGGACAGCTCGGTCAGCACCTCGTACGGCGTTGATCGCGCGCCGTACACCAGGCGTTGGGCGGTTCGCTCCGCCCATGCGCGCACGCGCGCGAAGCCAAGCGCAACGACAGTGGTCGCGGCTACCGACAACACCGTGCTCGGGCCGGTGCCGAGGAGCGTGCCGAGTCCGACGGGGAGCGCCAAGTACGCGAGGCCGATGAACGCGGCGAGTGTGCCAAGAACGACCAGGCGCGTCAGCACGGCCGGCGCCGACAACATCGGCGCTCGCTGCGACGCCCCCCTCATCGCGTGCATCGCTGTGAGTATGGCCCCGCGGCAGCTCCCGCTGAAGGGTGAGGCCTCCCGTCCTCCCATCGTGCCAGCCGCACTCGCGGCGTGCGGTCACCCCACTTACGACGCGTTCGGCTGCTCAGTACCCTTGACCGATGGCCATTCGCCTGGTGCTCGCAGAGGACAACGTCCTCATGCGGGAGGGCGTTCGCAGCTTGATCGAGCTCGAGGCCGATCTCACGCTGGTTGGCGTGTGCGAGGACTTCGACAGCCTGCTCGAGCTCGTAGCGGCCGAGGAGCCCGAGGTGGTGCTCACCGACATTCGCATGCCGCCGACCGGGACCGACGAGGGTGTGCGGGCGGCACAGCAGTTGCGCGACACCCACCCCGATACGGGCGTGGTCGTGTTGAGCCACTATCTCGAGCCGTCGTATGCGCTCGCGCTCTTCGCCGCCGGCGCCCAGGGCCGCGGATATCTCCTCAAGGAAAGAGTCGCGAACGGCGAGCAGCTCGCCCGCGCGATTCGAGAAGTCGCACGCGGTGGCTCGGTCGTCGACCCCAAGGTGGTCGATGTCCTTCTCGCGGCGCGGGCCGCCGGCCGTTCGCCCGTCGCGACACTCACACCGCGCGAGCACGAGACACTGGCCGAGATGGCGCAGGGGAAGAACAACGGCGCGATCGCCGAATCACTGTCGCTGAGTGATCGGGCTGTGGAGAAGCACATCAGCGCGGTGTTCACCAAACTCGGCCTCAGCGAGGAGCTCGCGGTGCACCGGCGCGTGAAGGCGGTGCTCGTCTATCTCGCCGATCAGCAAAAGCTCGGGAACGCGATGCCATGAACGACTCCGGCGTGCGAGTGCTGATCGTCGACGACCAGCTTCCCTTTCGCGAGGCAGCCAAGGTCGTCTTCGGTCTCTTGGATCAATTCGAGGTCGTCGGTGAAGCCACCTCGGGCGAAGAGGCGCTGGCCCTCGTGGAATCGCTGCGGCCGGACCTCGTCCTGATGGACATCAACCTCCCGGGAGTCAACGGGGTGGACGCCACGCGACAGATCGCGGCTGCGCATCCCGAGACGGTCGTCATCTTGGTGTCGACCTATGACGTCAATGCGCTTCCCCGCGGGGCATCGGCGTCCGGCGCACTTGCCTACGTGCACAAGGAACGCCTGGACGCGGACCTCATCGAGCAGCTCTGGCACGACCGCTCGAGTGCGCTCTGGCGTACCGCGTAGGGGCGGAAATCCGCCGGCAACATGTCGGTCCGCACGGTGTTCACGACAAGCGCGTCTCCGTAGCGTGCAGAGGGTGACGTCTTCCTTCGTGCTCGATCGCGATGCAACGAGCGGGCGAGTGCGCGCCGCTCCCGGCGTGATCGAGGTGAGCGGTTTACGCAAGGTGTACCGGCGGCGGCGCGGTCGACCGACCGTCGCCCTCGATCGCCTGGATCTCTTCGTTCCTGCCGGCGGCGTGTTCGGGTTCCTCGGGCCGAACGGTTCGGGCAAGACGACGACCATCCGTTGCCTCTTGGGCCTGGCGACGTGGTCGAGCGGGTCGTGTCGCCTGCTCGGCGCCGACGCGCGGGCCGAGCTCCCCACGGTGATACGCCGGGTCGGATCGCTCGTGGAAGCACCTGCGTTGTTCCCGACGTTCTCGGGCCGGCGGAACCTCGAGTTGCTCGCACGTCTGTACGGCATCGGCGCGCGCACGGTGGACGCCGGGCTCGATCAGGTCGGATTGACCGAACGGGCCGACGACCTCGTTGCGGGTTACTCGCTCGGCATGCGCCAGCGGCTCGGCCTCGCGGCCGCGTTGCTCAAGGACCCGGAAGTGCTCATCCTGGACGAGCCCGCGAATGGACTCGACCCGGCAGGCATCAAGGAGATCCGTCAGCTGCTGCGGCGCCTCGGGGACGAGGGTCGGACCGTGTTCGTGTCCAGCCACCAACTCGGCGAGATCCAGCAGATATGCGATCGCGTCGCGATCCTCCGCCGCGGACGCTGTGTCGCGACCGGCCCGGTACACGAGGTGCTCGCGGCCGGCGGCGCAGCCGGATTGATGGTGCGGGTCGACGACGCGACGGCCGGGCTGCAGGCGCTGCGCGACGCGGGATTGCGCGCCGAGCCCGCTGCAGAGGGGCTGCTGCGCGTCGAGCGCGTACCGAGCGCGGCCCACGTCACCGAGACCTTGGCCGCGCAGCGGCTCTGGGTAACCGAGATGCGGCCCGACGAACGCACCTTGGAAGACGTGTTCCTCGAGCTCACCGGAGAGGCATCGTGACCGCACTGCTTCGCGCCGAGCTGTCGCGCGCGCTCTCGCGCCGTCTGGTGAGGGTGCTCATCGGTGCTGCGGTCGCGGCCATCGCATTCGCCGGGGTGATGGTGTTCTTGCACACCGAGAAGTTCGACGTCGCCGCCCGAGAGCGGGCTCGCACACAGCTCGAAGTCGACGTGCGGCAGTGCATGTCCGAGAGCTCGCAATCGCAGTGCCGGCTCGATATCACGCTCGCCCAGTACGACAAGAGCCTGTATATCACGGATCTCTGGCCGACGGACGACGATCGCGAACCGGTCCTTGGGATCGCGATCATGTTTCTCGCCTTCGGGAGCCTGCTTGCTGCCGCTTCCGTCGTAGCCGCCGAGTTTCGATCCGGCATGCTCGGCACGCTGCTCACATGGGAGCCCCGACGTGTGCGCGTCGCGGTCGCCCGCGTCACGAGCGCCGCGCTCGCCGCAGTGGTGATCGCGTTCGTGCTGCAAGTCATCTTCATCGGTGCGCTGCTTCCTTCGATGTTGATGCACGGAGGCACCGCGGGCGCCGATGCCGACTGGTTGCGCGGCCTGCTCGCCGGGATGGGCAGAGGCGCCGCATTCACCGGCGTGGCCGCGGTGGTCGGCGCATCACTCGCGTTCATCGGACGCAACACCGCCGTCGCGCTCGGTGTGACGTTCGTCCATCTGAACTTCGTCGAGGGTGCGGTGCGCGTGTGGAGACCGGGGCTCGGGCGTTGGCTCATCGTTGACAACGCCGGGGCGTTCCTCATGGGACCGCAGCCCGACGTGGTCGCGTCGCCGTTCCCCGCGGTGGTGCTCCTCTTGTATGCATTCGGTCTGCTCGCGCTGGGCGCCGCCATTTTCCGCCGGCGCGACATTCCGGGTGTCGGTTAGCCGCTCGGTATCCCGTCATCGAAGTCGCACTACCCTGCCCACGTGCTGTCCGACGCTCAGCGCGCTGACTACGGCGACCACGGCTGGTGCTCGGTCGCCGGTCTGGTCGACAACGTCTGGCTCGAGCGCCTGCGCGTCGTCACGGAGGAGTTCGTCGAACAGAGCCGCGCGCTCACCGAGTCCAATGTCCTGTTCGACCTCGACGTCGGACATTCCGCCGGCGAGCCGCGACTGCGGCGGCTGAGCTCGCCGACCGATCTGCACGATACGTTCTGGGAGTTCGCGTCGCAGTCGGCCATCGTCGACGTCGCCGTCGACTTGCTCGGTCCCGACGTGAAGTTCCACCACTCCAAGCTGAACTTCAAGGCCGCGCACGGCGGAGAAGAGGTGAAGTGGCACCAGGACATCCAGTTCTGGCCGCACACGAACTACGACCTCCTGACAATCGGCGTGTTCCTCGAGGACGTCGAACCCGGCATGGGCGAAGTGGGGTTCGTCTCCGGGAGTCACCACGGGCCGCTGTTCGACTTGTACGACGGCGACGTATGGGTTGGCGCGCTCGCCGACGCCGACGTCGCGCGTCTCGACCTCGGGCGCGTCGCGTATCCGACGGGTCCGGCCGGCACCATCACCGTGCACAACTGCCGGACGGTGCACGGCTCGGCGCCGAACCGTTCCTCCCGGTCCCGCCCGCTGTTGCTGCAGACATATGCCGCGGCTGATGCGCTCGCGTACACCGACCTCGTGAAGCTGTCGCCGCACGGTGGGGAACTGATCCGCGGCGAGCCCGCGCGCTGGGCGCGACACGACCCGCGGCCGTGCCTCATTCCCCCGACGGGGCCCTACCGGCCCATTTTCGCCTCGCAACAGCGAGAGCGCTGAGGCGCCGCCGCGAGGGACCTATCTTTCGCGCACCTCGTCCAGATGACGGCGAAAACCCTCGGCCGTCGCCTCGACGATGCGATCGTGCCCCCAGCGAAGCAATGGATGGGTGAATCGCGCGGCGAGACGGACGGGCTGCTGCATCATCTCGAGCGTCCAGCTCGCGATCACCCGCGTCTCGTCCCCTTCACCTTCGAACGCCACGAGTGCGACGCCCTCGAGATCACCATGCACCGAGGCAAGAATGTGCCGCGCCGGGACGCATTCGTCGAGCACGACTCGCAGGCGCAACCGGTACGGCAACGGCGGGACGATTGTCCCGCGTAGCACCGCGCCGCGCTCCAGACCGGCGCCGTCGACGCGGAACTCGCGAAGCCAGCTCCACCACGTGCTGAAGCAGTCGAGCTGACTTATTGCCGTCCACACGCGCTCGGCGGGTGCCGGGAACATGAACGCCCGCTGTGACGAGATGACGTATGGGGAGCCCCGCACGGCCGCCACCGTATTGGATGCGGTGTCAACCCGTCATGACGGGCAGCACGATCGCGGAAGGGTGGCCGGGATCGTGATGGATCGCCTGGTGTGCGACGCACATTGTCGTTGCGCCGGCGAGCGGCTCGCCGGTGCCGAGATTGCGGGCGAAGCGTGGGTGGGCGCCGCTTGCGACCTGCACGCGGATGCGGTGCCCGGCGCGGAACCGCTGCGCGGTCGGCCACAGCGCGACATGAATCGTCCTTGTGCCGTCGTGCGCTCGCGGCCAACCTCGCGTCGGCGAGACGCGTTCGAGGCCGTCACACACGTTCGAGGAACGTCCCTTCTCGTCGACGTCGCAGAGCCGCACGAACACGTCGAAGTGTTCGAGGTTCGACGACACGTGGATCTCCGCCTTGATCTCGCCGATCACCTCGATGTCGGCGGTGAGTACCCCGCTGGTGAACACGAGGACGTCGCCACGGGCTTCCATCGTCGCTTGGTCACGCCGGCCGCCCGTACGTCGCAGCAGCGTGCCGCCGACGATCGGCGTCGGATCGGCAGGGTCATAGCGATACGTGTCGGGTTCGCTCGCCGCCGGCTCGGCCTGGTCCAGTCCCCCGCCGGGTTGCAGATGCCACCGTTGCGCGAGGAACCCTTGAGGGGGCCACGACGAGAAGTCACGCCATCGCTCGGCGCCCATCACGAAGACCCGCACGTGTCTCGCGTCGTCGACCTCGCCGGCACCCAGACCGCGCACATGGCGGTCCAGCCAGTGCAGCGATTCGGTCATCTGGGTGGCGAAGCCCTTGGACGCGGTGTGCGTCCAAGGACCGATCACGAGCCGCGGCTGGTTCCCGGCCGCGACCAGCGTCCGGTAGTCGTCGAGCTGCGCAGGGAGGAAGATGTCGTACCAACCACCAACCTGCAGCACGCGCGCGACGACGGCCGCCACGCGCGCGGAATGATCGAGCGGTTGCCAGAACGGGTCATCGATCGACGGATGCTCGACGATGTCGCGCCAATACGGCACGCGCCGCGCGACGAGCCGCTCGTCGAGCTCGGCGATCGGCAGGGTGTTGATCACCCGGTCGAGTCGCCGGAGCGGCGTCCCGAGCAGTGCCTTGATCCCGGCAAACCGCTTCTCCTGCTCGCTGACCATCGTCGTCCATTGGATGGCGTCCTCGAGGGAGAGCGAGCCGCCGGCAAACCAGTGTCGGGAGATGTTCGAGTAGGCGACGTGGCTGCACACCGCGCGCAGTGCGGGACCGGCGTGATCCGCCACGGCCCACTGGACGCCTCCCATGTAGCTCGGGCCGTTCATCGCGAGGCGTCCGTCGAACCATGATTGCCGTTCGATCCACCGGATCGTCGCCAACCCGTCCGCGCGCTCGTTGAAGTTCGGGTCGAACTCCCCCCCGGAGCCGAACGTGCCGCGGCAGCTCTGCATCATCACTCGATAGCCCCGCTCCGCGAAGATTCGCCCGAGAAAGAGACCGAACGGACCGCCGCGGCCGTAGGGAGTGCGTACCAGGACCGTCGGATGCGGGCCGCTGCCACCCGGCGTGTAGAGATCGGCGACCAGCGAAACCCCGTCGTCCATCGGCACCCGCACGTCCCGCTGCACCGTGATCGCGGTGTCGAGCGGGCGCGGCAAGGACATCGCGAGCGCGGCAACCCGGCTGATCGTCGACACGGGCACGATCCTGACACCGAACGCGGTGCCCTCGGGGAGCTCCTGGCTCGTGCGTCAGTCCGGGGAGCGGGGCCTGATGTCGGTCGATCCGAACCCGGCGGGCAGCACCGAGCCGTCGGATCGTCGGCGCAAGAAGTACACATCCCGATCAATCGACGCGATCTCGAATCCTCGTGTCCACCGATCGTCGAAGCGGCACCGCACCTCGACGTCGGCGCCGGGCCGGAGCGGGCTCTTCTCGAGTTGTGCGAGCACGACAGCACTGTCGGCACCGGCGGCACGCAACTTTCTCAACGGGTGGTCAACTCTGCGTCGACGCCGGCAGTGGGGCAGGATGCACCGTGCGTCGGGCAAGATCGGCGCGTCTTCACCGGGAGGTCGGAGTGACGATCACGTCCGTACACCTCGCCGACGTCACGGCCCGTCGGGCGGTGGCCGTCCTTCGCAGAGCACCGAGCGCAGCATCGGCCCCGGGATTGCGGCACGCCAACGTGGCGGTTGCGGCGCCACTCCGCACATCGAGCGTTGCCGCGCCCCAGTTCCGGCGCGTTGCGCTCATCGCGTTCTGGGACGACGACCACGCGCTCGACCGGTTCCTCGACACCCATGCGCTGGCTGCCGCTTTCGAAGGCGGATGGCGCGCCCGCCTCGAGCCGTTGCGTGCATGGGGCGCGTGGCCCGGCCTCCCCGCTGATACCCCGAGGACCCGGAACGTCGAGACGCACGGACCTGCCGCGGTGCTGACGCTCGGGCGGCTGCGCGCTACGCAGATCGTGCGGTTCCTTCGCACGAGCGCGCGCGCCGAACGCGCGGCACGGGAGGCGCCCGGACTGACGTGGGGAACCGCGCTCGCCCGCCCGCCGTTCGTTGCGACCTGCTCGCTGTGGCGGAGCACCCAAGCACTTTCCGCGTATGCGTTCGGGCCTACACCGGCACACCCGGACGCGATTGCCGCCGACCAGGCCGAGCCGTTTCACCATCAGTCCGCGTTCATCAGGTTCCGCCCGTACGATTCCACCGGAAGTCTCGCGGGAAAGAACCCGCTCTCGGAGCGTTGGATGGCGACGTAGTTCAGTCGGCGAAGACGTCGCGGCTGAGCTGGACGAAGAACGTGTGGTCGTGTCCCTTGTTGGGATCTTCCGAGTTGTACTTCTTCCCCGGTGATCCGTCGGGCACGTGCTCTTCGGAGTAGATCGCTCCGACGGGGCACACGTCCGGCTGGTAACACGCCGTACAGGACGTGCACTCCTCGGTGTTCACGTACAGCACGCTGTCGCCGAAGATCGAGATCGCGTCCGGGTTCGGCTGGTGGGTGTTCTCGATCTCGCCGCTACCGTGCTCGACCTCCGAGAAGAGCGTGTTGGTCTTGGGATCGAACTCGTAGATGCACTGCACCGGGCAGACATCGACGCATGCGCGATCCTTCGTATCGATACACGCCTCGGTGATGATCGCAATACCCGACACCGTCGCCGCTCCCTGCGCGTCGTCAGCGAACCGCCCGGGACAGGGAATATCCCGAACCGCGGAACACCGCCGCTGCATAGGCTACGCGCAGCGTGCAGCAGACATTCGTGTTCTCGAAGGTGGCGGTAGTGGTCGGTCCCTGGTGGGAGCCCGGCGAGCCACCCGAGCGTGGTGCCCGCGTGGAGCTTCGTCTCCTGTCCGACGAGCCGCACCGCGGCTCCGAGTCCGCCGCGCAACGTGTCGTGATCGACGAGCCGCTGTTTCGCGCGGACTTGTTCGATCAGCTCGACAGTCCAGCAGGAAATCTACTGGCCGCCCACTTCCATGCGGGCTTCGACGGGGTCGAGCCACGCGATCGACAGTGGCCCGAGCGCATCCGAGAAGACCCCACGGGATGGCTGACCGACCAGCTCGGCGATCTGCGTGCGCTCCTCGCGCAAGCCGGGGCCGGAGACCGCAACGGCGCATGGATCGACGCTGACGCGGCGGCGCTGCGCAAGGCGTGTCCTGCGATCATCGCCGCGGTGGAAGCGACGTGGACGACGGTGCGCGACGACGCGGCGTCGGCGGCGGGCGGCTCCACTCCGTCGCGCTGACGACCTCGATTCCTCCTTGCATCCCAGGCGGTGTGTGCTACGATCGAACACATGTTCGCCTCTGACGTTGGGGGACGCGAACAACCTGACACTCGACTGCTTGGCAGCTGACCGCCGGGACATCGACGCTCGCGAAGCGGCATGGCTGCGCGATGTCGCGCACTACGACCGGGCCGGTCGCTGGCGTGCCGACGGTTACGGATCCGCAAGCGAAGCATTGGCCGCGGCCTGTCATCTCACCGAGGGCGCCGCCCGGGCGCAGGTCGAGCTGGCGCGCTCGCTCGAGGAACTCCCGGCGGTAGCCGCGGCGTTCGGTACCGGTGCGGTGTCGCGCCAACATGCGACGGTCATCGCCAAGGCCTGTACGCCAGAACGCGCGGATGCCATGGCCGAACTCGTACCGACGCTGGTCGCCGCGGCGACACGTATGCATCCGCGCGAGCTCGGTTCCTTCGTGCAGCACTCCGTCGACCGCTTGGATGGGGACGCCGGCGCGGCGTCTGACGAAGCCTTGCACGCGCGACGGCGGATGACGGCCTCCCGGAGAATCGATCGCATGGTCGCGAGCGACGCGTTGCTGGATCCCGAAGGCGGCGAGGTTTATCTCTCGGCCATCGGCGCAGAGATGACACTCGACCGCCGCGTGCACGAGACCCGTACTCCTGCGCAACGGCGAGCCGACGCGCTCGTCAACATCTGCCGGCGATCACTCGACGAAGGCACGGTCGGCGGCAAGCGCAACGCTCGCCCGCACATCACGGTCGTCGTCGATCTCGAAACGCATGGCGACGAGGCGCTCCTGACCGCGGCCCGGGCCGAGGCAGCCCACACCGGACATGTCTCGGCGAGCACGCTGGCGCGATTGACCTGCGACTGCAACGTCAGTCGCGTCGTCACCGCGGGCAGAAGCGAGATCCTCGATGCCGGCCGGTCTACTCGTACGATCCCGGCCGCGATCTGGCGGGCACTCGTCGCACGCGACCGACACTGCACCGCACCCGGATGCGCCCGGCCGCCCGGTCGATGCGAAGCCCACCACATCCGGCACTGGGAGAAGGGCGGACCGACCAGCCTCGAAAATCTCAAACTGCTCTGCCGGTATCACCATCATGAGGAGCACAAGAGCGATCCACCACGCCGCGGCCCGTAACACGGTGGGCGGAAGAGTCGCTGTCGCGCATCATGTACGACGCCGCTTCCGCGCGCTCGCGTCGTAGCAGGATGTGCGCGGCATTGACCGCGGCCCGGCAGTCGAGGGCACCGAGGGGCCAGGTCCGAGCGAGGTACCCCACGACGGCGTCGTCACTGAGGCCATGGTGGAGCAACGCTTCGGCAGCGATGAGGGGCGCGACGTCTCGGCTCATGAGTACTCCATCAGCCCCCGCACCGCCTGCGACGCAGACGATACCGCCGTTCGGGCCACGAACCGCGGACCTCTACGGCTTCTCGCTCGGCTCGAGCAGTCAGTCGTCTCGGGGAAGGAGCGCGGCGATCGCGTCGTGAATCTCGGCGGAGCGCTCGTGCATCTTCATCGCACGGAAATGCACGTGCTCGTCCTTGTCGTGATGCTCGGCGCGCGCCTGCGCGACCTGTGCCATGCGCCGCTGGTTCTCGGCAAGCGCTCGTTCTCGGTCTACTCGGCCCATTTCGGCGACACTAGACCGTCGCCGGATCGGAGCATGCAGCCGGCGCCATCGAACGCCCGATGAGTTTCGCGGCGCGCCGGAGTCTCAGGTGACGCGCGGTCCGGAACGCACCAGCTGGAGGCACCATGGCGGTACAAACCTACGCAGATCGGCGTGCGCGTTTCGGTACCGTGGTCGACGAGAGCCTTCGTCTCGAGGAGAGCGGAAGTATGACCGATGTTGCGGCTGTCGCCGGTGACCTCGAAAAGCATCTCGAAGAGCACCGGCGCGAGCTGACGGCGTACTGCTACCGCATGCTCGGATCGGCGTTCGAGGCCGAAGACGCGGTGCAGGACACACTGGTGCGGGCGTGGCGCGCCTTCGACCGCTTCGAGGGCCGCTCGTCGTTGCGATCGTGGCTCTACCGCATCGCCACCAACGTCTGCCTCGACCTCCTGAACGGGAAGAAGCGGCGCGCGCTCCCGATGGATCTCTCCTCGCCATCGCCGGGGGACGGCGGACCCGGTCCCGTCCTCGGCGAGCAGACGTGGATGCAGCCGATCCCCGACCGTCGTGTGGTGCAAGGGGGCGACGACCCCGCGGAGCTGGCCGTCGAGCGCGAGACGATCCGCCTCGCGTTCGTCCGTGCGCTCCAGCTCCTTCCGCCACGACAGCGTGCGGTGCTGATCCTGCGTGAAGTCCTGCGCTGGCAGGCCACCGAGGTCGCCGAGCTGCTCGACACCACCGTCGTGTCGGTCAACAGCGCCCTCCAGCGAGCGCGCTCGACGCTCGCGTCGACCAACATCGGCACCCCGGACGCGTTCCAGCCGATGGACACCGAGCAGCAACAGCTCCTGGCCCGCTACGTCGACGCCTTCGAACGCTTCGACGTGGAGTCGCTGGTATCGCTCCTCCACGAGGACGCGGTGATGTCGATGCCTCCGTACGACATGTGGCTGCTCGGTCCGACCGGCCTCAGCAATTGGCTGCACGGAGGCGGATCGGGCTGCCGTGGTTCGCGCTTCATTGCGATCCAAGCGAACGGCTTCCCCGCGTTCGCGCAGTGGCGGCCGAGCGAGTCGGGATCGGGTTACGACGCGTTCTCGATCCACGTCCTGGAGGTGACGCGCGGCAGGATCAGCGAGCTCCACTTCTTCGTCGACCCCGCGCTGTTCCCGCTGTTCGGCCTTCCGGCGCACCTCGACGAACAGTGAGCACGCGCTACTGAACGACGACCACGTCGTCGAGACCCGCGAGCACGAGCAGGTCCCGCAGCTCCGGGCAGACGTTGTGCAGCCAGAGTGAGCCACCCATCCGCTGCACCGCGAGATGGAGCCGGAGCAACCCGTCGAGCATCTCCGCGTCCGGGGACCCGAGGGCGCTCAGATCGCACGTGATCACCACCCGGTCGCAACCCACGCCTCCTCAGACCGGTCCGGCAGAGAAAACTCACCGGCCCCCGGCGAGGCCGGCCGCTTGCGAGAACCTCGGAGGAGCTCGACGGCTACTCCTGCACGAGACCGTTGAGGCGCTCGACCGTGTCGACGAACTCCTCGATCATCTCGAGCACGACGCGTCGGGTCGGCTGCACCGTGTTCATCGAGCCGACGACTTGCCCGACGAAATACGTGACGAGCTCGTTGGCGCCGGTACCTTCCTTGGCGGCGACGCGCTGAATCCGCCGCATCGCATCACCGATCAACACCGGCTGAATCGGCATCGGCAACGTCCCCGGGCCGTCCGCGCGCTCCCATTCGTCGGTCCACGCGGTGCGCAGCATCCGAGCCGGCTTCCCGGTGAGCGACCGGGACCGCACGGTGTCGCCGAGACCGGCGCGGAGGAATTTCTCCTTGACGGGCGGCGCCGTCTCCGCCTCCTCGGTCGCCAACCACACCGAGCCGCACCACACGCCGTCGGCGCCGAGCGCCATGCCCGCCGCGAGCTGTCGACCGCGGGCGATGCCACCGGCGGCGAGCACCGGCACCGGTGCAACGGCGTCGACCACCTCCGGGACGAGCACCATCGTCGCGATCATTCCGGTGTGGCCGCCGGCCTCGGTTCCCTGCGCCACGACGAGATCGGCACCGGCCTGCGCATGCTTCCGCGCGTGTTCGACCGAGCCTGCCAGCGCGGCAACGGGGATGCCTGCGCCGTGCGCGTGCTCGATGAAGTGCGGGGGCGGGGGTCCCAGCGCGGACGCGACCAGGCGCGTCTTGTGCGAGAAGAGCACGTCGAGGAGCGGCGCCATGCTCTTCGGGTCGATACGCATCGCGCCGATGCCTCGATCGATCGTGTCGTCGTCGGGAGCAGGTGGCACGTCGTAGCGAGCGAGGAGGTCATCGACGAATGCTCGGTGCTCCCGGGGCACGAGGTCCTGTAACTGGCTCGGATCGAGCCCGCCTTCGTCGGCGCCCGCGAACTTCTCGGGAACGAGCAGGTCGACGCCGTACGGCTTGCCCTTCACTTCCTTCTCGATCCACGCGAGATCGATGTCGAGCTGCTCGGGACTGTGCGCGACCGCACCGAGCACGCCGCAACCTCCGGCATTCGACACGGCCGCCACGACATCGCGGCAGTGGCTGAAGCCGAAGAGTGGAAGGTCGATACCGACGAGATCAGTCGCGGCCGTGCGCATCTCTGGTTCCTCTCACAACTCGTCGCCGGCGGGTTCGTCGAGCTGCAACAGATTCGACGCGGCGGCGAGCGCACCGGCGAGCGCAGCGGCCTTGTCGTAGACGACTGCGAAGTAGGCCTCGGCGGCCTGCTCGTGCCCCGGAAGTGGCGGCGGGCCCAAGGACCGGATCATCGCCGCGGGATCGTCGGACATCTCGATGGCCTCCACGACATCATCCGCGTCGGTGTTCGAGCTGCCCCAGAAGTCGCCGCCCGTCCCCTGCCGGCGCCGCGGGCTCGGTCGGGTCGGTGCTTTCCGGCGGCGTGGCGCGCTCATCTCGTCCCCCCGGCGACCGGCGCCAAGTCGTCGGTCAGCAGCGCTTCGGGACGGATCCCGAGCGCGACGCGCAGCTGCCCGCTGTCGAGATCGGCGAGCGAGCTCGACTTCGGAAGCACCAGGTCCGCGATACGGCGCTTGCCGGCCACCACTTCCTCGACGCGCTCGTCCACCGTGCCGGGACAGATGAGCCGGTGGGAGATGACCGTGCGGGTCTGGCCGATGCGCCACGCGCGGTCGCGGGCTTGATCCTCGACCGCGGGATTCCACCAACGGTCGTACAGCACGACGTGACTCGCGGCCGTGAGGTTCAAGCCCGTACCACCCGCCTTCAACGACAACACGAGGGCCCCGGGGCCCTCGCCATGTTGAAAGTCCTCGACGAGACGATCCCGTGCCGTGCGCGACAAGCCACCGTGGTAGCACGCGACCGGCGTCCCGGTGCGCTCCGAGAGATGTTCGGCGAGGCGAACACCCCACGTCGCGAAGTGCGTGAACACCAAGATCCGCTCTCCGGCCGCATACACGGCGTCGATGATCTCTTCGAGGCGGGCGAGCTTTCCCGAGCGTCCCGCGAGTGGCAGATCATCGTTTTGATAGGCCCAAGGATGGTCGCAGATCTGTTTGAGGGCGGTGATCGCCGCGAGGATCTGTCCCTTCCGCGGCTCGGCACCCTCGGGAAGATCCGTCGCTGTGACCAGGGTGTCGAGCAGCGCCTGGTACATGCCGATCTGCTCGGGCGTCATCGCGCAGTGGTCGAGCTCGTCGATCTGGTCCGGCAGCTCTGTCGCGATCTCCGGCTCGGCTTTCGTCCGCCGGAAGACGAGGATGCCGTTGAGGGCGCGCATCGCGTCCTCCGCCTCGACACGCGTCGCACCGCCGTCACTCGACAGTCTCGCGATGAACTGCGGTCGCGTGCCCACGAGACCGGGGTTGACGAAGTCCAGGATCGCCCAGAGATCACCGAGACCGTTTTCGATCGGCGTACCGGTAAGCGCGACGCGAGTACGCGCCGAGATCTTGCGGAGTTGCTGCGACGTGTCGTTCGCGGGGTTCTTGATCGCCTGCGCCTCGTCGAGGACCAGTCGCGCCCATGAGAGCGCTGCGATCGCGTCGACATCGCGCACTGCCGTGCCGTAGGTCGTGACCATCACGTCGGCTTCTGCGATCTCGGCCGCGATCTCGTCGGGAACGGCGCGGTTCGCGCCGTGGTGCACGACGACCCGGAGCTCGGGCGCGAATCGAGCGGCTTCCGCGGCCCAGTTGCCGACGACCGCGGGCGGCGCGATGACCAGAGCCGGTCCGTCGTCAACCCCGGCGAGGAGGTGCGCCAGCATCGTGGGGGTCTTGCCGAGACCCATGTCGAGCGCGAGGCATCCGCCGAGTCCCGCGTCGTCGAGAAAGCCGAGCCACGCGAGCGCCTCGGCCTGGTAGCTGCGGAGCTCACCGACGAACCCGGACGGCGTACGGGCGGGTTCGGTCGCGACCCTGGCCGCGGCCGCGAGCAGGTCCGCCGCCCACCCTCCCCCGTCGAGCGAGACTCCTCCGGCGAGCGGTGACTCCTCCAGACCGAGCGCGAGACGCAACATCTCCGCGCCCGACAGCTGCTTCGTGGACGCGCGTTCGGCCAGCGCTTCCGCGGCCGCCTTCAGATCGGCTTTGTCGATCGCAACCCAGCGGCCGCCCGAGCGGATCAGCGGTCGGGCTTCCTTCGCCAACCGCGCGATGTCGGCGGCGGTCAGTTCCACGTCGTCGAACAGCGCCGACCAGCGAACGTTCGCAAGTTGACTCGCACCAACCGACGACTCCGATGATCCTTCTACGTAGATGCGCAGTGATGGCGCGCGCCGCCGGCGGGACAGCTCCGGCACACGCACGTCGAAACCGGCGGACGCGAGCTGCGGACCCGTCGTGGCCATCAGCTCCCAAGCCTCCTCGGCGCTGAGGATCACTTCGCCACGCCTCGTTCCACCGGGCCGCAGGAGTGCGGGCACCATGCGTTCCAGTCGGGTGATCTCGTCTTCGAGGTGCTGACGTTCGGAGCCGGCCATGACGATCGCCTGCTCGATGCCGGTCTGCTTTGCGCCGGGCCCTCGCGCGAACACCGCGAGATGCCAGGCACCCCCGGTATCTGGGGTATCGAGCTGGACGATCAGTCGTCCGTGGGATCCCGTCACCGGCCGCGCCCAGCGCTCCACACGCGTCGCGATCTCGCTGCCGATCGCGACGGGCGCGTCGAACGCGCTGCCGTCGAGTCGTGCGAGGAAGGCCTCGGCCACATCGTGTGCCGTACGAACTCGTGGCGGGGGCGCCGGCACCTCGAGACGACGCGCGCTGTCGCGACAGATCGCGTCCACCATGCCGGTGAGCGCGGAGCGGATCAGGGCGCGTGCGTCGACCTTGCGGTCGAGCGCGCGCATGCTTCCGGGCATCTCCGCGGCCATGCGCTCGAGCCGGGCGGGATCGAGGAGCGCGGGTGTCCATCGAACCGAGTACGAGCCGCTCGATTCCCGCGCGCTCGCGCTCTTCCGTGTTCGCTTCCGCAGCTGGGGCACCATCGCACCATGCGCGGTGAGCTCCACCGCCCAGATCGCGATTCGTCCCAGCCATCTGACGCTCGCACCGATGTCATCGCCCACCTGGTCCGCGCCGGCCGCGACGAGCCACCCCAAGACGTCCCCGACCGGAATGCCGAACGCATCGGCGTTGACCCCACCCGACAATGGCACCGGCGTGTGTGCGCTCCAACCCGATTCCGGCGCGCCCGCCGCCGTGAGCATTGCCATGACCTGATCACCGTCGGCGACGGGCGCACGCGGACCGCCCGCCCACGCGACGACGCGCCCCGGTTGCCACGACACCTGCAGTTGCGTCCGGCCGGGCGCGGTCGACGGAGCGTCGCGGGCATCGCGTCCGCCCGGGCTTCGGCTGCGACGGGCCTCGCCCCCCGTTGGCCGTTCGGAGGTGAACCGCGAGAACGCGGCCGACAGCCGCCGCTGCTCCGA
This sequence comes from Acidimicrobiia bacterium, assembly GCA_038209365.1. Taxonomy (GTDB): domain Bacteria; phylum Actinomycetota; class Acidimicrobiia; order IMCC26256; family PALSA-610; genus DASQHW01. Next base: position 55,435 of record JBBQXS010000015.1, on the reverse strand, counting down.
CTCGAGGTCCGCGACGACCTGGTCGCGCTCCTCGCCGGTCAGCGAGCGGGCGCTCGCCACATGCTCCTCGGCGTCGCGCAGCATGCCGAGGAGGGCCGCGCGCCATGCGGCCGGGTTGGCCTCGAGCACCGCCAGCTGTTCCGGCGTCGCCACACCGTCAGCCTCCGCTTCGACATACATGTCGAATTGCCAGGGGCTGAGATCATCGACGCCGGCGTACGAAGTCACCGGTCGGTCCCGCCGAAGATCGCGAACCGCCGGAGGGTCTCGATATTGCGCATTGTCCCGATCAAGCACTCCGCTCGACATACGACGGAGGACGCAGGTCGTGTCCTCGAAGAAAGCCCGGCTGTGACATCCGGCTGCGGCACCGGCCCCACCGGGCGGTGGGTGTCGGCACCCGACACCCGACCATTGCGGCTCGCGAGGAGAGGTCAACGGAAACGGATGTCCCGGACAGTGTAGTCCCGGCCGCAAGCAGGCCGGGGAGCCTCTCCCGGGAACCGCTCCGATCCGTGCCTCAGCCGGCGGCGGCGAAGATGCGCCCCACGTTCTCTTCGGAGAAGAACTCGGCGGGTGACGTCACGCCTGCATTGACCCGAGCGAAACCGTCCATCGCCTCCTGGTTCCCGTGCACGGCCGCAAGCACTTGCTGCAGCTCGGGAGGAGGCGGCTCGAGCGTCGCGAGCATGCACGTGAATTCGAACATCGGCAACACGTGCTCGTCGCGGCTCCGCTGGTATTCGGCCATCGCGTCGTCGAAGGCGCGCGCACCCGAGAGCGACTCGTCCAGCGCGGCGGCGCACAGCTCGGCGTCGCGGAAGGCATCCGTGATGCCTTGGGCGGTGATGAAGTCCTTGTTGTAGCCCGCGTCACCGACGAGTGCCCACCCCGGTCCGAAGGGCTTGCGGAAGTAGTTCGCCACCGCAGTGCCGGCGAAACGCGCTTCGCGCTTCGCGCCGCGGATCCGCTCGGCCCATTCCGGCGCCTGGTCGAACATCTCGAGGTAGTTCCCCTCGACGTCGCGCTTGTTGGCCTCGTTTTCGGCGAACGGCCAGCCGGCGACGACGAGCGTGAGGTCGTCGTGAGTGGGCGCCGCGCCCCATCCCCGCGCCTCCCGCACGTAGACCTCGAAGCGGCCGTCCATCGGCAAGCCACTCCAGTATGAGTAGTAGCCGGAGAGGATCTCCGGCTTTTCGTTGTAGTGGTCGGGCCGCACCGCTTCCGCGACGCGTGAGTAACGGCCGTCGGCGCCGACGACGACGCCGGCGTGTTCGGTGACGGTCTGCCCGTCCTTGCTGTGGCCGCGCACGCCGGTGACGCGCCCGTCGTCGATGACGACGTCCTCGACCGTGAACCCCTCGCGTACTTCCGCGCCGGCGGCCGACGCCGCGTCGACGAGCAGCTTGTCGAGCACGGTGCGCCGTGGACAGTACGCCACGGGTGCGTCGTCGGTGCCCGGTGACCCGGAGATCGTAAAGAAGCCGAAGTCGAACGCGTAGGTGTGGATCGGCGGACAGTTCGTCGCGGCCAACCCGTCGAGGACACCCCATCGCTGCATTGCCGCCACCCCCGGCGGATGAACGATGTGCGTCGAGAGCGTGTCGCTCGGGAATGTCGCGCGGTCGACGACGAGAACGTTGTAGCCCTTCCGCGCGAGGAGCATCGCCGTCGGCGAGCCGGCGCAGCGGGCGCCCACCACGATCGCGTCATATCGGTTCTGTGCCATGGTTACCTTTCCTACACGAAACGGAGAACCCCCGATAGTGGGCGACGCGCCGGGTACGGTGCGCGACGCATGCCGGAGCGGATCGATGCGGAAGTGTGCGTCGTCGGCGCCGGATACGCCGGGCTCACCGCCGCCCGGCGGTTGCATCACGGTGGAAAGTCGGTCGTCGTACTCGAGGCCCGTGACCGTGTCGGCGGTCGCATCTGGACCCAACAGCTGCCCGATGGCTCACCCGTCGACCGCGGCGGCGCGTGGCTCGGACCGAAGCACGACGCAATTCTCGGCCTTGCTCGAGAGATGGGCGTCCCGACCTACAAGACCTGGGTGAAGGGTGCGCACCTCCTCGTCGATGGTGGCCGAACGCGTCGATATACCGGGCTCATCCCGAAGATCAGTCCGCTTGCTGTCGTCACGATCGCGTTGGCGCAGGCGAAGCTCAATCGCATGGCCAAACACGTCCCGGTCGAAGCACCATGGACTGCCGAACGCGCCGCGGAATGGGACGCCCGCTCAGTCGCCTGGTGGCTCGAGCGTTCCGGCATCCGTACCACCATCGGCCGCGACCTCTTCGAGATGGCCGTGCGCGGTTTGTTCACGGGCGACCTCAACGACGTGTCGCTGCTCCACTTGCTGTTCCTCGTTCGTGCACACGGAAGCATCAACAGCCTCTTCTCGATCGAAGGTGGGTCACAGGAGAACATGGTCGAGGGAGGCGCCGGGTCGATCGCGCAGCGGGTTGCCGCCGACCTGGGCGACGCGGTGCGTTTGCACGCAGCCGTGCGCTCGATCACTCAACAAGACGATCGCGTCCTCGTCGACGCGGGCGATGTCATGGTGTCGGCGGCCGACGCCGTCGTCACCGCTCCACCCGCGCTCGTCCTCGACATCACATTCGACCCGGTGCTTCCCGACGATCGCGTGATCCTGTATCGCAATGCGGTCGCAGGTCCGGAGACGAAGACGCTTGTCGTCTACGACGAGCCGTTCTGGCGAACCGATGGTTTCAGCGGTCAAAGCTCCGAGCCCGGCTCCGCCGCCGAGGTGACCCTCGACGCTTCACCCGCCTCTGCGATCCCGGGGGTCATCGCGTCGTTCGCGTTCGGACCGGTCGCCGAGCGTCTCGACGCCCTCGACCCCGCGGAACGGCGGCGCGCCGTGCTCGACGCGCTGTCCGCCAGGTTCGGGCCGCGCGCGGCGTCACCCGCAGAGTTCATCGAGACCGCGTGGTGGACCGAGAGATGGACACGCGGATGCTCCATGGCGCATCTTCCGCCGGGGATCCTCACGCGCTACGGACCGTTGCTGCGTGAGCCGTTCGGCCGTGTGCACTGGGCCGGCACCGAGACCTCGACGACGTCCCACGGCGCGATCGATGGTGCCGTGCGCTCGGGAGAACGCGCCGCGGGCGAGATTCTCGATCGGTCGTAGCCTCGGCTACGAAAGGTGCGCCGCGTCTCGCTCGTCGTCGGCGAATACCGGCGGCACTCCCCCGAGACCGAGCTCGGCGATGTCTTCGAGCGACTCGACCGGCCCACGCAGCGCGCCGACGGGCGTCAGCGAGTGCGGGAGGTAACGGAACACGATCCCCGAGCTCACCAGCGCGAGCACTGCGCCGACCGTCACTGCGAGATGCACACCGCTGACGAACGCGTGGTCGGCGCCGGTCGTCAATGCCGTACGGGCTCCTTCCGGCAGCGTCGATGCGACGCGCAACGCGCCGGCGATCGACGCCCGGGCGGTTGATCGGTCGCCCGGGCCGAGACCTCGAACAAACGGAGCGATCCTGCTGCCGTACTGCGACGCCGCGACGCTTCCCAGAATCGCGATCCCGAGCGCGGCCCCGAGCTCGCGCGTGGCGTCGTTCATCGCCGAGCCCGCGCCGGCCCGACGAGGGGGTACCGCCATCATGATCGATGCCGTCATCGGCGACATCGACAATGCGATGCCGGTCGTGAGAGGGATCACACAAAGGATCACGTACGCGTAGCTCGTGTGCGGTGTGAGCCCGGTGAAAAGCGAAAGGCCGAGCGCGATAGAGAGCATTCCGAAGGCCACCGTGCGGTGCGCGCCGAAGCGAGCACTGAGTCGCGGCGTGAACGGCGCGACGACGACCATGATGATTGCAATCGGCATCAGTCGAAGTGCCGCGGACAAGGCGCTGTACCCGAGCACGAGCTGGAAATACTGGGAGATGAGGAACATCACGCCGAACATCGCGACGAAGACCAGGATCATGCCGCCGGTCCCGGTGCTGAACGCCGGATTGCGGAAGTAGTGCATGTCCAGCATTGGTTCGTCGGAGTGCAGCTCCCACGCCACGAACAATGCGAGCACGACGATCGCGATGACGAACGAGCCGAGGGTCGCCGCGCTCGACCATCCCTTGGCGGGCGCCTCGATGAGTCCGTAGACGAGCGCGACGATCCCGACGATCGACAGCAGCGATCCGATCGGATCGAAGCGGGCTTGCTGCGGATCTCGCGACTTGGGAACAAGGAACCTTCCGGCGACGAGCGCGACGACGATGATCGGCACGTTGACGAGGAACACCGACCCGTACCAGAAGTGCCCGAGGAGAAAGCCGCTCGCAACCGGTCCGAGCGCGCCCGCGGCGCCGGTGACGCTTGCCCAGATCGCGATCGCCTTGGGGCGCTCGTGCGGAGGGAAGACGTTGATGATGATCGACAGTGTCGACGGCATGATCAGCGCCCCGGCCGCGCCCATGACCGCGCGGCACGCGATGAGTTGCCACATCTCGGTCGATGCCGACGCGAGGGCGGCTCCGACGAGGAACAGCACGAGTCCGATCTGCAGCGTGCCCTTTCGACCGAAGCGATCGCCGAGGGCGCCGGTCGAGAACAAGAGGCCCGCGAACACGAGTGAGTAGATCGCGACGACCCACTGCAATTGCGACTCGGTGGCGTGCAGATCGCGCGACAGCGTGGGAATCGCGACGTTCAGGCTCGAGTTCCCGACGAAGACGATCAGCAGGCTCAGGCACAGAACGGCGAGCGCCCACCACCGTCCCTCGTGCGCGTGATCCTCGGTTGTCGCATCTGCGACCATGACGCTCCCGGCAAACGGAATACGGCTTCCGGTTTGGAGTATAATCGGAACCGTGATTCCGCTTTCCTCCGACCGCCCCCGCCGGGCCGACGCCGTACGCAATCGCGAGCGGGTGCTCGCCGCGGCCGAGCAGGTCTTCGCCGAGTCGGGTCTCAAGGCCCAGGTCGAGGAGGTCGCGCGCCGGGCCGGTGTGGGGGTCGGCACGGTGTGCCGCCACTTCCCGACCAAGCAGGCGCTCGTGGAAGCGGTGCTCACCTCCATGTTCGAGTCGGTGCTCGAACAGGCGCGTGAAGCGCTCGCGGGCACCGATCCGGCGGAAGGGTTCGAGCGCTTCTTCATCAACCTTCCCGAGTTCCACACGCGGCATCGTGTGTTCGCCGAGCAGATGGCGAACGAGCTGGAGCTCACTGCGTTGCCGGTACGCAACGAGCTGATGGGAGCGGTCTCCGAACTGGTCGCGCGCGCGCAGGCGGCGGGCGCGATCCGAACCGACATCGGTCCTGCCGACGTCTCGTTGCTGTTCTCGGCAGTCGCGCACGCGACCGCGATCGCCGGCGAGCTCCAACCCATGCTGCGCGAGCGCTACGTCCGGATCATTCTCGACGGGCTGCGGCCCGACAACGCATCGGTGCTTCCCGGTCAGCCGCTCGATTTCAGCCAGCTGCGACGGATGAAGCAGCGACGCGCGCGATGACGCGTCGTGGCCGTAGGATCGCGACATGGATGATCCCGTGCTCCAAGTGGTGCCGCTCGGGTTCCAATGGGCAACGGCTGACCCTTTCCTGTTCTGCGTGCACCATCTCGATCTGTATCCCGAGGCGAACGAGCACATGGGCCCGGCGGCGTCGCTTGCCGCGCGAGACATCGGCATGGATTTCGCCGGCGCCGACGGTTGGCGCATGTACCACGGCAGCATCGTGCCGGGCTTCCCGGAGCACCCGCATCGTGGCTTCGAGACCGTGACGTTCGTGCGGCAAGGTTTTGTCGATCACTCCGATTCGCTCGGCGCGACCGCACGGTTCGGCCGCGGTGACGTGCAGTGGCTCACCGCCGGCAAAGGGATCGTGCACTGCGAGATGTTCCCGTTGCTCGACCGCGACGGTCCGAACCCGTGCGAGCTGTTTCAGATCTGGCTGAACCTTCCCGCCGCGGACAAGATGGTCGAGCCGTACTTCACGATGTTGTGGAACGAAGACCTTCCCCGACAGCTCGTCACCGACGATGAAGGCCGAGTCACGGAGATCACGATCATCGCCGGAGAGCTCGCCGGATTGCGGCCGCCCGCGCCGCCCCCCGATTCGTGGGCATCGCGATCCGAGGCCGAGGTCGCCATATGGCATGCCGTGCTCGCGCCGGAGGCGGTCTGGGCGCTGCCGCCGGCGAGCGGTCCCGAGACCGTCCGCACGCTGTACGTGTTCGAAGGAGGTGTGCGCATCGGCGCGCACGAGCTCGAAGCCTCGACCGGCGCGGTCCTGCGCGCCGGCGACACCATACGCATCGCAGGCGGCCCGTATGGCGCCGAAGCGCTGCTGCTGCAGGGTCGTCCGCTCGCCGAGCCGGTCGCGCAGTACGGACCGTTCGTCATGAACGACAAGGCCGGCATCGAGCAGGCGTTCGCCGACTACCGAGCGACGGGTTTCGGCGGTTGGCCTTGGCCCACCGACGACCCGGTGCACGCTCGTGACACCGGCCGTTTCGCGCGCCGACCCGACGGCCGTCTCGAAACTCCCGGGCCGCACGCGCACCTTCGCACCCAAGACGTGTAGCCGACGCAACGACGGGGTAGGTCCGGCGGTCGGTCTTCGGCTTCGATCCCGGGAGCACGCGTGCCGTTCCGTCGTCCCATGACCGTGGCCGCCGCCGCCACGTTGGTCTGCCTCACCGTTCCCGTGCACGCCCGACCTGGCGTCGCCGCAACAAGCACTCCACCCGTGCCGCAAGGAATGCCGGACGGCGTGCCGCCCGCGGCATTACGCGCGGAACCGGCGCTGCCGGTCCCTTCGGGCTGGACGTTCCCCGACCGCTTCCCGCGCACGTCGGGCGCCGGCCGTTACGCGCAAGGCGCGTTCGAGTGGACCGACTTCCTGTACGACGATCACGGTGCATTCGGGGCCACGGTTCGTCCACCGATCACCGGACTGGCACCGCCGAGGGGTACGTACGTCTACCCGGCAGGCGCAGCGCACAACAATGGTGCGGACCTCTTCCGCATCGGTGTCGCCGCCGACGGCAACGGTTCGGTGTGGCGTGTCGACTGGACGACCCTCGACAACCCCGACCTCCCGATCGTCGCGTTTGCCGTCGACACCGATCGCAACACCGCGACCGGTGCTTCGTCCTGGGGTGCCGGAAGCGGTTTGACCTCGAACGGCATCGATCACGTGCTGGTGGTGTCGAGCCGAGGTGCATGGATCACCGACGTCGTGACGCAACGCACAACCGGCATCGGGGCGGCTGCCGTCACCGTCGACCACGATCCGGCCCGAGCGATGGGATCGTTCGTCGCGCGCGTCCCCAAGTCGGCGCTTCCGGCCTTGACCGGCCGGTGGACGATCCGCGCCGCTGCCGGTCTCGCGTCCTCCGACGGACGCGGCTTCGCTCCGGTGCCGGCCACCAACGGCGCACTCGCGGGACAGCCCGCGGTCTACGACCTCGGCTTCGACCCGTTGGCGAACGAGCCCACGACGCAGAACTTCTGGATGGAGAACACGCAGGCGCAGGCGCTTGCAACCGGGAACGCGAGCGCGTTCGCCGCGGTGGTCGATTGGGACGCGCTCTCGCGGGGCGCGAACACGCCCGAGCCATTCGTCGCCGGGCCGTCCAACCGTTGGTACGTGTCGGCGGTCGAGCTCGGCAAGGGCGTCGTGCCCGACGACAGCGCCGCGCAAGACCTTCGACCGAACTTCCTCGGACGTGTGCAGCCGTACGCGGTCTACGTCCCGCACGGCTACGACCCCGCGACACCCGCGCCGCTCACGTGGATGCTGCATTCGCTCGGCGTCCAGCACAACCAGTACATCGCCATCAATCCGAAGTTCGTGCAGCAGGCGTGCGAGGCCCGCGGTTCGATCTGCGCGACCACGCTCGGACGCGGGCCCGACGGCTGGTACTACGACGAAGCCGAGCTCGACTTCTGGCAGGTATGGCACTCGCTCGCCACCACGTATCGACTCCATCCCGATCGGACCGTGCTGTCGGGTTACTCGATGGGCGGCTGGGGGACCTACAAGCTCGGGCTCTCGTATCCCGACCTGTTCGCGAAGGCGGTCGTGATGGCCGGCCCGCAGGTGTGCGGTGTCCGTATCGAAGGCACGATCGCGGGGTACGGGGGTCCCGGACCGTGCACCGACGAAGGCCGGAGCGCACCGTTGCTCGAGAACGCGACCAACTTGCCGTACTACATCGCGCAAGGGGGCGCCGACGAGCTGGTGCCTGCGTCGGGCGCGCTCGAGCAGGCCCAGGACATGATGGCGCTCGGCCTGCGCGTCCGCTTCGAGCTCTTCCCGACACAGGACCACCTGGCCTGGGCCGTATCGGATCTGTTCGCGTCGCCGGCGGCCAACATGAACCAGCTGTCGCGCACGCGTTCGCCGCACGCGGTGTCTCTCACCTGGTATCCCGCGCTCGCGCGGGCCGACTACGGCATCGGGACGAGCGGCGCCTACTGGGTGCGCGCGCTCAGGGCACGGCAGTCGGGCCCGGGCGTCACCGCACGGGTCGACGCGACGTCGGACGCGATCCCGGTCGACGCGGGCCGGGTTGGTCAGGACCCAGGGCCCTGTGGTCACGACGGATACCCCGCCGCTCGTGGGTGAGTACCAGCAGCAGGCGTGGCAGACCGGTCCCCCGGCGCCGCGCGTTGCACGCGTCGACATCCAACTCGTCGATGTCGCAGCCGCGACGTTGCAGCTGGCGCGCGCCGGCCTGCGCCTCGGCGAACCGGGCACGGCGGTCGTACAGACCGACGGAGCGACGACCCTCACGCTCACCAACCTGATACCGGACGCAGCGGTGAAGATCGGTGGCCATGTCGTTGCACGCGCCAACGCGAACGGTGTCGCAGTCATCTCACTGCATGCAGGAAGAACGACGCTCGCATTCTGAGCGCAGCGCACGGCGCTTCTTGCCGAGTCGTGGATCCTTGCCACATCGTGGATTACGCTGTGCGTCTGTGGCGGACGATGCCGACGAGATCGATCTCGCGAGTCTCTCCGACGACGCCCTCGTGGCCCAGATGCACGACGACCTCTATGACGGTCTGGCCGACGAGATCACCGAAGGCACCAACCTGTTGCTCGCGCGCGGCTGGAGCGCCGACGACACCCTCAACAAGGCACTCGTCGAAGGAATGCGTATCGTCGGGATCGACTTTCGCGATGGCATCTTGTTCGTGCCCGAGGTGCTGCTCGCCGCCAACGCGATGAAGGCCGGCATGGCGATCCTGCGTCCGCTGCTCGCCGAGACCGGTGTCGAGCCGATCGGCAAGGTCGTGATCGGCACCGTCAAGGGCGACATCCACGACATCGGGAAGAACCTCGTCGCAATGATGCTCGAGGGTGCCGGCTTCGAGGTGTTCGATCTCGGCATCAACACAGATGCCGACTCGTTCATCGCCGCACTCGACGAGCACCAGCCCGACATCCTCGGCATGTCAGCGCTCCTGACGACGACCATGCCTTATATGAAAGTCGTCATCCAGACGCTCGTCGCCAAGGGCATCCGCGACGACTACATCGTGCTCGTCGGTGGCGCGCCGCTCAACGAGGAGTTCGGCGAGGCCATAGGCGCAGACGCGTACTGCCGCGATGCCGCGGTCGCGGCCGAAACTGCCAAGGCGCTCGTGCGCGCGCATCGAGCCGCGTGACCACTCCGTCGCGCCGACCGCTCGTGCTCGCGTGCGGCGCGCTCGCCGGCGACCTACGCGCCGTCCTTCGCGCCGGCGGCTTCGAGGCGTTCGTCGACGTCGAATACTTGCCGGCGCGGTTGCACAACCGACCCGACGGCATCACACCGACGTTGCGACCGCTTCTGCAAGCAGCCGCCGACGCCCACCGGCCGGTGTTCGTCGCCTACGCCGACTGCGGTACCGGCGGCGCGCTCGATGCGCTGGTCGGCGAGTTCCCCGGCGTGCAACGGCTTCCGGGGGCTCATTGCTACGAGGTCTTCGCCGGCGCGGCCCGGTTCCAGGCGCTGCAGGACGAGGAGCTCGGCACCTTCTACCTCACGGACTTCCTCACGAAGCACTTCGACGCGCTCGTCTGGCGCGGGCTCGGTCTCGACCGTCATCCCGAGCTGCGCGACACCTACTTCGGGGCGTACCGACGCGTCGTGTTCCTCTCGCAAGCGCCCGAGCCGGATCTCGTCGAGCGAGCGCGAGCGGTCGCCGCTCGTCTCGACCTCGACTTCGTACATCGCAGCGCCGGTCGTGAAGGACTCCGCGCCCCGGTACTCGCATTCGTCGACCGTCAGCAGGCTCACGATGCCGCGGCGCGCTAATGAGCTCGTCGTCATCTCCTGGCGCGACATTCCGGCGCAGGTGAACGCACGGTCGGGCAACGAGAAGCGCCAAGTGGTCCTGCCGCGCCGATTCCAGCGCGCGATCGACGAGGCCGCCATGGTCGCCGACAAGAAGACCGCCAGCGAATATGTCGGCGAGTGGCGGCGCACGTCGCTCGCGATGCCATCCGGTGGAGACGCGCTCGAGGCGACCGCGAAGCAGGAAGCCCAACGGCTCGATGACGCGTTCCCGCTCGAGCGCCTGCAACGCTTCGCGGCCAACGGCGGTTGGGACCCCGACGTGACGGATCTCCGACCGTGAGCGCGACCGCGCGATCCCGAGACGCGACTGTCGTGTTCGCACCCAGCGGACTACGGGGAGCCGTTCCGGTCGGCACGACCGTGCTCGACGCCGCGCGCCGTCTCGGCGTCGACCTCGATTCGATCTGCGGCGGGCGGGCAATTTGCGGCCGGTGCATAGTCGCGCCCGCGTTCGGGGAGTTCGCCAAACACGCGATCGTGAGCGAGCCCGGCAATCTCGACGGCCCAAGCGCGGCCGAGCGGGCGTATTGCGGCAGGCGCCCGCTCAACAGCACGAGCCGGCTCGCGTGCGCGGCGCACATCACCGGCGATGTGCTCGTCGACGTGCCACCGGCGAGCCAGGTCCACCGGCCTGTGATTCGCAAGACCGTCGCGCTGTCGGATCTCGTCATCGACCCCGTCGTGCACCTGTACCTCGTCGACGTACCGGCGCCTGATCTCGGCGCCGATCGGAGTGACCTGCGACGTCTGTTCGACGCGCTGGCCGACCAGTGGCAACTGACGAACCTCGACATACGACCCGCGGTGCTCGCCGCATTGCAGCCCGCCCTGGCCGGCGGCGCGTCCACCGTCACGGTCGCCGTCCACGACGCGCACTGGGTGGCGGCGGTGTGGCCCGGCTTCGTCGACGCCGCGTACGGCGTCGCGATCGATGTCGGCTCCACGACTGTCGCCGGCCATCTTTGCGATCTCGCAACCGGTGAGGTCGTCGCGTCGACCGGGATCATGAATCCGCAGATCCGCTTCGGCGAGGATCTGATGAGCCGCGTGTCGTACGTGATGATGCACGAGCAGGGCGCGCACGAGCTCACAGCCGCGATCCGCGCCGGGCTCCGGGATCTGATCGGGCAGCTCGTCGGGGCGGCTGCCATCGAACGGGATCGCGTCGTCGACGTCGTGCTGGTCGGCAACCCGATCATGCACCACCTCGTGCTCGGCATCGATCCGACGCCCCTCGGCACTGCGCCCTTCACGCTTGCCACGGACGAGCCAATCGACGCGTGGTCCGAAGACGTCGAGCTCGACCTGCCCAGCGCGCACCTGCACATGTTGCCGTGCATCGCAGGCCACGTCGGCGCCGACACCGCGGCCGCAGTGTTGCAGGAGGGCCCGCACCGTGGCGATGCAGTCATGCTGCTCGTCGACGTCGGCACCAACGCGGAGATCGTGCTGGGAAACCGCGAGTGGCTGTTCGCGGCGTCCAGCCCCACCGGACCCGCGTTCGAGGGGGCACAACTCTCGTGCGGACAGCGCGCGACCATCGGAGCCATCGAACGAGTGCGGATCGACCCCGAAACGCTGGAGCCGCGCGTCAAGGTCATCGGCGTCGCCGCCTGGTCCGACGAACCTGAGTTCCCGATGCAGTCCGCGTCGGTCGACATCACGGGCGTCTGCGGTTCCGGGATCATCGAAGTCATCGCCGAACTGTTCCTCGCCGGCGTGATCCGTCGCGACGGCACCATCGACGGCGCCGCGGCCGCCCGCTCGGCGCGCGTCGTTGCCGAGGGACGCACATTCGCGTACGTGCTCCACGCCGGCCCGGGCGGAGAGCTGCGCATCACGCAGAACGACGTGCGCGCGATCCAGCTCGCCAAGGCCGCCCTCAACGCCGGCGTCCGACTGCTGATGGACCACGCCGCGATCAGCAGTTTCGCCACCGTGCGACTCGCCGGCGCGTTCGGAAACCACATCGATCCGGCGTACGCGCTCGTGCTCGGGCTGATCCCCGACTGCGACCCGGCAATCGCACGCAATGTGGGGAACGCGGCGGGGAGCGGCGCGGTACGCGCGCTCCTGTCACGAGCGGCGCGCCAGGAGATCGCGAGCGTCGCGAGGAAGATCCACAAGATCGAAACGGCGATCGAGCCCAGTTTCCAGGCCCACTTCGTCCGCGCGATGGGCTTCCCGGACTCCGGCGACGCGCCACCGCGCCGAACCCGGCGCGCGCACCAAAGGGGTGGGTCATGACCGCAGCGACCGGCAACCCGCGGCGGCGAACGGGCGGCCGTGCCGGACGACAAGCGGCGCGCCTCGCCACGCATGTCGAAGCGTCCCCGTTCCTCACCCGCACACTGAAGCCCGTCGAGGTCGTCGGCGACGAAGGCATCGAGATCATCGAGCACAACGCCGACGTGATCCTCGAGGAGGTCGGGATCATCGTGCGCGACTACGCCGACGCGCTCGATCTGTACGCGGCCGCCGGCGCGGACGTCGACGGTGACCGTGTGCGGTTCCCGCGCGGGATGTGCCGCGCAATCGTCCAGGCCACCGCGCCGGCCGTCTATACACAGCATGCGCGCAACCCGGATCACAGCGTGCAGATCGGTGGGGACGCCACGGTGTTCGCGCCGAACTACGGCTCTCCGTTCGTCCACGATCTCGATGCCGGTCGCCGCTACGCGACCCTCGCCGACTTCGAGAACTTCGTGAAGCTCACGTACGTCTCACCCAACCTCCACCATTCCGGCGGCACGGTGTGCGAGCCCGTCGACATCCCGGTCAACAAACGGCATCTGGACATGGTGTACGCGCATCTGCGCTACAGCGACAAGCCGTTCATGGGCTCGGTGACCGCCGGATCGCGGGCCGCCGACAGCGTCGAGCTCGCCCGGATCGGCTTCGGTGGTGACCTCGGCGATCGCACCGTGATGACGAGCCTCATCAATGCGGCGTCGCCACTGGTGTGGGACGCGACCATGCTCGCATCCGCGCAGGTCTATGCCGCCGCCAACCAGGCGTGCATCATCACGCCGTTCATCCTCGCCGGCGCGATGGCCCCGGTGACGACCGCGGGCGTCGCGGCCCAGACGCTCGCGGAGGCGCTCGCCGGCATGGCGTTCGTGCAGCTCGTGCGGCCGGGGGCACCCGTCGTGTTCGGATCGTTCGCGTCGTCGATGTCGATGCAGACCGGAGCCCCCACGTTCGGCACACCCGAACCGTCGCTCGTGCTCTACGTCGTCGCCCAGCTCGCACGCCGACTCGGCGTGCCGTTCAGATCAGGTGGCTCGTTGTGCGCGTCGAAGCTTCCCGACGCGCAAGCCGCGTACGAGTCGGCCAACACGCTGCAGGCGACTGTGCTCGGGGGCGTGAACTTCGTGCTACACGCGGCCGGCTGGCTCGAGGGCGGGCTCGCCATCGGCTACGAGAAGTTCGTCCTCGACGACGACCAGCTCGGCATGATGGCGACCTTCGTGCGGGGCGTCGACCTCTCGGCCAACGGTCAGGCCCTCGACGCCATCCGCGAGAACGGACCCGGACAACACTTTCTCGGGACCGCACACACGCTGGCCAACTTCGAGAACGCTTTCTACCGCTCGACGACCGCCGACAACGCCAGCTACGAACAGTGGCTCGAGGATGGCGGCCTCGACGCCGCGCAGCGCGCCAACGCGATCTGGAAGCGACAGCTCGACGCCTACGAACCGCCGCCGATCGACACCGCCGTCGACGAGGAGCTCCAGGAGTTCATCACCCGGCGCAAGTCCGAGATGCCCGACGAGATGGAGTAAACCGTGGCAACCGGAAGCGTGCAGTCGGTCGATCGGGCGTTCGCAGTGCTGCGCCAGGTCGCGAGCGTGCCGGGCGGCATCACTGACGTGGCGCGCGCCGTCGACCTGCCCGTGAGCACCGTGGCGCGGATGCTCGCCACCCTCGAATCGCTCGGCGCGGTCGTCCGCATCGACGACGCGGGCACGTACGGCATCGGTGCCGGCATCCGTTTGCTCGCGGACGCGAGCGACGTGTCGGCAACACTCGTGCGGCGGGCGCGACCCGTGCTGGCTGATCTTGTCGCGCGCACGGGCGAGACGTCCGGTCTCTCCGTGATCGACGGCGACGAGGTCGTGTACCTCGATCACGTCGAGACCTCGCACGAGGTCACACTGCGCGATTGGACCGGCGTTCGCCTCCCGCTGCACGTCGTGTCGTCGGGCCTGGTGCTCCTCGCAGCCCAGCCGGCACGCACGATCGAGGCCTATCTCGCCCGGCCGCTGGCGCGACTCACGCGTCGCACGATGACCCAACCCGCCCGCGTCACACGCCGGCTCGCAAGCATCCGCCGCGCCGGTCACGTGTGGACGATCGGCGAGTTCGACGACGGCATCACGTCGATCGCAGCACCGATCGTCGACGCGTCGGGCTCCACGACTGCGGCGATCCACTGTCACGGACCGACCTACCGCTTCCCCGGCGACCGCGACCCCGACACAATCGCTGCGCACGTCACCGACGCGGCGCGCAAGCTCGGCGCGACGCTCGCATCCGCACCTAAGGTGCGACGCCCGCACGCACCTCGAGGAGCGCACACGTGAGCGACCTGCCCTCCGCCGCGAGCGTCGTGGTGATCGGTTCCGGCATCGTCGGGAACTCGGTGGTCGGACACCTCGCCGAGCTCGGCTGGCGTGACATCGTGCAGATCGACAAGGGGCCGTTGCCCAACCCCGGAGGCTCTACCGGACACGCGTCGAACTTCATCTTTCCCGTCGACCACAACCGCGAGATGGCCGCGCTGACGCTCGATAGCCAAAAGCAGTACGAAGCGATGGGCGTCAACGTCACGTGCGGCGGTATCGAGGTCGCGCGCACACGCGAACGGCTCGAGGAGTTCCGCCGGCGCATGACGTCGGCAACCGCGTGGGGTGTCGACGCCGAGCTCCTGACGCCCGACGAAGTCGGCAAGCTCCTGCCCTTCGTCAACACCGACATCGTCCTCGGCGGCTTCTACACCCCGAGCGTCTCGGTCGTCGATTCACTTCGCGCGGGCACACTCTTCCGCGAGCGTGCGATGGCGCTCGGTGTGCTGCAGACGTTCGCGGGTCTCGAAGTCCTCGCGATCGACGTCGCGAACGGACGCGTGCAAGCCGTCCTCACCGACCAGGGCCGGATCGGAGCGGAGCACGTCGTGATCGCGTCCGGAGTATGGAGCCCGCGCATCGCTGCGATGGCCGGCGCAACGATTCCCCTCACGCCCGCGGTGCACCAGATGATCGACGTGGGCCCGATCCCCGAGCTCGAAGCCACTGGCAACGAGATCGGCTTCCCGATCGTCCGCGACATGGATACGTTCATGTACGAGCGCCAGACCGGCGGCTCGATGGAGGTCGGATCGTACGCGCACCGGCCGATCTTCCACCGCGCCGACGACATCCCGTCGATCCGGGAGTCGCGCCTGTCGCCGACCGAGCTGCCGTTCACCGCTGACGACTTCGACCAACAGCTCGAAGAGGCGCTCGAGCTGATGCCCGACATCCTTTCCACTGCGGAGATGAAGTACGCGATCAACGGCTTGCTGTCATTGACGCCCGACGGCTTCCCGCTGCTCGGTGAAACCGCCGAGGTCGCCAACCTCTGGTCGGCTGCCGCCGTGTGGATCAAGGAGGGGCCGGGCGTGGGACGCATGATCGCCGAGTGGATGACGCACGGGTCGCCGGAACTCGACCCACATCATTCCGACATCACGCGCTTCTACCCGTACGCGCGCAACGACCATCACGTACGTGCCCGCTGCGCCGAGCACTACAACAAGACGTACGGCATCGTGCACCCGCGCGAGCAATGGACATCGGAACGCAACCTCCGCTGCGCGCCGTACCACGCGCGCACGCAAGCGCTCGGCGCCGTCTACTTCCAAGCCGGAGGTTGGGAACGTCCGCACTGGTACGAGCAGAATGCCCCGCTCGTCGACCACTACGCGATCGCGGACCGCCCGCACGAATGGGACGCCCGCTGGTGGTCACCGATCATGAACGCGGAGCACCTCGCGCTGCGCGAACGTGTCGGCATGATCGACCTTGCTCCGTTCGTGATCTTCGACATCACCGGGCCCGGTTCCCTCGCCTACCTCCAGTACCTCACGGTGAACAACTGCGACGTGAAGGTCGGGCGCTCCGTGTACACGCCGTTGCTCGATGCCCGCGGCGGCGTCCGGTCCGATCTCACGATCATGCGCCTGGCCGACGATGCGTTCCGCGTGGTCACGGGCGCGTTCGACGGGCCGCGCGACGCCCACTGGTTCCGCGCGCACCTCCCCGATGACGGTTTGGTGTCCTTCGTCGACAGCACGTCCGCGTTCTCGACCATCGGGGTGTGGGGGCCGAATGCGCGCGCGTTGATGGAAGCACTGACGACCGACGACATCACCGACGCCGCGCTCCCCTACGGCTCGACCGCCGAGGTGCTGATCGATTCGATCACGGTCCGCCTCTTCCGCATCTCGTACATCGGCGACCACGGCTGGGAGGTCTACGTCAGCAGCGACCACGCGCTCCCGATCTGGGACCGGATCTGGGAGACGGGCCAGGCGTTCGGCATCACTGCCGTCGGCGCGGGCGTCTACGGCACGACCGGACGACTGGAGAAGGGCTACCGGCTCATGGGCGCCGAGCTCGACGGGGAGTACACCCCGGTCGAAGCCGGCCTCGCGCGCCCGAAGGTGAAGGCCGCCGACTTCATCGGCAAGGAGGCATACCTCCTCGCTCGCGACGCGGCGCCCGCGGCCGTGCTGTGCACGCTCACGGTCGAGGACCACAAGTCACCGCGCGACGGCATTGCCCGCTATATGTGTGGATCCGAACCCATCCTCACCGTCGACGGCGCGCGGATCGTCGACGCGAAGGGACGACCGTCGGTGGTCACGTCGGCGGGCGCGGGCCCGTCACTCGGCAAGTACCTGCTGCTCGCATACCTTCCACCGCAGCATGCAGCCGTCGGGACCGAGTTGCGCGTGCGGTACATGAACGAGGACTACCCGGTCCGTGTCGCCGTCTCCGGCTCGCGCCCCTTGTTCGACCCCGACGACACGCGCATGAAGGGCTGACACGTCGTTGTCCGCGCTGCGAATCCTCGTGTGCGTGAAGCGCGTGCCCGCGCCCGGCGCACAGATCACGCTCACCTCCGACGAACGCGCGATCGACGCGAGGAACCTGGCCTTCACTACGAGCCCGCACGAGGAGTGCGCGGTCGAGGAGGCGATCCGTCTCGTCGAGGCGCACGGCGGCGACATCACCGTGTTGACGGTAGGCCCGCCCGAGGCAGAGGAACAGTTGCGCCTTTCGATCTCGGTCGGCGCGCACCACGCGATCCTCGTCTCGAACGAGCTCGTCGCAAACGGCGAGGATCCCGACGCGCAGGCCACCGCGCACGCGATCGCCGAGACGGTGCGCGAGATCGAGGCTGAGAACGGCCCGTTCGACCTGCTGCTCTTCGGCAACGAGTCCGCCGACTCGGGCGGCTTCCAGGTCGGGATCCGTGTCGCACGCGCGCTGGGTCGGCCGATTGTCAACGGCATCAAGGCGATCGACGTCGACGACGACGTGCTCACCGCGCGCCGTGAGTGCGACGCCGGGTTCGAGGTCTACCGGATGGCGCTGCCGGCTGTCGTCGGCGTGAAGGAGGGCATCAACCTGCCGCGGTACCCGACGCTGCCCGGACGGCTGCGGTCGAAGAAGGCCGACGTACGAACCATCGACGCGTCACCGCCGACCGGCGGTCTCACCATGATGCGGTTCGAGACGCCGACGGTCGAGCTCACCGAGACGGTGCTGCTCGGCACCGGTGCCGATGCCGCCGCCGCGGTGGTCGACCTGCTCTACGAGCTGGGGCTCGCATGACCGGCGGAGCACCGGGAACGATGACGGATCCCGTCCTGGTGTTGATCGATCACGACCGCGGCACCATGCATGATGACGCGCGGCAGGCACTCAAGTTCGCGAGCGCGTGCCTGCCTGCCGCTCCCGTCGCCGCGGTCGTCATCGGCGCTGAGGTACCGCCCGCGATTCCGGGCGCCGGCAGCATCTGGCACGTGCGACACGCCGAGCTCGACGACTACGCGCCGGAGGCGTGGGGTGACGCGCTCCATCAACTCGCGGCTGCGGTGTCGCCCTCGGCAATCGTCGCGACCGGGACCGAGCGCGGCAACGAGGTATTGGCCCACACCGCGGCGATCGCGAACGAACCGTTCGCGGCCAATGTCGTGCGCGCCACCCCCGGGGCGCCGTGGCAGATCCGGCGCATCCGATGGGGCGGCAGCCTCATCGAAGAGGCCACCCTCGAGGCGCGCCTCCCGATCCTGAGCTGCGCGTTGCACGCCTTTCCGATCGACCCGTCTGACGTGCCGGCATCGGAGCCGACCGTCACCGAGTTCGTCCCGACGCTCGGGCCCGAATCCGGGCGCACGCGTGTCGTCGACCGAGTGCAGATCACTGAAGGGATCACCCTCACGACCGCGCCCGTCGTCGTGAGCGGCGGGCGCGGCGTCGGCTCCGAAGACGGCTTCGCCGCCATCGAAGCGCTGGCCGGGCTCCTCGGCGCCGCGGTCGGCTGCTCCCGGGTCGTCACCAATCAAGGCTGGCGGCCGCACGCCGACCAGGTCGGCCAGACGGGCAAGCGCGTCGCACCAGATCTTTACATCGCGTGCGGGATCTCCGGCGCCATACAACACTGGGTGGGCATGCAGGCGGCGAAGCACGTGCTCGCCATCAACACCGATCCCGACGCGCCCATGGTGACCAAGGCCGACTACGCGGTCATCGGCGATCTGCACGAGATCGTTCCCGCGATCGTCGAAGAGCTGCGCAGGCGTCGCGCATGACGATGACCGGCATTCCGACGATCTCGTGCCGCGGGCTCTGGAAGGTGTTCGGGCCGCGCGCTGACCGTATCGTCGGGTCGGTCGAAGCCGAGCTGCCACGCGCCGAGCTCGAGGCGCGCACCGGTTGTGTCGCCGCCGTGCGCGACGTGAGCTTCGACGTGCCCAAAGGATGCGTCTTCGTTGTCATGGGCCTCTCGGGGTCGGGCAAGTCGACGCTCGTGCGGTGCTTGAGCGGTCTCATCGAAATGACTGCCGGGCACGTGCTCATCGACGGCGAGGACATCGCGAACTGCCCACCCGAGTGGCTCCGGGGTTTGCGCCGCGACCGCGTGTCGATGGTCTTCCAGCACTTCGGTCTGCTCCCCCACCGGCGCGTGCTCGACAACGTCGCGTTCGGCCTCGAGGTGCAAGGAAAATCGAAAGCCGAACGCCACGCCCGCGCGAGCGACATGCTCGACCTCGTCGGGCTCGGCGGCCTCGGAGACAGCTATCCCGACGAGCTCTCGGGCGGAATGCAGCAGCGGGTCGGGCTGGCGCGCGCGCTCGCCAACGATCCCGAGATCCTCCTTTTCGACGAGCCATTCTCCGCACTCGACCCGCTGATCCGACGCGACATGCAGGACGAGGTTGCGCGCATCCAACATGAGCTCCGGAAGACTGTGGTGTTCATCACTCACGACCTCCAGGAGGCGCTCAAGCTCGGAGATCAGATCGCGATCATGCGCGACGGCCGGTTCGTACAGCTGGACACGCCGGAAGCCGTGGTTGCGCGACCGATCGACGACTATGTCCGCGACTTCGTGCGTGACGTCCCCCGCGCACAGGTGCTCACGGCGGGCGGCATCATGCGGGGCCCGTTGCCCGCCGACGAGACCGCGGGCGCGGTCGCCGATACGACGCCGGTGAGCGCGTTGCTGCCCATCGTCGTCGCGAACGAACGGCCGATCGCCGTGGTCGACGACGCCGGCCGGGTCTGCGGCGCCGTCGATCGGCTCTCCGTGCTACGTGCGCTCGTCGACGACACGGACCCGGCCTCCATCCGCGCATGACGACAGGCCAGAGGCAGAGCGCAGGCCCGGATCTCCCGGAGGTCGAAGCCGAAACGCGTACGGTGCGACCGGAGCCCGCGCCGCCCCCGCGCCCCGCGGCCCGATGGACCCGGTGGCTGGCACCCGCGGCCGCGACCGCCGTGTTCGCGGTGGTCCTCGCGCTGGTGTGGGGAGATCCGATCCCGACGTGGTGGAACTTCCGGATCGGTCCGTGGATCGACAGCGCCGAAGAGTGGATCATCTTGCACCGCGGAGACCACTGGTTGTTCCGTTGGGGCTTCGACCCGCTCGCGCGCTGGCTCCACAACCTCGTGCAATGGAACCTCAACATCTTGCACTTCCTCACATGGCCGGGTGTGCTCGCGCTGGTCGTTGTCGTCGCCGCTCGCGTGTCGGGGATCCGCGCCGCATGCATCGCCGCGCTCTCAGTCTTCGTGATCGGCGGGCTCGGCCTTTGGGAACCCGCCATGATCACGGTCGCGCTGATCCTGGTGTCGGTCGCCATCGTGCTGGCGCTCGGTCTGCCGCTCGGGATCCTGAGCGCGCGGCGGCCGGCGTTCGAGCGCCGCACGCGGGTCCTCCTCGACGCGATGCAGGTCATGCCCGCCTTCTGTTACCTGCTCCCGAGCGTGCTGTTGTTCGACATCGGCTATCCCCCGGCCGTTATCGCCACGGTGATCTTCGCCCTGCCCGCCGCGATCCGCCTCACGGTGCACGGATTGCGCGGCGTGCCGGACCGCATGGTCGAGGTCGGCACCGCGCACGGCGCGACCCCCCGCCAGTCGCTGTGGAAGATCCAGCTTCCGGTGGCGCGCCCCGCGTTGCTCCTCGGCGTCAACCAGACCATCAACCTCGCCCTCGGCATCGTCGTGATCGCCGCGCTCGTCGGCGCCGAGGGGCTCGGCCAAGAGGTGCTCGCCGGACTGCAACACCTCGACGTCGGGCAGGCATTCGACGCGGGTCTGGCCATCGTTGCCGTCGCCATCGTGCTCGACCGCCTGACCGCGGGGCGGCCGCTGCGCGCCGAGCGCGCGTTTCGCCGGGGCCGCACACCCGAACGGGCGCGCGCCGAGATGATCGCCAGCGGCCTCGTGGTGTTTCTCGCGGTCGTCGCCGGCAAGCTCTGGTCGTCGGGCGTGTTCCCGACATCGATCAACTTCTCGCTGCACGATCCCGTGAACAACGTGGTGGAGTGGTGCCGGGACAACCTGCGCAACGGTGTGCCGGTCATCGGGGGCACGGGTTCGTTGAGTGATTTCACCGTGATCCACCTTCTCGATCCGATCCGCGACTTCCTCGTCGATTTGCCCTGGTGGGCAGTCGTGGTCGGCATCACCGCGGTGGCGTGGGTGACGACCGCCAATCGCAGGGTGGCGGCGGTGTGCGCGATCGCGCTGCTCGTCGTCGCCGGCTTGCACGCGGAAGGCGCCGCCAGCGGCAGCATCTGGGTCGACACGATGGACACGCTGAGCCAGGTGCTCGTCGCGGTGGTGATCGCAATGGCGATCGCGCTCCCCGTCGGCATCGTGGCCGGCCGCAGCGACCGTTTCTTCGCGGCGATCCGTCCGCTGCTCGACGCCGCGCAGGTGATGCCCGCGTTCGTCTACCTCGTCCCGGTGATCGGTCTGTTCAACGTCGGACGCGTCCCGGGCGTCATCGCATCGGTCGTCTACGCGTTGCCGCCGGGTATCCGGCTCACCGCGCTCGGGATCCGCGAGGTGCCGCCGGAGACCGTCGAGGCGGCCCGGTCGACGGGCGCAACCAACTGGCAGATCCTCACCAAGGTGCAGCTGCCGCTGGCCCGGCGCTCGATCATGCTCGGCCTCAACCAGACGATCCTCATGGTCCTGTCGGTCGTGATCATCGCGGGCCTCGTCGGAGGTGGCGCGTTGGGGGTCGATGTCGTCTACGGTCTCACCAAGAGTCAGCTCGGGCTCGGTGTCGAAGCGGGTGTGGCGATCGTCGCGCTCGCCGTCGTGCTCGATCGGATCACCCAGGGATGGGCCGCAGGAGTGCGGGGCGTCGGCGGACGCAGCGAAGTCCCACGAACCATTCGTGCCAGCAGAACCACTGTTCAAGAACAACTAGAGATGGAGACAGCATGAACCGCAGCAGGCGGCTCCTCCTTTGTGCCGTTGTCCTCGCGCTTGGCCTGGCGGCGTTGACCGCGTGCGGGAGCAGCAGCAAGAAAGGCACCTCGACGAACGGCACCACGGCCGCAGGCGGGGCAAAGACGTTCAGCGGCTCGGTGACGCTCGCGGTGAACCCGTGGGACGGCTCGGCGGCAAACGCGGCTGTGGCAAAGATCATCCTCGAGAAGCAGGGGACGACGGTCAAGCTCCGGGACATCGACGAGAACGCGGTGTGGCCCGCGCTCGACTCCGACACCATCGACGCGAACCTCGAAGTCTGGCCGTCGGGGCACGCCAAGGACATCGACACGTACATCACGCAGAAGAGGTCGGTGGTCGACGGCGGTCTCCTCGGCCCCGACGCTCACATCGGCTGGTACATCCCGAAGTTCGTCGCGGACGCGCACCCCGAGTACACGTCGTGGGAGGGGTTGAAGTCCGACGCCGCGGCGAAGTATTTCGCGACCGCCGAGACCGGCAGCAAGGGTCAGTTCCTGCTCGGTGATCCGAGCTACGTCAGCTACGACGCCGACATCATCAAGAACCTCGACCTGCCGTTCCAGGTCGTGACCGGAGGCGGCGAGGCGGCGCTCATCACGGGCATCGACACGGCCTTCAAAGACCAGAAGCCCCTGCTCTTCTACTTCTACCACCCGCAATGGGCGAACTCGAAGTACGACCTGGTCACCGTGAAGCTGCCCGACATCACCCCCGCGTGCACCGCGTCGGCCGCCAACCAGGGCAACGACGGCAAGTACTCGTGCGACTACCCGACGGATCATCTGCAGAAAGTCATCAGCGCCAAGCTCGAGACCAAGAATGCCGCGGTCTTCGACTTCCTCAAGAAGTTCAACTGGACCGAGGACGATCAGAACGCCGTCACGACATACAAGAACCAGGACGGCTTGACGATCGAGGCCGCCGCGCAGAAGTGGGTCGACGCCAACGAGACGAAGTGGAAGGCGTGGCTGACCTGACGACCGGGTGACCCAATACGACTTCATCATCGTCGGCGGCGGGTCCGCCGGCTGCGTGCTTGCCAATCGCCTGAGCGAGGATCCCTCGACGCGGGTGCTGGTGCTCGAAGCCGGCCGGCCCGACTACCCCTGGGACGTGTTCATCCACATGCCGGCCGCGCTGTCGTTTCCCATCGGCAGCCGCTTCTACGACTGGCGGTACGAATCGGAGCCCGAGCCGTACATGCACGGGCGTCGCATCTCCCACGCCCGCGGCAAGGTGCTCGGCGGCTCGAGCAGCATCAACGGCATGATCTTTCAACGCGGCAATCCGCTCGACTACGAGCGCTGGGCGGCCGACCCCGGCATGGCCGAGTGGTCGTACGCGCATTGCCTGCCGTACTTCAAGCGCATGGAGACCTGCGTCGCCGGTGCCGACGAGTTCCGCGGAGGCACCGGTCCACTGGTCGTGGAACGCGGCCCGGCCACGAATCCGTTGTGCCAGGCGTTCTTCGATGCCGTACAACAGGCCGGATATGAGCTGACCGACGACGTCAACGGCTACCGCCAGGAAGGTTTCGCGCGCTTCGATCGCAACATCCAGCGCGGCCGCCGTCTCAGCGCGGCCGGCGCGTACCTGCATCCGGTGATGCGCCGGCCCAACCTCGACGTGCGTTGCCGCGCGCTCACGACGAGGATCATCTTCGACGGCACGCGTGCCGTCGGCGTCGAGTACACAACTCGACGGGGCCACGGCGTCGAGCGCGCGATTGCCGGCGAAGTCATCTGCTGCGGCGGCTCGATCAACTCACCGCAGCTCCTGCAGCTCTCGGGCGTCGGCCGCGCATCCGACCTTGCCGCGCTCGACATCGATGTCGTGGACGACCTCCCCGCCGTCGGTGAGCACCTGCAAGACCACCTCGAGGTGTACATCCAGCATCGCGCAACGCAGCCCGTTTCTCTGGCACCCATGCTGGCCAAGTGGCGACGACCGTGGATCGGGATGCAATGGCTGGCGCGGCGCGGGCCGGGCGCGACCAACCACTTCGAGGCGGGCGGCTTCGCGCGCAGCAACGACGGGCGCGTGTACCCCAACATGATGTTTCACTTCCTGCCGATCGCGATCCGCTACGACGGCTCGATGCCCGCAGGTGGGCTGGCGCACGGTTACCAGGTACACGTCGGGCCGATGTACTCCAACTCGCGCGGTTCGGTGAAGATCCATTCGCGCGATCCCACGGCAAAGCCGGCGCTGCGCTTCAACTACTTGTCGACGAACGAGGACCGGACGGAGTGGATCGAGACGGTGCGCGCGGCGCGCGGCATCCTCGACCAACCCGCGTTCGCGCCGTTCAGCGGCGGCGAGCTCTCGCCCGGACCGTCGGTACGGACCGATTCGGAGATCCTCGACTGGGTCGCACGGGACGCCGAAACTGCGCTCCACCCCTCGTGTACGTGCCGTATGGGGAGTGACGAGTCGTCCGTGCTCGACCCCGCGACGATGCGCGTGCACGGCGTCGACGGACTGCGCGTCGTCGACGCCGCAGCAATGCGCTACATCACGAACGGCAACATCTACGCGCCGGTCATGATGCTGGCCGAGAAGGCCGCCGACCTCGTCCTCGGCAACACACCGCTGCCGCCCGAGCCCGTCGAGTTCTTCCGCCGCGACAGGTAACCCGGCGATCGGGCGTGTGTGAGGTGCGATTCTCGCACCTCACACACGCCCCTTGCGGGTGCGGGTGCGGCTGCGGGCGGCGTGGTCGGCCGGCGCCTCGGGCGAGGAGTTGGCGAGCGGACCGATGCGCGAGACGATCTGCGAGGTCGTTGGAGGCGCGTCCGCGGTGTGCGTGTCGAGCGCGGCGCGCATGGCCCGCAAGTGCTCGGGCGACGTGCCGCAGCAACCACCGACGATCGCCGCGCCGCCGTCAACTGCGAGCCGGACGTAGTCGGCCATCAGCTCGGGGGTACCGGAATAGACGATGTCGGAGCCGCGGAAGGTCGGCACGCCGCAGTTCCCCTTCGAGATCAGATGATGGCCGCCGTTCGCGTCGACCATCGCCAGCAGCGTGACGAGGATGTCGGACGCTCCGACGCCGCAGTTCGCACCGATGGCGAGGGGCGGCGGGACGAGGCCGGCAAAGACGTCCGCGAAGGCCGCAGGATGCACCCCCATCATTGTGCGGCCCGCGGTGTCGAACGAGGCGGTTGCCGTGTACGGCAACCCGACCGCGATCGCAGCACGCGCGGCCGCTCGGATCTCCTCCGGGGCGGACATGGTTTCGATCCACGCGACATCGGCGCCGCCCGCGGCAAGGGCGGCGATCTGCTCGGTAAATGCCTCGACCGCGTCCTCATCGGTGAGCGAGCCGAGCGGCGCGAACAACTCGCCGGTCGGACCGACGGAGCCGGCGACGACCACGGGCCGGGACTCCGCGTCCGCGACCTCGCGCGCGAGCTCGGCCGCGCGCGCGTTGAGCTCGAACACGCGAGCCTCGGCGCGATGCAGCTTCAAACGGTGGCGGTTGCCCCCGAACGTGTTCGTCAGGATCAGGTCCGCGCCCGCGTCGACGAACGCCCGGTGCAACTCCTGCACACGTTCGGGATGGTCCACATTCCAGAGCTCGGGTGGCTCGCCCGCGTCGAGACCCATGCGGAAGTAGTTCGTGCCCGTCGCACCGTCGGCGAGCAACACCCCACCGGCTGCCAGCAGGGTTTCGAGCGAGCTGCGCACCAGTGCAGGCTACGCCGACGGCGGGGCGACGCTATGGTCCGACGATGTCCGACGCCATCATCGCCGAGACCATCATGATCGCCGGCGACGGCGGTGACACGATCGAGGCGTACTTCGCCCGGCCGGTCGAGGGGACGGACCAACCGAGTGTCGTGGTGCTCCATCACATGCCCGGCTACGACCGCGCCTCTAAGGAGATCGTCCGTACGTTCGCGGTCTACGGCTACGCGACGTTGATGCCGAACCTCCACTACCGGTTTGCGCCCGGAGCGAAGGCCGGTGATGCCGCCGCGGCGGCGAGAGAGGCCGGCGGCGTACCCGACGGGCAGTGCCTCGGTGACGTGCAAGGTGCCATCGACATCCTCCGTGCGCGCCCGGAGGCGAATGAGAAGATCGGCGTGATCGGGTACTGCTCGGGCGGACGTCAGGCATTCCTCGTCGCGTGCACGCTCGACGTCGATGCCGCCGTCGACTGCTACGGCGGGCGGGCGAACGTCGATCTCGCCCCTCACCTGCGGTGCCCGCTTCTCGGACTCTTCGGTGCCGACGATCAGACTCCCTCACCTGCAGATGTCGCTGCGCTGGCCAACGCGCTCGAAGCGAACAACAAGACCTTCGACTTCCACTCCTACGAAGGCGCGGGTCACGCGTTCTTCTCGGTCGACCGCCCTACGTACCGGCTCGACGCGGTGAAGGACGGGTGGAAGCAGATTTGGGCCTTCTTCGGCAACCAGCTACGCGGAGCGTGAGTCCGGCTCGACGAGAGCACGGCCGGCGAGCGTCACTTCGGCGCCGCGATGACGCGACGTTTGTGCGCCACTCCCTGGACGGGCGCGTCCGGCGTCGTTGCGGGCACGACATTCTTCGGGTGGCCGCTCATCCGGTCTTTCCATCGCAGGAATGGCTGCTCGACGAATATCCACGAGATGGCGGTCGCGACACCTGCGAGCGCGAGCGCGACGATCGCCTGAACGACAGGCGCCCACCATCTCCCGTAGCGGAGCACCGCAGTGAAGACGGCAAGATGCCAGATGTAGAGCCCGTACGAGACTCGACCGAGTGCGCGCAGGGGCCAAAGGCGGAACACTCGCGCCACGGGCCATGGTGATTCCAACACGGCGAGCATGATCATTCCGACAGAAAGCGCGATCAGGGTAAAGCCGCCCCGGTACAAGAAGTCGTTGCTTGCGCCGACCCGGACGAGGTACAGGAAGAACACAAGTGCGATCCATCCCGCCGTTTGGATGCCGCGCTTCGGCAGCTTGTCGCGTACCCAGAGGTGCGCGAGCAGACAGCCCACCAGTAGCGCGTCGGCTCGCGTGTCGAGCCGGCTGTACAACCGAACCCAGTTGGCACCGTTGTCCCACATGATCGCACGGTGCACCGCGACCGCGATGATCGCGCCGACGAGCAGGACGACGACCGTGCCCGTGCGACGGCGGGCGCCAACGAGTAACGCAACACACAACGGCCAGAGCAGATAGAACTGTTCTTCGAGCGCGAGCGACCAGAAGTTTCCCAGGCCCGGTGACATTGGGAGCCGCCGGAAACCAGTATTCGAGTAATAGAAGAGAATTGACAGGGCCGACGACGGTTCATGCGCCCCGGGCAGATCGGTCGACCACACGTAAACGAGAAAGACTGCGAGAAAGAAGACCAGCGCGGGAAGTAAGCGCATCGCGCGACGCAGGTAAAACGCGCCGAACCGCACCCTTCCGCCGTGTGCCTGGTCGCGCAGCAGGATCGCCGTGATGAGAAAGCCGCTCAGGACGAAGAACATGTCGACGCCGAAGCCGCCACCCTTTGTGGGGCGATGATGGAAGAACAGCCACGGCACCGCCACCGGAAGGTGGTGAACGACGATGAGCAGCACTGCCAAGCCGCGTATGCCGTCAAGTGCGTCGATTTTTCCGAGGATGCGGCGTGGCGACCCGTCGGCGTCTGACTCCCCAAGTGTCGCGGTCGGGGTCGACGCGGTCGTCATCCCGACACAGCCGGTGCCGGCCCGTTCTCGGCCCCAGCTCCCCCACGCGTGAATGGCAACATCGACATAGATTGCCCGCCCATGCTGCGCACGACAAGAGCTGTGCCACCGCCGTGGTGGTTCCACGAGAACGACGACGGGTCAGAAGTAGAACAACATGTAGGCACCAACGGAAGAAGGGTCGACCTGGCAACCCGAGTGCGTGCTCTGACAGGAAGACCTAGCGAGCCGAAGCCTGAGCCATACGCTGCGGCGCGGACGTGTCGCCGGCCACCGTCGAGAGCCGCTCGAGGAGTGCGAGTCGTTCTGCCACGATGCCGTCGAGACACTGCCACGCAGCGGTGGCGATGCCGAGGTCCCGGATCGCGCCGAACTCGGCACGGCTCAGCACGAGCAAAGTCATGTCGGTCGCCGCGGTCACCGTGGCAGTGCGCACACCGTCTCCGAGCAGCGCGATCTCACCGATGATCGACCCGTCGACGATGTGTCCGACGATGACGCCGTTCCGTTCCACGACCGCGTGGCCTTGCATCACCACGAAGCATTCACGACCGTGCGCTCCCTGTTCGGTGAGAACTCGGCCGGCCCGGACATCGATCGGTGTGCAGAAGGACACGATCGCACGCAGTTCGCGCTGCGAGCACCCGGAGAAGAACTCCACTTTGCCGAGGCGGTCGATGTACTTACGGTTTGCCCGATTGTTGCGATTCATCGGTACCTCCGTCACACGGCGGCGTATCGTTGAAGTCAGCATCCTTCACGAGTGATGGCTGCGCAGCGTCCGGACGCGCACCTCTCGAGAGTATTGGTACGCAACACGCAGTCCATCGCGCGGTCCATTGCGCGTCCGTCACGTCCTCGACGTCGCGCGATCCTGCATCGATCCCGGTCCCACACCGGGCTGCACGAGGAGGCGCGTCAAGTCCTCGCCGGTCATCGGCCGCGCGAACAGGTTGCCTTGGCCGTATTGGCATCCGAACTCGCGCATGAGCGAGAACTCTTCGTCCCGCCTGATGCCATCGGCGATCGTGTGCAGCTTCAGGCCGCGGCCGAGGTCCGTGAGCGCATGGACGATGGCGTTCCCGTCTTCGTCCGGGGCGACACCCCCGTTCAGGTTCGCGACAAAGCTCTGGCCGATCTTGAGGAAGTCGATGGGCAGGTGCTGCAGATTCGTCGGTGAGGCATTGCCGGCGCCGAAATCGTCCAGCCCGAGGTGCACGCCGAGCTCTGCGACCGCGGCCAGCTCGACCGAGGCGGAGTGTCCGGCCCGCATCAGCGCGGTCTCGCCCAGAATGAGCCACAGGCAGTCCGGGTCGAGCGCCGCGCCCGAGAGGACGTTGCGCACCGACGAGGCGAGCTCGGGTTCGACAACTTGTCGGACGGAGAGGTTCACCGATATCCACTGCGGAAACCCGTGCTCCTATTGCCAGCTCTTCAGCTGCGCGCACGCCTCGGCAAGGGCCCACTCGCCGACCGAGACGATGAGCCCGGTCTGTTCGGCGACGGCGATGAACTGGCCGGGGAACAGCAGCCCGCGGGTCGGATGGTTCCAACGCAGAAGCGCCTCGGCGCCGACGATCGACCGGCTCTGCAGGTCGAAGATCGGCTGGTAGTGGAGCACGAACTCCCGGCGCTCGAGGGCGGGTCGGAGCTCCGCCTCGAGCTCGGTCCGGTGTGTGCCCTCCTCGATCAGCGTCTCGTCGAACACGTGCCAGCGCGCCTTGCCCTGCACCTTGGCGCGGTACATCGCCGCGTCAGCGTTGCGGAGCAAGGTCGACGGCTCCATCCCCTTCGCCTCGACGCCTTGGACGGTGACGATCCCGATACTGACCGAGACCGAGGTCGAAGTGTCGTCGAGCTCGAGGGGCTGTTCGACCGCATCACGAATCTGCGCAGCAATATCGATTGCCTCGCTCGGTACCGTCAGGCCGTCGCACACGACGACGAACTCGTCGCCCCCGCTCCGCGCGACTGTGTCGGACTTGCGGCGCAGACGCTTGAGACGCTGGCTCACTTCCCTGAGCAGCTGATCGCCGACCTCGTGACCGAGCGTGTCGTTGATGACCTTGAACTCGTCCAGGTCGCAGAACATCACGGCAAGCACCGAGTTGCTGCGCGCGGTACGCGCCAATGCAATCTCGAGCCGGTCCATCAGCACCAAGCGATTCGGGAGACCCGTGAGCGAATCATGCATGCTGAGGTCGATGAGTTCCTCGGCTGCTGCCTTGCGGACACTGACATCGCGCGCCGTCGTCACGATCGAGTGCACGGCGGGATCATCCAAGAGATCGCTGTCGGTGACCTCGAACCAGCCAAAGGAACCGTCACGATTTCGCAGCCGCAGGTCGACCGGCGGCTGCGGCTCGTTCGTGGCGACGAGCTGCTCGAGGACGGAGTTTCGCGCAGCAATATCGAACGGATGGATGAGGTCTATCTCGTTCGTGTTTTGCAGCTCGTCCGGCGAATAGCCCAAGACCGTGGCCGCCGCCGGACTGCAATAGGTGACCGTGCCATCGACGTCGTGTACCCACACGACGTCACGCAGGCTTTCCATCACGGCGCGCATCCAGGCGTCGCTCGAGGGTTTCGAAGAGCTTCGTAGGCTGCCCATGTTCACCGCCGCTACGTCGCGAGTCGGCGCTCACTCCACCGAGAAATGAGCTCCAAAGGACGAAGTCCGGGGTCCAGGGACTTCATATCAAAAGCGGCGCCCACAGCCTGCCGCCTCACATGCCAAGCGCAAGATTAGCATTAATACCCGAACCTATTTGCTTGTATCGTGCTTCTATTCTAGTTGTGCGTGCGTTGTGTCACGCCGGCGCGAACAGCGCCTCGGTCGCGGTCGCGGACTGCGGTCGCGCGAAGTAGTAGCCCTGTCCGAGAGGCCATCCGGCAGCTCTCAGACACTCGAGCTGTTCGAGTGTCTCGATGCCTTCGGCTTCCGCCGACGCGCCGAGATCTTGCGCGAGTTGCGCGACCGCCGCGACGAAGACCCGCGCGCGGCTCCCCGGGAGCTCCTGCGTGAAGGCCTTGTCGAGCTTGATGATGTCGATCGGTAAGCGACGCAGGTAGTCCAGCGATGCGTACCCCGCGCCGAAGTCGTCGAGCGCAATCCGCACTCCGAGCGCCCTGACCTCTTCGAGCGTCCGCGCCGCGACGTCGTTGTCGTCGACGAGGAAGGTCTCGGTCAGTTCGACAACGAGGAGATGGGGATCGAGCGCGCCGTGCTCGAGCGCGGCGCTGAGTCGAGCCGCGAGGTTGGTACGTCCGAGATCCCGACCTGACACGTTCACACTCACGAACCGCGGTTGCTCGTCGGGATAGCGCAAGGACCAAGTGGCGGCCTGATGGCACGCCTGCATCCAGACGTGGTCGTCGATCTCGGTGATGAGGCTCGTCTGCTCGGCCAGCGGAATGAATTCGTCGGGAAGGACGAGACCGCGTTGCGGGTGGTTCCACCGCACGAGCGCCTCGAAGCCGACGACGCCGGTCGTCGCGAGGTCGACGATCGGCTGATAGTGCACGATGAGCTGTTCGGGCGTCGGGAGGACCGCGGAAACGGTCGGCTCCGACAGCCGTCCCGCGAAGGCGTCACGAATCAACCCCGTCAGGTCGCCGAACGCTTTCGTCTTGTCGAGGAAGCCGACGCAGCCCGCCCGCGCCGCCTCGACGCGCTCGGCTTCGGTGTCGGACCCGCTGAGGACGATGACCTTGGTCGCCGGACGCGTCGCGATGATCTGCCGGGCGGCGTCGGTGCCGATGCCATCCGGCAGCCTGTAGTCGATCACGGCCACGTCCGGTGCTTCGCGAGTTGCGGCCCGGACTGCGGTGTTCGCCGTGGCGGCGACCGCGATCACCTCGATGTCGGGCTGCTCGCTCAGGAGTCGTGTAAGGCTTTCCAACAGCATCTCGTGATCGTCGACGAGCAAGACGCGGCTGCGTCGCTCCGTCGCGGTCGGGGCCTTCACGAGTCGAGAACCTCGCGGACGCGGCGGAGCAGCGAGAGTTCGGTGAACGGCTTTTCGAGCAGCACGACACCGGTGTCGAGCGTGCCCTGCGACGCAAGAATTGGCTGCGCGTATCCCGACATGTAGAGGACGCGCAATCCGGGACGATGGCGACGCGCCTCCTCGGCAAGCTCCTTCCCCTGCATTCCCGGCATCACCACGTCAGTGAGGAGCAGATGGATCTCGCCGTCGAACACGTCGAGCAGCTCGAGCGCGCGGACACCGTTCTCGGCGAGCAACACCGTGTGGCCGTTGCGTGTGAGAATCCGGCGCGCAACCTCGCGGATCGCGTCCTCGTCCTCGGTGACCAAGATCGTTTCTCCCGCGGATTTGGTCGTCGTGGGCTCGGACTCGTGCTTGGCGGAGAGGGCCGACGAGGTCGCAGGGAGCAACGCGCTGAAGGTTGTGCCGACTCCGGGTTCGGAATACAGCGTCGACTCCCCGCCGGCCTGGGTGATGATGCCGTACACGGTCGCGAGGCCGAGCCCTGTGCCCTCGCCCTTGGGCTTGGTGCTGAAGAACGGCTCGAACGCGTGGCGCTGCGTTTCCGGGTCCATCCCGGTGCCGCTGTCGCCGACTCGCAAGCGCACGTACCGGCCGGGCTCGACGCCGGGATGCGCCAATGCGTCGTCGGCGTCGGCGTCGGCGTCGGCGTCGGCGTCGACGGTGATGTTGCCGGTGTCGATCCGGAGCATGCCGCCGCCGATCATCGCGTCGCGGGCGTTCACGGCCAGGTTCACGAGGACCTGTTCGATTCGGCCAGGATCGGCAACGATCGACCAGAGGTCGGGGTCGAGGTCGGTGGCCAGGACCACGTGCTCGCCGATCGTGTGGCGGAGCAACTGTTCGGTCTCGGCAACGACGCCGTTGAGGTTGAGCACCCGCGGTTGCACCACTTCGCGACGAGCGAATGCGAGGAGCTGGTGCGTGAGCTGCGAGGCACGTTTTGCGGCCCGTGTCACCTGCTCGATGTCGCGGTGCACGGCATGCCAACGCTCGCCACCGCGCTCGGACGCCGCAAGCGAGACCTCCTCGTCGACGAACGATGCGAAGTTGATGATGGCGGCGAGCAGA
The DNA here is from genome assembly GCA_038209365.1 of Acidimicrobiia bacterium. GTDB lineage: Bacteria > Actinomycetota > Acidimicrobiia > IMCC26256 > PALSA-610 > DASQHW01. The sequence continues at coordinate 22,300 of JBBQXS010000015.1, read as the reverse complement.
TTGTTGAAGTCGTGCGCCACTCCGCCTGCGAGCTCACCGAGGCTCTCGAGGCGTTGTGCGCGCTGCGCCTGCACCTCGCGGCGCTCGCGCTCGGCATCGGCACGCAGGCGGTCGCGCTCGGCCAGCGCCTCGAGAGCCTCGGTCACGTCACGAATTGCGGCGCATACGAGCAGGCCCTCGTCGGAAGTGATCGCCGACAGGGAGATCTCGACGGGAAACTCGCTCCCGTCCTTCCGGCGGGCGGCGAGCCGCATCCCGGTGCCTATGGGCCGGTCGCGCGGATTCTTCAGGTAGTCCCGGCGGTACGCCGGGTGTCCGGCGCGTGCGTGCTCGGGGACCAGCATTTCGACCGACTTGCCGAGCAGCTCTTCGCGTGAATAGCCGAAGAGCGTCTCGGCTTGCATGTTCGCCCAGACGATGTGGCCGCCGGACTCGGCAGCGAGCATCGCGTCGGGCGCGGCGTCGAGGAGCGCAACGAGTCGTTCGTTCGTCGGGCCGACCGTGGAATCTGTTCGGCTGCCCTTGACGGCAGAACGCAACGAATTGTGCACGCCCGATCACCCTACGGTACCTATAGAGGGCATCGTGCCACCACGTCGAGTGAGTCCGGCCAACCGGCTGCGAGTGCGGAGATGCCGGTGGCGCACCGCCAGAACTCACCGGATCATGGTCATGGCAGGGAATCCGACGCGCCGCCGCATATCGCCAAATGCGCGATGTGCGACACTGGAATGCCCGCGCTGCGCAAAGGGGGCCACACGTGGTCGATCGGGCAGACGCTCGAGAGGCGAACGACACCGACCGGATACGCGTCATCGTCATCGACGACCACGAAATGTTCGCGGAGAGTCTCGCTCGAGTGCTCGGGCAGGTCGACGACATCGTCGTGCTCGCGACCGCGCAGACCTGCGAGGAAGGGTTCGCCACGGCCCTTCGTCACCGTCCCGACGTCGCGGTCGTCGATTACCAACTTCCCGACGGTGACGGCGCCGCGCTCGCGACGAAGATCCGCGCCGCCAGCCCCCAGACCCAGATCGTCATCCTGACCGCGCTCGCCGACGACCGGGTTGCGCTCGCGGCCATCGAGGCCGGCAGCGCCGGCTTTCTGACGAAGGACAAGGCCTTGGACGAGCTGGTACTGGCGGTGCGCACCGTGCACGCCGGCGAGTCCTATGTCCCACAGTCGATGCTCACCGAATTGCTGCCTCGTCTCCGCACATCGTTCCGACGCGTCGGATCAGATCTCACGAAGCGAGAGCGGGAAGTGCTGCAGCTGCTTGCCGACGGCAAGAGCAACGAAGCCGTCGCACGTGAGCTGGTGCTGAGCAAGCACACGGTTCGCAACCACGTGCAAAACGTCCTCGGCAAGCTCGAGGCACACTCGAAGCTCGAGGCCGTTGCGATCGCTGTACGCGAAGGTCTGGTCAAGCGCAGCAGCTGACGCGCGACGCGGAAGATCGCTGGGTGGGCCACATGTACTAGTCGAAGATGCCTTGACCGCCTCTGCGCACAGAGGTGCCCGATCCCGATGCCCTGAGTACACGCAGCGGCCAAGCCGCAGCAGCTGGCAGAGGGCACATCATGGGGAACAAGGCAACACTTCGCTTCGTACGACGCGGCCTCACGACCGGCACCGTCCTCGCGCTCGCACTGGGCTTCGCATCGCCGGCCGGCGCGACTGATCCGTCGCTCGCACGGCGCTGGGCGCTCACCCGCACGTCGGATGGCCACCTCCAGGTCGTGCGCGGCATCAAGGTCGCGATCGCACAAGCGGACGCAGACTTCGGCCGGACATCGACCAAGGTCGTCTCCGTCGAGGACGACGCGACCGTGGGCGTCCTCGGCGATCCCATGCGGTCCGATCAGTGGGCGCTCGACCAGCTGTCGTACGAGGCAACCTGGGGCACGAGCAATGGCAGCGGCGTCATCGTCGCGGTCGTCGATACCGGTATCGCCGCGGATCACCAGGATCTTGCCGGCTCGGTCATCGCCGGCACCGATCTGGCGTCGGACGCCGCGAGCGTCGATCCCGGCCGTCACGGCATGGTCGATCCCGGTGCCCACGGAACGCACGTCGCCGGCATCATCGCCGCGCACGCGAACAACGGGATCGGTATCTCGGGCGCAGCACCGGGCGCACGGCTCATGCCGGTGCGTGTCCTCGACGCGCGCGGCACCGGAACTGCATCGACCCTCGCGCAGGGCATCATCTGGGCTGCTGACCACGGCGCTCGCGTGATCAACCTGAGCGTCGGAGGTGGGCCGTCCTCGGGCGAGCAGTTGGCGATTCAGTACGCCATGTCGAAGAAGGCCGTCGTGGTAGCGGCCGCCGGCAACTCGAAAGAGCTGGGAAACCTCCCGACCTATCCCGCCGCCTATCCCGAGGCGATCGCGGTGGCGTCGGTGAACAGCTCGCTCCGGCATTCGGCGTTCTCGAACACCGGTGCGTACGTCGACATCGCGGCGCCCGGGGAGCTCATCCTCTCGACGTACGGCGGGTCGAAGGCGAACGACTACGCGTGGATGAGTGGAACCTCGATGGCCACACCGTACGTATCGGCCGCAGCCGCGCTCGTCATCGGCGCGAAGCCGTCACTCTCGGCCGTAGAGATCTCGCATGCCCTCAGGGCGACGGCGACGGCTCTGGGGAGTCCCGGCCGCGACGACACGTTCGGCGACGGACTGGTCAACCCGCACGCTGCGGTGACCGGCGATACATCCAGCCATACCGTCAGTGCAAAGGGTGGCGGCTACTGGATCGTGAAGGCCGACGGTCGCGTGCAGAGCTTCGGGAGCGCCAAGTTCTACGGCGACCTCGGCGGCACTCCGCACAGCGGGATCATCGTGGCCGGAGCTCGGACCCACAGTGGTCGCGGCTACTGGCTCACGGGTTCCGACGGTGCGGTCTACGCCTTCGGAGACGCGCGGTTCCACGGTTCGATGTACGGCACTCGGCTCAACGGGTCGATCGTCGGGATGGCGGCCACGCCGAGCGGCAAGGGCTACGTGCTTCTCGGCCAGGACGGTGGCATCTTCACCTTCGGCAACGCGCACTTCTACGGATCGACGGGCGGGATGCGGCTCAACGCGCCGGTCCTCGACCTGGCCCTGACATCGAACGGCCAGGGCTACTGGTTCGTCGCGGGCGACGGAGGGGTGTTCTCGTTCGGCAACGCACGCTTCCATGGTTCGACAGGCAATCTGCGCCTTGCCGCTCCGATGCGGTCGATGACTGCCGCCGCCAATGGCAACGGCTACTGGCTGGTTGCCGCCGACGGCGGGATCTTCGCGTTCAACGTGCCGTTCAAGGGCAGCCTGCCAGGGGTGCGCGCCGGTCTCGGTGCGCCGTACGTGCCCACGGTTCGTATGCGAGGCCTTCCCAGCAGCGACGGCTACTACCTGCTGACGGCCAACGGTGGCGTGTACGCGTTCGGTGCGGCGAAGTCCTTCGGGTCGTCGTCAGGGCCGGCCGTCGACGCGATGCTCGCGCGAGTTCAATGAAAGCTCAGCGGGGAAACACCGCGGAGCGGATTGCAGCCACCGCACCGTCCAGCTCGTCGATCGCCTGCCACACGCGCTCCTGAAGCTCCTCAGGCATCTCCGCCTGGAGCACGGTATGGAGCGTGAGCGAGGCGCCGGAGACGCGGCTCACGACCGTGTCCCGCATCGCGGCCGCCACGCGGTCGCGGTCTTCGAGGACGCGCAGCGCTCGGAGCGCGTCTTGGCTGCGCGCGTCGGCAAGGGCCAGTGCCGCTTGCGCCGCGAACGTATTCATCAGCCGTACGTCGTCCACGCGAAACATGGGTCGCCCGCGCCGTTTGGCGACGATGAGGCTTCCGAGCGTGTTGGCGTGCGTGTGGAGCGGCACGAACAGCGCGGGCCCCATCTCTTGGGGCCACGCCGCAGGGCGGTGGAATCGCGCGTCCGTGCTCGCGTCACTCAGCAACACCCGCTCGTGCTCGCGCATCACGGCGCCCGACAACGACGCATCGGCGCGGACAATGCTGCCTTCGAGCGCGTCGCCACCGTCGCCGTCGCACACGCGGAACATCAGCGTCTCGACGTCGTCCGTCGGGAGCGCGAGGGCGGCCAAGTCGGCGTCGAGGAGGGTGCGAGCATGGGCGCTGATCGTGCGCAACGTCTCATCGATGGTGCCGCCTCGCCGGACTGCGTCGGAGATCGTGTGCATTGCACTGGTGAAGGCGCGTTCCTGCTCGACCTCGAGCTCCGCGTGCCGCCTCGCCGACGCGTCCCGCACTGCCGCGACCACGCGCTGCTCGCCCCCGGTGCCGAATGTCGACAACGAAACGTCGACCGGCAGCTCGAAGCCATCCGCGCGTACCAACACGATGTCGACGCGGTCGGACATCGCGCGGGTCGGTCCTCCTTCGGCGACGTATGCGGAACGGAAGGCGACGTGCCGGGCGCGGACTCGGCTCGGGACCAGGAAGTCGATCGGCGCATCGACGAGCTCCGAACGCGTATGCCCCGAGAGCGTGCAGAACTGCCTGTTGACTGCAACGATCCGCCCGGTTGGTGTCGTGACCACGACGCCGTCAGGAAGGGAGTCGATCAATGCATCGAATGTCGTGTCTTCCGCGCCGCGGTTCGCATCCAGCACCGTCCTCATGGTCGCGCGCCTGTGAGGGGATTGCGCGACCAGGGTCCAACGGTCGAGCCACTTGGGGCCTTCTGTCCCTGCCGAGGGCAACCGCAATCGGTCATGCTGCATGCATCGCAACCGTTGGAGGCGACGATGCAGCTGGTCGAGTTCTTCGAATATCTGCGAGCGCGTCCAGCGACGCGGGAGCTTGCGACGGCGCTGGACGAAGTACTGGTACTGCGGAGACGCCGCGCCGCGTGAGGCGTCTCGGCGGCCGTCGCCGCCGCGAGCGGCGAGTAGCTTGACGAAGCTGTGGACCATGTAGCGGGACACCACGAGCTGACCGATGAGCTGCTGATCAGCGTGATCGAGGCGGCCCCCGACGGCATGGTGGTCGTCGACGACAAAGGCACCATCGAGTTCGCGAATCCGATGGCGGCGCAGCTCTTCGGGTATCCCGTGGACGAGCTCGTCGGCCGGCCGGTGGAGATCCTCCTTTCAGAGCCGCTGCGGCGCGGACACGTCGCCCACCGTGAGGGCTACACGAGCCACCCGCGCACGCGCGCGATGGGCTCGGGGCTCGACCTGCGCGGCCGCCGCCGATCGGGCGAGGAGTTCCCGCTCGAGATCGCCCTGAGTCCCGTACGGTCGGGGACGCGCACCTTTGTCATCGCGATCGTTCGCGACGTCACCGAACGTCGCACGATTGCCGACGAGCTCATGCGCGCGCACGAACAACTCGCACTCGTCGATGACCGCGAACGGATCGCACGTGACCTGCACGACACCGTGATCCAGCGGCTGTTCGCGGTAGGTCTGTCACTTCAGGGCGCGATCGGCGGGATCTCGGAGCCCAAGACCATCGAGCGCCTCGATACCGCAATCGACGAGATCGATGGCACCATTCGTGACATCCGAACATCGATCTTCAGTCTGCACGCGCGCCGTATGCCGACGGCCGGATTGCGGGACGACGTCCTCGGAACTGCTCGCGAATCTGGCCGCGCGCTGGGTTTCGAGCCACACGTGCTCTTCGACGGCCCGGTCGACTCCGTGACTCCGGAGAAGGTGCGCCAGCAACTCGTGCCGACGCTACGCGAGGCGCTGTCAAACGTGGTGAAGCACGCGTCGGCGACCCATGTGACGATCTCGGTCCGCCTCACCGCGGACGAGCTGATCCTTCGCGTCGTCGATGACGGCGTCGGTGTCCTCGCCGGCGGCTCGCACGGTGGACAAGGCCTGGGGAACATGACCGAACGGGCGCTGACACTCGGTGGGCGCTGCGAGATACGCCCGGGCGACCGCTGTGGCACCGTGATCGAGTGGCACGCGCCGCTGAAGCCGCTCGCCTGACACCTGCCGATCTTGGTGCACAACTGCACGGCGGGCTCAGTTCCCGAGAGGTTCGGCCGATGACCGCGTAGGGATCGGAGATTCAGGCTCTTCGGCGAGTCGTTGGCGGTGGCAACCATCCCGGCTCTGCGACAAGAGTCAGGGGCACAGGTGACATCAACGCAACGGTGGGGCACGGCGACGGGCACCGCGGTGATCGCAGTCGGGATCGCCGTCCTCTGTGGCTGGTTTCTCGACATCGGTGTGCTGCGAAGCGTGCTTCCGACGTGGCCGTCGATGAAGCCGAACACCGCCGTCCTGTTCGTCTTGCTGGGTCTCGCGTTGTGCGCGACGGATCGGCCGCGATGGCGCAGGCAGAGGACCGGCCTGATCGCCTTCGCAAGCGCAATAGTGATCAGCACCCTCGTGGAATACGTCCTTGCCGTGAATCTGCACGTCGATGAGCTGCTCCACCGCGACGTGACGAATCCGGTGGGGACCGCCGTCCCCGGTCGGATGGCGACGACGACCGCACTCGCGTTTCTGGCCATTGCTGCGTCGCTCGAGCTCGGGGGTCGAGCGTCGCGGCGTAGCGAGACCGCATCCCAAGTGCTCGCCGCAGGTGCACTCGGACTGGCCGTGGTCTCGCTCGCCGGATACCTCTACACCGTTCCGCAGCTGTACGGCCTCAGCGACGCCCTCATGGCGATTCATACCTGCTTGCTGTTCGTCATATTGAGCATCGGCGTGTTGTTCTTGCGCCCGCGGGTGGGGCTCATGGCGACGGTGTCAGCCGGAGACGCAGGAGGGCACCTCGCCCGCCGACTGCTTCCTGCCGCCATCCTGATCCCGCTGGCCCTTGCTTGGGTCCGTTGGCCGGGCGAGCGCGCCGGGCTCTTCGGCACGCAGCTCGGGCTGGCGATCTTCGCGGTCTCCAACATGGCCGTGTTCGCCGTGCTCGTGTTCGTCACCGCTCGTTCCGTCTCCGCGCTCGACGAGGCGCGCCGGTCGGCGACCGCGCGCCTGTTGGAGACCCGGGACCGGGAGCTGGTCGGCGCGTCGATGCTGGCTGCAATCGTCGAGTCGTCCGCGGACGCGATCATCGGCAAGACCCTGGACGGCGTGATCACCTCGTGGAATGCGGGCGCCGCGCAGATGTACGGCTACTCCGCGGACGAGATCGTGGGACGGCCCCTCTCGCTCCTTGTCCCACCCGACCGAACCGGGGACATCGCCGTCATTCTGGAACGGGTCGCGCACGGCTCGCGGGTCGAGCACTACGAGACGCTCAGAGTCTGCAAGGACGGAACCGTGCTGGAAGTCGCCATGACCGTGTCACCGATCCGGGACGCCGCCGGCACGATCATCGGCGCCTCCACCGTGGCTCGCGACATGAGTGAACACAACCGCGCCGAAGCCGAGCGCAGAGAGCTCGAAGGCAGGCTTCATCAGTCCGAACGCCTGGAGAGCGTCGGGCAGCTCGCCGGCGGAATCGCGCACGACTTCAACAACCTCCTGGGCGTCATCATGAATTACGCCGCGTTCGTCATCGAGCAGACCGAGGACATGCCCGAGGTTCGTGCCGACGCCACCGAGATCCAGTCCGCTGCAGAACGAGCGGCGCGTCTCACCAAGCAGCTGCTGATCTTCGCCCGCCGAGAGGAGATCCAACTCGAGCCGATCGAGCTCAACGCGGTGGTCGCCGGCATGGAGAACCTGCTCTCGCGGAGTCTCGGCGAGCACCTCGATCTCGTTGTCCGGTCCGAACGCGACCTGCCGACCATTCACGCCGACCGCGGTCAGATCGAGCAGGTCCTCGTCAACCTGGTCGTCAACGCGAGAGACGCGATGCCGACCGGTGGCACCTTGACCATCGAGACCACCACGACGGACCTCGACGTCGGCTACGCCCGGATGCACCCCGATGTCGAGCCCGGTCGCTACGCCACATTGACGGTCAGCGACACCGGCACCGGAATGAGCGCAGACGTCGCTTCCCACATCTTCGAGCCCTTCTTCACGACCAAGGCCAAGGGTGAAGGCACCGGCCTGGGGCTCGCCACGGTCTACGGCATCGTCCATGAGGCAGGCGGCGACGTGAGGGTCTCCTCGACAGAGGGCATCGGGACCACCTTCCGCGTCGACCTCCGTGCCGACGCCGATGCAGCCAAGCCTTCGCATGCACCGGATCCGGCGCGCACGAGCCACGGACACGGCGAAACGATCCTGGTGGTCGAGGACGAGCCCGCCATGCTCGAGCTCACCTCACGCATCTTGCAACACAACGGATACCACGTGTTGACCGCAGCCACGTACGAGCAGGCAGTCGGCGTCGCCACCGACCACGACTTCCAGCTTCTCCTCACCGACTCGATCATGCCGAAGATGCCCGGACACGAGGTCACGGATCTCATCCTCGAGCAGCGCCCGGATCGGGCGGTGCTCTACATGTCCGGCTACAGCGAGGAAGCCTTTGGCACCCGTCGCCTGATCGACGACGGCGTCAAGCTGCTGCAGAAGCCGTTCACGCAACAACAGCTCCTGGACGAGGTACAGCTCGCCCTTTCGCGCAACAACGCATCCGAACGCGGTGGAGACGCCACCGCCTGACGCGCGGGACCGAGTTCGGCGTCGTTCTGACTCGCCTTCCACATTTTTTCGTAGCGTTGGGAACGCGGACCATCGCCCGCTGATCAGAAGAGATGTGGGGATACTCGTGGAGCAACCGGTGCGGTCGTTTGAAGACGTCTTCCGCCAATCGCGCGCCGACATGCTCCGGACGGCGTACCTCATCGTCGGGTCGCACGCGGTTGCCGAGGAGCTCGTACAGGAGGCCTTCGCGCGCATGTACCGGCACTTCGCCACGATCGACAACCCAGGGGGCTACCTCCGTACCAGCGTCGTGCGGTTGTGCCTACAGTCGCGGACGCGGGCCGCGATGGAAGCAGATCGGCTCGCGTCGTCGTTCGAGCCTCCTGCCACACAAGAGCCTGAGATCGACGAAATGTGGGAGCGCCTCGCCCACCTGCGTCCGGAGCGCCGTGCGGTGCTCGTCTTGCGGTTCTACAACGACATGGCGCCGTCAGAGATCGCAGACGCTCTTGGCTGGCGCGACGCGACCGTCCGGACACGCCTGCACCGTGGACTTGCCGATCTGCGCAGGGAGTTGCACCGATGACCGACGAAGAGCTGCATCGACGGCTTGCCGAAACCCTGCGCGCGAAAGCCGCGCAGGTTCCCGAACCTACCGGGGCCTTCGATCCGTTGGCGCAGGTCGCCGAGCTCAACGTCCGGCGCGCGCCGGCGGGCGGCACGTGGAGATATGCGCTCGTCTCGGCGGCCTTGATCGCGCTCGTCGTCGGAGTCATCACCGTCGTTCTGGTCTCGCGTTCCGACGATCCGGGAGAATCTGGTGGACCCCTCACGAGCGTGACGAGTACAGCTCGCACGGTCGCGTCATCGACGACTGGCCCGACCTCGACGACAACGCAGACGACAACTCCGACGACGATCACGTCCACGCCGACAACTCCACCCGTGTTCCCACCGTGGACCGCGCATCCGCAGCAGCTGCCCGACGGGACGGTGCCGGTCGCCGAATTCAACGCCTATCTGGACGCGCATTCGTCCGTGGCCCGCGACCCGAAGGCGCTCGCGGTGACGTTCACACAGCTCGATCCGCCTCCGACCGAACCCCCGAATGCGGTCAGCGTCGAGGAGCACCCGCGCGCGGACGGCACCCAGCAGGTCGTCGTGTTCGTCTTGCTCGCCGACGACTCCGTGGCCCAGGTCCGCTACGACCTGTCGTTCGCAGGTCGCAACGACGGAACATGGCGACTCTTGTCGGCATCGTGGTCCCAGCGATGTCAGCTACATCGCGGGCACCAGGAGTTCTCGAGTGCGCTCTGCACCTGAGCGGTGCGCGCGAACGATCAACACCGCGCGATGCGACGGCCGGTGAGCAGCTCCGGCTGCAACCGCACGTAGTTGTTCCGGGTCCCGTCTGCCCACGATGTGATCTCGTAGCCATCGAGGCGAGTGAGCTCCATCGGGTCCGTCACCACCGACGAACGGCCGATGACGAGCACCGACCACCCCGAATCCGAGTCAACGTCATACGCGTCGACTTCGAACGCGACGACCGCCCGCTGCGTCGCGGCGCTCAGCTTCGTCCCCTCGCCGGTGCGGAACAGGACTTCCCCGTCCACGAACGCGTAGTTGACCGGCAAGATCACGGGGAGCCCGGCGATCGTGACGCCGATCCGCCCGACCCCGCCCGGTTCCAAGAGGTCGACACACTCCTCTTCGGTGAGGAGCTCCAGACCTTCGTCGATCAGCACCTCATGATCATCGACGTCACGCGCGCCGCCGGCGAGAGTCGAACGGCCTTCTCCGCGCTCCGGATCGGCCCACATCTCCACCACGCGGGAGCTGGGGGAGTTCCTAGTTCCGCGGTTTGTCGGCTTGCATGCGCGTCGCGAAGACCGCGGCCTCGGTGCGTCGTTCCATACCGAGCTTCGCGAGCAGGTGCGACACGTAGTTCTTCACGGTCTTCTCGGCGAGGAACATGCGCTCGGCGATCTGGCGATTGGTGAGCCCCTCGGCGATCAAGTCGAGGATCTTGCGCTCCTGGTCGGTCAGACGAGTCAGGCGTTCGTCCTCTTCGGGACCCTTGCGCAATCGCTCGAGCACCTGCGCGGTCACCTCCGGTGCGAGCAGCGACTGGCCGGCGGCAACGCGGCGGACCGCATCGACGAAGTCCGTGCCCTTGACCTGCTTCAGCAGGTAGCCGGCGGCGCCCGCCATGATGGCATCGAACAACGCTTCGTCGTCGGCGAACGACGTCAAGATGAGGCAGTTGACGCTCGCGTCATTCGAGCGGACGTCCCGGCAGACCTCCACGCCGTTGCCGTCGGGGAGTCGCATGTCGATCACGGCGACATCCGGGTGCGTCGGCGGGATTCTGGAGAGCGCTTCTTCGGCCGTACCGGCCTCACCGACGACCTCGATGTCATCGAACTGCTCGAGGAGGTCGCGCACGCCCCGCCGTACAACCTCGTGGTCGTCGACCAGGAAGACTCGGATCGACATCGCCATCCCTCTCTTCGGTGGTGCGCTACAACCCGCGTCACGGCACCATAACGAGCACGACGACGACCTCGGCGCCCACGTCGTTTCCTCATCGTGACTGCTCGGGGCGACTCGAGTCAGGGCCAAAAGTCCCTGCCCGCCGCCGCAGGTCCCGACGAAAGGTCGGGCGGGGCGGGCCGGAGGTCCTTCGAGATCGGGCGGATCGGCACTGCCACCCGGCACGCGATGCACCGACCATTGAGCGATCCGGCGCGACGCGGCACCGGAACAACACAAAGGGAGCCAACATGCGAGCCACCAACTGGTTCAAGACGGTGCCCGCTCTCGTGGTCATCGGGTCGATGCTGTTCCTCGTCCTCGCGGTCGGTGGCGGGCTCCTGCTCTGGGGATCGAACTTCGCGAACAACATGGTCCACAACCAGCTGTCCGAGCAGAAGATCGCCTTCTCACCGAAGGGCCCGGCGCTCGACGCCAAGGAGTTCCCCGGCCTGCAGAAGTACGCCGGCCAGACGGTCGACAACGGACCGAAGGCCAAGGCCTACGCCGACCAATTCATCAAGGTGCACCTGAAGCAGATCGCCGGCGGCAAGACGTACTCCGAGGTCAGCGCGCAGTCACGGGCCAACCCGGACGACAAGGCACTCGAGGGCCAGGTGCAGACGCTGTTCCGCGGTGAGACGCTGCGTGGTCTGCTGCTCAACGTCTGGGGCTGGGCGACCGTCGGCGCGATCGCCTACTGGGTCGGCATCGCCGCCCTGCTCGGCGCGATCGCAGTGTTGGGCGCCCTCGTGCTCGGCTTCATGATGCACGAGCGTCAGATCAAGCACGCGGTGCGCGAGCTCGACGATGTGCGGATCCCCGTGTCCGTCTGACTCCACGCCTTCGGCGCAGAATGGTCGTGGCCCCCGCTGAGGGGGCCACGAAGCTGTACGGCCGTGTTGCCTCGGACAGCTTGCCCGGGAGCTTCTCCCCCGCGAGCTCGAGCTTCGCCCGGCCGATGGCCGCCTCAGGCGGCGGGCGCCGTGGCCCCAGGGGTCAAGCCCGGGGCGACCGCGCGGTCTGCCTTCAGTGCCACTTGTAGCCCGCGCCGGTCACCGCGACGAGCATGACGAGGGACGACACGCCCACGGTCCACCTGACAAAGCGAATCTTCACGACCGGTCCTTTCACACGCTGCTGAGACGGGGCGAATCCCCGTATGGTGAGTTTCGGGCGCAAAGGGCTTGGGCTGTACTCCGAAGGACAAATGTCACATCAGGAGGGGTCGACACCCGCCGATATCCCTTGCGACGATCAGCCTCGAATCCAGGGAGATGGGCGCCGACCATGTTCCTCGTCGCCGTCGTGGCGCTCAGCTTGATCACCGTGCCGCTGGCCGGAGGGAGGCTCTCGAGGCTCTCCGACATGCGGTTGCGATGGACGCCGGTCATCTTCGCCGCGCTCGCCATCCAGGTCGTGATCGTCTCGGTGGCGTCAGGCGGGGACCATTTGTTGCATCGATTCCTGCATCTCGCGTCGTACGGCCTCGCCGGGGCATTCCTCTGGGCCAATCGCCGACAACCCGGGATACGGATGGTTGCCATCGGGGCGTTCCTCAACGCCGTCGCGATCGTCGCCAACAACGGCGTGATGCCCGCTTCGAACAGCGCACTCCGCATCGCGGGCGAGGTCTCGCACACGAATGGCTTCGCGAACTCGAGCGGCCTCGCCCATCCGCGATTGCTCGTGCTCGGTGACATCTTCGCAATTCCCAAGGCTTGGCCGCTTCACAACGTCTTCAGCATCGGGGACGTATGCATCGCGATCGGTGCCGCGATCGCGATCCACGCGGTCTCCGGGTCGCGCCTGGCAAGGCGCCGGCCACGACGGCCCGCGGCCGAGCCCCCGGACGACCAGCCGGTCACGATCGAGACTTCGGCACGCGCAAAATCGTGACGAGCAGTCCGTCGCAGTCGACGGCCTGATGGCGGAGCGGATCGGCAACAGGCACAATTGGGGGCCTTGGGGGGCCGTCAGCGGACGCCGCATCTGATTGGACGTGAGCAACCGCTTCGCGCGCTCTTCGACGCGCTCGACGAGTTGGACGGCACCACGGGGATGCTTGCCATCGTGAGCGGCGAGGCCGGTATCGGCAAGACCCGCCTGCTCGACGAGTTCGCCGCCCGCGCCGACGACGCGGATGTCGCCCGGGGCGCGTGCATCGAGGGCGTGCCGTACGCGCCGTGGACCGACGCGCTCTGGTGGCTTCTCCGCACTGACGGCGTCGTAAAGCTCGATGACCTTCCCGACGGTGTCCGATCGCAGCTCCCCCGGCTCCTGCCGCGGCTCGGCGTCGCCCCGGCGAGCACCGACGACGGTCAGCACGTGCTGTTCGAAGCCATCCTCGACGTGCTCGCGGATGCCGCCGGCCGCACCAAGCTCGTGCTCGTCATCGACGACGTCCATTGGATCGATCCCGCGAGCCGTGAGCTGTTGCGCTACGTCACGAGCAACCTTCGGCGCGTGCCGATGCTCGTCGTCGTGGCGTATCGCCCCGAAGATTCAACGGATGACCGCGAGCTCATCGCCCAGCTCGGGCGTTTCGGCAGCCATCGCATCGCACTCGAACCATTGTCCCCCGATGCGACCACCGAGCTGGCGACATTCCTCACGGGAGACGACGGGGACAAGAGCGATATCGAACGGATCGCCCGCGACGCCGACGGGAATCCGCTCTTCGTCGAGGAGCTCGTCGCCGCCCGCGACGATGGGCGCATCCCACCGACCCTGCGCGACCTCATGTCGGTGCGTTTCAACTCGCTCGACGCCGACGCGCGCCAGCTCGTACGGACCGCCGCGCTCGTCGGTCTCCGAGCGCCGCGTGCCTGGCTCGCCGCCGCCTCCGGTCTCGACGCTGATCGAGCGCGCACATCGGCACGGGCGGCGGTCGATGCCGGCGTGCTCCTCGCCGACAACGGCGGTTGGGGCTACGCCTTCCGCCACGCGCTGCTGCGCCAGGCGGTCCTCGAGGACACCCTGCCCGACGAGCGCATCGCGCTGCATCGCGCGATCGCCCACGCACTCACAGACCATCCGGAGCGCGCCGTGGACGTCGACCAGGTCGCCGAGCTGGCGCGCCACTGGGACGCGGCCGAAGAGGCGACGCCGGCACTGCGATGGCTCGTGGCCGCGGCGCAGCAGGCCGAGGCGAGATACGCGTTCGATGCTGCGTTCGAAGCATACGAACGCGGGCTCTTCTGGTGGGGTGCCGTCGACGCTCCGTCCGTCGTTGCCGGAATCGACCACGCGGCGCTGGTATTGGCAGCCGCCGACGCTGCGGGCTTCGCGGGGCACATCGAACGCGCGGCGGACCTCGGACGCGCCGGTCTGGAAGAGGCGTGCCTCATCGATCCGGAACGCGGCATCGAGGCGGCCAGCCGCGTGTACGGCATCATGTGGACCGCCGACCGGGCTCCCGAGCTCCACGAATTCGCGACGCGCACGCTGCTCCCAGTCATAGACCAAGTGAACCCGCGCGCCCGCGCCCGTTTCCTCGTGAGCACGGTCGAGTATCTCCTGACGCACGCCTCTCCTGAAGAATGGCGCGAGCCCGCAGAGCGCATGCTCGAGGCGATCCGAGACATCGGGGATCCCGCCCTCGAGGCGCGCGGGCACTCCGTCATGGCACAGTGCTATGAGCTTCTCGGCGAGGTCGACCTCGTCGAAGCGGAGGCCGAACAGGCAGTGTCGATCGCGCGCGACGGAGGCGTGCACGCGATGCACGCGCTCGCACTCTTCAACTATGCGTCGTTCTACCAGTCCGTGCCGAAATTCGATGCTTGCCTGACCTGTCTCGACGAGGTCGACGAGCTCGTCGAGCAATACGGCCTACGGCGTTATCTGCTGCCCGCTCGCTCCCTGCGTGCGCTCGTCACAGCCCTACAGGGAGAGCTCGGCGAGGCGAACGCGATGATGGCGGGAATCGACCGCCTGCCCGCGGAGGGGTACGAGGCCTGGTTCCGTGCGACCGTTCGCTCGCTCATCGACGTTCTCGCCGGCGACTACGACGACGCTCTCGCGGTATTGGACCCAACCGAGGTCGGAGTCGCCGCCCCGAACGACCCCGATCGCATCGTCCATCTCGCGATGCTGCAGGCCGACGCACACATCTGGACGGGCGACATCGAGCGCGCTCGTCAGGAAATCGACGTCGGAGAAGCGGAGGTCGCCCGCAACCGCGAGACCTACTGGCACGGTTGGCTCGCGATGGTCGCCATGCGAGTCGAGGCCGATGCCGCGGTGCTGGGCTCCGCGTCACGGAGACTCGATCTCATCGAGCGCAGCAAGACACGGGCCGATGCAATCCTCGCGACATGGAGGGCGGCCGTCTCCAGCCGTCCCACGCTCCTCCCGCTCGAACGGGCGTACTCAGCGGCGGTCGACGCCGAGATGGCCCGGCTCACGGGTGATGATGTCATCCACCGGGCGCGAGCCGCAGCTTCGGCCTTCGACAAGATCTCGATGCCGTATTACGCGACGTACTTCCGTTGGCGCGAGGCCGAAGCACTGCTGGCGGACGGCCGTGTGCCGGTCGCGACCGAGCTCCTCCGGCACGCACGCGGTGACACTCGTTCGCACGGATTCGCGGGCCTCGACGCGGCGATCACACAGCTCGCCCGTACACATCAGCTCCGCCTCGGGGTTGGTCGTACGACCATAGACGGAGACGAGCCGTTGTCGGCGCGGGAGCTCGAAGTCCTGCATTTAATGGTCGACGGGAGAACGAATCCCGAGATCGCCGGCGCGCTCTTCATCACGCGACGCACCGCGGCCGCGCACGTCTCCAGCATCATGCGCAAGCTTGGTACGACATCCCGAGTCGAGGCAGTATCCGAGGCGCACCGTCGCGGCGTCGCCTGAGTCGATCGGACCTCGAGCGAGACGGTTCCAGCAGGGAGTAGGTGTGGGCGCAGTTTGGATGCTTGCGACGGCAGATGTCCGGCGTCGCTGGCGCGGCGTCGTCATTCTGGTGTTGCTGGTGGGCATCGTGGGTGCCGTCGTGCTCTCGACCGTCGCGGGTGCGCGTCGAAGCGATGCTGCGCTCGGGCGGTTCATCGCGTACAGCCGGGCGTCCACTCTGGAGATCAACGTCCACAACCCGACGCCGGCGCAGCTCAACGCCTTTGATCGTGCGCCCGGCGTCGAGGACGTGGCTGTCCTGCACGCGTACGGGCTCAGTCCCGACGGCCGCCCCAACCTGGCGATCGCGGCCTCGGTCGACGGGAAGCTCGGCACGGTCCTGGATCGGGATCGCATCGTGGTGGGCCGCCGAGCGGATCCGGCAGTTGCCGACGAGATCACGATCGGCGAAGGACTGGCTGCGCAGGCGCGCCTCGGCGTGGGAGATCATCTCGACGCGGCTTCGATGACGCCGACCCAACTCGACCAGGCGATCGCCGGCAAGGACCCGGGAGAGCCGGCCGGACCGCGTCTTCACCTGCGAATCGTCGGGATCGTGCGGCGGCCGCTCGACCTCGGTGATCGCGCGGCCTCCGGAGGCGTCGTGGTGTTGACGCCGGCGTTCGACCGCGCGTACGGCCAACGCATCGGGCTCTGGGACTCCGTGTTGCGCGTCCGGACGCGCAACGGCGCGGCCGACGTCGGGCGCGTCACCGCCGCCGCGCGCCGGCTGTTCGAGCAGTCATCGTTCTTCTCGGTGCGAGACGTCTCCTCGGAGAGTCACGGCGCGGCGGGCGCGATCAACGTGCTCACGATGGCACTGTGGATCTTCGCGGGAGTGACCGCCCTCGCGGGCGCGGTCGCGATCGCGATCGTGCTCTCGCGTGAGATCGAACAGGTGAGCGCCGACCAATCGACGTTGCGCTCCCTCGGCCTCACCCACCGCCAACGCCTTGCGATGAGCGGACCCCGGGCATTGGTCGTCGCGGGCGGCGGGCTACTCCTCGCGACGCTCGGTGCCGTGGCCGCGTCGCCGTTGTTCCCGTTCGGCATTGCTCGCCGCGCCGACCTCGCCCCGGGCGTGCACTTCGATTGGACCGTCCTCGCGCTGGGCATCGTGGGCGTCGCGGTCTTCGTGCTCCTGGTCGCGTTTCTCGCGGCAGTTCGCGCGACGCGAGCGTTGTCGCTGGATCGGCCACGGGAGGCGCGGCGGCGCGGAGCGACGGTCGTCGACGTGGCGGGCGGCATCGGCCTACGTCCGCCGGTCACGAACGGCCTGCGCATGGCGCTCCAACCGGGAAACGGCGAGACGGCGGTGCCGGTCCGCTCGGCGTTCCTCGGCGCGGTGTTCGGCGTCACGGGAATCATCGCCGTCCTCGTGTTCGCAGCGAGCCTCAACCACATGGTCGCGACCCCTCGGCTCTACGGCTGGAACTGGGACTTCAAGGCGCCCGACGACACCTTCTCGACACCGTGCAACCGGACCGACTTCGGGCTCGCAGCCGTACCGGGCGTCGCCGACGTCGCGGCCGTGTGTTACCAGGACATGCAGATCAACGGACGCCCGGTCGTCGGGTGGGGGTTCACGCAGGTACGCGGCACGATCGACCCCGAAGTCGTTGCCGGGCGCGCGCCACGCGGTCCGGCAGAGGTTGCGCTCGGAGCAGTCACCCTGCACGCGTTGGGGGCGCACATCGGCGACATCGTGCATGCCGCCGGACCGAATGCCACGCACGACTACCGGATCGTCGGTCGCATCGTGCTTCCCCAGCTCCAGGACGGCGACGTGCAGGCCCTGGCCGACGGCGCGGCCTTCAGTGGCGAAGGCCTTGCGCTGATCTCGAGTCGCGACAGCACGACGCGATATCTCCTCGGTCGTTTCGCGCCAGGTGCCGACCGCGTCGCGGTCGAGCGTCGAATCAACGCGATGCCACAATTCGAACCCCCGGCCCCTTCGACGGCGTTCACGACCGATCACGGCATCGCCGGACCGACGCTCCCGCCCGAGGTCGACCGCCTGCGCAAGATCAACTGGTTCCCACTCGCCCTCGCGGGACTGCTCGCCACCCTCGCAACCATCGCGGTCGGACACACGCTCCTCACCGGCGCGCAACGGCGCCGCCGCGAGCTGGCGCTCCTGAAGACGCTCGGTTTCGACCGTCGACAAGTGCGCGCGACGGTGGCGTGGCAGGCAATGACACTTGCCATCGTCGGCCTGATCGTCGGCATTCCAGCCGGTTTGCTTGTCGGCAGCCTCGTGTGGCGAACGGTCGCCGACGGCCTCGGAGTCACGACGACACCGTTCGTCCCCGCGCTCGGGTTCGTGCTGACCATCCCGGCCGTGCTCGCGGTGGTGAACCTCATCGGCTTCTTCCCCGGTCGTGCCGCCGCCTTGACGCGACCTGCCGTCGCGCTCGCGACAGAGTGAGCAACAACGGGCATCGCTTGTTCTCGGGAGGCAATATCTGTGCGCGACTGGCACAGCGACAGCGTCGAGTTGGAGGCATCGTGGCGGCGTACGTCATCTATCAAGGCGAGGTGCTCGACCCCGAGCGCTATGACGAGTACAAGACCAAGGCTGCGGCGTCGATCGTCGCCGCCGGGGGCCGGTACGTCGTGCGGGGTGGCGACGTGGACGTGCTCGAAGGTGACGCGCCGGCCGGACGAACCGTCGTGCTGGAGTTCCCGACGCGGCAAGCGGCGATCGATTGGTATCGAAGCGACGCGTACACCGAGATCCGCAAGATCCGTGAAGGCGCTGCCCGCGCCCGGATGTATGTCGTAGACGGCATCGGCTGACCTCCGCGTCCATCGCGCACAGGCGCTACTCGAGCAATCGCCCTTCGACGTCGGCGTCCCATGGTCGGCTCATCCACTCTTCCAGCTCGGCGCGCACCGCCGGTACCGGTACCGGGTCGGGCTCGGAGAGCTCGCCATTCTCGGCGAGCCGCATTTGGAAGTTCACACGCAGCGCGGGATCGAGGTCGGGGTAGTCCGACCGGTTGTGGCACCCGCGGCTCTCGCGACGGACGAGCGCGCCTTTCAAGGTGGCTTCCGCAACGGCGAAACCCGCGCGCAGGTCGAGCACGTGCGCGAGGTCGTTCCAGCCCTCTTCACTCGGTCGGACGTCCACCTCGCCGAGCCGGGTCCCGAGCTCGGCGAGCCGCGCGAGACCCCTGGTCAGGGAGGCGTGGTCGCGGACGACGCCGCACTCCTCCCACATCAGATTGCGCAACTCACGTTGGAGCGCACGCGCGAGCTCAGTGCCTCGACGCACCAGGCCGTCGAGCTCGTCACAGGCGGCTCGAATCACCGCCCGCGGGTGCACACCGATGTCTGCGGACGTGGCACTCGCGGCAGCCGCCAACCCCGCTCGGCGTCCGTACACGATGGTCTCGGTCAGCGAGTTGCCGCCCAATCGGTTTGCGCCGTGCAGACCAGCCGCGCATTCACCTGCGGCGAAGAGCCCCGCGACGTCCGTGCCGTGCGTCGTGGCGTTCACCACGAGTCCACCCATCGTGTAGTGCGCGGTGGGAGCGACCTCCATGGCCGTCGTCGAGATGTCCAACAGTTGGAACTCGATGAACTGTCGATACATGCGCGGCAACCGCTCGAGAATGAAGTCCTTGTCACGATGCGAGATGTCGAGGAAGACGCCGCCATTCGGGCCGCCCCGTCCGGCCATGATCTCGGTGTAGTTGGCGAGCGCGACGCGATCGCGTGTCGAGAGCTCCATGCGCTGCGCGTCGTATCCCGTCATGAACCGCTCGCCGTCGGCGTTGAGAAGTCGACCACCTTCGCCCCGGACGGCCTCGGTCACCAACGTGCCCGCCGCGTCCTCCGGACTGACCATGCCCGTCGGATGGAATTGCACCAGCTCGAGGTCCTGCACACGCGCGCCGGCGCGCAACCCGAGCACGATGCCGTCGCCGAAGTTCTCGTCGCGACGCGAAGAAGAGCGTCGCCACAACCGCGTATGACCACCCCCACACAACACCACCGCGTCGGCGATCAGCGCGGTGCGCGATCCGTCGTGCAGATCGAACGTCAGCGCGCCGAAGCAACAGCCGCCCGCGACGAGGAGCTGGGCCACGTACTTGTTCTCGATCACCAGAATGCCCAACTGCTGGACCCGGCGCGCGAGTGTGTTGAGGATCGCACGTCCCGTCCAGTCGCCCGCGTAACACGTACGCCGCCAGCGGTGAGCGCCGAAGAATCGCTGATCGATCCGGCCGTCGGGCGTACGAGCAAACGGGCAGCCCCACTCGACGAGCTCCTCGATCGCTTGTGGTGCCTCTCGCACCACGGCCTCGACGATGTCCGGCTGACCGAGGAGATAACCCTCGCGCATCGTGTCGGCGAAATGCTGTTCCCAGGAGTCTTGCGGATCTCGGGTGCCGAGCGCCGCGTTGATGCCTCCCGATGCCAGGACGGTGTGCGCGTCAAGCCGCGACCGCTTGCTCACGACGACGACTTCACAGCCCGCTTCGTGCGCAGCGATCGCAGCTCGAAGCCCGGCACCGCCGGCACCGATCACGAGCACGTCGACGGGATGGCTCCGAAGGTCGGTCACGCTGCCTCCACATGCCGCTTTTCGGCGAGCAGCAGATTACGGAGTTCTGCCAACGCGTTGCCACGCCCGGGCTGACGCGCGGTCACTGCTGGGTCAGATGCACTAGCCGAAGACGCCGCACACGCGCCTGCCCGCAGTTCGCGCACCTGCCGATGCTCCAAATACGTACGCGGGTCCGCCGCGGCGATGGCTCCGGGAGCACATCATGCGGAAGAGCTTTCTCATCACTGTCGCGCTGATCGTTGTCGCCGGCTGTGGAGGTGCGAGGTCCTCTTCCTTGCAACCAGCGTCGCACCAGAAGGCGCCAGGGACGATCCACCGCTCCGTCACGACGACAACGCGAGCAAAAGCGAAGACCACGGTCCCGTCCACCACGGTCGCTCCGACGACAGTGCCGCGTTTCTCTCCGCCGATTGCGCGACCCGTCGCAGCAGTCGCGCCGACGCCTCCCCCCACTCCGCCGGCGGCCCCTGCCCCGCCCGCGCCATCCGCCGGCGTCTCGTCGAGCGGCGCCGAGGGTGCACTCGTCGCGAACATCAACGGCTACCGAGGCGCGCACGGGCTCTCGGGGCTCGCGATGCATCCGGACCTCGTGCGAAAGGCCGAGAGCTGGGCGCTGTACATGGCCAACGGTGGCTGCGGTCGTGGGGGCAATGGCCTTCCGAACATCTGCCACTCGGCACTCAGTGCGGGTATCACCGTGCAATGGACGGGACTCGCCGAGAACGTCGGCATGATCAGCCCGAGCACGAATGTGACGGGCATGCACAATGCGTTCGTGAACTCACCGGCGCATGCGGCCAACATGCTCAACGGCAAGATGACTTACGTCGGTGTCGGCATCGCGGTGGTCGGCAACTACATGTACGCCGCCGAAGTCTTCATGGCCACGTGACTCGCAGCGCTTCGACCAGTCCCAGCTCGAGTACTTGTCGCATCACCGCCTCGACGTCGTCGTAGCAGCGCAGGGAGGGCGCCTCGCACTCGGCTCGATGGCACTTGCCCGGCCGATGCCTGTCGAACACCCGGTGATGATGGCGCGCTTCGAAGTCATCCTCGATCCGTACCGGGCGAGGTGTCCAAAAAATACCAATAGCGCAGAATCGGCGGTGGTGCTTCACTTGCGTGACCGGGGGTGGGCGGAGGCTGCCGATCTCGGGCGGGGCGTCTCCTGCTCGTCCGGGACTGGCCGCCCACCCCCATCGAGCTCGAGAAGGGGGCATCGTGATGAGCCGGCTGCTGACATGGGTCATGAAGCACTGCGTTCCGGATCGCGCGTTGCGAATCACGGTCTAAGTCGGCGATCACGGCCAGCGGATCGACGCGCGCCGGCACGCGACCGCCGAGTTCGCCACCTGCTTCCTGTGAGCGAGCAGCGGGCGCGTCAGCCGACGAGCTTGATGATGGCGTTGGCGCCGATGGAGACGGGTTTGCCACGTAGGCCGGCGGGGAGCATGTTGTCGGGGAGGACCCAGGCCTTCATCGCTTCGGCTTGGTGGCTGCCGACGTCGCTGGTGTTCCAGGGGCCGGGTTCCCAGTCGAGCTGGCTCGGGTTGTTGGCCATGACGGCTTGGACGAAGACGCTGCGGAACTGCTGGATGCGCAGGCAGTTGTTGCATCCAGAGCTGTTCGGCCCGCTGTTGACGACTTGGGGCACGTAGCTGAAACGGGGCGATGATTGGATGTCGAAGATGTCCAGCGGCTCTTCGCTGGGCCCGTCGTTGCGGGAGAAGACCGGGGTGGTGTATCCGCCGGTCTTGTAG
>JBBQXS010000014.1:0-97247 GCA_038209365.1 Acidimicrobiia bacterium | reverse complement strand
CACGGTCAACTTCGCGTTAGCGTGATACTTCAAGAGGGCCTCCCGAGATCGGTGTGATGCTTCAGCAGCTCCACACCTACTCGCGGAGGCCCTTCTCTCAGCGGATCCCCTCAACAACGTCCGTGGGCATTACAACTAGCGCTTCACACGGTCCGCTCGTCGAGCACTTCGAGGTTGCGATAGGTCGGTGCGCCGTCCGCGAGCTTCGCCATCTTCTCGGCGATCTCCTGGGTCTCGGGCAATTCATTGTTCTTCGTCGCCGCTTCACGGGACGGGAACTCGGCGACGAGCACATACGTGTTCGGGCGGTCGAGGTCGCGCGCTTTCACCTGGCGTTGGAGTGTCCGCTTGCCCTCGGTGGCCTTGAGCCACCGCTCCTCGAGCGCGTCCATCTCGTCGATACGCGAGGTCTGAAATTCGATGATCTGCACGAACTTCACTCTGGTCCTCCTGTCGTCGGCTTCCAACGCACAATCGGTGCTTCGGCCTTGTTCCTCGCGATGTCCTGCGGCGTCCACGCGCCGCAGCAGTAATCGCTGTGCTCGGTGATCTGGTCGGCGGCCAAGCGGAAGATGCTCACAGCTCGCGAAAGGTGCTCACCGTCGGGGCCGTCCCACCGCAACTCGTACTCCGCCACGACCGTGTCGTCGGCGAGTGTTGCCCGGACCCACGTCGTGCGGAGGTTCGGCAGCTCGCGGAGTTGCTCCTCGAGCACCTGCGATGCCGCGTCGCGGCCTTGGAGCTGTACCCGCCACATCGGCATGTCGAGGTCGAGCAGCACGTTGCCGGCGTACCGCTGCGCGATCCGACCGAGATCGGCAGTGCGCAGACAATCCACCACCCACTCGGTCGTCGGAATCGTGACCGTCATCGGACAGACCCCCTCATCCAACGAGCCGGTAGAAGCGGAAGAAGTCGTGCTCGATGGGCAGGACTTCGACGTTTGCGAAGCCGGCCTCGGTTGCGTAACGGCGCACGGTGTCGACGCGCATCACGGTGCCGGTTGCCGCGGAAGGCTGTTCCGCCATCCCGGCGGGGAGGCAGTGCAACACGCTCGCCGCGTACATGAACCGCTCGACCGGGTCACCGATCGCACCGAAGCTGTCCGCCACCCGCTCGTCCATCACGATCACGGTGCCCCCGTCGGCGCGTGCGTTCCGCATCGCCTTCAGCACGTCGACCGGTCGCGAGAGGTCGTGCAGCGCCTCGAGGATGCACACGACGTCGAAGCGCTCGCCGAAGCGCGGATCCGCGGCGTCTGCGACGAGGAAGGTGATCCGGTCGTCGACACCATGCTCCTTGGCGTTGCGCCGCGCCGCCTCGATCGACGGTTCGTCGAGATCGACACCCACGACTGTGGCATTCGGGTACGCCGTCGCGAACGCGATCGTCGACCAGCCGAGGCCACAACCCACGTCGAGGATGGCGGCATCCGCGTGAGCCGCGAGCCGTTCGTGGACATCCGGTGCGCCGTTCGCGAGCCACTCGCTTGCGAGCAACGACTGGAAGCCGGGCCGGTTGAATGCCGCTTGGGCCTCGCGCATCTCGGTGCCATAGTCGCCGTACGCGACGCCCCCGCCCGACCGGTACGCGTCGAGGAGCTGGGGCATCACGTTGGCAAAGCTGACGAGGAAGCCGCCCGCGGGCGCGAGGTACGCCAAGCTGGTCTCGTCGACGAGCACCGCGGCTTGCGCGTCGGAGACTGCATAGCGACGTTGGTCGGCGGTCGCGGTCGGGTCGTCGACGTCGATGAGCTCGGCGGTTGCCTGCTGCTCGAGCCACTCCCGCGCGTACCGCTCGTGTATTCCCGCGGCTTGTGCGACCTCGGCGGAGGTACTCGGCCCACGCTCGTAGATGAGCCGGTAGAGGCCGAGTTGCGTGCCGACGTGGATCGACAACGCCTCCAGCGCGGCGATGCCACCGCTGAACAGACGCTCCGCGAGGGCGCCGACCTGGGCTTCGACATCTTCTTGCACGGGCGTGGTCGTCATGGTTCGTCTCCTCGGGTCCGCCGCGGACGGGCGTCACTCGAAGGGCGTGAGAACGCGCCTTACCGCTGTGAGACGATCTCCCAATCCACCGGCCCGTCGGGCTCGTACACGCAGAAGAGCCCCGTCCGCACCGCCCGCCGCAGATGCGCTCCCAGCGACGGGTGCTCGGCTTCGATGCGTGTCATCGCATCTCGTATCCGCTGCGTGACCGCCGAACGGGCGCGCTCGGCCGGGTCACCGGATCGGCGGGCCCGGCCACCGAGACCGTACGCACCCGACAGCTCCGCGAGCAGCGCGTCCCGTTCCGCGTGGAGCCGCTCGGACCTGCCGGTGTCCGAGGCGGCGTCGGCGTCATCGATGTCGCCCTCGAGCTCGACGAGGCGTCGCTTGTACGTGTCCCGCGCGGTCGCATCGAGTCGCGGGCCGGTATCACCCTGTGTCAGGGCCTGCCCCTCGCTTGCCAGATCCAGCACCGGGATCTCACGTCCCGGCTGTGCGAGCAGGCGCGCGATGTCGCCGATGCCCTTCGTGTGCCGGAGGCGCACGGTGCGGCCTTCGTACGACAGTGCCCATACTTCGCCTTCGCGGCGCAGGACCCCGGCCCGCGCTCGAGGCGTCGGGTCCGAACCTCCGAAGAGTCCCTCGAGTTCGACCCGCGTGGTCTCCACGAGCACCGGGGCATGCACGCCACGGTGGTTCGCAAGCGCCGCTTCGAGGTGCGCGCGGGCGTCATCGCGACGGCCGAGCGTCGCGGCGAGCAGGCCCAGGGGGCGCTCGACCGAGCCGTAGTTCGCGGCCGCGATCCCGTCGATCGCGTAGAGATGGCGGAACGGCAGAAGGCAGTCGTAGAGCCGTGGCGCAAGTGGATGCCCACCGATGCGCGCCGCGGCCTCCGCCGCCATTGCCAGCGATGGCAACCACTCGGCCCCGTACGGCGACCGGTTGTCGAGGTCGACGGCGTCGAGCAGCGACCGCGCTTCGTCGAGGCGGCCGGCGCGCGCCGCAGCCATCGCGGTGCCGGGCCGCACCATGAACGCGAGGTCGTGCCAGCGTTCGGAGATGCCGAGGGCGCGCGCGTACGCCTCGTCCGGCATATCGGCGTGAATCAGCCACCACAGTTGCAATGAGAGCGTCAACATCTCCGCGTTCTCGCTGTGCGCCCTGACGCCGATCGCTTCAGCCTCGGTGCACCATTCGGCTGCGTCGTCGAACCGTCCGTCCATCAGTGCCCGCATCCCGCGCCACAGTGGCACGTACCAGGCATAGAGCGGCTGTCGAATCCCGTCGGAGACGCGCGCGTATGCGTCCACCTCGGCATCCATCTCGACGAACCGGCCGAGCTCGGCGAGGGCGAGCACGCGCAGCCGGCGGCCCAGCAGCTCGGCGCGCGCATCGCCTTGCAGCCGCGCGAGCGTGACGATCTCGCCCGCCTCCGCGACGCGCGCGTCGCAGAACTCCGGCCCGGGGATGACGTCACAATGGGCCGCGAGCGCGTACGCGAGGGCTCGATCGTCGGCGGCGATCCGTGAGAGCGCGACCGCCTCGTCGCTGAGCGCGCGGCGTTCGGTCTCCGGTCCTTCCATCGACAATGCGACCGACAAGCGCGCGAGCAGCCAGGCGCGGGTCGTGGGATCCGAATCACCGAGCGCCTCGAGCGCTTCTCGCAGCAGCTCGATCTGGGCGGCGTCGAACGGGGGCACTTCGAATCCGCCGGTGCCGGACCCGCAACCCAGTGCCGCCCGCGCGAGCCGGTGGGGAAAATGCCGCTCCCGCGCAACGTGAGCCGCCGCGTCGAACGCGAGCCGAGCCTGGGGCAGATCTCCGGCGGCGAGGCGAGCGTCACCCAGTTGCAGAAGGAGATCGGTCTGATGCGCCGCATCGGGTGGACACAGTGTCAAGGTCTCCAAGGCGTGTTCGAAGTGGGCGACGGCCGCTTCGTACGCGAGCATCGCCATGCCGCGCCGACCGGCCTCTTCGGAATACGAGACCGCCTTCCCGGCATTTCCCCCGGGCGACGCCTTGCGGAAGTGGTGGGCAAGCTCGGCGGCGTCGACATGGCCGCCGCGCGCGTCGAGACGCTCGAGCGCTTTCGCCACCTCTTCGTGTAACCGTACCCGTCGTGCAAGACCCAGCTCGCGATAGGCAGTCTCGCGTATCAATGGATGCGTGAACGCGAAGTGTCCGTGCCCGGCATCGCGCACGAGCCGCGCGGCCTCGGCTTCGTCCAGCACCTTCAGGAACGCGGCGGTCTCGAGTGTGGTGGTCTCGCATACGACTTCCACACCGAATTCGACGCCCACGACCGACGCCACGCCCAACGCGTCCCGGCACGGTGACGACACGGTGTCGAGTCGCCGGGTAAGCGTCACGCGCACGCTCTCCGGAAATGGCAACTCGGTCGCCTCGACGGCGTCGAGCGCACCCTGCGCGTCCAGGAGGCTCACGACTTCGCGGGCGAAGAGTGGATTCCCCGCCGTCAACTCATGCAGACGCGTGACCAATTCCTCGGCGACCGTGTTGCCAACGAGATCGGCGACGAACTGCCCGAGCTGGCTCCGTTCGAGCGGCGGGACGGCGAGCTTCGCGCCGTGCCGCACGAGATCGGGCAGCACCGCCGCAACATCCGCCGGCCCGGTTGCGTCTCCGTCGCGATACGTCGCGAGGACGATGAGCGCAGCGTCGCGCAGCAGCGGGGCGAGAAACGTCAGGAGTCGGATCGACGGCGGATCGGCCCAGTGCAGGTCGTCGACGACCAGTAGACGCGGTTGTTCGCCGGCGAGCACCCGGAGGGTCTCGGCCACCGTCGAGAACAGACGAAAGCGCGCGAGCTCGTGGTCCGAATCGTCGGATGCGCCATCGGTGGCGACATCCAAGGGGTCTGCGCCGAGCTCGACGAGCAGCTGCGACCACGGCCAGAACGGCGGCGCGCCGGCCTCCGCCCAACAGGTGACGCGATGCGCGTCGACACCGTGGTCGACGGCGAGCGCGATCGCTTCTTCGGCGAGGCGGGTCTTGCCGGCGCCTGCCTCGCCGACGACGAGCACCAATCCGCCGCGACCGCCGGCAACTCCCTCCATGTACGAGCGCAGTTGCCGTACCTGACGCTCGCGGCCGATGAGCACCCGGCGAGTGTAGAAGCGACCGTCATGAACGTCGCAGACGTGCGTCATCCGTGTCGGCACGACGAATGCGTGTCACGTCACGCACAAGGAATACCCGCAGTTGTCCGGAAATGTCGCGCGTGCGGACAACGGTGTTCGGTAGCGTCGCTCCTCATGGCGACACAGACCGAGAAGGCGGAGCGCTTCGCGGCCCGGCATCACGGTGAGACCCCGTTGCTTCTTCCGAATCCATGGGATCCCGGATCGGCGAAAGTGCTCGTGGCCCTGGGATTCGAGGCGCTCGCCACGACCAGCTCGGGATTCGCGGGCACGCTCGGCCGTCTCGATGGCGCGACGACGAGGGACGAAGCACTCAGCCACGCGGCCGCGATCGTCGCCGCGACCGATGTACCGGTCAGCGCCGATCTCGAGAACGGCTTTGCCGACGATCCCCGCGCCGTCGCCGAGACGTTCGCACTGGCTCGGTCGACCGGTCTGGCCGGAGGATCGGTGGAGGACTACACGGCGCGGGAAGCCGACGAGATCTACGACATCGGCCTTGCCGCGGAACGCGTTGCCGCGGCCGCCGAGGCCGCGCACCGCGATGGCGCGCGCTTCGTGCTGACCGCGCGCTCGGAGAACTTCATCCGCCACCGGCCGGATCTCGCCGACACCATCAAGCGTTTGCAGGCGTACCAAGCCGCGGGCGCCGACGTCGTGTACGCGCCGGGCGTCAGCACGCCCGCCGATATCCGCGCGATCGTCGAGTCGGTCGACGTGCCGGTGAACGTGCTGGCATTTCCCGGTGTCCCGAGCGTCGGCGAGCTCGGAGCGCTCGGTGTCGCACGCGTCTCGATCGGCGGCGCGTTCAGCTACGTCGCGCTCGGTGCGGCGGCCGACGCGGCTCGCGAATTTCTCGAGCAGGGGACGTACGACTTCTGGAGCATCGCCGGCACGGGAACCGAGCTCGCACGCCGGGCATTCACGGCCTGAGGGCACCGCGTTTCGGCGCGTGGGGCAAACTCGGGTAGACCTGGGCGAATGGTGGATCGCCCCGTGCCGATGGGCGAGGTGTTGGGTGCCTTGCTCGTCCGCTCCCACGAACTCGATCCGGCCGACCTCGCAGCAACGGTTGCGGAGGAAGCCGCAATCGGTGGGATCAGTGAGGTCGAGATCTGGCTCGTCGACCGCCAACAGCGCCACCTCGCGAATCTGACGCGCGAAACCAAGACGGTGCCGGTCGACGGTTCCCTGTTCGGCGATGTCTACCGGCGCGGGCGCAACCACACCAATGACGAGGGACACGGTTCGCGCGTCATCGTGCCGCTGGTCGACGGCGTCGACCGGCTGGGTGTGCTCACCGCCGTCGTCGACGCGGAGATTGCAGACTCCGTCGCCGCCGTAGAGGCGCTCGCCGCGCTCGTGGCCGAGCTGGTCGTGACCAAGAACTCCTATGGTGACGTGATCGAACGCGTCCGCCGCGCCGAGGAGATGGATATCGCGGCCGAGATGCGATGGGCACTGCTTCCGCCGCTCACGGTGCGAACGTCGCGCGTCTCGATCGCCGGCATGCTCGAACCGGCGTACGAGGTCGCCGGCGACACGTTCGACTACGCGGTCAACCAGGACCGCGCGCACGTGGCGGCATTCGACGCGGTGGGTCACGGTCTCCTCGCGGCGCAGGTCGCCAACCTCTGCGTCGGGGCGTATCGCAACCGCCGGCGCTCCGGCGCGTCCCTGGAGGAGACCGCCGGCGAGCTCGACACGCTGATCGAGCAGCATTTCGGCAACAGCCTCTTCGTGACGTCGATCCTGGGCGAGCTCGAGCTGGACGGTGGTCTCTTCCGGTGGATCAACGCCGGACACCTGCCGCCGCTCGTGCTGCGCAATGCCAAGGTGGTCGCCGAGCTGGAAGAGCGGCCGGCGCTTCCGTTGGGCATTGCCCGCCCCGACCGCCACGCGCACGAGTACCAGCTCGAACCCGGCGACACCGTCGTGCTGTATTCGGACGGTGTCACCGAGGCGCGCGCGCCGGACGGTGAGTTCTTCGGCCTGGCGCGCCTCATCGACCACATCGAGCGGGCCGCGCAGTCGGGCTTGCCCGAAGCGGAGCAGCTGCGACGCCTTGTCGTCGAGGTGCTCACGCACCAGA
Organism: Acidimicrobiia bacterium; assembly: GCA_038209365.1. Classification (GTDB taxonomy): domain Bacteria; phylum Actinomycetota; class Acidimicrobiia; order IMCC26256; family PALSA-610; genus DASQHW01. The sequence goes on along the minus strand of JBBQXS010000014.1, from coordinate 90,003 downwards.
CAACCGTCTTGGACGACGACGCGACGTTGATGCTGACCTGCTGGAACGGCTGAGCACAGGCACAGTCGCCGCGTGCGTGACCTACCAGGTGTCGATGTGCGGTCGCTTCTTTCCGTCGCGGTCGGCGCGCGGTCCGGCGGCCGCGAGCATCGTCGTGATCCAGCGGCGCGAATCGGCGGGATCGATGACGTCGTCGATCTCGAAGTGGCTCGCGACATTGACACCCTTGCCGAACTGGTACATACGATCGACCATTGCCTGGTATTCGCGCTCGCGTGTCTCGGGATCTTCGATCGCTTCGAGCTCTCGCCGCTGCCCGAGTCGGACCGCGCCTTCGAGGTTCATGCCACCGAACTCGCCGGTCGGCCACGCCACGCAGAAGCACGGAGCCTTGAACGACCCGCCGGCCATTGCCTGCGCACCGAGGCCGTAGCCCTTTCGCAGGATGATCGTCGCGAACGGCACGGAGACGTTCGCACCGGTCACGAACATGCGTGACATGTGCCGGACCGCGCCCGTTGCTTCCGATTCGGGGCCGACCATGAACCCCGGCGTGTCGCACAGGAACACGACAGGCACGTCGAATGCGTCGCACAACTGGAGGAACCGCGCCGCCTTGTCCGCGGCGGGGGTGTCGATTGCGCCGCCGAGATGCGACGGGTTGTTGGCGACGATGGCCACGGGGTGGCCTTCGACGCGTCCGAGCGCGGTGATCATGCCGTCGCCGAACCCGCGGCGAAGCTCCAGCACCGAATCCGTGTCGCAGAGCGCGTCGACGACGGTTCTCATGTCGTACGCGCGCAGACGGTTCTCGGGAATCACGTGGCGGAGCATGCGCTGGTCGACGCATTCCCATTCGTCGACGGCGCCCCCGAAGTACGAGAGGTACTGCTTGGCGGCGCGCACGGCCGCGGCCTCGTCGGGAACGAGCACATCGATGACCCCTGAGGTCGTCTGTATCTCGGTCGGACCGATGGCAGTCGGCTCGTACACCCCGAGACCGCCGCCTTCGATCATCGCCGGGCCACCCATCCCGATGTTCGAGCCGACGGTTGCGATGATGACGTCACAGCAGCCGAGGAGGGCGGCATTGCCGGCGAAGCAGTAGCCCGAGGTGATGCCGACGAGCGGCACGAGCGCGCTGAGTCGCGCGAAGGCGCTGAACGCGAGGCAATCGAGGCCCGACACGCCCGAGCCGTCGGTGTCACCCGGACGGCCGCCGCCGCCCTCGGTGAAGAACACGACCGGCACACGCAGGCGCTCCGCGAGCTCGAAGAGACGGTCCTTCTTCGCGTGGTTCCAGAGTCCCTGGGTCCCCGCGAGCACGGTGTAGTCGTAGGACATCGCGATCACGGGCTTGCCGTCGACGGTGCCGATCCCGCCGACGAGGCCGTCGGCCGGCGTCCGCGCGATGAGCTCCTCGAGGGAACGGCGCCGCCGCTGCGCGGCGACCACGAGCGGCGCGTACTCGACGAAGCTGCCGTCGTCGACGAGGTCTGCGACGTTTTCGCGGGCGGTCCGCTGCCCGGTCGCGCGCCGGCGGGCCACGGCGTCCGGACGGCGGTGGTCGAGGCCGACGTCGTGGCGTTCGACGACCTCGGCCAGGTCGGCCCGCACATGGTCGAGATCGATCGCGTTGACCGCGACGTCGTCGGCAACGCCTGCGTCGTCGGCCGCGTCGACGAAGGCGAGCGGATCACCGGGCATCACGGTGTCCCCGACCGCGATCGGCACCGAGGACACAACCCCTGCGCACTCGGCCACGATGACGTGCTCCATCTTCATCGACTCGAGCACGACGAGCTGCTGACCGGCGCGCACGACATCTCCCGCGCCGACGTCGATCGACACAACGGTCCCCTGCATCGGTGAAGCGACAGGTTGCACGGCCACTGTTTAGCGTCTCGCCCACGTCGAGGTGCCGGGAGGCCACGTGGATCGGTTCAAGGGGAAGGTCGCCATCGTCACGGGTGGTGGCTCGGGCATCGGCCGGGCGACCGCGATGCTGCTCGCGGCCGAAGGCGCGAAGGTCACCGTCGCCGACATCTCCGCCGACGCCGCGGCATCAGTGGTCGACGGCGTGCGCACGACCGGAGGGATCGCACGTCCGCACGTGGTCGACGTCGCGGATGCCGACGCAGTGGCAGCTTTGGTGACCGACACCGTGCGCGAGTTCGGCGGACTCGACATCCTGCACAACAATGCGGCAGCCCTCGACCAGAACCGTCTCGACCAGGACGTCGCGACGATGGACCTCGCCACCTGGGAACGCGTGATGGCGGTGAATCTCACCGGTCCGATGTTGGGATGCCGTTACGCGATCCCGGCAATGCTCGAACGCGGCGGCGGCGCGATCGTCAACACCGCGTCGGCGGCCGCGTTCTACGGCAGCCGCACGCTCCTCGCGTACGGCACGTCGAAGGCGGGCGTCGTCGCGCTGACGCGCTATGTCGCGACTGCGTACGCGGACCGCGGGATTCGCTGCAACGCAGTCGCGCCCGGCGTCGTCGTCGCAAGGGACGCCCAGGACGCGCTCGGCGGTCCGATGGGCGACCGCCTACGGCGTTACACGGTGAACCACCCCGTCGGCCGGCTGGGCTACCCCGAGGACATCGCGGAGGCGGTCGCCTATCTCGCTTCCGACGCGGCCGCATTCGTGACCGGCGAAGTCCTGCGCGTCGACGGCGGTTTCACCACCCACGACCCCGGCTACGCGCTCGAGCGCCCGCCGCCGTCGTCGTGAGATCTGCCGAGGGTCAGAGCAAGGGTTGCGACGTCGCCGCGACGATCTCATCGAGCACCGACTGGTCCGGGAGCGGCGGGCACTCGACGTTGGGCAGGTCGCGGATGATCCGGAATGCTTCGTCGATGCGGTCACCCCGCAACACCGGACTGTGGCAGCACGCAACGGTCTCGATATCGAGGTTCTGGATGCGGTCGACGTGCTTCTGGAACTTCTTGTCGTCGACCAGGCTGAGCCACGGGCTGACGCCGCCGAGCGCGAACAACGTGAGGCCGAACTGCCAGAACTCGGGGTCGAGACCGTCGAGCTCCTGCATCGGGACGTCCGGAACAGGCGTCGCAAAGGTGTCGATCGCCCAGTAGACGCGCGTGCTCGGGTCCCAGAGCCCCCGTGTCGTCGGCGAGTCGAACAGCGGCGGGCGCAACGCGGTGAGCACCCGGTCGCCGACGTCGAAGGACTCGCCGTCGTTGATCCAGCGGCAACGCTCGAGTGGGAACTCGAAACAGTTCGTGTGGCGTTCGACGATCGGCCAACTACAGATCAACGTCGCGTTCGGGCACGCGTCCATCACCTGTTCGAGGTTGCCGCTGTGGTCCACGTCGTCGTGCGACAGGTAGACCCATTTGACGTCGACCGGGTCCACGAGCGCGAACACGTCCTCGAGCCATTGCTTTCTGTTCGCGGGAGTCCCGGTGTCGACGATCACCGGCTCCTTGCCGCGAATCACGAGCGAGTTCAGATAGACATACAAGGGCTGACCGCACGCGGCCTGCACTTGATGGATCAAGAAGGTCTCAGGCGCGATCTCGAGCGGTGCAAATTGGACGCTCGGAGCGAGCGGCGTGAAAGCCATGTCGATTCCCCTTTGCCGACGCGGCCGAACCCCGTCGGCCCCCGCAGATACGGACCGCAGACTACGCGGCCGTCGGGCCTAGGAACAGCCGCTCGTGCTGCCGCAGCTCGGGCAGGCGTAGCACGAGCCTGCTCGTTGCATGATGTCGCCGCACACGTGGCACAACACCAGCTCGCGTTCGCGAACCTGGGGCGGCTCCGCTCGCTTCGAACCCGCGGGGTGCGCCTGCATCGACGCCGAGGGCGCGCGGTCCTCGAGCGGCAGGTCCAGTGACGCCGCCATCGGTGTCGTGGATTCCTCCACGCCCGGGAGCGTCGGTTGCAGACGTTCCCCGACGGTCATGATCCCCATGGCCTCGCGCTTCTCGAGCGGCAGGTACTGCACCGCGAGACGACGGAAGATGTAGTCGATGAGGCTCGCGGCGAACCGGATATCGGGGTCGTCGGTCATGCCCGCCGGCTCGAACCTCATGTTGGTGAACATCTCGACGAACGCCTCGAGTGGCACGCCGTACTGCAGGCCGTGGCTCACCGAGATCGCGAACGCGTCCATGATGCCGGCGAGCGTCGAGCCCTGCTTCGCGACCTGGAGGAACAGCTCGCCGGGCCGGCCGTCCTCGTACTCGCCCACCGTCACGTATCCGTGGCAGTCGGCCACGCGGAACGAGAACGTCTTCGCGGAGCGCACCTTCGGCAGCTTCTGCCGTACCGGCTCCTGGACGATCACGGTCTCGACGATCCGCTCGACCTCTTGTGTGACGGTGCCGCCGGCCTTCTTCTGCGTGGCGAGCGGCTGGCCGACTTTGCAGTTGTCGCGGTACAGGGCGACGGCCTTGAGGCCGAGTCGCCACGATTCGATGTAGACCTGCTCGACTTCCTCGACGCTGACGTCTTCGGGAAGATTCGCCGTCTTCGAGATCGCACCGCTGATCCAGGGCTGGGCGGCCGCCATCATCCGGATGTGACCCATGTAGTGGATCGTGTTGTCGCCCATCGAGCATGCGAACACCGGAAGGTGCGCCGCCTTGAAGACGGGCGCGCCGACGATGGTCTTGTGCTCGTCGATGTAGCTGATGATCTTGTCGATCTCGTCGTCGGTGTAGCCCAGCTTGCGCAGCGCGCGCGGCACGGTCTGGTTGACGATCAGCATCGTCCCGCCGCCCACGAGCTTCTTCGCCTTGGTGAGTGCGAGGTCGGGCTCGATCCCGGTCGTGTCGCAGTCCATCATCAGGCCGATGGTGCCGGTCGGCGCCAAGACCGTGGCCTGCGAATTCCGCACACCGTGACGCTCGCCGAGCTCGACCGCCTCGTCCCACGCCTCCTGCGCAGCGCACAGGAGGTCGGGCGGGACGCGATCCTCATCGATCTTCGCCGCTTCGGCCCGGTGCATCCGCAGCACGTTCAGCATCGGCTGCTCGTTCTCGGCATAGCCGGCGAACGGGCCCATGCGCGCCGCCGTGCGTGCGCTCGTTGCGTACGCGTGCCCGGTCATGAGCGCGGTGATCGCCGAAGCCCATGCCCGGCCGTCGTCGGAGTCGTACGGCAGACCTTGTGCCATCAGCAGCGCGCCGAGGTTCGCGTAACCCAGACCCAACTGGCGGAACACGCGGCTCGTCTCCGCGATCCGCTCGGTCGGGTAGTCCGCGTTGCCGACGAGGATCTCCTGGGCCGTGAACATGACCTCGACGGTGCGCGAGAAGCCCTCGACATCGAACGCGCCGTCGTCGTCCAGGAACGCGAGCAGGTTGATGCTGGCGAGGTTGCACGCCGAGTTGTCCAGGTGCATGTACTCGCTGCACGGATTGCTCGCGTTGATGCGCCCGGTGTTCGACGCCGTGTGCCAACGGTTGATCGTGGTGTCGAACTGCATGCCGGGGTCGGCGCACTCCCACGCCGACTGCCCGATCTGGCGCATGAGGTCACGCGCCTTCATCGTCTTCACCGCCTGTCCGTCGGTGACCGCACGCAGCGCCCAGTCTCGATCGTTGATGACGGCCTGCATGAACTCGTCGGTGACGCGTACCGAGTTGTTCGCGTTCTGATACTGGATCGAGTGGCTGTCGCGGCCGTCGAGGTCCATGTCGAACCCGGCATCGGCGAGCGCGCGTGCCTTGCGCTCCTCGATGGCCTTGCACCAGATGAAATCCTCGATGTCCGGATGGTCGGCGTCGAGAATGACCATCTTCGCGGCCCGACGCGTCTTGCCGCCCGACTTGATCGTCCCGGCCGAGGCGTCGGCGCCGCGCATGAAGCTCACCGGTCCCGACGCGGTGCCGCCGCCGTTCAGGAGCTCCCGCGACGAGCGGATGCGCGACAGGTTCACGCCCGCGCCCGAACCGCCCTTGAAGATGATCCCCTCTTCCCGGTACCAGTTGAGGATGTCGTCCATCGTGTCGTCGACCGAGAGGATGAAGCAGTTGTGCACGCGCACGTGCTCGCTGAGGTACTCGCCACTCTCGGTCTGAATGTCGTAGACGGGGAGCGCGCCGATCACTTGTACGCGCGCGATCTCGAGCACACGAATCTCACCCGTGTGCACGAGCGCGTCGCCCAACGCGTCGAGACCGTGCCAATGGAGACGGTCGCCGGGACGCAGCTGCTCGGCTTCTGCCCATCCCGACTTGCCTCCACGGCGCGTCCGCCAGACGAGGTGGTCGGGGGTGACGTCGAGCTTGGTCCCGTCCTTCGTGTGCACGCGCAGCACGGACTTCACGCCGTTCGACTTCACCGCGACGACGCGTGTGATGCCCTGCGCGTCGAACACCTTCGTACCGACGGCATCGTCCTCGACGAGCTTGCCGATCGGGACGAACCCGTCGGGCGTTGCGACCGGCGCGTCGTACGGCTGACACGCCGACGCCTGCTGCGGGACACCCTTCACGCCGATGTTGAACCACACCGGCGAGTTGAAGGCGGCGCGCTGGTGCACGAGCACGTGCTTCAGCTCGTCGCGGAAGGTCTCGGCCTCGCGGTCGTCGACGAAGTAGCCGTCGCGGATGCCCCAGTCGGCGATCGTGTCGGCCACCCGGTCGATCACCTGGCGCAGCGACCACTCTCGCTCGGCGGTGCCGAGGGTGCCGCGGAAGTACTTCTGGGCGACGATGTTGGTGGCGTTCAGCGACCAGCTCGTGGGGAACTCGACGTCGGGCTGGAAGAAGGCATCGCCGCCGTCCTTGAAGTTGGGGATCCGCGCGTCGCGCCGCTCCCATTCGACGGTGTCGTACGGATCGACGCCCGGGCGCGTGAAGTGCCGGCGGATCCCGATTCCAAGCTGTTGCGGCGCCATCGCCATTCGTTGGTCTCCCCCTTCGAGCCCGGCGGGGCTCGTTTCTGCCCGTTGTCATGAAACCACTACATGTTGTGGTTCCTTCCCATCCCGACCGCGAGATGGAGGTGCATTACATCACTGTAGTTTCAGTGTTGTCAATGATTTGGCCTCGCTCCTCGAGCCCTCCCGGCCTGGTCAGCGGGCGCTCGCGAAGGTTTGCGCTCGAGGGCTCAGCGCCGCTTGGGAGCGGTCGTCTTCTGGAGCTCGCCGACCTCGCGCTCGAAGTCCGAGAGCTTCTCGAACCCCTTGTAGACGGAGGCGAATCGCAGGTACGCGACCGGGTCGAGGACCCGCAGCCGCTCGAGCACCGCCACACCGACGCGATCGCTGGCCACCTCACCGCCGTCGGCGCGTAGCTCCTCTTCGACGGCGACGACGATCGCATCGATCGTCGCCCCGTCGAGGCGACCGGTCGCGGCCCGCTCGATCCCGGCCCGGAGCTTGCCCCGGTCGAACGGCTCGGCGGAACCCGAACGCTTCCGCACGACGACCGGAACGTCTTCGACGCGCTCGTAGGTCGTATAGCGGCGCCCACAGGCGAGGCACTCCCGCCGCCTGCGAATCGCCGCCGTGTCGTCGGCGGTACGGGAATCGACGACCTTGTCGTCGTTCGCGTGGCAGAACGGGCAACGCACGTGCAGAGGGTAGCCCTGGCCGGGACCCTGCACGACGAAGCGCGCTCACGATTCGCGCCATGAGATGGTCTCGCCCGGGCTCACCGTGGACGTGCCCCGCGCGCCGACGATCGCATCGACGACCGAGCGCGGATCGTTCCCCGGCGCGAGCCGCGCGGCGAGGGACCACAGCGAGTCGCCGGGCGCGACGACGACGGTCCGCACGTGCGGGAGGCGCTCGGGGGAAGCGAGGGACGACCCCTCGAGCGCCGCGCCCGCACGCGCCACCGTCAGCACGAGACCCAGGCCGGCCAGCGCGGCAAAGAGGCGCCGGCGCCGAAAGACGGCACGGGCCGGGCGGCGCGCGGGCCGGGGGTAACGGGGCTGACGGCGGGGCCCGGCCGGGTGGTGGTGCGGCCGAGCAGGATCGATCGGGAATGGTTCGAGGAGGGCGGCTGCCATCGGTGCTCCTGGGGTGATTCCGGCGTCGTCGCTTCTGGTCGCTTCGGGTCGCTTCGGATCCAACCAGAGGGGTGAGACAACAACCCTCGCCGAACGGGTGTTCGGATGTCAAGGGAAAATCGAACGGATGTTTGCCCCGAACGCGTGATCGTGTTACCGTCACCTCCATGGCTGCATCCCCCCGCCCCCGGGCCGTTCTTGCCGCCGGCGATCGCCTCACCGAGCGTCAGCGCCAGGTGCTGGAGTTCATCGACGCCGAGGTGCAACAGCGGGGCTACCCGCCGAGCGTCCGCGAGATCGGAGAGGCCGTCGGCCTCTCGTCTCCTTCGACGGTGCACGCGCACCTCGCGGCGTTACAGGACAAGGGCTACCTCCGCCGCGACGCCACCAAGCCGCGCGCGATGGAGGTCGCCCTCGAGACGACGACGGGCGCGGCGGTCGAGCGCGGCCGGGTTCGCCATGTCCCGCTGTTGGGCGACGTGGCGGCCGGCACCGGCGTCATCGCGGCCGAGCACATCGAAGAGCTCCTGCCTCTGCCCGCGGACCTCACCGGCGACGGCGAGCTGTTCATGCTGCGCGTCCGCGGCGACTCGATGATCGACGCGGGCATCTTCGCGGGCGACTATGTGGTCGCGCGCGCCCAGTCCGATGCCGACAACGGTGACATCGTCATCGCCGGCATTCCCGGCGAAGAGGCAACGGTGAAGACCTTCTTGCGCAAGCGCGCCAAGATCGTGCTCCGCCCGGCGAACGAGACGATGGACGATCTCGTGTTCGACCCGTCCGACGTGCAGATCTACGGCAAGGTCGTCACACTGCTCCGCCGGCTCTGATCGCTGCTCAGGAGAGACCGAGAAACGACGCGAGCACTGCCGCGCAACCGTCGAGATCGGCGCGGTCGACCTTCTCGTCCGCAGTGTGTGCGAGCTCGGGATCGCCCGGACCCAGGTTCACCGCCGGGATACCGTGGGCCGAGAAGCGGGCCACGTCGGTCCAGCCCAGCTTCGGACGCACCGGCAGGTTGTACACACCGACGAGCTCGGCAACCAGTGGGTTCCAGAGGTTCGGCGGGGCTGCGGCCGACGCGTTCAGCACCTCGACGTCGTCGGCGTCGACGCACAGCTTCCGCACCTCGTCGATCGCGTCCTCCAGCGACCGGCTCGGCGCGTAGCGACGGTTGACCACGACCGCGCACCGGTCGGGCACCACGTTGTTCGCGATCCCGCCCTCGACGCGGACAACCTGCAGGGACTCGCGATACCCGAGCCCGTCGACGTCGACCGTCGCCGCCTGAAAGCTCGCGATCCGTTCCAGCAGGGGTGCGGCTCGGTGGATGGCGTTCGTGCCCATCCACGGGCGCGCGCTGTGGGCGCGCACACCGTCGAAGGTCGCCCGCACGCTGATCGTGCCCTGGCACCCGGCCTCGACCCACCCGGCCGTGGGTTCGAGCAGCACGGCCAGGTCGCCGTCGACGAGATCACGCCGCTCGGCGAAGAGGCGGCGCAGACCATTGTGCTCGTCGGCGACCTCCTCGCCTTCGTAGAACACGAAGGTGGCGTCGTGGCGAGCCGCTTGCGACGCCGCCCGAGCCACGAGCTCCAACAGGACGGCCAGACCGCCCTTCATGTCCGCGGTGCCGAGACCATGGAGCACGTCGCCCTTCCGGCGAGGTTCGCTGTTCCCGTTGGGCGGCACCGTGTCGAGGTGCCCGGCCAACACGATGCGGCGCTCGAGCCCACGATCGGTGCGAGCGATCACGTTGTTGCCGACGCGTTCGACGCGCAAGGACGACGCGACGTCGCGGCATCGTGACTCGACGACCTCGGCGAGCGCGTGTTCGTCGCCGCTCACCGATGGAATCGCACAGAGCTCCTCGGTGAGCGCCAGGAGATCGACCATGTTGCTCAGGCCACCACGCCGTGCTCGCGGAGGATCGCATTGAGCCGCAGCCGGTCGTGCCGCTCGCCCTCGGCGAGATAACGAAGGATGAGCGCGCAGGGCAAGCCGAACGTGCCTCCCGCGAACTCGCGCATGCGCGTGCCCTGTACGACGATCGCGCGCTCGGGCACGACACCGCGCGCGATCTCGTTGCCGGTGTCCGCCTCGATGACCGGCGTGTTGTCCGTGAGGATCAGACCGGCGCCGAGCGCGGCACCGGCGCGTACCCGGGCACCGTTCACGATCATGCAACGTGATCCGACGAAACAGTCGTCCTCGACGACGACGGGAACTGCTTGCGGCGGCTCGAGCACCCCGCCGATGCCGACGCCGCCCGACAGGTGCACGTTCCTGCCGATCTGGGCGCACGACGCAACCGTCGCCCACGTGTCGACCAGCGTGCCGGTCTCGACGTGCGCGCCGATGTTGACGTACGACGGCATCATGATCACGCCCGGAGCCAGGTACGCGCCGAAGCGGGCCGACGCACCCGGTACCACCCGTACGCCGGCTTCGAGATAGCCCCGCTTCAAGGGCAGCTTGTCGGCGTATTCGAAGGGGCCGGCCTCGAGCACCTCCATGTCGTTGACACGGAACCACATGAGAATCGCGTGCTTCGTCCACTCGTTGACGGTCACCGCGTCGCCGGAGACCTCCGCGACGCGTACCTCGCCGCGGTCGAGCATGTCGATGACGGAATGTACGGCTTCGCGCGCCTGCGCGGCCGGCATCACGTCGCGCCAGTCGTCGCCGGCCTCCCAAAGCTGGGTCATCTGTTTGGCGATGTCGGTCACGATGTCCCTCTCACGCGTTCGCGCGGACGAGCCGGTCCAGCGCGAGCTCCAAACGATCGCGCGGCTGCACGAGCGCGAGTCGTACATGGTCGGCGCCGGGCGCGCCGTATAGGTCGCCCGGCGCGACGAGCATCCCGGCGCCGTGGGCGAGGTGGGCGGCGATCTCCCAGCCGTCGTCGGCGCCGCCCTCGGCGCGCAACCACAGGTAGAAGAGCGCGTCACCGCCGTCATGTACCAGCCCGTGCGACGCGAGCGCGGCCCGCACCAGGTCACGACGCTCGGTGTAGCGGGCGCGTTGCGTGTCGACGTGCTCGTCGTCGTCGAGCGCGGCCGCGGCCGCGGCCTGCACTGCCGTGGGCGCCATGAGGCCGGCGTGCTTGCGCGTCTCGACGAGGTAGGTGACGAGATCGAGGTCGCCGGCATAGAAGCCGACCCGCATGCCCGCCAGGTTCGAGCGCTTCGAGACGCTGTGGACGGCAAGCGTGCCGTCGATCGCCGCGGAGAGAATCGTCGCCGGCCTCGGCGCGAACTCCGCGTAGCACTCGTCGCTCGCCACCACCACCTCGTGCGCGCGTCCCCACGTGGCGACGCGCGCAAAGTACGCGTCGCCGGCAACCTGGGAGGCCGGATTCCCCGGTTCGTTCACCCACAACACGAGCGCGCGGGCGGCATCGTCAGGGGCGATCGCATCGAGATCCAGATGCCATTGCGCATCGACGGGAACGGCGACGGCACGCAATCCCGCGAGCGTCGCGCCCATCTCATAGGTCGGGTACGCAATCGCCGGGTACAACACGGTGTCGCGACGCGGGTCGCGCAGGTGCAGGAGGTGGGGCAGCGATGCGACCAGCTCCTTGGTGCCGACGCACGCGCCCACGTGCTCGGCGTCGAGCGGTACGCCGAAGCGTCGCGTGACCCACCCCGCCGCCGCGGACCGCAACGCGGCACTGCCCGCCGAGGGCGGATACCCGTTCGAGGACGCGAGCGCGTCGGCGGCGGCCCGCCGCGCGACCTCGGGAACCGGATCGCACGGCGTACCGATCGAGCAGTCGACAATGCCACCCGGCAACGAGTCGGCAAGCCGCTGCAACGCGTCGAGACGCTCATACGGATACGGCGGCGGAACGAACCCGCTGGGTGCGGCCATCCCGGTCGAGACTACTCAGCAACCACTGCGAACTCGGCGAAACGGCCGTTCGCGCTGACCGGGAGCCGCGCCCGTACGCGCGTGCCCTGCTCGACGTGCATCTCGACGAGCACTTCGCCCGCGCGATGCAACGCGGCGAGCACGTCGCCACGGTCGTACGGCACCACGAGCTCGACAACCCGCGCCAGCGCGCGGAGCCGATCGCCGATCGTCGTGAGCAGCTCGGGGATCCCTTCCCCCGTCGCCGCCGAGAGCGCGACCGAACCGGCGTGCGTCGCGAGCAACATCTTCAGCTCGTCGGGAGGCGCGATGTCGGCCTTGTTCCATGCGAGCAGACGCGGCACGGCATCGGCGCCGATCTCACGCAGCACCGTGTCGACGGCCACGATGCGCTCCTCGGCATCCGGCGCGCTCGCGTCGACCGCGTGCAGCAAGAGGTCCGCGTCGCGCACCTCCTCGAGCGTCGACTGGAACGCCTCGACGAGCTGGTGCGGCAAGCGACGTACGAAGCCGACTGTGTCCGACAGGAGCACCGTTTCTCCACCGGGCAGGTGCAAGCGGCGCACCGTGGGATCGAGCGTGGAGAACAACTGGTCTTGCACCAGCACGCCCGCGTGCGTCAGGCGGTTGAGCAGCGTCGATTTGCCGGCGTTCGTGTAGCCGACGAGGGCGACCTGCAACAGATCACGACGTTTGCGCGCCTTGCGTTGCGTCGCCCGTGTGCCGGCGAGGGCTTTCAGGTCGCGGTCGAGCTTCTGCATGCGGCGCAACAGACGCCGCCGATCGACCTCGAGCTGGGTCTCACCCGGACCACGAGTGCCGATGCCCGCACCTTGCTGACTCAGTTGGGTCCCTCGCCCGCGCAGGCGCGGCAGCCGGTAGCGGAGCTGCGCGAGCTCGACCTGCAATGCACCCTCCTGGCTCGTTGCGTGCTGGGCGAAGATGTCGAGGATCAGGGCGACACGGTCGACGACGTCGACCGAGAACAGCTTCTCGAGATTGCGCTGCTGGGCCGGGGTGAGCTCGTCGTCGAAGATCACCACGTCGACGTCGAGGGCTTCCGCAGCCGCGCGGAGCTCCTCGGCCTTGCCCTTGCCGATGTATGTCGCCGGGTCCGGCGTCGGTCGCCGCTGGAGCTCCCGGTGGGCGACGTCCGCGCCGGCCGTGTCCGCAAGCAACGCGAGCTCGTCGAGCGACTCGTCGGTGGTCGTACCGACCAGGAGGGCGCGTTGGCGGACGCGCGTGAAGTCGACTTCGGTCGCGGTCAGTCGCCGCCGTTGACGATTGGTGTGCGTGCGCGGTTGCGCCATCAGCTCCCCACTTCCACGTCCATGTCGAAGATGTGCACGACCGGCCCACCCAGCCGCACGGTCTCGCCGACCACGATGTCGAGCTCACCGCCTCTTACGCGCATGCAGACGCGGTCCCCGACGAGACCTCGCCGATGCGCCACCGCGGCGGCCGCGCAGGCGCCCGTCCCGCACGACAACGTCTCCCCCACGCCCCGCTCCCACACGCGCATCGTGAGCTCGTCCCGCCCGTCGACCCGCACGAACTCGACGTTCGTCCCCTGCGGCTGGAAGCGCTCGTTGCGCTCGATCACCGGGCCGTGCGTGGTGACGCGAACCGTCTCCGGGTCCTCGACGAAGCACACGAAATGCGGATTCCCGATGTCCGCGACGTCGCCGCGGTACTCCGTGCCGTGCACGGTGACGCGCACGTCGGTGGCATCCACCCTGACCGCGCCCATGTCGACGTCGGCGGCAACGACCGATCCGTCGGATCCACGGAACAACGTGACCACACGTCGACCAGCTGCCGTGTCCACGATCAGTTGCTCGTCGTTGCCGAGCCCGTGCCGCGCCGCGACCCATGCCAGGCAGCGAATGCCGTTGCCGCTCATCTCGGCCACGCCGCCGTCGGCGTTCTGCAGTGTCATCGTGCAGTCGGCGCCCCTGCTTCCTCGGCCGATCGTGATCACGCCGTCGGCACCGATCCCTCGGTGCCGGTCGCACATCACGGCGACTATTTCGGCGTCGAGTGCGGACGTGTTGCGGTCGAGCGCGAGTCGGACGAGGAAGTCGTTCCCGGTGGCGTGCAGCTTGGAGATCTTGAACATCATCACGAGGCAGGGACGGCATGAGCCGCCGGGTGCCAGCGTGCCAGAACCGCGTGCACGAGCTCCGGTGGGTTTCCGGGGGTCGGAAGCCACGTGATGCGTGGGTCGCGCCGGAACCACACCCGCTGCCGGCGGGCGAACTTGCGTGTGCGCCGGACGGCCAGGTCGAGCGCTTCGTCGAGTGTCGCAGTTTCACCCGCCAGGTGCGCGAGCAGCTCTTTGTATCCGATCGCCTGCCGGGCGGTGCGCGAGAGACCCCGCGGGTTTGCGGCCAGCACCCGCACCTCCTCGATCAGGCCCGCCTCGCGCATGGCCGCAAATCGCCGGGCGATGCGTGTCGCGATGTCGTCCCGGGCGAGCGCAATGCCGACCAGCGTGACGTCCAGGACCGGCGGTCCGTACTCGGTGAGGCCGCCACCGAAGGAGGAGAAGGGGCGGCCGGTCACCTCGATCACCTCGAGCGCGCGCACGATACGCCGGCGGTTCGACGGATCGATGCGCGCGGCCGCACGTGGGTCGCGTGCATGAAGTCGGTGGTACGCGCGCGCCAGCCCATCGTCGGTCGCGGTCTCGGTCTCGAGTGCCGCCCGCACGGCAGCGTCCGTGCCCGGAACCGTGAGCGCGTCCACGACCGCGCGGACGTACAGGCCCGTACCGCCGACCAACACCGCGCGCCGGCCCCGGCGTTCGATGTCCGCCATCGCATCGTGGGCGGCGGCCTGCGTCGCGCGTACCGACCATTCGTCGGAGGGATCGGCGACGTCGACGAGGTGGTGCGGGACCGCACCCCGCTCGGCGAGGGACGGCTTGGCGGTCCCGATGTCCATGCCGCGATAGACCTGCATGGAGTCCAACGACACGATCTCGGCGTCACCGAGGGCGCCCGCGACCGCGAGCGCCAACGCGGACTTGCCCGACGCCGTCGCACCCACGATCGCGAGATGCCGCGTCACACGACCTCGAGCGGAATCCGCACCCGCCGGGACGGTGCCTTCCGCACCTGCGCCACGGCATCGCCGCGCAACCAATGGGGCGCCGCGTCGGTGACACGCACATCGATGGTGTCGCCGGGTCCGGTGCCTTCGAGCGGTGAGAAGTGCACGAGCTTGTTCTGGCGCGTGCGCCCCGACCACACGTTCGCGTCCTTCTTCGACGGCCCCTCCACGAGCACCTGCTCGCGGCGGCCGATCCGCGCGACGTGCTTGTCTCGACCGTTGCGCTCGACGACCTCGATCAGCCGCTGCATCCGCTCCCGTGCGACCTCGGGTGCAACGAAATGCTCGACCATCGAAGCGGCTTCGGTCCCCGGCCGGGGCGAAAAGACGAACGTGTACGCGGCGTCGTAGCCGGCCGACTCCACGACCTCGAGCGTGTGGTCGAAGTCGGCGTCGGTCTCACCCGGAAACCCGACGATGATGTCCGTGGTGACTGCGAGATCGTCGATGGCGGCGCGGGCCGCCGCCAGCCGTTTCAGATAGCGCTCGGCGGTGTACCCGCGGTGCATGCGCGCCAGCGTGCGATCACTGCCGGACTGGAGCGGCAGGTGCAGGTGCTCGCACACGGACGCGCACTCGGCCATCGCGGCGATCGTCTCGGGCCGCAGGTCCTTCGGATGTGGTGACGTGAAGCGGATGCGCTCGATACCCGGGACCGCGTCGAGCGTACGGAGCAGGTCCGCGAACTCCGGTCGATACTGCCCGGCGCCGAGATCGCGGCCGTACGAATTGACGTTCTGGCCCAGCAGCGTGATCTCGACGACGCCGTCT
Source organism: Acidimicrobiia bacterium (assembly GCA_038209365.1). Classification (GTDB taxonomy): domain Bacteria; phylum Actinomycetota; class Acidimicrobiia; order IMCC26256; family PALSA-610; genus DASQHW01. Next base: position 74,240 of record JBBQXS010000014.1, on the reverse strand, counting down.
GCGACGAGCGCTTCGACCTCGCGCACGACGTCGCCCATCCGACGCGACACTTCCCTGCCGCGAACGGCCGGCACGATGCAGAACGCGCAGCTGTTGTCGCAGCCGATCTGGATCGTGATCCAGGCCGCGTGATCCACCTCGCGTCGCGCCGGCAACGCGGACGGGTACGCCTCGTGCTCCTCGAGGACCTCGACGATCGGACCTTCGAGCGCGGCGCGAGCAAGCAGCGCCGGCGCGTGCGCGAGGTTGTGCGTGCCGAACACCACGTCGACGTGACCGGCCCGCTCGCGCACGAGCTCCCGGTCCTTCTGCGCGAGGCAACCGCCGACCGCGATCTGGAGACCCGGCCGCCGCTGCTTCAGCGCCTTGAGATCGCCGAGATGGCCGTACAGCTTGTTGTCCGCGTTCTCACGGATGCAGCACGTGTTGAACACGACGACGTCGGCGGCTTCGATGTCGTCGGTGGCTTCCATGCCCTCGGCCGCGAGCAAACCGCCGATGCGTTCCGAGTCGTGCTCGTTCATCTGGCACCCGTAGGTGCGCACGTAGAACCGCCGCGCCATGCCGGCTCCTGTGTACGGGCGGCGTCCTCGACGCCCGCCGCCCATACACTCCCCGCCCCTTGGACATCACTGCCGGCGCGGTGCTCGCCGTGGCCGTCGTGTGCTGGTCAGGCGTCGACCTCTTCGCCCTCGTCGGCCTCCTCGGCCTCCTCGGCCGGGAGGTCGACTTCGCCGATGCCGACCTCGATCTTGATCTTCTCCGAGATCTCCATCATCAGGTCGACGTTCTCGGCGAGGAAGGTCTTCACGTTCTCCCGGCCCTGACCGAGCTGCTCGCCCTCGTAGGTGAACCACGCGCCCGCCTTCTTGACGATGCCGAGATCGACCCCGACGTCGAGCAGCGAACCCTCACGGCTGATGCCCCTGCCGTACATGATGTCGAACTCGGCCTGGCGGAACGGCGCGGCGCATTTGTTCTTCGCAACCTTGACGCGCACTCGGTTGCCGACGACTTCCGGACCGTCCTTGATCGATTCGATCCGCCGGATGTCGAGCCGCACCGACGAGTAGAACTTCAAGGCGCGCCCGCCCGGCGTCGTCTCCGGTGACCCGAACATCACGCCGATCTTCTCGCGCAGTTGGTTGATGAAGATCGCGATCGTGCGCGACTTGTTGAGGTTGCCGGTGAGCTTGCGGAGTGCCTGGCTCATCAGCCGTGCCTGCAAGCCCATGTGGCTGTCGCCCATCTCACCTTCGATCTCGGCGCGTGGCACGAGCGCGGCCACCGAGTCGATCACCAGCACGTCGAGTGCGCCGGAACGGATCAGCATGTCGGCGATCTCGAGCGCTTGCTCGCCCGTGTCGGGCTGGCTGATCAGCAACTCGTCGACGTTCACACCGATCGCGGCGGCGTACACCGGGTCCATCGCGTGCTCGGCGTCGATGTACGCGCACACGCCGCCGTTGCGTTGCGCCTCGGCGACGACGTGTGTGGCCAGCGTCGACTTCCCCGACGACTCCGGCCCGAAGATCTCGACGATCCTTCCCCTGGGCAGGCCGCCGATCCCCAACGCGAGGTCGAGCGCGAGCGCGCCCGTGGGCACGGCCTCGACACCCACGTTCCCCCGCTCCCCCAACTTCATGATCGAGCCCTTGCCGAACTGCTTGTCGATCTGGCTGAGCGCCATCTCGAGTGCCTTGTCGCGGTCCACCGTGAACCCCTCTCTGCCCTGTGGCCTCATTGCTCGGTCGGGGGAAGCCATGTGTGTGTCCTGACCCTAAGGAGGAGGTGTGACATCAACCGTGAGATCGACGCGAGCGCTCACGAGTGAATCACACGCGTGTGATGCAGCCTAGAGCGAACAGCTGTTCGGGGCAAGCATCAAGCATCCCGCACGCCGAAAGGGACGCGGCGTACGACACCGCCTGGGTTTTCGCTCCCGGCGGGCCGCCCGGACCGCCGGCAGGCGGGTGCGCTCGCCGCCGAGGGCGAGTCGCCGCCGACTCGTCATGCGCCCTCGGGCTCGCGCAATGCCATCGTGGCGACGGGGACGTACTCGGCGCCGGTCCGTCGCACTCGACTCTCGTACAGGATCACCTCGTCGACGAGCCACGCGTCGCCCACGGCCGTCGGGTTCGACGCAAGCGCGGCGCGCACGTCGGCGGGCGTCTTGATCCGGGCCAGCGTCAGATGCGCGTGGAAGGCACGCGCTTCCGGGACGTGGCCGAGCGGCGTCAGTCGCTCACCGACCTCGCGTGCCAGCGCGCCGAAGACTCCTTCACCCTGCGCGAGACCGAGCCAGACGACGCGAGCACGTTTGTTGCTCGGGAACGCGCCGAGCCCGCCGAGACCCGCGCGTGACGCGGGCGTTCGGAGCGCTCTCAACACGTCCGCAACTGCGTCGACGTCCGCATGGTTGCCGAGGAACTGCAGCGTCACGTGCCATTGGTCGCGCGTCGTTCGCCGAACATCACCGAGATCGAGGGACGCGGAAAGAGCGTCGACCTCGTCGAGCACTGCGTCGGGAGGCCGAATCGCGACGAAGGCACGCGTCACGGGTCAGCTATCGCACAGACACAATTCGTTGCCTTCCGGATCGGCCATCACGATCCAGCTGCAGCCATGCTCGACGACAGGCGACGCGCTCATCCGGCGCGCGCCCAATGCCTCGAAACGCGCCGCTTCGGCCTCGATGTCGTCAACGACGAGGTCGAGGTGCATGCGATTCTTGACGACCTTCGCCTCGGGCACCTTCTGGAAGACGATCTTCGGACCCACGTTGTCGTTGGGAATTGCCGACCGGTACCCGCCCGCGGTTCCATACGGCGTGTAGCCGAGCGCCGCGGCGTAGAAGGTCATCATTGCATCGGGGTCCGCGCAGTCGACGTTGACTTGGATCTCCATCACGGTCCCAGCGCGTCGAGCCGTTGGCGCAACAGATTCAGCAGGGAGATCGTGGAGAACTGACGTAACCGCTCCCGGTCGCCGGGCAAGCGCGTGGTCACCGCTTCCGTCGGAACACCCGGTATCGCCAGACCGAAGCACACCGTGCCGACCGCGACACCGTCCTGTTCTGTCGGCCCCGCGACACCGGTGACCGCGATCCCGACGTCGGCGCCCAGCGCGCGCTGCGCGCCCTCGGCCATCTGGCGAGCCGCTTCCTCGCTGACGACGATGGATGCGTCGACCTGCAGCAGCGAGCGTTTCACTTCGGTCGCGTAGCTGACGACCGCACCGCGGAAGACCTCGCTCGCGCCGGGAACGTTCACGATCCGGGCACTGATGAGCCCACCGGTCAAGGACTCGGCGACGCCGAGCGTCCAACCGCGAGCGCGCAAGCGCGTCAGCACCGCGTGCTCCATGGTCTCGTCGTCGACACCGAACACGAGGTCGCCGAGGACCGCCCGCAACTCCTTCTCCTCGGCGTCCGCGAGCGCGTGCGCTTCCTCCTCGGAGGCCGCCTTGGCGGTGATGCGTACGACGAGCCCTTCGATACCCCGAGCCAAGAACGCAATCGTCGGGTTGCCACCGCCGGCGTCCAGCGCCTCGAGCCGGTGCGCAACCATCTCGGCCAGCGCAGACTCCGATGTGCCCCACGTCTTCAACGAGCGTGACACGATCGCTGCGGCTTCCCCGGACCGGCGGAGCAGATCGGGGAGCACGTGCTCCTGCACCATGAGCTGCATCTCGTAGGGCACACCCGGCACCGCGTACACGACCTTGTCGCCGGGCAGCTCGCACAACAACCCGGGCGCCGTGCCAATCGGGTTCGGAATCGCCCGGCCGCCTTCGGGGATGTCGGCCTGCCGCAGGTTGTTCTGCGGCATGTCGCGCAAGCGCGACCGGAACATCGCCGCGATGTGCTCGGCGAGCTCCATCTGCCGCACCAGCGGCACGCCCATCAATTCGGCGATCGCATCGCGCGTGAGGTCGTCCTGGGTAGGGCCGAGGCCTCCGCAAATGAGCACGGCGTCCGATCTCGAGAGCAGGTCTCGCAACGCGGCGACGATGCGCGCCTGGTTGTCGCCGACGACCCGGTGCTCGTAGGAGTCGATGCCCGACGCCGCGAGCTGCTCGCCGAGCCACGCGCTGTTCGTGTCGACGATCTGGCCGAGGAGCAGCTCGGTCCCGATCGCGAGGACCTCACATCTCACGCGTCGGCCCGTTGCCAGTCGATGTATCCGCGCCGAAGGATCTGCAATCCCGACACGACGGTGAGCACGACCGCGATCGCGAGCACAAGCTGCTGGAAACCGACGTCGTCCGCGGTCCACGGCAGGAGCACGAACCCGACCGCGCAGTATTGCGTGAACGCCTTGTACTTGCCGAGCCGTTGCGCGGGCAGGACGACGCCGCGCCGACCGGCGATCGACCGGTACGCGGAGATGCCGAGCTCGCGCGCCGCGATCAGCAGGACCGGCCACCAGGGGAACACTCCACGGTCGGCGAGCACTGCCAAGCCACCGAGCACGATCAGCTTGTCGGCAACCGGGTCGAGAAACGCGCCCGAGCGCGTGGCACCGTCGCGGCGCGCGAGCCAGCCGTCGACACTGTCGGTTGCGGTGATCGCGAACCAGAGCGCGACCGTCCGCCAGCTCGATCCCTCGTCGCGGACGAGCGCGAACGTCGGTACCGCGACGAGGATACGCGTGACGGTGACGACGTTCGCCGGGGTGAAGAGCGCACCCTGCCCGAAGCGCTTGCCCGTCGCCCGCGTCGGCGGGCGTGCGGCCGCAGCCGTCACAGCACCGCCTTCGCCTCGAGGTCGGGACCTTCCACGCCGCATACCGTCGCGCGCACCAGCGCGCCCGGACGCGCGAGCACGTCGCCGACCAGCCGCACGACGCCGTCGATCTCGGGTGCCTCCCGATAGGTACGGCCGATCAACTGGCTCTCTCGCTGCATCATCCGTGGCTCCGCCGCGTCCCCGCCATCGAGCTCTCCGACTTCGCCCACGCTGTCGATCAGCACCTCGACAGTCTCCCCTACGAGCGCGGCGCGCGCACCGGCCGTGATCGGGTCCTGCACGTCGGCACACTCGCGGAGACGCTCCTGCACGAGCAGATCGGGGACCTCACCCTCCATCGTCGCGGCCGGAGTTCCGTCCTCCTTCGAGAACGCGAAGAAGCCGGCCCAGTCGAGACGGACGTCGGCGAGGAACGCAAGCAGCGTCTCGTGATCGGCCTCGGTCTCGCCGGGAAACCCGACGATGAACGAAGACCGGAACGCCGCGTGCGGTGCTTCCCCACGAATCTGGTCGATGATCGCGCGGAATCGGTCGCCGCTCCCCCAACGTTTCATGCCGCGCAAGAGATCCGGTGCGGCGTGCTGCAACGACAGATCGAAGTACGGCACGACCGAGGGCAGCTCGAGCATCGTGGCAACCAGCGGGTCGCGCACCTCCGAGGGATAGAGATACAGGAGACGGATGCGCGCGAGGCCGCGCTCGCCGAGCGCGTCGAGGCGCCGGAGCAACGGCGGGAGCGAGCCCGGCTCACCCGCATCGCGGCCGTACCACGCAAGGTCTTGGGCGACGAGCACGATCTCGGCGACACCCTGCTCGACGAGCGCGCGGACTTCGCCCTCGATGGCCTCCGGGGCGCGCGATCGCTGCTTCCCACGGAACGACGGGATCGCACAGAACGCGCACGCGCGATCGCAGCCCTCGGCGATCTTCACGTACGCCCATGGCGTCTCCGACGGCCGCCGCGGCAGCTCGAGCAGGTCGCGGACGCCGGTGGGCTTGCGTCCCCGGAGCACCAGGTCGGCCAGCGACCCCTCGCCGGCAAAGCCGACGACCGCGTCTGCCTCCGGCAACGCGCCGGCAAGCTCGTCGCCGTAGCGCTCGGCCATGCAGCCGGTCAGCACGAGGCGCGCACCGGGCTTGCGCCCGTCCGACAGCGCGAGCGAGACGTCGATCGACTCCTGGCGCGCCGACTCGATGAACGCACAGGTGTTCACGACGACGAGATCGGCGTCCTCGGGGGCGCTCGCCGGTGCCATCCCGTCGGCGAGCAGCGATGCGACGACCTTCTCGGAATCGACGGCGTTCTTCGGGCAGCCGAGTGTCTCGACGTAGAAGCGTCGCCCGGACGACTGCTCGGTCGACATCGCCACCATCGTACCGACGAGGAGGCGCGACCCCGGCGGGCGGAGCCCCGCACCGGTTGCGAATCCGACCATGAAGGAGGAGGCGCGACCCCGGCGTGGAGAGGGCCTCCCAAGGCCTTGCGGCCCCTCCTACACTCGCCGCCGTGGACGAGCCGACCCTGTGGTGCCCGTCGTGCGGCGCCGAGTACCGGGTCGGGGCGACCACCTGCGCCGACTGCCGGGTGGCGCTCGTCACCGAACGCCCGCCGCACTTGGACGACCCGGAGGACCTCGACGACGAGGACGGCGCGGGTCTCTTCGAGCTCGGTGAGTGGCCGAAGCTGCAGGCGCAGGTGTTGCGCCGCCGCCTCGAGACCGCCGGAGTACCGGTGATGATCGAATGGACCGGCATCGCCGACGATCGCCGCGGTGTGCTGTTGGTGCCCGAGGATCAGCGCGAGTTCGGCGCCGCGGTCGTCAACGAGATCGATGTCGACGACGAGGTCTCCGACGACTCGCCCCATGCCTACGCCGTGCGCATCGAGGAGCATCTCGCTGCCGCGGCAGGGCTTCTCGACGAGCTGCGCACGCGCCTCGACGCCTTGGAGGCCGAGGGCCGCCTCTGAGATCCGGCGCGAGCATCGTCCGAAGTGTCACGCCTCGCCGAAATGTCACCTTTGCTCGGACGCCCGGGTCGGAGGAGGCGACGGTGGGCGCCGCGCCCGCCGCAACCACCAGGAGGTGGCAGATGTACGACTTCGCGATCGTCGCGCTCCTTGCGCTCGCGACGCTGAAGCTCGTCGACTTCCTCACCGACGCCGTGCCGCAGCTGCGCAACATGCGCACGCTCGCCACGTTCGTCATCGGCGTGGGGGCCGCCGTGCTGCTCGACTACTCGCTGTTCCGAGGCTTCGGCATCGAGATCCGCAACGACACTGTGGGCACATGGGTGACGGGCTTGGTCGTCGCCGGCATGACCGTCCCCTGGCGGGCGTTGTTCGCGTTCCTCACGCACGGCCGGGCCCGGATCGACGAGACCCTCGGCGAGCAGACCCCGAGCGTGCGCGCCGCGTAACGCCATCGACGTTTGGTCCGGGAGTGCACACCGGCGTGCACTCCTCGACCAAACGGTTGGTTACTCCCGGGCGTGGAGCTCCTCGAGCTCCTCGGCGCTCATCAACACCGCCCGCGCCTTCGATCCCTCCGACGGGCCGACCACACCCCGCCGTTCGAGCAAGTCCATGAGACGACCGGCGCGAGCGAAGCCGACCCGCAGCTTGCGTTGCAGCATCGACGTCGACCCGAGCCCGCTGGTCACGACGAGCTCCATCGCCTCCCGCAGCAAGTCGTCGCCCTCGTCGTCGGCGGCGCGTGAGCGACCGGTTGCCGAGTCGTCACCCTGGACGCCTTCGACGTAGTTCGGCTGGATCGCCTGCCGCCGCCAGTGCGCGACCACCTTGCGCACGCAGTCCTCGTCGACCCACGCGCCCTGGATGCGCTCGGCCCGGCTCGACGACGCCGCGAGCATCAACATGTCGCCCTTGCCGATGAGCTTCTCCGCCCCCTGCTGGTCGAGGATCACGCGCGAGTCGGCGAGCGTGCTCACGCTGAACGCCAGTCGACTCGGAATGTTCGCCTTGATGACGCCGGTGATGACGTCGACCGACGGCCGTTGCGTCGCGATCACCAGATGGATCCCGACGGCGCGCGCCATCTGCGCGAGCCGGCAGATGCTCGACTCGACGTCACGAGCCGCGACCATCATGAGGTCCGAGAGCTCGTCGACGACGACGACGATGAACGGCAGACGCTCGTAGGACTTGCCCGTATCCGGGTCGGGATCATCGGGCGTCGGGAGGTCACCGCGCTCGTACATCGCGTTGAACCCGGCGACGTCACGCACGCCGACCTCGGCGAGGATGTCGTAGCGCATCTCCATCTCGCGTACCGCCCACTCGAGCGCGTTCGCCGCCTTCTTCGGGTTGGTGACGACCTCGGTGAGGAGATGGGGCACACCGTTGTACTGATTGAGCTCCACCCGCTTGGGATCGACGAGGATCAGGCGGACCTCGGTGGGCGTCGTCCGCATCAGCAACGACGTGACGATGCTGTTGATGCAGCTCGATTTCCCGGCGCCGGTCTGGCCGGCGATGAGGACGTGCGGGAACGTCGTGAGGTTGGCGATCACGGAACGGCCGGCGATGTCGCGGCCCATGGCCACGTCGAGCGGATGCTTGGCCTTCTTGGCCTCGCTGGTCGAGAGGACGTCGCCGAGCGTGACGAGGGGCCGCATCTTGTTCGGCACCTCGACCCCGATGGCGCTGCGACCGGGGATCGGCGCGAGGATCCGCACGTCGTGGCTCGCCATCGCTTAGGCGTTCTCGTTGGTGAGGCCCGTGACGCGGTTGACCTTCACGCCCGCCGCGAGCTCGAGCTCGTAGCGCGTGACCGTGGGCCCGACGGTTGCGCCGATGAGGCGGGCGTCGACGCCGAACTCCCGCATCGTCGCCTCGAGCACGTCGCCACCTTGTTCCACCATGCGGGGGTCGACCTCGCGCGCTTCGCTCCTCTTCAGCAGCGACAGCGCTGGGAGTTTCCACGCGATCGCGGGCGCAGCCTTAACGTGTTCCTCCTCTTCGATGTCCTCGGCTTCCTCCTCGTACTCCTCGTCGTCTTCGTCCTCCTCGTACTCCTCTTCGTCCTCGTCGTACTCCTCGCACTCTTCCTCGGCGTACTCGCCCTCTTCTTCGTACTCGTCTTCATCGTCGGGCACTACGGCGACGTCGGCGTCCTCTTCCTCGGCCACGAGGTCGACGTCGATCGTCGGCGCGCCCTGGAACTGGTCGTAAGGCATCGGCGGCGTCGACTGGGCGGGTGCCGTTGAGGTCTCGCGTGCGTCGTCGGCGAGCTCGGAAGGCAGCGCGAGGAGCGCGCGCAGCTGACGAGCCACGAACCGGGTGCCGACCCCGCTCGTGTGCACGACCTGGTGGATTCCGGTCCCGACCACGAGCAGCGCGCCGACCACGCCCGCGGCGATGAGCACGATGACCGCGCCGGTGGTCCCGAGGCCGCCGCGGAGTGGCGCGCCGATCGCTGCGCCGAGGATGCCGCCCGCGCGCCTCGCAGGTCCCTCGGTGCGATCGAGGTGCAGCAGGCCGATCACCGTCGCGCACACGAGGAGCAGACCGAGCCCGAGGCGCAGGCCCCGACGCGAGGAGACGTCGTCTTCGTCTTCGTCGGAGACGCGCGGCGCGAGCATCGAGCCCGCGCCGACGAGCAACCCGATCGGCACGAGCACCTTGCCCCGTCCGAACAGCGCGGCGAAGGCCGTATCGAGCCCACGGCCGACGGGGCCGACGACGTCGGAGAAGATCGCGAGCAGGCTGAGCAGCCCGGCGACGCCGAGCCCGATCGCGAGGATGTCAGCCCGGTGGCCGCCGAGCTGCTCCGAGAGCTCGTCGCGCCACTGGGCCCGGACCCGGGAAGGCCGCCGCCGCTTCCTGGCGCGCGAGGACTTCGACGTTCGGCGCGAAGCCATCACCCCAAAGTAACACCAGCAACACGGACCACAGAGTTTCTGGGTCGCGACTCACCTCCGGGAGGCGGCTTCGCCGCGTCAGGGAGGATTCGCTGCTCCCAGCTACAACGCGGGGGAGTAGCCGCCGTCCACCGGATACACCTGGCCCGTGATCCAGCTGGCAGCGTCGCTGCAGAGGAGGGCGACCAGCGGCGCGACGTCCTCGGCGCGGCCCAGCCGGCGTATCGCGTATCCCCGCGCCATGCGCCGCTCGAGGTCGGGGTCACCTGCGACCGCGTCTGCGACCGGGCCCGAGCGCATCGTGCCGAGCGCGACGCAGTTGGCCGTCACGCCGTGAGCGCCGACCTCGGCCGCGATCCCTCGTGTGAACCCCATCGCGCCGGCTTTGGCCGATCCGTAGATGGCCTGGAACCGCTCGCCGCGGCGGCCGGCATCCGACACGATCGTGACGACTCTCCCCCACTCGCGATCGACCATCGCGCCGAGATACGCGTGCGTGACGTGGAGCACCGCGCCGAGATTCAGGCGCATCATCGATTCCCAGTCCTCGGGGCTGGTGTCGACGAACGCTCTGAGCTCACCGAAACCCTCGGTCGGGATACCGGCGTTGTTGACGAGGATGTCGACGGGACCGGTCGCCTCGCGCATGCGTGTGATCTTGAGAGGACTCGTCACGTCCGCTTTCATCGCCTTGGCGTGAGTGTCACCACCGAGCTCGGCCGCGACCTTGTCCGCGCGTTCTTCGTAGATGTCGTTGACCCACACGAAGACGCCCGCGTCGACGAGTGCACGGCAGATCGCGGTGCCGACCCCGTTGCCGCCGCCCGTGACGAGCGCGGTCCGGCTCGCCACTACACCTCCATGACGACCGGGATGACGGCCGGCCGGCGGCGGGTGCGCTCGTCGATGAAGCGGCCGAGCGACCGGCGGGCGTGGCGGCGCATCGTGTCGAAGTCCGTCGCGCCCTCCTTGGCGGCGTCCGCAATCGACGCGCGAACGACCTGTTTCGCGTCCTCGAGCAGGTCTTCCGCCTCGGGCGCGTACACCCATCCCCGGGTGACGATCTCGGGGCCGGTGACGATCTCCCCGGTCACCTTGTCGACGGTCACGATGACGACGACCACGCCTTCTTCCGACAGCATGCGCCGGTCGCGCAACACGCCGTGGCTGATGTCACCGACGATGCCGTCGACGTACATGTACCCCGCGGGAACCGCGCGCCGCTCGACTTCGGCGCCGTCTTCGGTGAGCGTGACCACGTCACCGTCTTCGCACACCAGCACGTGATCGGCGGCAACCCCGACCTCTTCGGCGAGCCGGGCGTGATGGACGAGATGGCGGTACTCGCCGTGCACGGGCACGAACCACTCCGGCGACACCAGGTTGAGCATGAACTTCAGCTCTTCTTGCGACGCGTGGCCCGAGACGTGCACGGGCGACGTGCGATCGTGCACGACTTCGGCGCCGGCGCGGTGCAATGCGTCGATGACCCGCGACACGTTCGACTCGTTGCCCGGGATGGCGTGTGCGCTGATGACGACGACGTCGTCGGGCGAGACCTTCACGTGCTTGTGCTCGTGGGCCGCCATCAGGGACAGCGCGCTCATCGGCTCCCCCTGCGAGCCCGTGCAGATGATGCAGACGTCGCCGGGCGCGTACCGCGAGGTCTCCTCGATGTCGAGCACGGCGTGCGAGGGAATATCGAGGATGCCGCGCTCGCGCGCGAGCGCGACGTTCTGGACCATGGACCGGCCGACGAACGCGACCCGCCGACCGTGCGCGACCGCGGCGTGCACGACCTGTTCCACGCGGTGAAGATGCGACGCGAAGCTCGTGACGATGAACCGCTTGTCGGCGTGCTCGCGGAACAACGCCCGCATCGCCGCGCCGACCGTCGACTCCGACGGTGTGAACCCCGGGCGCTCGGCGTTGGTCGAGTCCGAGAGCAAGAGGCGTACGCCACCGTCGCGCCGTGCGAGCTCACCGAGCAGCGCAAGATCGGTCCGGCGACCGTCGACGGGGGTGAGGTCGAGCTTGAAGTCGCCTGTGTGGATGAGGGTTCCCACGGGCGTGAAGAACGCGACCGCGAAGCCGTGCGGCACCGAGTGCGTGACGGGGACGAACTGACATTCGATCGGACCGATGCGGCGCCGTTCGCCGTCGCGTACTTCGATCAGCTCGGTGCGGCTCAGCATCCCGGCCTCTTCGATGCGGTTCCGGGCGAGCGCGAGCGAGAGGCCCGAGCCGTAGATCGGCACCGAGATGTCACGAAGCAGGAACGCGAGCCCACCCGCGTGGTCTTCGTGCGCGTGCGTGAGCAATACCGCTTCCACCCGGTCGGCGTTGTCACGCAGATACGTGAAGTCGGGCAGGACGAGATCGATGCCCGGCATGTCGGCGTCTGGGAACATGAGCCCGCAGTCGACGACGAGAATGCGGTCGCCGATCTCGAGGCAGAAGCAGTTCCGACCGATCTCGCCCAAACCGCCGAGAAAGACGATGCGAACCGGCTCACTGCTCATGTGGCCTGCGCCTCGCTCATTCGAGGTCGCAAGGTATCACCGGGGCTGACGGGCCTCGTCGATCACCCGTTGAGGCACCGGACGAAGGTCGTGGACGATCCCGACCCGCGAGAGCAACCACAGGATGTAGTAGCTCGTATCGATCTGCCACCACCGGAAGCCCTGGCGCGCGGCGCTCTGGTAGCGGTGATGGTTGTTGTGCCATCCCTCGCCGGCCGTCACGAGAGCGATCAGCAGCGAGTTGCGGCTGGTGTCGTCGGTTTCGTAACGCCCGCGGCCGAACACGTGCGCGAGTGAGTTGACGAGGAACGTCGAGTGCCACAGCAACACGGTGCTGCCGAAGAAGCCGACGACGAGCCCGCTCCAACCACCGATCAGCCAGCACACGACTGCCAGCGACCACGGACCGATCCAGTCGTGCGCGTTCATCCATCGCAGTTCCGGATACTTCGCGAAGTCCTTGATGTCGTCGATCGGTGTCGCGCCGTACTTGTCACACAGGATCCAACCCACGTGACTCCACCAGAAGCCGTCCCGCGGCGAGTGGATGTCGCGATCGGTGTCGGAGAACTTGTGGTGGTTGCGGTGATGCCCTGCCCACCAGAGCGGCCCCTTCTGCGCGCACGTCAAGCCGCCGAAGGCGAACACGAACTGTGCGACCCGGCCGAGGCGGTAGCTGCGGTGCGCGAAGTACCGGTGGTAGCCGGCGGTGATGAAGAACATCCTGCCGAAGTACGTGCACGCCAGCAGGATCAGCGCCGTCCGGCTGACGCCGGTGAAGATTGCGAGCAGCGGGACTGCTTGGAGGGCGAGGAACGGAATCGAGGTGCGCCAGTTCACCCGCCGTTCGGCGCGCGGCGCGACGGGAGTCTCCGCGCGTTCGGACCGGGGGCGTTCGGGCTGGGGCGCTTCGAGCAGGTTCGTGGCCACACGGCCCCTCTCCGTCGCGGGCGGGGCGCGACCGCCCTACCGACTGGTAGGTAGCCTATACCTGCGAAGGCTGGGTTCCTGCTGCGAAGGCGGGGTTCGCCGGACTGGCCGTCAGGCGCTTGCGGCCTCTCGGTCCTTTGCGACCTCGTCGAGCGTGTCGTATTCCTCGCCCGTGTCGACCCAGTCCTCGAACTGGATCACGCCGAGCTCGGTGAAGCGCTTGCGCAGCCACCCGTCGTTGCGTTCGAGCAGCCCGAGCTTCTTGCAGTTCGGGACGATCTTCGAGAACAAGATGTTCTGGAACATCGCGCGGCCTTCGTCGGCCATCACGAGCTGCAACGCGTCCTTCACCGGGACACCCATGCGGTCCCAGACTTCCTGTTGCAGGAAGCGGTCGCGCATGCGCACGGCCGCCTCGAACGCGAACTCCTGGCGGTCCTTCATCTCGGCGTCGCTGAGCTCCTTGTAGTACTCCTGCAACGAAAGCACGCCGAACGCGACGTGACGGGCTTCGTCGCTCATGACGTAGCGCAACAGACGCTTGAGCAGCGGCTCCGTCGTCATCTGGTGCAGGAAGCCGAACGCGGCCAGCGCGAGACCCTCGACCATGATCTGCATGCCGAGGTAGGTCATGTCCCAGCGGCTCTCCGCGAGGATGTCGTCGAGCAGCAGGCCGAGGTGGGCATTGATCGGGTAGTGCCCCGAGAGCTTCTCGTCGAGATACTTGGCGAACACCTCGACATGGCGAGCTTCGTCGACCACCTGCGTGGCCGCGTAGTACTTGGCGTCGATCCACGGCACGGTCTCGACGATGCGCGCCGTGCACAAGAGCGCGCCCTGCTCTCCGTGGAGGAACTGCGAAAGCGTCCAGTTCTGTCCCTCGATGGCCAGCTCGACCCACTGCTGCTCGGTCCACTTCTCGAACGGCGTGCCGGTCAGGTCCACGGCGTCGCTGAAGAACTGGACGTCCTCGCGCGCCATGTTGTTGAGCGCGACCTTCTCCTGGTCGACGGGGATGGACCAGTCGAGGTCCGTCGTCACGTTCCACTGCGACGTCTTCGCCTTCTCGTACAGCTTCACGAGCGCGGGACGGCTGCGCTCGTAGTCCCAGGTGAAGACCGCGTCGAGATTCGCACCGACGGCGTGCGACCTGGCGCCGACATCCTTGTTGGTCACCGACAGGATCGCTTCGAGATCGTTGATCTCGCTGCGACCGAGGATCTCTTGATTGCTCGTCATGGCGTTACCCCTTTTGAGAGCGCCGGCGGGACGCAAGTCGCCGGCAATACGAAATCGTCAACGAGCGCGCGCACCTGGAAAGCGTCGTTCAGATCGACGTGTTCCGACGGACAACACAGGTACGACAGCGTGATGCGCGCCACCCATTCCGCGAGCCGGGTGGCGCGATCGATCGGAAGGAACGGCGCGAACGCCGGCGCGACGAGCTGCGCGGCTGCACCCAGTACCGCGCTCTCGCGCTCGAACGCGAGATACGGGAGCAGCATCTCGGGCTCGTGGGCGGCGACGAACGTGAGCGCGGGATGGCCCAGCAGGGCACCGGCCGCGGCGGTGATGATCGTCGTGACCGCTTCGCCGAGGGACGGGGCGTCCTGGGCCGCGGCGAGCAGCCCCTGGCGGAAGGCCGCGACCTCTCGCTCGACCAGCGCGCAGATCAGCTGCTGTTTGCCGGGGAAGTAGCGGTACACCGTTGCCCGCGCACACCCGGCCTCGCGGGCGACGTCGTCGAGGGTCGTCTTGGCCAGGCCGACCCGCCCGATGCACGTCAGCGCCGCGTCGAGGACTCGAACGGCCTGCGGCGGGACCTCGCGTTGCATCACCTGAGACAATTACGCATTGAACGTCTCATTGTCAATGTGTCGCCGCTCGGTCTGCAGGAAACGGCCCGCTACGGGGCGCTTCCTGGCGCAGCGATGCCCCCGAGCAGCTCGGTGGCGACGAGGTCGCGGACCTGGTCCGGATCCTCGAGGTCCCACCGGCCGGGGGCACCGATCAGCGAGAGGATCGCACGGGCGAGGTATTCCGCGGCCCGGTCCAGGTCGGTCCCGGGTCGTAGCCGGCCCGCGTCGGCCTCGCGCCGGAGATAGGGCTGGAGGAAGTCGGCGATGAACGGGAGGGTCTTGGCGGACTCCGTGGTGAGGAGCGGCAACAGCCGCTCCGGCTCGGTGTCCATGATCTTGCGCAGGAGCCCGTGCTCGGTGATCGAGCGGTGCGCGAACCACAGGCCGGTGCGCAGCAGGTCGGCGAGGTCCGGTGCGTCCCGCACGTGATCGGCGAGCCGCGTGAAGTAGTTGGTGAGCTCCCAGCCGACGGTCTCGAGCAACAGCTCGTCGCGTCCGCCCGGGAACTGTCGGTAGATCGTGGCCCGGGAGACGCCCGATTCCTTCACGACGTCCTCGATCGTCGTCTTGCCGAGCCCGAACCGCTCCACACACCGATAGGTCGCCGCGAGCAACCGATCACGCAGCGAGAGAGGATCCGTCGCCTGGGTCATCAACCACATTGTGGGTCGTGCGACGCGTCGGTGCACCCTGCGTCAGAATCCCAGTGTGAGCGACAAAGAAGCATGGGTGAAGCGGGATGCCGCGGTGGTGTGGCACGGGTTCACGCAGATGGCCGCGTATGCGAGCAACGCACCCATCATCGTGGAACGCGCGGAGGGCCACGAGGTGGTCGATGTCGACGGACGGCGCTACCTCGACGCGATCTCGTCGCTGTGGGTCACGACGCTCGGGCATTGCGTTCCCGAGCTCGACGACGCCGTTCGCGAGCAGCTCGGCAGAGGCGCGCACACGACGATGCTCGGCAACGGCAACCGCACCGTGATCCAGCTCTCGGAGGCGCTGGCCGCGGCCGTGCCGGTCGACGACCCCCACTTCCTGTACGCGTCGGACGGCGCCTCCGCCGTCGAGCAGGCGCTGAAGATCGCGTTCCAGTACTGGGTGAACCGTGGGGTCGAGGGTCGCACGACGTTCCTCGCCTTCGGTGGGGCGTACCACGGCGACACGATCGGCGCGCTCTCACTCGGCGACAGCGGCTTCGGCACCGACGTGTTCGACCCGTTGCGCTTCCCGGTGCTGCGCGCCCCCGACTTTGCCGATCCCGAGTGCTTCGGCACGGCGTGCCGGATGATCGCGGCGCACGCAACCGAGCTCGCAGCCGTGGTCGTCGAGCCCCTCGTGCAGGGCGCCGCGGGCATGCAACTCGCCGATCCCGACGGTCTCGCGCAGCTCGCGGACGCGTGCCGTGCCAATGACGTGCTGCTGATCTGCGACGAGGTCGCGACCGGGTTCGGTCGCACGGGCACGCTGTTCGCGAGCGAACAAGCCGGCATCCGTCCCGACCTCGTGTGTCTCGGCAAGGGGTTGACCGCCGGCTATCTCCCGATGTCGGCGACCGTCGCGTGTGGGCGCGTCTTCGATGCGTTCCTCGGCGCGGATCTCGGGACGAACACGCTGTACCACGGTCATTCATACGGCGGGAACGCGCTCGCAGCAGCCGTGGCCCTGCGGCACCTCGAGTTGCTCGACGCGTGGAATGTGCTCGCCACCGTGCGCGCCCGGTCCGAGGAGCTCGCCGCGCTGCTCGACGATCGCGTCGCGTCCAAGCCGGCAGTCAAGGAGATCCGTCAGCGGGGCCTCATGGTCGGCATCGAGCTGGCGCCACCGGGTGAAGGGCTCCGCTACGGACGCCGGGTGTGTGCGGCGACCGTGGAGCGGGGCGTGCTCGTGCGGCCGCTCGGCGACGTCGTCGTGCTGATGCCGCCGCTCACGATCACCTCCGAGGAACTGCATCGGACCGTGCACGCGCTGAGTGCGGCGATCGACGACGTGTCCGAACCGTGACCTGGCGCGTGTGGGCCGACGCCGAGGCCCGTGCAATCCGCGCCACGGGCCGATGGCGCGCACCTCGCGACCTGGACGTCGCCGGAGACGGACCGGTCGCGTTTGCCTCCAACGACTACCTCGGACTCACCCGCCATCCCGCGGTCGTCGCCGCCGCCCGCGATGCGCTCGAACGCGACGGGTCCGGCAGCGGCTCGGCGCGGCTCATCGTCGGCTCCCGGCCCGTGCACTCGGAGCTCGAGCGCGCACTCGCGGCGTGGAAGCGCACGCCGCGCGCCGCGCTCTTCCCCACCGGGTTCGCGACGAACCTCGGCGTGTTGACGACGTTCGGCACGCAAGGCGTGCTGGTGTGCAGCGACGAGCTGAACCACGCGTCGATCATCGACGGCTGCCGGCTCGCCCGAGCCGATGTCGCGGTGTACCGCCACGGCGACCTCGAACATCTGGCCGCGCTCCTCCGTGATCGCGGCGGACGACGAGCGCTCGTCGTCAGCGACACGGTGTTCTCGATGGATGGCGACGCGGCCGACGTCGACGCGCTCGTCGAGCTGTGCACGCGCGAGCGCGCGTTGTGCGTGCTCGACGAGGCCCACGCGGTGCTCGGGCCCGACGTGGTGGTACCGGACGACACCGACGTCCTGCGCGTCGGCACCTTGTCGAAGACCCTCGGGTCGCTCGGGGGTTTCGTCGCCGGACCGACGCGCTACATCGAGCTCGTCGAGAACCGCGCCCGGCCGTACATCTTCACGACCGCGCCGACGCCCGCCGACAGCGCGGCGGCGCTCGCCGCACTCGGTGTCCTGCGGAGCGCCGAGGGGGAAGGGCTCGTCGCGCGCCTGCGGGCGCTCGTCGACCGCATCCGCACCTGCCACCCGTCGCCGATCGTGCCGTTCGTGATCGGCGACGAGGGCGCGACCCTCGACGCGGCCGCCGCGTTGCTCGACCGCGGCGTGCTCGTCCCCGCGATCCGTCCCCCGACCGTTGCCGCCGGCACCTCCCGGCTGCGTGTCACGCTCTCCGCCGCGCACACCGATGCGCAGGTCGCGCACCTCCAACGCGCGCTTGCCGACGTGCTCGGAGAGCTCCGCACCGCGTGACACCCCCGCCGCGAAGGAGCGTCGTGGTGGTCACGGGTACCGGCACCGAGGTCGGCAAGACGTATGTCACCGCTTCCGTCGCGCGCGCCCGTGGCGCGCACGCCCGCAAACCCCGGCAGTCGTTCGACCCCGCCGACCCCACCACCGACGCCGACCTGCTTGCCGCGGCGTGCGGCGAGCCGGTCGAGCGCGTGTGCCCCCGCCACCGCTGGCTTCCCCTGCCGATGGCACCGCCGATGGCCGCAGACGCGCTCGGCCTGCCCGCGATTCACCTCGCAGACCTCGTACGCGAGCTCGACCTCCCGGAGACGGGGACCACGCTCGTGGAAGGAGCGGGCGGACTGCTCTCCCCGCTCGCGCACGACGGTGACACCCGCAACCTGATCGTCTCGGTCGCACCACGGGCCGTCGTGCTCGTCGCCGCCGCGGGCCTCGGCACCATCGGTTTGGTCCGGCTGTGCGCGGCTGTGCTCGACCCGGCGCCGATCGTGTATCTGAACCGGTTCGACGAGGCGGACAACCTGCACCGTCGCAACGCCGAGTGGCTGCGCACGCGAGAGGGCCTCGAGGTCGTCACCGACCTCGAGTCCCTCTCCGAACGTCTTGCGGCGCGCTACTGACGCAACAGCGCCGGCGGCGAGAGCTCGGCGGTCTTGCCGTCGAGGTCCGTGATCGGACCCAACGCCTTCGTGTGGGCGGCCGTGCTGTCGTAGGTGACCAACTGGAACGTTTCGCCGATGAACCAGTCCTGCGCGCTCGTGTTCCACGTCGAGTCGGCGAGCTGGAGGCCGACACCCTTGACGTCGGTGAGCGTGCGCGCGGTCTCCATGACCGAAGCGCGGTCGAGCTTAGGCGAGCTCTCAAGAATCTTGGCCATGAGTGCCGCCGTGGTCCAGCCGTAAGCGACGATGCCATCGGTGACGTCGGCGTCCGAGTACTTCTTCACCTGCTGCGTGTACAACTGCATCGCAGGCTTGCTCGCGTTGGCGGGATCCGACGGATCGATCAACGGTGTCACGGTCAGAAGGCCGTCGGCATTCTTGCCGGCCGCGCTGAGCAGCAGCTTCGACACGCACGTGCCCGACATATACACGATGGGCTTCCAGCCCGCGTCGCCCATTGCGTTCAACGCGCTCGGGCACGCGAGCAGGGCCGCACCGATGACGAACGCGTCGGCCTTGGTCGCGGCGAGGCTGGTGACCTGCGCCTTCACGTCGGAGCTCTCGGGGTCGTAGCCCGTCGTCTGGACAATCGACAGGTTCGTGCCCTTCACGAGCTCCTGCAGCGTGTCGGAGTAGGACTGCCCGAAGTCGTCGCTCGCCTTGAGCACCGCGATCTTCGCGTTCGGCTTGTTCTTCTTGAGGTAGTCGACGAACACGCGCATCTCGAGCGGGTACGGCACGAGCTCGGAGCCCAGCATCCACGGGAACTTCATGTTGCCCCACTGCACTGCACCGGAGGCGATGAGCAGGTCGGGTACGCACTCGCTGTTGACGGTGTCACGGGCGCCGAGGTTGTTCTTGGTGCCGACCACGTTGAGCAACGAGAACACCTTGGTGTCGGTGATCAGCGAGTTGACGTTCGTCACCGTCCGCGCGGCGTCGTAGGCGTCGTCCTTGTCGACGAGCTTGATCTTGTACTTCTTGCCGCTTCCCTTCGGCACCTCGACGCCACCTTGCGCGTTGAGGTACTCGAAGTACGACCTCTCGCCCTTCAGGATGGCGATGAACGGCGCGTACTGGCCGGACTCGGGAAGACTCGTGCCCAGCGTGATCGTGTCGCCGCTCACGCCGACGGTGTCTTGTCCCGCCGGGCAATCCGCGGTGGGGACGACGTTTTGCGGCGCTCCACCCGGCGTCGTGCCGTTCCCGCCGGTGGTGCCGGTCGTGTCGTTGCGGCGGCTGCTGCCACATGCGGCCGCGACGAGCGCGATGACGGTGCACAACGCGAAGACACGCAAGCACCTCCACGATGCCCGGCGGCGTTGACGAGATACGTGATCCATTAGCGCGATCCCTTCACGTTGTAACCCTTCACGTTGTAAGTGGTGCAGGAGCTGTAGGCGGCGCACCGGACCGGCCGCTCGTGAGACGGCCCCAGAAGCGCCGCACGCCGCCGACGATCCCGTCGGGCAACACGAAGACGAAGAGGATGAGCAGGATGCCGAAGATCGCGGGAGACGCCGCCGGGTTGCCGAGCGTGCGTTCCAGCACACCGATCGAGCTCACGCGCTTCGGCAGCACGTCCGAGATGATCCACTGGAGCGAGACGACGACGCCCGCGCCGACGAGTGGGCCGATCACCGTGGCCGTACCGCCGATCACGACCGCGACGAGGAACTTGATCGAGAGCTGGAATGTCTGCACCTTGTCGGCGTTGGCGAGGTGATCGACGAGCACCGCGCACGAGCCGGCAACACCTGCGTACAGCGCGCTCAGCGCGAACGCCATGACCTTCACGCGCGCGGCATTGATCCCCACGGTCTCGGCCGCGGCCTCGTGGTCGCGCACCGCGATCAAGGCGCGACCGAAGCGGCTGCGCACCATCAGATAGGTGGCGACGACCAGCACGACCGCGAGCGCGAAGGTCACGTAATACGCCCACTGGTCGTCGCGACCGATCGACGAGAGCCACGTCGGCACCCACGCCGGCGGTGCGAGCTCCGTCCGGTTGAGGGCGACGAGGTTGGTGCCGCCGGTGACGTGCACGTAGTGCTTGGTGAGATCGGGGAACACGACAGCGAGGCCCAGCGTCACGAGCGCCAGGTACAGGCCCTTGACGCGCAGCGCCGGGAACCCGATCAACACGCCGATGACGAAGCAAAGCGGCGCCGAGACGAGCAGCGTGGGGAGGAACTGCCAATCGTGCTGGTGCATCAGCAGCCCGGTTGTGTACGCACCGACCCCGAAGAACGCGCCGTGACCGATCGACACCTGGCCGTTGTACCCCGTCAGGAGGTTGAGCCCCATCGCGGCGATCCCGATGTACAGCGCCTGGGCCCACCGTTGAGTATCGGTGGCACTCGCGAGGTGGGGAACCACCGAGAGCACCACGAGCGCGCCGATCGCGGCCACGAGGCCGATCGTCTGGAGCTGGCGCCGAGACGTCACACTCGCTCCACGCGTCGAGTACCGAAGAGCCCCTGCGGCCGCACCATCAGCACGACGAGGATCAGCCCGAAGGGCACGATCAGCACGATGTCACTCAACGACTTGATGTATTGCGTCGTCAGCGACTGCGCGACGCCGACGATGAGGCCGCCGACGACCGCACCGAGCGGACTGTCGAAGCCTCCGAGCGCGGCGGCCGCGAACGAGAACACCAGGATCGATTGCATCGAGGACGCCTGGAGCCCGATCGTGGGGATGATGAGACAGCCCGCCAGCGCGCCGAGGGCGGCGGCGAGCGCCCACCCGAGCATCAACATCCGGCCGGCCGGCACCCCGACGAGCCGGCTCGACTCCGGATTCGACGACACGGCGCGGAACGCGAGTCCGAGCTTGGTGTGCTGGAACAACAGGTAGAGGACGAAGCACACGACGATCAGGACGCCGACGAGCACCAGCGTGTCGGCCGAGATCTGCACGTCACCCGGCCGCCATACGTGCTTGGGATATGCGCGCGGGAGGTTGGTCTTGATGTCGGCGCCGAACTGCACCTGCACGATCGAGTTCAACGCGAGGAACATGCCAATCGTGACGATCACCAGCACGAGCGGCGACGAATTCTCGACGGGACGAAGCACGACTCGCTCGATCGCGGCGCCACCGATGAACGAGAGCACCATGGTCAGCAGGATCGCGACGACGACCGGCATACCGCGATCGGTGAAGTACCAAAAGAGGTATGTCGAGTAGAGGGCCATCTCGCCCTGCGCGAAGTTCAGGATCCCGGTCGTGCGATAGATCAGCACGAGCGCGAGCGCCAGCGACGCGTACACGGCACCGTTCCCGATGCCGTTCATCAACTGAGTCAGGAACAACGACACCTGATCGCCTCAGATCCCGAGGTACGCGCGGCGTACCTCGTCGTTGCCGGCAAGATCTTCCGCCGAGCCCGATGTGACAATCGTCCCCGTCTCGAGCACGTAGCCGCGCGTCGCAATGCCGAGCGCGAGGTTGGCGTTCTGCTCCACCACGAGCATCGAGACGCCGTCGTCGCGGTTCAGATCGCCGAGGGTTCGGAACAGCATTTGGGTCACGATCGGGGCGAGACCGAGCGACGGCTCGTCGAGCAGCACGAGCTTCGGGCGCGCCATCATCGCCCGTGCGATCGCGAGCATCTGCTGCTCACCGCCGCTCATGCTTCCCGCCTGCTGGCCACTCCGCTCGCCCAGTCTCGGAAAGACCGAGAACCAGCGTTCGATGTCCGTGTCGACCTCCTTGTCGCGACGCGAGTACGCGCCGATGCGGAGGTTGTCGACAACGGTCAGGTCGACGATCGTGCCGCGACCCTGGGGCACGTGCGCGACCCCCGCGGCGGCGATCTGTTCGGGTTTGCGGCCGAGGACCGCCCGACCGGCGAACGCGACGCGGCCGTGGGCGTCGACCATCCCGCAGATCGCCCGCAATGTCGTCGTCTTCCCGGCTCCGTTGGCGCCGAGGATCACGACGACCTCACCCTCGTTCACCGAGAAGTCGACACCGTGCAACACCCGGACCGCGCCGTACGCGGCTCTCAGCTCGGAGACCTCGAGCAGCGCGCTCATGGGGTCGGGGCTCCGAGGTACGCCTCGACGACGCGAGCATTGTCGCGCACCTCGGCGGGCATTCCCTCGGCGATCTTGGAGCCGAAGTCGAGCACGACGATGTGGTCGGAGATCGACATGACCATCGTCATGTGGTGCTCCACGAGCAGCACCGTGAGCTTGAACTCGTCGCGCACCGACCGGATGAGCTCGCCCAGCTCGTCGACCTCGGAGTGCGTGAGCCCGGCCGCAGGCTCGTCGAGCAGGAGCAGTTTCGGTCGCGCCGCGAGCGCGCGGGCGATCTCGATGCGTTTCAAGGTGCCGTAGGGAAGACCGACCGCGGGCCGATCGGCGAGGTGCTCGAGCGAGAGGCGCTCGAGTATTCCGCGCGCCTCCGCGCGCCGCTTGGCGTTCGCGGGCCCGTGCGTGTAGCCGCCGATCAGCACGTTGTCGAGCACCGAGAGCGCGGGGAACAGGGCGAGGTTCTGGAAGGTGCGCGCGATGCCGACCCTCGCGATCCGGGACGCGGGCATCGACAGCAGGCGCTTGCCGTCGTAGGTGATCTGACCGCTGGTCGGGTGATAGAGCCTGCTCACGCAGTTGAACAGCGTCGTCTTGCCTGCACCATTTGGTCCGATCAGCGCGCAGATCTGACCCTCGTCGATCGTGAACGTCAGGTCGGCGAGCGCGACGATGCCGCCGAACTCGACGCGCACGTCCTCGACCGACAATAACGTCATGCCGCATCCCCCCGGATCAAGCGGGCGAGAACCTAGTCGCGTTCGCGCCAAAAGACCCACAGTTCGTTCCGGGCGCGAGCGTTCAGAGACCGAGCAGGCGGTCGAGACCGACCGTGAGGCCCGGCGTGTCGACCACTTTGCGGATCGCGAGCAGCACTCCCGGCATGAACGACGACCGGTCGATCGTGTCGTGACGGATCGTCAGCGTCTGGCCGGTCGTGCCGAGGACGACCTCTTGGTGTGCGACGAGACCCCTGAGTCTCAGCGCATGAATGGGGATTCCGTCGACAATTCCGCCACGGGCGCCTGCTGCGACGACCTTGGTCGTCGGGTCGTCGAGCCATTGGTTCGATGCGGCGGCCATGCGTTGGGCGGTGTGGACAGCGGTGCCGGAAGGCGCGTCGACCTTGTGCTCGTGGTGGAGCTCGATGATCTCCGCGCTGTCGAAGAACGGCGCCGCGAGCTCCGCAAAGCGGGTCATCAGCACCGCCCCGATCGCAAAATTCGGCGCGATGACCGCGTTCGCCTCGGCGGCGGCGAAGAGGTCGGCGGCATCCGCGAGCTCGTCCTCGGCGAACCCTGACGTGCCGACAACTGCGTGCACGCCGTGCGCGGCACACCAACGCAGGTTCTCGCGCGCCGCTTCGGCGACCGTGAAGTCGACGGCGACGTCGGCGCCGGCCGCCTCGAATGCGTCGGGCTTGGCCGCGACCTGGATCTGTGTCCCCGACACGCCGAGCTGCTGCAGGTCGATACCGGAGTGAAAGGGATCGACCGCCGCGACGAGCTCGAGGTCGGAGGCGTCGTGCACCGCCCGGCACACGGTCGAGCCCATCCGGCCGCCGGCACCGAATACCCCGACGCGAATCATGCGCTTCCCACGGTACTGGACGGGCAGAATCACGGTACGGAAGCCGCGAGCCACAATGGACGCCGCGAGTGAGCCATGGTGTGCGCACTGTGCGGACGTAGCGGAGCCAGGGATGGCGCAGCGAGGGAGCCGTGCACACTGTGCGGACGTAGCGGAGCCAGGGATGGCGCAGCGAGGGAGCCGTGCACACTGTGCGGACGTAGCGGAGCCAGGGATGGCGCAGCGAGGGAGCCATGTGCATGACCTCTTCGTTCGACGCAGCCCGGGACTCGCTCGCGGCGTGGCGAGCAGACGTCCCAACCGATCCCTACGAGGCCGACGGCCCGCTGCGCGCGCTCGTCGCGTCCTCGGTGGTCGACGCCGAACGTCGAGAGGCACTCGAGACGCGCGCGAGCGCGTTCGGACGTGCAGTGGTCGTCGACGTGGCACCGGCCGTCGAGCAGTTCGAACGCCGGGGCCGCGGTCCCGAGCTCCGGCGGTGGGACGGCATCGGCCGGAGGATCGAGCGCGTCGAGTTCGACGGCGCGTACCAGGACGCCGGCACGACGATCTGGGCCTCGGAATTGGTCGCCGACAGCGGAACACCCGGCCGCGCGTTCGAACAGGCCACGCTGCTCTACCTCCTCTCGCGGGAAGGCGAAGCCGGTCACGCGTGCCCCGCGGTGTGCACGATCGGGATGGCGCGCGCTTTGCGGCGCCGCGCGGCACCCGACGTGCGCGAGCAATTCCTGCCGGCACTGCTGGAGCGTGATTACGCCCGCTGCGAACGCGCGTCGCAGTTCATGACCGAGGTGCAGGGCGGCAGCGACGTGGGCGCCAACGCGACGCTCGCGACCCCCGTCGGCGACGGCACCTATCGGGTGTCGGGCGAGAAGTGGTTCTGTTCGGTCGCCGAGGCCGACCAATTCCTCATGACCGCCCGGGTGCCGGACGGCGGCGACGGCACCCGTGGGCTCGGATGCTTCGCAATTCCCCGCGAGATCGACGGCGCGCCGAACGGATTCGCGCTCCGCCGGCTGAAGGACAAGCTCGGGACACGAGGCATGGCGTCGGGCGAGATCGACTTCGACGCTGCGGTCGCGTACCCGATCGGACCCGTCGAAGAAGGGTTCAAGACGGC
This sequence comes from Acidimicrobiia bacterium, assembly GCA_038209365.1. GTDB lineage: Bacteria > Actinomycetota > Acidimicrobiia > IMCC26256 > PALSA-610 > DASQHW01. The sequence continues at coordinate 48,779 of JBBQXS010000014.1, read as the reverse complement.
GGTTGGCGTCGTGCTCAACACGTCGCGGTGGCTCACGGCGGTGGGTGCAACCGGTCTGATGCGGCGGGCGGTGCTCGACGCGCGCGCATACGCGCACCACCGCCAGGCGTTCGGTCAGGCGATCGAGCGCTTCGCGCTGGTCCGGCGGACACTCGCATCGATGACGTGCCAGTGGCTCGCCGCGCTCCATCTTTCGTGGATGCTCACCGAGCTCGAGGACGCCCTCGACGGCGGGACGGCCGACGAGGAAACCACGCGGTTCCATCGTTTCCTGGTGAACGTCACGAAGTACTCGGCGAGCAGCGCCGCGACGCGTGTGGTGCGCGACGGCATCGAGATATTGGGTGGCAACGGCACGATCGAAGACTTCTCGGTGCTTCCGCGGCTGTACCGCGACGCGATCGTGTACGAGTCGTGGGAAGGCACGCACAACGTGATTGCCCAACAGGTGCTGAACGACTGCGCGCGGCTTCAGCTGCTCGACGTCGTCGGCGCGCGCATCGAATCGCTGTGCACGTCCGACCGCGTGGCCGATGCGGCGAAGGCCGCGTTGATCGACGGGCAACGGGCAGTCGAGGACCCCGCGTGGGGCGCGCTGCATTTCCGCAGCGTCCTCGACCGGCTCGCGCGGATACTGGCGGTCGCGTCGCTGTCGGCACGCGGCGAAGGCGCGGCCGGCGCATACCTCGCGGCGCCGCTCGACCCGTCGTACCGGGCCGAAGAGGATGCCGGGCTCACGGACCGCATCGACGCCGTGTTGTCGTCCTGAGGCGTGCTACACGAATTCGGAGGCTTCGTGGGGACCGACCACGGCGAGGCTGCGCGGCGTGTCCCGGAACACACGGTCGATCACTCGGGAAACGTCGCCGAGGGTGACACGCTCGATGCGTGCGACCAGCTCGTCGAGGCTCGGTACGTCCCGTTCGACCGTCTCGGCGCGGCCGATGCGGCGCATCCGGCTCGCCGACGTCTCGAGCGACATCGCGAGCGATCCCGTGAGGTGGCCCTTCGCGGCCGCGAGCTCGACGTCCGAGAGGCCGTCGGCGCAGAGCCGCGCGACCTCGTCGTTGATCACGCCGAGCGTCTCCCGCAGTCTCTCGGGCGCCGTTCCCGCGTAGACGGCGAGGTACCCGGCGTCGTCGAAGCTCGCCTGGTACGAGTACACGGAGTACGCGAGACCGCGCGACTCCCGGATCTCCTGGAACAGCCGTGACGACATCCCCCCGCCGAGCACCTGGTTCAGGATCGTGAGGGCGTACCGATCCGGGTCCAGCGCCGACAGCGCCCGCACGCCGACGACCACGTGCGCCTGCTCGGTGTCACGGGTGATCACCGCCACAGGTCGCGGCACTCCGGGATCCGGCCGCGGACGCCCCGGACGTGCGGCCGAGTCGACGGGAAACCGCGACGAGACCTGCGTCATCAATGTGTCGTGGGTGAGATTGCCCGCCGCCGCGAACACGATGTTCGACGGCCGGTAGTGACTCGCGTGGTACGCGGCGATCTCGTCGCGGGCCATGTGCGTGATCGACTCGTCACTCCCCAGCACCTCGCGTCCGAGCGGATGCTCGGGGAACATCGCAGCCGCGAACAGCTCGTGCACGACATCGTCGGGCGTGTCGTCGCGCATTCCGATCTCTTCGAGGATGACCTGCCGCTCCGACTCCACGTCGGCGGAGCGGAACGCGGGATCCCAGAGCACGTCGGCGAGGACGGCGAATGCGGTGTCGAGCTGCGTATCGGGAACGCGCACGTAGAAGACGGTCTGCTCATGCGTGGTGAACGCGTTCATCTCGCCGCCGACCGACTCGATCGCCTCGGCGATCTCACGGGCGCTGCGCGTTTCCGTGCCCTTGAAGAGCAGGTGCTCGAGGAAGTGGCTCGCGCCCCATTGCGTCGGCGCCTCGTCGCGTGCACCGCTCCCGACCCACGCGCCGAGTGTCACCGAGCGCAACCCGGGCAACGACTCGGTGGCGACGCGTAGCCCGGAATCGAGTTCCGTGCGACGAACTCCCTCCGTCACGAACGGCGCGGGCCACCGCGGCCGCGCCCACCGCCACTGCCGCCGCGGCCTCCGCGGCCACCGCGCCGCTCACCACCGCGGTCGCGGCCTCCGGCCGGTGCGGGTGCCGGTTCCTCGCCGGGCCCGAGATCACCGAACTCGTCGCGTGCTTGCGCTTCCCAGAACGCCTCGAACGACGCCGTCTCCGGACGCGGGCCACGGGGCTCGCGATCCCGAGACTCGCGATCACGGGGCTCGCGTTCACGAGACTCGCGGGGCGCGCGCTCCCTCGTGTCGGCGCCGGCGCCGTTGCCGCCGGAGCCGTCGCCGTCGCTCCCACCGTCGTCGCCGTCCTCGCCGACGATCGACAGCGACAGCTTGCCGTTCTGGTCGATGTCGTCGACGCGGACGCTGAGCTCGTCACCGAGTGACAGCACGTCCTCGACGCGGTCGATGCGCTTGCCGCGACCGAGCTTCGAGATGTGCACGAGCCCGTCGCGACCCGGCAGGATGTTGATGAACGCGCCGAACTTGGTGATGTTCACGACGCGACCCTCGTACACCGCGCCCACCTCCGCGGAAGGCGGATCGAGGATCAGCTCGATGCGCCGCTGCGCCTCTTCGACCGCGGCACCGTCCTTCGAGCCGATCGAGACGACACCGACGCCGTCGGCGTCCTGGACGGAGATGTCGGCGCCGGTCTCCTGTTGGATCGTGTTGATGACCTTGCCCTTGGGACCGATGACCTCGCCGATCTTGTCGACGGGAATCTCGAAGCTCACGATCTTGGGCGCCGTCTCGCGTACCTCCGAGCGCGGCTCCGCGATCGCGTCGTGCATCACTTCGAGGATCTTCAGGCGGGCGTCCTTCGCCTGGCGGAGGGCCTGCGCAAGCACGTCGGCCGGGATGCCGCTGATCTTGGTGTCGAGCTGGAGCGCGGTGACGAACTCCTCGGTGCCCGCAACCTTGAAGTCCATGTCTCCGAACGCGTCCTCGGCACCGAGGATGTCGGTCAGCGTCGTGTACTTGCCTTCTGCGTACACGAGGCCCATCGCGATGCCGGCCACCGGCGCCTTGTTGGGGACGCCCGCGTCCATGAGCGACAAGGTCGAGCCACACACCGACGCCATCGACGTGGAGCCGTTCGACGCGAGCACGTCGGAAACGACACGCATCGTGTACGGCCACTCGAGCGCGGTCGGCAACACCGGCACCAGCGCGCGCTCCGCGAGGACACCGTGGCCGATCTCACGCCGCTTCGGTGAGCCGACGCGGCCGGTCTCGCCGGTCGAGAACGGCGGGAAGTTGTAATGGTGCATGTAGCGCTTGCGATCCTCGAGCGTGATCGTGTCGAGCATCTGCTCCATGCGCGGCATACCGAGCGTGGTGACGGACAGCACCTGGGTCTCGCCCCGCTGGAACAGCCCCGTCCCGTGCGCGGTGGGCACGACGCCGATCTCTGCCGACAACGGCCGGATGTCGGCCACGCCGCGACCGTCGATGCGAATGCCGTCGTTCACGATGCGGCGACGCGTCACTTCCTTCTGGAGCGAGCGGAACGCGCGCTTCACGGCCGTGTTCGACTCCGGATAGCGCGCCGGCGCGTCGATCGTGCCGACAAGGTGCGCAAGGGTGAGCGCCTCGATCTCGGCGAGCCTGGTGTTGCGTTCCGTCTTGTCGGCGATCACCATCGCCGCGCCGGTATCGGCCTCGGCGTGCTCCCTGACCGCCTCGTAGATCTCCGGCGCGTAGTCGACGGCCGGCAGGTAGTCGATGGGCTCGATCGGTCCGCGCGCCTTCTCGTATGCCTCGCGCAGCTGCAGCTGGAGCTCGATCGAGGCCTTGATCCAGCGCTTCGACGCCTCGAGGCCCTCCGCGATGACCTCTTCGGTGACCTTGGGCGCGCCGGCCTGGTAGAGCTCCCAGGACTCTTCGGTCCCGCCCGCCTCGACCATCATGATCGCGACGTCACCGTTGTCGAGCGCGCGGCCCGCGACGACGATCTCGAAGGTCGACCGGTCGCCCTCCTGGAAGGTCGGGTGCGCGATCCACTCCCCTTCTCGGTGCGCGAGGCGTACGGCGCCGATCGGGCCGTGGAACGGGATACCCGACACCATGAGCGCAGCCGACGCGCCGTTGATCGACGCGACGTCGTGGGGGTTCTCCAGGTCGACGCCGAGGATCGTGGCGATGACCTGTACCTCGTTGCGGAAGTCGTCGGGGAAGGACGGCCGGAGCGGACGGTCGGTGAGTCGGGCGGTGAGTATCGCCTGCTCGCCCGGGCGACCTTCGCGCCGGAAGAACGAGCCGGGGATCTTCCCGGCGGCATACATACGCTCCTCGACGTCGACCGTGAGCGGGAAGAAGTCGATGCCCTCGCGGGGCTTGGAAGTGGTGACGGTCGAGAGCACGGTCGTGCCGCCCACTCTCGTAACGACCGCCCCGCCGGCCAGCTGGGCCAGCTTGCCCGTCTCGAGTGTCATCTCGAGGCCGGCGGCATTGATGGGACCGGATACACGAATTGCGTCGTCGCTCATCGCGGCGCGCTCCTCTCATGTCAAGCGAGAGGATCCGGTTCCCAGTGGTCAGCGTCCGGCGGCACGATGCCGGGCGCTCGCGACTGACAACCGACGTGCTCTCGCGATCTGTGACTCGTTTGTGAAACGAGGAGCGGACGATCCGCTCCTCGCGCTCCCTAGCGACGAATGCCCAGCTTTGCGATGAGCGCTCGATACCGCTCGACGTCGTTGCGCCGGAGATAGTCGAGCATCCGACGGCGGCGTCCGACGAGCATCAGCAGACCGCGCTGGCTATGGAAGTCCTTCTTGTGGACCTTCATGTGCTCCGTCAGGTGACGAATCCGCTCGGTGAGGAGCGCGATCTGGACCTCGGGAGAGCCGGTGTCGGAGTCGTGCTGCTTGTTGTCGCTGATCGTTGCAGCCTTGTCGGGCATACGCGCGTGCAGACCTTCTTCGATTGGGGATTTCGCCCACCGACGCTACCAGAGACAGGCGACGAGCCGTGACGAGCCCATCACCCGCAATGCCGCGCCGCGTCGCGTGGCCACCTCGGGAACCCGCTCACCGCAGTCGTTTCCGAACCTCTTCGACGTCGCGCCGCATCTGGGCGACGAGGTCGTCGACCCGGTCGAAGCGCTCCTGGGCGCGCAGCCGATGGCGGAAGCGGACCTTCGTCTGTGCGCCGTAGAGATCGCCGTCGAAGTCCAGCACGTGGGCCTCGAGCAGCAGCAGCCCGTGCTCGGCATAGAACGTGGGGCGGCGGCCGATCGACAATGCCGCCCGCCGCTCGATGCCGTCGGCTGCCGCGAACGTGCCGGCATACACACCTTCGGCCGGCAGGCAGAACCGTTCCGGCACGCTCACGTTCGCGGTCGGGAACCCGAGCTCGCGTCCGCGGCCGTCGCCGTGCTCGACCGGTCCGCGCGCTTCGTGCGGCCGTCCGAGGATCGCGGCGGCGCCCTCGACGTCGCCGGCGGCGAGCAGGGTGCGCACGCGCGTGGACGAGTAGGGCGCGGCGTCGGAGGGCACGCTCATGCCGTCGGGCGACGCGACGAGTCCGACGCCGATCGTCTCGAACCCGAGCTCGGCGCCCATGCGCTGCAGCAACGGAACGTCACCGTGGCGGCGGTACCCGAAGTGGAAGTCCGCGCCGACGACGACGAGGCGCGCGCGCAACACGCTCGCGAGGAGCTCTTCGACGAATTGTTCGGCCGGTTCCTTGCTGCGCGCATGGTCGAACGACAGCACCAAGCATTCATCGACGGCACCCGTGGCCTCGAGCAATTCGACCTTCTGCTCCAACGTGGTCAGCAGACACGGTGCCGACTCGGGTCGCACGATCTCGGCCGGATGACGGTCGAACGTGAGCACGGTGGCGCTGAGCCCGCGCGCCCGCGCGAGATCGTGCACGAGACGGAGCACCGCCTGATGGCCCAGGTGCACGCCGTCGAACGCGCCGATTGCGACGGCACGCTCGCGCTCGCCCGGCGTCGGACCGACGATCTCGGACGGATCGCGGTAGATCCTCACGACGCTCCCCCGGTCGCGAGCACGACTGCGGGCTTCACTCCCCCGCCTCTCCGCTCGTAGACCGCGAGCAGCACGCCGCCGTCGTCCACGACCGCGAACGGCCCCGGACCGGCGTCGGCGGGCACGATCGCACTGGCCGCGAACGTCGCGCCGTGCGTGACGGCACGCGCCTGCTCGGCGTCGGCGGTCACGGCTTCGAGATCGCGCATCGCGGTCGCGGGTGACAGCAGCGCGACCTCGGGGTCGGATTCGACGCCTTCGATCGGCCGCGCCTCGTCGAGGGTGAACGAGCCGATGGCGAGGCGGCGCAGGACCGCGAGGTGCCCACATCCGCCGAGCGCGGTGCCGAGATCGGACGCGAGCGACCGTACGTAGGTGCCGCTCGAGCAGTCGACGCGGACGGTCGCTTCCGGGTACGGACCGGGTTCGAACTCCTCGATCTCGAGCGCGTCGATGCGAACGGGCCGGGCCGCGCGCTCGACCTCCTCGCCTCGGCGCGCCAGCTCGTAGAGCCTGCGGCCACCGACCTTCAACGCCGAAACCATCGGCGGGACCTGCTCGATGTCGCCGGTAAATGCGCACGCGACCGCTTCGAGTTGCGCGCGCGTGATCTCCATCGCGGCGCGCTCGAGTACTGCGCCGGACGCGTCGAGGGTGTCGGTGGCCACACCGAACACGACCGTGCCGCGGTACGACTTGCCCGCCTCTTGCAAGAAACGCAGCAACCTGGTGACGCGCCCGATGCCGACGAGCAGCACGCCGGTGGCGTCGGGATCGAGCGTGCCCGCGTGGCCGACGCGCCGCTGACCGTAGATCTTGCGCAGCTTGGCGACGACGTCGTGGCTCGTCCAACCGGCCGCCTTGTCGACGACGACGAGCCCGTCCCTCACACCGCCCAACCTACTGTCTGCAACGAAGCGACCCCCCACGGTCGGCACTGTTGCAAACAGTGTTACAACGCTCCGACGATCTTCGTGACGATCTCGTCGGGGCGTTCGTCGCTGGTGAAGCCGGCCGCGAAGCGATGTCCGCCACCGCCCTGTTGTTCGGCGATGCGGCGAACGTCGACGCGACCGAGGGAGCGGAGGCTGACGCGCCACGTCGCGTCCGCGGCTTCCTTGAGCACGCACGACACCTCGGCTTCCCGCGTGCGCCGCACCACGTCGATGAGCCCTTCGACTTCCTCGAACGTCACCCCGTGGCGCGCGAGGTCGGCCTGGGTCACCTTGGTCCACACGAACTGCTTGTCGGTGATCAGCACTGCGTGGGAGAGGACGTCTGCAAGCAGCTGGAGGTATGCGAAGCGGTGCTCCTCGAACAACGTGCGCGAGAGCTCGGAGATCGGAAGATCGAACGTGGCCAGCTCGCGTGCGAGGTCGAACACCGCCGGCGTCGTCGACTCGTATTGGAACCGTCCCGTGTCGCAGACGAGCGCGGTGTACAGGCAGACGGCGCTGTCGCGTGTGAGTGGGAGCTGCAAGTGCTCGATCAGGCGACGCACGAGCACTCCGCTCGCCGCCGCGTTCGGATCGATGACGTTGATCTTCCCGTAGCGCTGGTTCGAGACGTGATGGTCGATCACGATGAGCTCACCCGCAGCCTTGGCCGACGGTTCGAGATCGCCGAGACGCCCCAATGTTCCCGAGTCGAAGGTGACCATGACGGGCGGGTCGTGCGGGAACCGGTCGGGCGGCGAAAGCAGGTCGAGGCCCGGGAGCTCACGGTAGTGCGGCGCGACCACGAAGGGCTCCGAGAACGACGCAATGCTCGGGATGCCCGCGGCCCGCAACGCGTGGTGCAACCCGAGCATCGACCCCAGCGCGTCACCATCGGGATTGATGTGACATGCGAGCGCGACCACGGCGTCCGGGATGCTTCGGATGGCATTCGCCGCGCGCGCGAGCTCGGCGTCGACCGCGAGGTCCGCCGAGTCTCGCCGCCCGTCCGTCGCGCCCGTACCGGTCACCTGTCCTCCTCCATCGTGCCCGCCGAACCAGCCTGCTCCTCGGACGCCTCGACGTGGTGGATCTCTCGGAGGATCTCCTCGATCCGTTGACCCGACACGATCCCGGGATCGACCTTGAAGACGAGGCGCGGCACCTGCCGGATTCGCAACTGCCGACCGAGTATGCCGCGGAGATGAGGTGCGGCTGCGGCGAGCGCGGCCGCCGCGTTGTCCGCGAACGACTCGGGCGCACCGCCGGTGGTCGCCGCGAGCGTCGAATAGAAGACGGTCGCGTGCGAAAGGTCGCGGCTCACCTTGACGCCGGTGAACGTGACCAGCTCGAGGCGGGAGTCGTTCATGCGTGAGAGTTCGTCGGCGAGCACTTCCAGCATCGACTCATTGACGCGCGCGGTTCGCGGATAGCGGCGAGCGCTGGTCATGAGTGTCGGATCATGGGCTGTATGCTCACGAGTTTTCGCTCTCGAGCCATGCGGTTTCGATGTCGAGCAGCTCGATGTCCGGCGCGTTGGTGACGAAGCGCTCGACCGATGCCAGCACGTCGCGCACTTGGGCGTTCGTGCCGCCGACCACGGCGACACCGATCGCGGCGCGCTGCCACTGGTCCTGGTGGTCGACCTCGGCGACCGAGACGCGGTAACGGTGCCGCAGGCCGTCGACGATCGGCCGGATGGCGGCGCGCTTGGTCTTCAGCGATCGGCTCTGCGGGACGTGCAGATCGAAACAGACGGCAACTGCGTGCACGCCCCATCTTCGCGCCGTACGCATCCGTATATTCACCCGGACGCCCACAGGACCGCCGCCGCCGCGAGCATCGCGGGAACACCGACCGCGAGGCCGACCCGGCTGTACGTCGCCGCCGGGATCTCCACGCCCGCCCGGCGCGCGCTCGCGTGCCAGAGCAGGCCGGCCAGCGAGCCGGTGAGGAGGAGCGTCGGTCCCAGGTTCACCCCCAGCAACAGTGGCCACGCGGCTGACACGTGTGTGACGTGCGGGAGCCCGACCAGGACCGCCGGCAGGTTGTTGAGCGCGTCGGAGGCGACGACACCTGTCGCGAAGCCCCCGGCGCCGCCGGCACCGAGCGCGGAGAGTGCGTTGGGCAAGGCAGCGACGACACCTGTGGCAAGCACCGCGAGCGCGGCGGCCAGCGCGATGGTTCCCACCGGCACGTGGCGCAGCGGAAGCTTGCGTGTCACCCCGAGGAGCGCGACCTCGGTGGCGAGTGCGGCACCCCACGCCGGCAGACCGACGACCTCACCACCGATGAGCAGGAACAGGAACAACGCGATGGCGCCGAGCCCGAGCCGCAACGCGCGCCGGTCGGGCGCGTGCGCGGCCGTCGAGGCGCGGGCGCGAGCCGGGAAGACCACTCGATATGCGCACCAGCCGACCGCGCACGCCGCGACCGAGGGCAATGCGAGATGTCGGAGGAAGTCACCGTTCGTCAGCGACAAGCGGGACGCGACCACCAGGTTCGTGAGATTCGACACCGGAAGGACGCCACTTGCGAGTGACGCGAGGAGCACGGGTTGGAACGCGAGCGCCGCGGGATCGACGTCGACGAGCAACGCGGTGCGGACGTAGAGCGGCGTCAACAACACGACCGCCGCATCGAGGTTCAACAGCGCCACGACGACCGCGGCGAGGACCCAGAGGCGACCGACCACGAAACGGCTGCGGGCGGCGAGCGCGGCGAGCTCGCCGAAGACCCCGACGTCATCCAGAGATGCCGCGAGCGGAACGGCCACCGCGACGAACGCGAGCGGCGCGGCGAGCGGACGCCACGCGGCGCGTACGCCTGCCAGATCCACGACGCCGGTCGCGAGTGCGACGGCCGCGGCGATTGTGGGCGGCACCCACGCCGGAACACCCGCCGGCCGCGTGAGCGCGCCGGCGATCCCGAGCATGAGGAGGAGGACGGCGAGCGCGCTCACCCCGCGACCTTTCCCCGAATGCTCAAACTCTCGCGATCTCGCGCTCCTCGAAGGTCTCGATGAGGTCGCCCTGCTTGAGGTCCTGGTAGTTCTCGAGACCGATGCCGCATTCGAAGCCCTCGCGGACCTCGCGCACGTCGTCCTTGAAGCGGCGCAGCGACGCGATCTGACCCTTCCAGATGATCGTGCCTTCGCGCAGGAACCGCACCTTGGAGCCGCGCGTGATGACGCCGTTCGTGACGTAACAGCCGGCGACCCGGCCGATGCGCGGCACCGAGAACACCTCGCGAACTTCGGCGTCGCCCGTGACGACTTCTTCGAACTCGGGCTTGAGCATGCCGACGAGCGCGTTGCTCACGTCGGAGAGCAGGTTGTAGATGACCTCGTAGAGGCGCATCTCGACGCCCTCGCGCTCTGCAACCTCGCGTGCCTTGCGATCGGGTCGCACGTTGAAGCCGATGACCGTCGCGTTCGACACGGCCGCAAGCGTAAGGTCCGATTCGGTGATGCCGCCGACGCCGCGGTGCACGAACGACAACCGCACCTCGTCGTGCTCCTGGTCGAGCTTGCGCAGCGCGTCGGTGATCGCTTCGAGCGAGCCCTGGGATTCGGCCTTCACGATGAGGTTCAGCGTTGCGACCTCGCCCCGTTGCACCATCGCGAAGATGTCCTCGAGGCGGGCGCCACCGCCGAGCATCAACGGATTGCGCTGGGCGGCGACCTTGCGCCGGTGCTCGCGTGCCTCGGCAACGGTGCGCGCGATCTTGTCGGACGGCGCGACGCGCAGCTCGTCACCTGCGAGCGGCACATCGTCGAGGCCGAGCACCTCGACGGGTACTGATGGCCCCGCTTCGTTGACGGCCGCGCCGTTCTCGTCGAACATCGCCCGCACACGACCCCACGCGGGCCCGGCGACGATGATGTCGCCGACGCCGAGCGTGCCTTCCTTCACCAGCGCGGTCACGACCGGGCCGCGACCCTGGTCGAGATGTGACTCGAGCACGTCGGCGCGTGCGAGCTTCTTCGGGTTCGCGTACAGGTACTGCGAGATCTCGCTCGCGTCGGCGACGAGCAGCAGGGCATCGAGGAGCTCCTCGATCCCCTGACCGGTCGGCGCGGAGACGTCGACGACGATCGTGTCGCCACCCCACTCCTCGGGAACGAGCTCCTGCTCGGTGAGCTGCTGACGAACGCGCGTCGGGTCCGCGTCCTCGCGGTCGACCTTCGTCACCGCGACGACGATCGGCACCGACGGCTCGACCTGCGCGCGGGCGTGGCTGATCGCCTCGACCGTCTGAGGCATCACGCCGTCGTCGGCCGCCACGACGAGGATCGCGATGTCGGTGACGTCGGCACCCCGCGAACGCATCGCGGTGAACGCCTCGTGTCCGGGCGTGTCGATGAACGTGATCTTCCGGCCGTCCCGGTCGACCTGGTAGGCACCGATCGCCTGCGTGATCCCACCGGCCTCGCCCGCGACCACGTTGGCGTGGCGGATGCGGTCGAGCAGTGTGGTCTTGCCGTGGTCGACGTGTCCCATCACCGTGATGACCGGCGGCCGCGGTTCGAGCAGCGCCTCGTCGTCTTCCTCGTCGTCGTCGGCGGTGAGCATCGCGATGAGCTCGACCTCTTGCTCGCTGCCCGGCTCCACGATGAGCACCTGGGCGCCGAGCGACTCCGCGATCAACTCGATCATCTCGTCGGCGAGCGATGCCGTTGCGGTCACCATCTCGCCTGCCTCGAACAGGATGCGCACGAGGTCGGCCGGCGTGCGGTTCAGCTTCGGGGCGTACTCCTGGATCGTGCTGCCGAGCGCGACGACGATCTCACCTTCGGGAACCGGCGCATCGGCGGGCGTGAGCCTCTGCGACGCGGGCTCGAGCTCGGCGCGATCGCGACGGCGCTTCTTGCGCCGGCGCTGCGGGGGCCCACCGGGACGGCCGCGTCCGCTGTAGCCGCCTGGACCGCCGCCCGGACCACCGGGACCGCCACCCGGACCACCGCGTCCGCGACCGGGCGCGCCGGTGCGGGCGCCGCCCGGACCACCGGGACCGCCGCCCGGACCACCGGCGTAGCCGCCACCACCACCGCCGCCGCCACCCGTGCGCGGACCGGCGGCACCGCCGTACCCTCCGCCACGGGCGCCACCGGGCCCGCTGCCGGGACCGGGTCCGCCCCCGGGGCTGCTGCGAGGTCCACCGGGCCGGCTGCCGAAGCTGCCCGGCCCACCGCGCGGACCGGGAGGCGGAGTCGGGGGCTTGCCGCCGCCGGGCGGCGGCGGGATCGGCTTGCCGCTCGCGGACGTCGGACGAGGCGGAGGCGGCGCGGCATGGGCGGCCGGACGGTCGACTTCGGGCACGGGAGGGACAGGGCGCGCCGGCGCGGGCGGGGCCGCGGCCGGCCGCTCGAGCGGTGCCGGCGGCGCCGGCATGGGCGGCGTCGGGGACGAGCGGACCACGCGATGGGTCGATCGGACGACCGCAGGCTTCGGTTCCTCTCCCTCGGCGGTGAGCGCCGAAACCGGTTCCAGGACGCGTTCCGGCGCCGGCGCCGGCTCCGAGGTGGGTTCGGGTCCGCGGTCGGGTGCGGGCTCCGGCTCGTCCGCGCGTACGGCCGGCGTCGCCGGTTCGGGCTCGGGGGTGGGCTCGGGCTCGGGCTCCCGCTTGAGGCCGCGACTGTCGGCCAGCCTCCGGACGCGATCGGCCGACGGCTCGTCGATGCTCGACGAGTGGCTCTTCACGCCGATCTTGAGCTCGTTCGCGAGCTCGACGACAAGGTGGTTGTCGACGCCGAGCTCTCGAGCCAGCTCATAGATCCGGATCTTCTTCGTGGCCAAACCTTGTTCCGTTCTTTAGAAAATCTCGCTGGATAGTCTCGCGCGGGGCGCTCCCGCTTCGGTGCTCGTTCCCTCGCGTGGCACCGTCCGCCTGTGCCGGGCGTCTCCGAATGGCGCCTCGCCCAGGCCCGGATGCGCCTCGCTCAAGCGTCGTCTCCCGCCGTGGTGGCGCTCGCCTCCTCGATCTCCAATTCCGCTTCTGCGCGCACATCCGGATCCTCGGCGTCGATGTCTGCGTCGGCTGCGAGCTCGTCGGCCGCCTCGTCGGCGACGGATGCGTCGACGTGTATCGCGGCTTCTTCGGCCGGCGGTGTGGTGTCGACCGTGTCGTCGACGCCGATGACGGCGTCGTCACGCTCGGGCGTGATGCCGTCGGGCGCCACGGTCTTGGCCGCCGTCACGGTGCCGTAGCCCGCCTCCGCCGCGCTGATCGCTTCGCCGCCGCCGGCCGGCTGCCACATCAATTGACCGTCGGTGCCCTCGACCCATTCGCCTTCGGCGTAGCCGCCGCCCGACTCCTCTTCTGCGAGCTGCGTCTCGCTCTTGATGTCCACGCGCCAGCCCGTCAGGCGCGCGGCCAGGCGCGCGTTTTGGCCCTCCTTGCCGATCGCGAGCGACAGCTGGAAGTCGGGAACGATGACCTCCGCGATACCGGTGTTCTCGTGGATCCGCACCTCACGCACCTTCGCGGGCGCGAGCGCGCGCATCACGAATTCCTGGGGCTCGCCGCTGTACGGCACGATGTCGACCTTCTCGCCCTTGAGCTCGTTCACCACCTGGCGCACGCGCATGCCCCGCGCGCCGACGCACGCGCCGACCGGGTCGACGTTCTGGTCGTTCGACGCGACCGCGAGCTTCGTCCGATGACCCGGCTCGCGGGCGACCGCCTTGATCTCGACGAGGCCGTCGAGGAGCTCAGGGACCTCGAGCTCGAACAAACGCCTCACGAGGCCGGGATGCGTACGCGACACCACGATCTGTGGACCCTTGGCCGTCTTGCGGACCTCCACGATGTACGCCTTCATGCGCGACCCGTGGTCGTAGCGGTCGCCGGGAACCTGCTCCGCCTGCGGCAAGAGCGCCTCGACCCGGCCGAGATCGAGCAGCGTGTAGCGCGCGTCCGTTTGCTGGATGATGCCGGTGACGATGTCGCCCTCACGACCGGCGTATTCCTCGTACTTCATCTCGCGTTCGGCCTCGCGGATGCGCTGCAGGATGACCTGCTTGGCCGTCTGGGCCGCGATGCGTCCGAAGTCGGCAGGCGTGTCATCCCACTCGCGCGTGACGTTGCCGTCTTCGTCGAGCTCTTGTGCGATCACGCGGATCTCGCCGGTCTCGACGTCGATCTCGACGAGTGCTTCCTCGGCCGCCTCGGGCATCCGCTTGTAGGCGGTGACGAGCGCGTTCGCGAGCGCCTCGAGCATCACGTCCTCCGAGATGCCCTTCTCCAAGGCAAGAGCGGAGAGCGCCTCGAGCATTTCGGGATTTTTCATCGATGCTCCTTCGCGCGCGCTCGGGGCTTGCCGGCCTGGCCCGTCTTGGCGCCCTTGCCGGGACGCGGCTGCGGGCCCCACTCGAACACGGTGCGCGCTTGGGTGATGTCGCCGACGGGGACCTCGACCCTCAGCTCGTCCTCCTCGACCGCACATTGGTCGCCGTCGAACGCGACGAGGGTGCCGCGCACTCGGCAGGGACCCGCCTCGGTGTGGTATTTGATCGAAACTTGTTCGCCGACTGCACCGGTGAAGTGCTCCGGCCGCCGCAGGGACCGCTCGATGCCGGGGCTGCTCACCTCGAGGAGGTACGGGCCGTTCACCGCGTCGGCCTCGTCGACCAGCGGCGACACGGCCTGTGTCACCGCGGTGATGGCCTCGAGGTCGACGCCCCCCTCGCGGGTCACGGTGATCCGTAGCGTGCGGGCGCCGGCGCCGCCGAGCAGCTCGAGGTCGTACACGGCGAGTCCGAGCGCATGGACGGCAGGCTCGGCTGCGGCGCGTACGGCTTCGAGTTGTCTCTCCGTCGCGCTCACCGTCTGCCTCACCTCGATGGCTCTCTCGCTGCGCCTTCCCGGCCGCACGAGACCAAGAAAAAACGTGGGCCTCGGCCCACGTTTCCCCCGCCCGACGAAGGGCGCCCGATACAACCGAGTCAGTGTAGCGCGCCGTCCGATCGCCGGACTCGGCAGAAACGGGATGATTCGCTCACGTGAACATCTCGCGGAGCTCGGCGGGCGGGACCGTCTCGAGCTGCGCGTAGGTGCAGTCGTCGGGATCCTTGTCGGGTCGCCAACGCCGGAAGCGCGCGTTGTGGCGGAAGCGACCGTTCAGCAATCCCTCGTACTCGACCTCGGCGACGCGTTCGATTCGCAGCGGTTCCCAGGAGAGATCCTTCTTTGCGTTCCAGCGACTCGGGCCGCCCGGCATGCGCTGCCCTTGGGTCGCGGCGTCGTGCACGGCCTCGGCCCAGTCCTTCCACGGGTGGTCGTCGAGCGCGTGCGCGCGCAACGGCTCGACGTCGTGCTGGAGCTCGGCGCGTCGCTTCGCCGCCATCCCACTCGCGACACCGACGTGATGGAGCGAGCCGTCGTCGTCGTAGAGGCCTACGAGCAGCGAGCCGACGCCGTTGCCGTCCTTGTGGACGCGATAGCCGGCGACCACACAGTCGCACGTGCGCTCGTGCTTGACCTTCACCATCGCGCGCTGGCCGGGATGGTACGTGTCCGCGAGTGGCTTCGCGACGACGCCGTCGAATCCTGCACCTTCGAAGCGCTTGAACCAATCGGCGGCGACATCGCGGCTCTTGGTCCCGGGGGTGACGAACAACGGCGGACGGGCATCGCCGAGCATCTTCTCGAGCGCGCGACGCCGCTCGGAGAACGGCACGTCGAGCATCGAGTCGTCACCGAGCGCCAGGACGTCGAACGCGACGTACGACGCCGGAATTTCGCCCGCCAGCTTCTTCACCCTGGACTCGGCCGGGTGTTGCCGGAGCTGCAGCGCGTCGAAGTCCAGGCCCCGCTCGTTCGAGACGACAAGCTCGCCGTCGAGCACGACCCGCGCGGGCAGTTGTTCGAGCATCGGCTCGCGCAACTCCGGGAAGTAGCGCAGCAGCGGTCGCTGGTTGCGTGATTGCAGGTCGAGGTCGTCGCCGTCGCGGAACACGATGCACCGGAACCCGTCCCATTTCGGCTCGAAGAGCACTTCGCCGCCCGCGGGCAGCTCGCGCGTGAGCTTGGCGAGCATCGGCTCGAACGGCGGCTTCACCGGCAAGGCCATCGGACGCAAGCTAGATGAGTCGTCGATCGGACGCCCAGCGGGCCAGCTGGTGGCGGCTCGAGAGCTGCAGCTTGCGCAGGACCGATGACACGTGGGTCTCGACGGTCTTCACCGAGATACCGAGGTCCCGTGCGACCTCCTTGTACGCGTAGCCGCGGGCGATCAGCCGCAGCACCTCGCGTTCGCGTGGCGTCAGTTGCTCGAGCTCGGGATCGGCCGCGGGAGGCGCCGCGCCGGCGAACGCGTCCAGCACGAATCCCGCCAGCCGTGGCGAGAACACCGCGTCGCCTTCGCGCACGCGCAGGATCGCGTCGACAAGGTCTGCCGGCCCGATCGTCTTCGTCACGTATCCGCGTGCGCCCACGCGGATGGTGGCGATCACGTCTTCGGGTGCATCGCTCACCGACAAGGCGAGGAATCGCACGTCCGGGTGGGAAGCGCCGATCTCTCGGATCACACGGGCGCCGCCGCCGGCGGGCATGTGCACGTCGACGAGCACGACGTCCGGGACCCGCTCTCGGATCATCTCGATCGCGGCATCGACGTCGGACGCGGCACCGACGACGTCGACCGCGTCACCGAGCTCGGCGCGCACGCCCGAGAGAAAGAGCTGGTGGTCGTCGACGAGGAAGACCGTCGCGCGGCTCATGTGGTCTCGACGACCCGGGCGCGCGGAAGTACGAGCTCCACCTCGGTCCCCTCGCCCGGGGTCGATCGCACCGTCGCCTGTCCACCCGCGCGCGTCATACGGCCGACGATGGAGTTCGTGATGCCGCCGCGGTCGTCGGGAACGTTTCCGAGCTCGAAGCCGATCCCCCGATCACGCACGAAGATCGTTGCTCCCTCGGGTTCGACTTCGAGATACACCGACACACTCGGCGCGCCGGCATGTTGGGCGGCGTTGACGATGGCCTCCCGAGCCGCGAGCACCAACGCGTCCATTCCGTCGAGTGGGCAATCACGTACGCGCACCACTTCGACCGGGACGCCGCGTTCGACTTCGACGGAAGCGGCGACCTCCTCGAGGGCGACACCCAACGACGTCGAACCCTCGGTATCGGGCGGCGCGCCGCCGCCCAGCAGCCAGCTTCGCAGCTCGCGCTCCTGCAAGCGCGCGAGGCGCACGACCTCACGAGGGTCGTTCGCTCGCCGTTGCACGAGCGCGAGCGTCTGCAATACCGAGTCGTGCAAGTGCGCGGCGACCTCGGCGCGCTCGTCGGCGCGAATGCGCTCGCGCTTCTCGTCGACGAGCGCATGCGCGAGCCGTGACAGTCCGGGCCCGATCAGGAGCGCGATGCCGACGAGCACCGCTATCGAGGCGACGAACGCCCCGCGCAGGGCGCTCCACGAGTCCGCAGTGATGATGAACGCGACGACTCCCGTTGCGACGCATGCACCGCCCGCGATCACCCGAGCCAGCGCGCCGCGCCGCGTGCCGACGAGCACCGCGAGGGCATCGGCCGCGTCGGGTGGAAGCCGCCGCAGGATCGGCCACGCCGGCAGCTCGGCCCCGGGCGTCGCGGTACCCGTCCGCATGGCGAGCAGCGCGAGGCCCGCCATCGCCGCCGCGAGCGGCCACACGATCACGTCGCCGGGCCAGAGCCCCACCGAGCGAACGAGCAGCAGCCCCCCGAACACGACCGCGCCGAACGCGATCGTCGACACGACATCGGCATCGCGCGGGCGCTCGGGATCGGCCGGGCCGCGGGCGTCGGGCATGAGCGCCCAGGCGACGACGTAGCACAGCACGCCGAAGCCGCTCGCGATCGTCAGGACGACGAACCCGCACCGCACGACGTTCGCCTCGAGCCCGAACGTGTTCGCAAGCCCCGCCGCGACACCCGCGACGACGCGTCCCTCCGCGGGCCGGGCGACATCCGCGCGAGAAAGGTGGAAGCGTTCGGGCACGGAACGATGATCGCGCCGGGACGCCTCGGGGACATCCGGGCGCGCCTCGGGGACATTCCCGATAGCGGGACGCGAGCGGTCGGCGCACGCTCACGGCCATGGACGCGCCCGCTTTCCCCGCTCCGCCCGTGCCGCCCGGTCCGCCGCAGCTCCCGCCGCATCCCCCCCGGCTGCAGCTACGGCGCGACCGGGCCAACCGTGTGCTCGGCGGCGTCGCGGCCGGCGTCGCGCGCACCTACGGCATCGACGTCACCCTCGTGCGGGTGCTCTGGATCATCGCGGCGATCGCGTGGATCGGTATTCCCGCCTATGTCGTGGCGTGGATCGCGATCCGGCCCGACGACGGAAGCGCCGCCGACGAGCGTCCGCGCGACATCGGCTTGCTGCTCGGGCTCGCGCTCATCGGTGTCGGCGCGCTCATCGTGGCCAACCATCTCCTGCCGGACGGGCTGCGCATCGGCAGCCGCTTCGTCGGCCCGCTCTTCCTCATCGGCGGCGGCATCGCAGTCCTCGTGCTCCGCCGCCCCGGGCGCCCGACCGTCCCGGAACCGCCGCCGGCCGGCGCCGGGCCGGCACCCGGACTCGCTACCGCGATCTCGACCACCACTACAGGCGAGCCGGGGCCCGAGATCCCACCGGCGCAACCGACCGAGGGCATTTCACCGGTGGCGGAACCGATCAGCGCATGGACGCAGACCGCCCCCTGGCCGACGATCCACGACGCGCGTCGCGCGCATCGCCGGGAACGGCGGGCACGCAGACCGCGCCCGTTCCTCACGCCGCTCACGCTCAGCTTGTTGCTGGTCGCGGCCGGCATCACGAGCTTGCTGCAGGCACTCGAGGTCATCGAGCTCAACCTGACGGTCGCTTTCGCGATCGCGACGTGCGCGGTCGGCGCAGTCCTCGTGTTGTCGGCCTGGGTCGGCCGCGCCCATGGCCTGATCTTCGTCGGATTGCTGCTCGTGGCGGCAACGGCAGTCTCGAGCACGATCGACGTGCCGCTCCGCGGCGGCGTCGGCGAGGAGCGTTACCGGCCCGCCCAGGTGGCAGACGTGCTCGGCAAGTACGAGCTGGCGATCGGGCACATGTATCTCGATCTCCGTGACGTCGCGCCGCAGCCCGGCGAGACCGTCGACGTCAATGCGTCGGTCGGCATCGGCCGCCTCGAGGTGAGAGTCCCGAGCTCGGCGCGCATCGAGGTCGACGCGCACACGGGCGCCGGATCGCTGTTGCTGTTCGGTCGCCATTACGACGGCTGGCATCGAGATGCCCGCCGTACGGTCGAGGATGACGCGGGGACCGGTGGCGTGCTGCACCTGAAGCTGCGGGTCGGCGCCGGCGAGGTCGACGTGCATCGTTTCCAGCCCGGCGGGGTCGAGACGTTGATCGGAGCGTCCGGATGAAACGGCATTCAACCGACATGCTGGCGTTGCTCCTGGGCCTCGCCTTCGGTGCAACCGGCAGCGCGTTCCTGGTGCACGAGGCGACGGGCCGTGCCGTCGATCCCGCGTGGGTGAGCGCGATCGGCTTCGTGGTGCTGGGAGGCATCGCGCTCGCGGCCACGCTGCTGCGCCGACCGCAGGCACCCGACCTCGACGCCGACGTCGAGACCGGAACCGAGTCCGAGTCCGAGCCCGCGATCGGTCAGCCGTGACTCGGACGAGCACCTTCGTGTGCACCGGCGACAAGATGCTCGAGTTCCCCGACGTGACGGCGGCCGTCGACGCGGCGCTCGACCTCGCCACGGCGCACGCGCGCGTCGGCGTCGGCCTCGACCCCGACGGTGCGCGTCGTACGTGGGCGCGGGCGCTCCCCGGCATGGTGTGCTGCCCGCGCACCGGCGCATTCGGGCATGTGCAGTGCTACCCGCTCACCGCGACGACCGCGCTCGTCACGACGACGGGTCGTCCAGTGGCAGTTCGTCACGCGCACCCGTTGCACGAATCTTGCGCTCGATGACGCCCCGCGCCACACCTTTGGCGCCGACGATCATCTGCACCGGTACGCCGAGCAGGTCGGCGTCTGCGAACTTCACGCCCGGGCTCACGTCGCGGTCGTCGTAGAGCACCTCGCGGCCGGTCGCCCGCAACGCGTCGTACACCCGGTCGGCCTCCGCGATCACCGCCGGTGCTTGCTCGCCGCGGCCCGGCACCACGATCAGATGCAGGTCGTAGGGCGCGACGACCGCCGGCCACGACAGGCCGTGGTCGTCGTGGTGCTCCTCGGCGATGGCCGCGACCGTGCGCGTGATGCCGAGGCCGTAGCAACCCATCACCATCGGATGTTGCGCACCGTGCTCGTCGGTGTAACGCGCGTCGAGCACCTCGCTGTACTTCGTCCCGAGCTGGAACACGTGGCCGACTTCGATCCCGCGGTCGACGGAGAGCTCGTGACCGCACTTCGGGCAGCGATCGCCGGTGACGATCGTCACGATGTCAGCCCACACGTCGACTTCGAAGTCGCGCCCGAGCACGGCGTCGCGCGCGTGATGATCGATTCGGTTCGCACCGGTAACCCAGCCGCGCTCCCCACGCACCGACGGATCGGCCACCACGATGTCGGCACCGGGGAAGTGCGGCCCGATGTAGCCCTTCGGAAGCTCCGGGTGCGCGTCGAAGTCCTCGTCACCGAACAGTCGCACGGGCCTGGGTGCGAGCGCCGCCTCCAGCGCGTACACGTTGACTTCGCGATCGCCGGGTACGAGGGCGAGTCCGAGCTTGCCGTCGGAGTCGAACACGATCGTCTTCAGGAGCGTCGAGGGCTCGAGATGCAGAAACTCGGCAACGCCGGCGATGCCGGGCAGGTCGGGCGTGTGGACTTCCGACATCGGTGGTGCGTCGACGGCGGGCACCTCGGTGTGATGCCAGGAGTGGTCGCGCCGCGCGGCTTCGACGTTCGCCGCGTAGTCGCAGTTCTTGCACCACACGAAGTCGTCCTCACCGACCGCGGCAACCGCCATGAACTCGCGGCTCCCCGAGCCACCCATCTCACCCGACTGCGCCTCGACGGCGCGAAACGTCAGCCCACACCGCTCGAACACGCGGGAGTACGCGTCGAACATTGCGCGGTATCGCTGCTCGAGGCCGTCGAGATCGACGTCGAACGAGTACGCGTCCTTCATCAGGAACTCGCGCCCGCGCAGCAGGCCGAACCGCGGCCGCAGCTCGTCGCGATACTTCCAGTTGATCTGGTAGAGGTTGACCGGCAGGTCGCGATACGAGCCGTACTCCTGCGCCACAAGGGTCGTGATCACCTCCTCGGCCGTCGGCGACAGGCAGTAGCCCGTCTCCTTGCGATCCTCCAGCCGGAACATCAGCGGCCCGTACGCCTTGTCGCGGCCGGTCCGCTCCCACAGCTCGAGCGGCTGGATGATCGGGAGCAGCAGCTCCTGCGCGCCCGCTTCGTCCATCTCCTCCCGGACGATCTGCTCGACCTTGCGCAGGACGCGATAGCCGAGGGGCAGCCAGGAGTAGATGCCCGCCGCGACCCTGCGGATGTAGCCCGCCCGCACGAGCAGCCGGTGGCTGTCGACCTCGGCATCGGCCGGGTCGTCGCGCAGTGTGCGCAGGAACAACGCGCTCATCCTCACGAAGGCGGAGGCTATTCGCCGCCCTCGGGCTCCCAGGGCGATTCCCGGGCCGACGGGCGCCGATCTTCACTGGATCGGTTGACATTACCGACCGGGACGGTCAGAAATATTCCTGACCTCGGCGCTGGCATTTGACGGGATCCGTCGTATACTGACGCGGTGATTTTGGCGCGCGGTGCAGCGAGCATCTCGATGGGGCGGACCCCCCACGAGATGCACGACGAGCTCAGTCGCGCCGGCACGCGCTGACGGCCCGGCCTCCAGCCCCCCGTCAGTCCCGCACTCCGCCCCCGCGACAGGGAGCCGCCTTATGGCGATCGACGTCCGCGATCTGGCGAGCCGGCCTCTCGAACCGGTCATCGCCGACGAGCTCGACATCTACGAACGGACCACCGCCGAATACCTCGACGGTCGCGTCGACGAGGACACGTTCCGCGTGTTCCGCCTCAACCACGGCGTCTACGGCCAGCGCCAGGGCGGCCGCAACCAGATGCTGCGCGTCAAGATCCCGCACGGCCGCGTGACCCCCGAACAGCTCGACACGTTCGCGTACATCTCCGAGACGTACTCCCGCGGGTGGGGTCACCTCACGACGCGCCAGAACGTGCAGTTCCACTTCATCCAGCTCGAGCAGACACCCGAGATCCTGCGTCTGATGGCCTCGGTCGGCATGACGTCGCGCGAAGCGTGCGGCGACACGGTGCGCAACGTCATGGGCTGCCACCTCGCGGGCGCCTGCCCCCAAGAGGTGCTCGACATCACGCCCTGGGCACAGGCCACCACCGACTTCCTACTGCGCCACCCGTACGGCCAGCGGCTGCCCCGCAAGTTCAAGATCAACTTCTCCGGCTGCGCGACGGACTGCGGCCAGGCGATGTTCAACGACATCGGCGTCGTCGCTTCCACCCGCACGTTGCCCGACGGCGCGAGCGAAGCCGGCTTCCGCGTGTTCATCGCCGGCGGTCTCGGTGCCAACCCGCACCCCGCGCAGGCGCTCGAGGACTTCACACCCCGCGAGGAGCTGCTGCCGACGATCTACGCGTGCCTCCGGACGTTCGACCACTACGGCAACCGCGACAACAAGATCCGCGCCCGCATGAAGTGGCTGGTCGACACTATGGGCATCGAGGAGCTCCGTGAGCGCATCTTCAAGGAACGCAAGTTCCTGCGCGGCGCGCGCGACTGGCCCGGCGGCATCCCCGACATCGTGCGCGAGCGAGGCGACGAGCCCGCGGGTGGCACACCGGAGGCCACCAAGGTCGGCCAAGCATTCGCGCCGGTGAAGCTGCTTGCGAGCGATCCGTTCGGGCGGTGGGTCGAGTGCAACGTCGTGCGCGGCGTCGCGCGCGGCACGATCAGCGCGGTGGCGTACTCGCGTCTCGGCGACATCACCGCCGACCAGTTCCGCGCGCTCGCCGACATCCAGCGCGATTTCGGTCTCGACATCCGGATCACGAACCGCCAGAACCTCGCGCTGCGCGACCTCGACGAAGCGGACCTGCGCGGCCTGTACGACCGTCTCACGGACATCGGTATGGCCGAAGCCGGCGCCGAGCTCGCCCGCGACGTCGTGAGCTGTCCCGGCGCCGACACGTGCAACCTCGCCGTCACACAGTCGCGCGGGCTTGCCGACGCGATCGGCGACGCACTCGAGAACGAGGGCCTGGCCGAGGTACCGGGTGTGCGCGTGAACATCTCCGGCTGCACGAACAGTTGCGGTCAGCACCACGTGAGTGACATCGGGTTCTTCGGGCTCGAGCGGCGCGCACACGGCCGCGCGGCGCCGGGCTACCAGATGCTGCTCGGCGGTCACCTCGGCGAGACGCAGGTGGAGTTCGGCGACAAGGCGATGAAGGTGCCGGCGAAGAGCGCGCCCGAGGCCGTCGTGCGCGTCGTGCGCCGGTTCAACGACGAGCGACAGGCCGGCGAGTCGTTCGCGACGTGGCTGTCTCGCTCCGGCGGCGCGAAGGGTGTCGGCGACTCGCTCAAGGAGCTCGACTTCTTCCCTCCGCCCGATGTCGGCCCCGAGTTCTACGTCGACTACGACGAGACGGGCCCCTACGTCGCCGACGTCGGCGACGGGGAATGCGCGGCAACGTGAGCCTCCTCGATCCGACGAAGGTCGGCCGTCCACTGTTCGACATCGATCTCGGCGAGCTCGCCGCGGTGTCCGCAGAGCTCGAGCACAAGCCCGCGTCGGCCGCGATCAAATGGGCATGGGAGCGGTTCGGGACCGGTGTCGTGCTCGCCGCCTCGTTTCAGGACTGCGTCATCGTCGACGTCGCGTCGAAGGTCGCGCCGGACATCGAGGTCGTCTTCCTCGACACGCAGTACCACTTCGCGGAAACGCTCTGGTACGTCGAACGGATCAAGGAACGGTACGACCTGAACCTCACGGTGATGCAGCCACTGGTCGAGCCCGACGACCTCTGGCAAACCGATCCAGACGACTGCTGCGCGATGCGCAAGGTCGAACCGCTCGCCCGCGCGCTCGCCGGCAAACAAGCCTGGATGACCGGCCTCCGGCGCGTCGAGTCGCCGACCCGTGCCACGACCCCCATCGCACACCTCGACATCGGGCGCGGCATCGTCAAGGTGAACCCGCTCGCGCCATGGACCGACGACGACATCGCGGCCTACAAGCGCGACCATGACCTGCTCGAGCACCCCCTCGCGGCCCAGGGTTACCCATCGATCGGGTGCTGGCCGTGCACCCGTCCGGTCAAGCCCGGCGACGACCCCCGTTCGGGCCGCTGGACCGGACGTGGCAAGATGGAATGCGGCCTGCACGGCTGGTCGAACTCGTAACGCAGGAAGCACACACCGATGAACCGGCTCATCTCGCATCTGGACGCGCTCGAAGCCGAGTCGATGCATTTGTTGCGCGAGGTCGCAGCCGAGTTCGAGCGGCCGGTCCTCTTGTTCTCCGGCGGCAAGGACAGCGTCGTGATGCTGCACGTCGCCAAGAAGGCTTTTTGGCCGGCGAAGGTGCCGTTCACGGTGATGCACGTGGACACGGGACACAACTTCCGCGAAGTCCTCGACTTCCGCGATGCCGCGATCGAACAGGTCGGTGCCCATCTCGTCGTCGCGTCGGTACAGCACGACATCGATGCCGGTCGGGTGGCCGAAGATCCCCGGCCCGGGGCGTCCCGTAACCGCTTGCAGACGACCACGTTGCTCCGCGCGATCGAGGAGCACGGGTTCGACGCGGTGTTGGGTGGCGCACGCCGCGACGAGGAGAAGGCACGCGCCAAGGAGCGGTTCTTCTCGTTCCGCGACGACTTCGGTCAGTGGGACCCGAAGAACCAGCGGCCCGAGCTGTGGAACATCTACAACGGCCGGCACCGCAAGGGTGAGCACATCCGCGTGTTCCCGCTCTCGAACTGGACCGAGCTCGACATCTGGCAATACATCGCCGAGGAGCAGATCGAGCTGCCTTCGATCTACTTCGCGCACAAGCGTGAGGTCTTTCGCCGCGACGGCATGCTGATGGCCGTGACCGAGTTCCTGCAGCCCGCGCCCGGCGAGGAAGTGTTCGAGGCGACGGTGCGGTACCGGACGGTCGGTGACGCCACGTGCACGGCCGCAGTGGAGTCGGTCGCGGTCGCGATCGAGGACGTGATCGCCGAGGTCGCCGCGTCGCGAATTACCGAACGAGGCGCGACCCGCGCCGACGACAAGTTCTCGGAGGCGGCGATGGAAGATCGGAAGCGGGAGGGCTACTTTTAGTGGAGCTCTTACGCTTCGCAACAGCGGGATCGGTCGACGACGGCAAGTCGACGCTGATCGGTCGCCTCCTCTACGACTCCAAGCAGATCTTCGAGGACACGCTCGAAGCGCTGGAGCACTCGACGATGCTGCGCGGGGAAGAAGGCATGAACCTCGCGTTGTTGACCGACGGCTTGCGGGCCGAGCGCGAGCAGGGCATCACGATCGACGTCGCGTATCGATACTTCGCCACCCCGCGCCGGAAGTTCATCATCGCCGACACACCGGGACACGTGCAGTACACACGCAACATGATCACCGGTGCGTCGACGGCCGACCTCGCGCTGATTCTCGTGGACGCCCGCAAGGGAATCATGGAGCAGTCGCGGCGGCATGCCTTCCTCGCGTCCCTTCTCGGCGTGCCCCACCTCGTGCTGTGTGTCAACAAGATGGACCTGGTCGACTACGACCAGGCGCGCTTCGAAGAGATCAAGCAGGAATTCAAGGAGTTCGCGGCCAAGCTCGACGTACACGACCTGGCGTTCATCCCCATCTCCGCGCTCCTCGGCGACAACGTCGTCGACCGTTCGGCGAACACGCCGTGGTACGAGGGCTCCTCGTTGCTGCACCAGCTCGAGGACGTGCACATCGCGTCGGACCGCAACCTGATCGACTGCCGCTACCCCGTGCAGTTCGTCATCCGTCCACGCGACGACCGGTATCACGACTACCGCGGGTACGCGGGCCAGGTCGCGAGCGGCACGTACAAGGTCGGTGACGAGGTCGTCGTGTTGCCGTCGGGCTTCGAGTCGACGATCGCGTCGATCGATACCGCCGACGGTCCGGTCGAGGAGGCGATGCCGCCGATGTCGGTCACGATCCGGTTGGCCGACGATCTCGATGTCAGTCGCGGCGACATGATCTGCCGTCCCCACAACCGGCCGCAGGAAAGTCAGGACGTCGACGCGATGCTGTGCTGGTTCAGCGAGCGTGCCACCCTGCGACCGGGCACGAAGTACGCGCTGAAGCACACCTCGAAATGGGCGCGCGCGATGGTCAAGGATCTGCACTACCGGCTCGACGTCAACGCGCTGCACCGCGACGAGTCCGCCGACTCGCTCGGACTGAACGAGATCGGCCGCGTCACGCTGCGCACGACCCAGCCGCTGTTCTTCGACGAGTATCGCCGCAACCGGGCCACCGGCTCGTTCATCCTGGTCGACGAAACGACCAACGACACCCTCGCGGGCGGAATGATCTTGTGATTGGTTCGTAGTCGCACGGAGCGTGAGTCTCCGCGACAATGAGACGTGGTACACGAGGTTGCGGCGGCGGGGTTCAACGATCCGGGTGACTACGAGGCGGCTCGGCCGTCGTACCCGCCCGACGCGGTGGCCTGGCTCGTCGACCGGCTCGGTGTCCGTGCCGGCTCGCGCGTGTGCGACCTCGCGGCCGGGACCGGCAAGCTGACGCGCCTCCTCGCCCCTACCGGCGCTGCGCTCTTCGCGGTCGAGCCCGTGCCCGGCATGCGCGCGACCTTCCGTGAGGTGCTCCCGGAGGTGCCGGTGATCGCGGGTACCGCCGAGGCGCTGCCGTTACGCGCCGGCGCGGTGGATGCACTGGTCGCCGCCCAGGCCTGGCACTGGTTCGACCACGATCGCGCGGCCGCCGAAGCCCGCCGCGTGCTGCGCTCCGGCGGGGCGCTCGGCCTCGTCTGGAACGCCCGCGATCGCAGCGAGCCGTGGGTCGATGCCGTGTGGAACATCATGGACAGGGTCGAAAAGCACGCCCCGTGGCGTGACCACGAGAACTGGCGCGACAGCGCCTTTCGCGCCATGCCCGGATTCGGCGAGCTCGAGCGTGCCGAGTTCCGGCACCGGCAGTCGACCACCCGGGAAGGTGTCGTCCGGCGCATCGCCTCGGTGAGCCACGTCGCCGTCCTGCCCGAGGGCGAGCGCGCCGTGGTCCTGGACGAGGTGCGAGCCGTGCTCGCCACGTCTCCCGGACTGGCGGGCCGGGAGGTCGTCCAGATCCCCTACCGGGTGGACTGCCTCGCCCTGCGGCGGGCGTGACATAACGGCACAAGGGGTACATGATCGTGGCGTCCTGACGACCGTGTCAGAATAGAAATGCGTCCCGAGGAGGGACGTCGAGGAGGGGTGCCATGGCAGCAGCGGTTTCGGCACCGCTGCCGGGGTTCGGCCGCCCGCCGGTCCCCTACGGACGACGGCTGGAGTTGCCGCGCCGGGGCACGACGTTCCTCCGGGAGATGCCCGGGCCACCGGGCGCCCCGACGCTGCTCCTGCTCCACGGCTGGGTCGCGACCGGCGGCCTCAACTGGTTCCACAGCTTCGAACCCCTCTCCGAGCACTTCCGGGTCATCGCCCCCGACCTCCGGGGCCACGGACGCGGGCTGCGCAACCGCAGCGTGTTCCGCCTCGCCGAGTGCGCGGACGACTGTGCCGCCACCCTCGTCGAGCTCGGCACCGGCCCGGTGATCGCGGTCGGGTACTCGATGGGCGGGCCGGTGGCCCAGCTCCTCTGGCGCCGCCACCGCGACCTCGTCGACGGGCTCGTGCTCTGCGCGTCGTCCTCCGGCTTCTTCCCGGACCGCCGGTCCCGCCTCATCTTCCAGGCGGCGATGCTCGCAACGGTCGCCACGGCGCGCGCCGGCGTCCATCGGCGCGTCCTCGGCGCCCTGCCGCTCGTGCCGTTGCCGACCGGCGGCTTGTCGTTGTGGGCCGCGGGCGAGATGCGCCGCCACGACTGGCGGATGATCATCGAGGCCGGGCACTCGATCTCCACGTACCACGCGGGCCGATGGATCAGTGAGATCGACGTGCCGACCGCCGTCGTCTGCACCACGGAGGACCGCGGGGTGGCGCCGTCGCTACAGGTCGCGACCGCGGCGGCCATCCCCCGCGCGCGCCTCTACCCCGTCGCCGACGGCCACCTCGCTTGCGCCAGCCCCCGGTTCACCGAGCCGCTGCTGAACGCCTGCCGCGACGTCGCCGACCGCGGCCGCTGACGCACCTCGCGCGGTCACGATCTCGGCCCACCACAGCGGCCGTTCGCGCCGGGCCCACGACTCGGGCACCCAACCGCGAACCATCGACCGCATCGAATCGAAGTCGCGCAACGCGATCACGATGTGCCCGGTGATCACGACGAGCAACACGAGCCACGTCGAGTCGTGCACGAACGTCGCGCCGGTACGCCAGCTGTCGGAGAAGGGACCGGGCCAGCGCATGATCGAACCGGTCATCAGCATCACGACGATCGCCGCGCCCGTGAACACCGCATTGAGCTTCTGGCCGGGATTGAACTTCCCGAGCCGCGCGTCATGATGCGTGCGCGGTGACCACCAGCGCTGTTCTTCACGCGTCCACCGGTTGAACCGGCCGAGATCCCGCCGCAGTTGCCGGCCGGCGGGCGCGACGATCCCGAGGAGCAGCGGGACCGGCAGGAGCAGGCCGACATAGACGTGAATGCTCCTCACGAGCGCGCGATTGGCGACCAGCGTCGCCAGCGACCCGACCTTCAACGACGCGCCGGTCGCGATCAGCACGAAGAAGAGGGTCGCGTTCGACCAGTGCACGGCGCGTTCGAGACGATCGAACCGCGGAAACGGCTGCGTGCGACTCACGTGGAGGTTGCCGGGTCGTCACGACCGTTCGACTGGCCGACCCACGCATCGACGTCGTAGCCCTCGTCCTCCCAGTAGCCGGGAACGACGCGGTCGACGACTTCGATCGCCTCCAGCCACTTGCACGACTTGTAGCCGTACATGGGCGCGACATAGAGGCGGACCGGCCCGCCGTGGTCGCTCGACAGCGGCTTGTTCTCGAGGTCGTAGGCAACGATCACGTCTTGCCGGCGCGCCTGCTCGAGCGTGAGGCTCTCGGTGTAGACCCCGTCGAAGGAGGAGAAGCGCAATGCCTTCGCCGTGGGTTGCACGCCCGCCCTGCGAAGCAGGTCGCTCAGCAGCACGCCCGTCCAGTGCGTGTTGCGGACACGCCAGCCCGTCACGCACTGAAAGTCCTTCGTGAGGCGCGTCGGCGGAAGGGCTCGGATCTCGTCGTACGTGAGCGTGAAGGGCTTGTCGACGAGACCCTTCACGGTCAACCGGTAGTCAACCGGCGCCCTGTTCGGGAACCCTCCGGTGACCGTGTAGAAGCGGAAGCCCTCGATCGGGAGGAACGCGGACAGCCCGGAGACGTCTTTCGACAATACGGGTGACGCAATGTCGGAAAGCCATGCCGACACCTTGCCGCCGACGAGCACGCCCGCCGCGCCGACACCGATCAAGCTCAAGAACACACGCCGGCCGATCGGCGTGCCCGCGTCGGTCACGTCGTCGAGGATATGCCGATGGCGTACACCGGCAGGACGCGCCCGGGAATCGACGCCGATGGCGTTTCGCCGACGAGGCGAGCGCCCATCCGCTCGTAAAACGCGGCCGCGTTCGGATCGGAATCGATGCGCAACGTTTCGATGCCTGCCGCGCGCGCGATGTCGAGCGCGTCGATGAACAACGCGGTGCCGATCCCCCGTCCCGTCGCCCCGGGAGCGACGAACATCCACCCCAGCTCGCCACCGTCGATGCCGTGGAAGCCGAGGATCTCCGTGGCGACGGCGACGCGGAGCCGCGCGCGTTCGAGGTCGACAGGCCCGATCGTGAGCTCCTCGCGGCACGCTTCCATGAACGCGTCGTCATAGCCCCAATGCGCCTTCGACGCGAACGCGAGCGCGCTCAACGCCTCGCAGTCCTCGACCGTGGCGTCGCGAATATCGCGGTCGCTCACCTCACCTGCCGCTCTTGGCGCCTTCGGCGCCGGGCCGCGATGCCCCGGCTCGCTGCTCGGCGGGGTACCCGGCTCGCGGTCGCTCACCTCAGTCGGCAATTTCGCGGATCTTCAGGATCTTCTCGCCCGTGTGGTTCGCGTCGAGGCCCTGGATCTGCAGCAGCTCGTCCCGGGTGGCCTCGGCGATCGCGGCTGCGCCCGGGTCCGCGGCTGCGAGCCGCGCCTCGATGCCTTCGGCCATGATGCGCCCGGCCTCTTCGACGAGCGCATCGACCATCTCCGCTTCCGGCACGACGCGCACGACCTGGCCTCTCACGAACAGATGGCCCTTGCCGCGACCGGCTGCGATCCCGAGATCGGCTTCCCGCGCCTCGCCCGGGCCGTTCACCACGCATCCCATGACTGCCACCTGGAGCGGGATGTTGCGCGCTTCGAGCGCCGCCTGCGCCTCGGAGGCAACGCGGATCACGTCGACCTCCGCCCGTCCGCACGACGGGCAGGCGATCAGATCGAGACCCTTGCGCTCACGGAGCCCGAGCGCTTCGAGGAGCGTGCGGCCCGCTTTCGCCTCTTCGACCGGGTCCGCGGTCAACGAGAAACGAATCGTGTCGCCGATGCCCTCGGCGAGCAGTGTGCCGATCCCCGCGACGCCTTTGACGAGCCCTTGCGGCAACGGTCCCGCTTCGGTGACCCCGAGATGCAACGGGTGGTCGGTCGTCTCGGACAGCAAGCGGTATGCATCGATCATCAACGGCACGTTCGACGCCTTCACCGAGATCTTGACGTCGTCGAAGTCGACTTCGCGGAACAGGTCGAGCTCGTGCATCGCGGACGCGACGAGCGCCTCGGGCGTGATGCCACCGTGCTGTTCGGCCATGGCGGGATCGAGCGAACCCGCGTTGACGCCGATGCGGATCGGAATGCCGCGCGCCTTGGCCTCGGCCGCGACGGCCTTGATGTGCGCGGGCTTGCGGATGTTGCCCGGGTTCAACCGCAACGCCTGTACGCCGGCCTCCATTGCACCGAGCGCGAGCTTGTACTGGAAGTGGATGTCGGCGATGATCGGCACCGGCGAGCGCGGCACGATCTGCGCCAGGCCCTCCGCCGCTTCTTCCTCGTTGCACGTGCAGCGCACGATGTCGCAGCCGGCGGCCGCCAGCGCGTATACCTGCGCGAGAGTGCCTTCGACGTCGGCCGTCTTGGTGGTCGTCATCGATTGCACGCTCACGCGCGCGTCTCCGCCGACAGCAACATCACCGACCATCACCTGCCGGGTCTTGCGCCGTGGGTTCACCCGGCCAGGTTACGACGCCCTTCGCTCCCGGCGCGACGCGGCGGTCGCCGGCTCAGGAGCCGCCGGGCCCCTAGAACGGATTGGCCACCGGGTGGGTGATATCGAGGAACAGGCTCGACAAGAAGATGAACGCGAGCACCGCGAGGACCCCGACGGTGAGCGGCATCAGCTTGGCGATGTCGACCTGCACGCGCCGTCGACGAATTCTCGACGCGATCTGCTCATAGGTGGCGACCGCGATGTGACCGCCGTCGAACGGCAGGAGCGGCAGGAGGTTGAACAGGCCGACGAAGATGTTGATCGCGATCAGGAGACCGAACGCGGTGACCCACCCCGACTTGACCGCATTGTTGGCGAGCTGGCCGAACCCGACCGGCGACACGAAGCGTTTCGACTGATCGGTGCTCGTGCTCTCGTCACCCGAGAGGATACGGAAGTAGTTCGAGATGCCCGACGGCGAGAACATGCTGCCGAGGGCCTTGACCGACTCCCATCCGACCTCGCCGACCTGGCGCGGTGCGGCAACGACCGAAGCGACGAGACCGGGCTTCGGCACGTTGACGTGCGAGACGACGCCGGCGACGATCCGCTTCGGTCCGGCGTCGGCGCTCTGCCGCAGCGTGACCTCGAAGTCGAGCACCTGGTCACCTCGTTGCACCACGAGGCGCACGGTGTCACCTTCGACACGCTTTTGCCCGTCGGTGCCTTTGATCAGCGCCGACACCTGCGACCATTCCCGTACCTTTGTGCCGTCGATCGCGACGATCTCGTCGCCCGCCTGCAAGCCCGCGGCTTTGGCGCCCTGTTCGACCTTTTCCAGCGTCGTCGTCTGGTGCTGGTTGCGATAGTCGCCGGCGAAGAACAGCACACAGAACATCAGGACGATCGCGATGATGAAGTGCACGGCCGGACCGGCGGCGGCCATCACGACCTTCGGGCCCCATCGCTTGGCGCGATACGCACGCGGCTCGTCTTCGGGCGCGACCTCTTCGAGGTTGGTCATGCCGATGACCTTGCAGTAGCCGCCCAGCGGGATCGCCTTGATGCCGTACTCGGTCTCGCCGCGCTGCACCGACCACAGACGCGGCCCGAATCCGACGAAGAACTCGGTCACCTTCATGCCGGCCCGCTTCGCCATGATGAAGTGGCCGAACTCGTGCAACATGATCATCGCGATGAACGCGAAGATCATCGCGACGAGCGCGAGTTGCGTGGGGAACACGACGGCGTACGCGATGATCAGCATCAGGGCGCATGCCGTATAGAGCACGGCCTTGCGCTTGGCGACATTGATCTCGTCGAAGGGGTCCTTGACCCTCACGCGTTGCTCCTCCGCTCGACGATCGCCGACGCCTGTTCCCGGGCGCGCCGGTCGGCATCGAGAACGTCTCCGACCTCATCGGCGTTCCCGGCACCGCCGTGGAGCGTTTCCCCGACGACTGCCGCGATCTCGAGCCATCCGATTCGACCTGTGAGGAATGCTGCCACAGCAACCTCATTGGAAGCTGAGAGGATCGCGGGCGCAGTGCCGCCGGTACGACCCGCCTCGTAGGCGAGTGCCAGGCATTGGAAGGTCTCGAGATCGGGCACCTCGAACGTGAGGTCGCGCAGCTGGGTCCAGTCGATCGCGCCGTACGCCTCCGGCAGGCGGTCCGGGGCCGCGAGCGCGAGGCCGATCGGCAACCGCATGTCGGGCTGCGACAGTTGCGCCACGGTGGCGCCGTCAATGAACTCGACCATGCTGTGCACGATTGACTGAGGGTGTACCACGACATCGACATGGTCAAAGCCCACGTCGAACAGCTCGTGCGCCTCGATCACCTCGAGGCCCTTGTTCATCAACGTCGAGCTGTCGATCGTGATCTTCGCACCCATGTTCCATGTCGGGTGCGCGAGCGCGTCGGCACACGTCGCGTGTCGCAGCTGGTCACGCGTGCGGCCGCGGAACGGGCCGCCGCTGGCGGTGAGGATGATGCGCCGTACCTCCGACGCGCGACCCGAGCGCAAGCACTGGTATATCGCCGAATGTTCCGAGTCCACGGGCACGATCTCGCCGCCGCCCGCGGCGCGCGCCTTGGCGACGACCGGACCCGCCGCGATGAGGCTCTCCTTGTTCGCGAGCGCGAGGCGCTTGCCGGCATGCAGCGCAGCGAGCGTTGCCGGCAGGCCGGCGAACCCGACGACGGCGTTCAGGACGACGTCGGCGTCGGGGTGCGCGGCGAGCTCGGCGAGGGCCGCCGGATCGTCGGCGCAGGCGCGTGCGAGATCGGCAGGCACGTCGAAGTCCGCGGCCTGGCGTGCGAGGAGCTCGGTGTTGCTGCCGGCGGCGAGCGCAACCACCCGGTAGGCATCGCGGTGGCGCGACAGCACGTCGAGCGCCTGCGTGCCGATCGAGCCCGTTGACCCGAGAATGACGACGCCGCGGCTCACGTCGCCAGGTTACGGTCCTCGGCGGCGCATCCTCCGCCGGAGGATCTCAGACCAATTTCCAATGGAGGGCGAGGTAGTACGCGATCGGGAGGCAGAACAACAGGCCGTCGAAGCGGTCGAGCACGCCACCATGGCCGGGGAGCAGGGATCCGAAGTCCTTCACGCCGAGGTCGCGCTTGATCATCGACGCGCACAGGTCACCGAGGAACGCCCCACCTGCGACCAGCACACCGAGCACGAGACCTCGGGAGTGCGTCCACGGTGAGATGGAACCCGCGACGACGCCGCCGAAGAACACGGATGCCACCATTCCGCCAACGGTGCCGGCGACCGTCTTGTTCGGCGAGATGTTCGGTGCGACGCGGCTCCTGCCGAACTGCGCACCGATGAAGAACCCGACGACGTCATAGGCGACGGTGCAGAAGGCGAGGCCGAGCAGCAGGCCGACACCTTCGGGCGCGCCGAGCAACAACCCCGCGAAGCCTCCGAGTCCGCCGACGTACGCGAAGGCGAGCACGGTCGAGGCAACGCCGATGAGCGGCCGTCCCGGTGTGACCTGCCACAAGAACCACAGCATCGAGAAGACGACGATCAGGCCGAGGTACGCGGGGTACGCGCCCGGTCCGTAGTGCAATGCGGCCAACGGCAGCGAGAAGCTCGCGGTCAGCGCAAGCAGGGTGGCGGGCCGCATGCCCTTGTTTTGCAGGGTCTTGCATATCTCGAGGGTGGCGAACGCCAAGACCGCGGCGGCGAGCCAGGTCGTCGCGACCTCTCCCACGGTGAAGCACACGAGCGCCACGACGACGACGATCGCCGCGGTCATGATCGCGGTCGGAAGGTCGCGCGTCGCCGCGGGACCTGGTGGCGCGACCTCGCTCTCCTGCGCGCGGGAGCGGCCCGGGCGTACCCGCGCCCGCCCGGAGGCGCCGCGGCCGGGGCGGCGCCGCCGCTCGGCGAGGGCTTCTGCGAACGCGGCCTCTTCGTCGATCGGGCCGCCCTCGTCGAGGGCGCCCAACTTCTCGTGCTCGCCGCTGAAGTGGTCTTCGAAGTCGACCTCGGCCCAGTCGCCACCTTCGGCGCGGAACCGAGCCTGCCCGCCTCCGATGGTCGACCAGGCCTCGAGGTCGTCGTCCGCCGGAGCGTCAGCCGCGTCGTCGGCGAAGATGGCCGGCACCGCGCCCGTGGGCGGTTCCGTCCAGTGCGGCAGCGGCGGCACCTCACCCGACGAGGCCTCCGCGGCCGGCTCGTCGGCGGGAGCCTCGTCGGCGGGGACCTCATCGGCCTCGGTGGCGCTCCAGCTCGGGCCCGCCTCGGCAAAGCCGGCGGCGCGCCGCCGGTTCGGGCGCTCGACGTCGGAGAGATCGAGCGATGGCTGCGCCGCCCGGTCGCGGTCGTCCCCGTCTTCGCGCTCGTCACGGTCTGCCGCCAGCGCGGCTTGCGCCTCCTCGGCGCCGAGGATGCGCACGCCCTCCGCCGGCGTGACTACTTGGTCGGAGTCCTTGCCGTCGTGCACGTCATCCTCCCGGGGGGCCGAGCCAGGCTAGGTGCTGCTCCCCCACGCGTGGAGGCACCGGGCCTCGCCCGGGGCCTCGGCAGCCCTAGTCCTCGAGAAGTTCCTTTTCCTTGTGACCCACCATCGTGTCGATCTCGGCGATCACCTCGTGGGTCAGCTTCTCCAGCTCCTTCTCCAAACGGTTGACCTCGTCCTCGGAGATCTGGTCGTCGCGCTCCAGGTCCTGGCGGATGTGGCGCCGCACATTGCGCACCGCGACGCGTCCTTCCTCTGAAAGCTTCTTCACGACTTTCACGAGGTTCTTGCGCCGTTCGCCGGTGAGCTCGGGGAAGGTGACGCGGATGACGGTACCGTCGTTGCTCGGGTTCACCCCGAGGTCGCTCGCCTGGATCGCCTTCTCGATCGCCTTCATCGCGCCCTTGTCGTAGGGCGCGATCACCAACACGCGTGCCTCGGGCACCGTGACGCCCGCGAGCTGTTGCAAGGGCACATCACTGCCGTAGTAATCGACCTTCAGCTTCTCGACGAGCGCGGGCGACGCGCGGCCCGTGCGAATCGCGCCGAACTCATCCTGCAGGTGAAGTACCGCCTTGTGCATCCGGTCGTGTGCTTCGTCGACCTTGGGGTGCGTCACTTGGCCTCCCGTGTGCTGACGAGCGTGCCGATCGGGTCACCGACCAGCGCCTTGATGATGTTCCCGGACTGCATCACGTCGAACACGATGATCGGGAGCGAGTTGTCCATGCAGAACGTGATCGCAGTCGAGTCCATGACCTGCAGTCCACGGCTCAGCACCTCGAAGTGACTGAGCGTCTCGAGCTTCACGGCGTCGGGATTCGTGCGGGGGTCGGCGCTGTACACGCCGTCGACGCCCGAGTGCGTGCCCTTGAGCACTGCCTCCGCGCCGATCTCGGCGGCACGCAACGCCGCCGTCGTGTCCGTGGTGAAGTAGGGGTTTCCGTTGCCGGCCGCGAAGATCACCAGGCGGCCCTTCTCGAGATGCCGGATCGCGCGCAGCGGGATGTACGGCTCGGCGACCTGCGACATCGTGATCGCCGTCTGGACACGCGTCGGCTGACCGAGCGACTCGAGCGCGTCCTGGAGCGCCAACGCGTTGATCACCGTCGCGAGCATGCCCATGTAGTCCGCGCGGGCGCGATCCATACCGCGCATCGCAGCCGTCATCCCTCGGAAGATGTTGCCGCCGCCGACAACGATCGCGATCTCGACACTCAGATCGGCGCGCGCCTTGGTCACCTCTTCGGCGATCCGCTGCACGACGTCGGAGTCGATGCCATAACCGGTCGAATGGTCGGCGAAGGCCTCACCCGAGAGCTTCAGCACCACTCGGCGGTAGCGGCTCGTGGTCATCGCCTGCTCCTTCATGAATGGGACGACTCCACGCTCGACGTGGGTTTATTCCTCGCCGATCTTCACGCGCGCGAAGCGGCGCACGCCTGCGTTCGGACCGAGATTCTTCACGAGGGCGCCGATCGTCTGCTTGTTGTCCTTCACGAACGGCTGCTCGACCAGCGCGACCGTCTTGAAGAAGCCGTTGAGCTTGCCCTCGACGATCTTGGGCCACGCCTGCTCGGGCTTTCCCTCTTCGCGGGTCTGCGCCTCGAGGACCGCGCGCTCGCGTGCGACCTCGTCCTTCGGCACGTCGTCGCGGGAGACGAAGCGAGGCGCCGCACTCGCGATGTGCAAGGCGATGTCGTGCGCCACCTCGCGGGCCCTGGCATCACCGGGGTCCACCCCGGTCAGCTCGACGAGCACGCCGACCGTTCCCCGCTCGTTCTGCACATGCTTGTAGCCGTCGAGCACACCGCCGGCGGTCTCGAAGCGGTACACACGACCGAGCTCGATCTTCTCGCCGAGCGAGCCCGACAGGCCCTTGACGAAGTCGTCGACGGTCTGGCCCTCGAGCGTCTTCGCCCCGACGTCGGTGTCGCCCTGCTCGACCACGAGCTTGGTGAGGTCTGCGAGCGCGCGCTTGAAGACGTCGCCCTTGGCGACGAAGTCGGTCTCGCAGTTCAGCTCGACGAGCGCGCCGACCGGCTCCTGCACGAGGACCTCGACGGCGCCCTGGTCGGCGTCGCGTCCCGCGCGCTTGGACGCGCCGGCAATGCCCTTCTCCCGCAGCCAGTCCTTGGCGCGGTCGAAGTCGGCGTCATTCTCCTCGAGCGCCTTCTTGCAATCCATCATGCCGGCGCCGGTCGCCTTGCGCAGCGCCGCCACGTCCTTCGCGGAGATCTCAGGCATTCTCGACCTCGGGGGTG
The DNA here is from genome assembly GCA_038209365.1 of Acidimicrobiia bacterium. Lineage (GTDB taxonomy): Bacteria > Actinomycetota > Acidimicrobiia > IMCC26256 > PALSA-610 > DASQHW01. The sequence goes on along the minus strand of JBBQXS010000014.1, from coordinate 11,191 downwards.
GCCACGGTCGCGGGCGGGGTCGCGGGCGGGGTCTCGGGCGGGGTCTCGGTCACGGTCTCGGGCTGGGTCTCGGGCGGGGTGTCGGGGCCGGCCTCGGCCGTCGTCTCCGCGGCGACTTCCGGCTTGGCCCTGGCGGCACGGGCGCGCTCTTCGATCTCTCGTTGCTTCGCGGTGGCCGCGCGCTTCGCCTCGGCTTGCTCGCGCTCGTGCGCGGCTTGTTCCTCGGCGCTGCGCTGCAGCTTGGGCGGCTCCGCCGGCTGCGCAGCCGCGTCGCCTTCGGCGCGCGTGCCCGGACGGGCACCCCGTTTGCGGGCGAGCTCGCGGCCCTCGTTCACCGCGTCGGAGATCACCCGGCACATCAGCTGCGCGGATCGGATGGCGTCGTCGTTGCCGGGGATCACGTAGTCGATGATGTCCGGGTCGCAGTTCGTGTCGACGACCGCGACGACGGGGATGTGCAGCCGGTTCGCCTCGGTGACGGCGATGTGCTCTTTCTTGGTGTCGATGACGAAGACCGCGCTCGGAACCTTTTCGAGGTTCTTGATGCCGCCCAAGTTGCGCTCGAGCTTGGCGAGGTCGCGGCGGATCTTCAGCCCTTCCTTCTTGGGCATCTGATCGATGTCGCCCGAGTCGACCGTGCGCTGCAGCTCGCGCAGCTTGGCGACGCGCGAATGCACGGTCTGGAAGTTCGTGAGCATGCCGCCCAGCCAGCGGAAGTTGACGTACGGCATGCCGCACGCACCCGCCTGGCGCTCGATCGGCTCCTGCGCCTGCTTCTTGGTACCGACGAAGAGCACCGTGCCACCGTTGGCGACGGTGTCGCGCACGAAGCGGTACGCGCCATCGATGCGGTCGAGTGTCTGGCGGAGGTCGACGATGTAGATCCCGTTGCGCTCTCCGAAGATGAACCGCTTCATCTTCGGGTTCCAGCGCCGGGTCTGGTGGCCGAAGTGCACTCCGGCCTCCAACAGCTGCTTCATGCTCACGACGGCCACGGCCGCGCCTCCCTCGGTTCGGGTCGACCGCTCGCGCGAGCACCGATCGGACGTACCGTCGGCACCACCTTGGGATCCGCGAGCAGCAGGGGTGTGTGTGCGTGCAAAATCCGGGATTGGTCCCGGGATCGCGACCATTGTAGCTGTCGCTCCACCATGTCAGAACTGGGCGAATTGCGTCATTGGTCAAGCGTTGGTCGGCGCGAGGTGCACGCGGGCCGTGAGGTCGCCCGCGTCGAACAGCTGCATGGGATCGACATAGGTCTCGCCGATCCGGAGGCCGAGATGGAGCACCGTGCCGTCGTGGTCGGGACCATGTCCGCCGGTCGTGCCGATCACCTCGCCGGCCCGGACGCGCGCACCCGCGCGCACGCGCATCGACGCGACGAACGAGTAGGTCGTGCGCCAGCCGTTCTCGTGACGGACGACGATGTGTCGCGAGTACGCGACCTTGCCGGCGAACACGACCCTGCCATCGCCCGCTGCCCGCACCGGCGTGCCGGGCGCGGCGCGCAGGTGTACGCCGAGGTGTCCGGGCCCGAAGCGCGTCTTCGGTGCGGTGAATGGCTTGACCACGGGTCCTTCGACCGGTCGAACCCACGCGGTTGGCGACGCGTGCGCAGGCGCGCAGCACAATGACGCAATGACGACGACGAGCAACAGACGTCGCACGAAGGACCTCCCCAGGAGCGCGAAACGACGGCTCGGGGAAGGCGAAGGGAAGTGCGGCGCACGTTAGCGCGTGCGTGCGACAGGGCAACCGTTAGCGACCAACCGTTTGGTGTTCCAGTGATCGTCAACGACCACTGGAACACCAAACGGGTCAAGTCACTATGCCGCGTTCGGGGAGGGGCTCCGACAGGCGGGAGCGGAGCTGGAAGATCGCCTTGGTGTGGATCTGGCACACGCGGCTCTCGGTGACGCCCAGCACGTTGCCGATCTCGGCGAGCGTCAGACCCTCGTAGTAGTAGAGGGTCAGGACGAGCCGTTCGCGATCGGGCATGCGGTTGATGGCATCGGCCAGCACCTGGCGCATCTCTTCGGACTCGAATGCCTCGACCGGGTCGTGGCCGCCGCCGGCGATCGTGTCGCCGACGGTCGCGCCGCTCCCCCGTTCCGAGCCTGCCGAGAGCAGCTCGTCGAGCGCCACCACGCCGACGAAGCTGATCTGCCCGAGCGTCGTCGCGAGCTCGTCCTCGGTCACACCGAGCTCGGATGCGACCTCTTTGTCGTCGGGGCTGCGGCGCAGCTCGTTCTCGAGCTTGGAGTACGCCCGCTCGATCGCGCGGGCCTTGGCCCGCACCGACCGCGGCACCCAGTCGATCGAGCGCAGCTCGTCGATGATGGCGCCCTTGATGCGAGAGATCGCGTACGTCTCGAACTTGTAGCCACGGCCCGGATCGAACTTGTCGATGGCGTCGATCAGCCCGAAGATGCCGTAGCTCACGAGGTCGGACTGCTCGATGTTCTGCGGGAGCCCGGCGGCGACGCGGCCGGCGACGAACTTCACCAGCGGGGAGTAATGGAGGATCAAACGCTCGCGCGCGTCGGGCGTGCCGCCCTTCTTGTAATCCCCCCAGAGCTCCGCGATATCCGCGGCGGACTCGTCCACGTCTGCTGCCCCGTCCCTAGGCCCTTGGATGCGTCCGTGAATACACAGATCTCAGCCGCTCACGGGTGACGTGAGTGTAGATCTGCGTGGTTCCCACATCGGCGTGTCCGAGCAGCTCCTGAACCGCTCTGAGATCCGCGCCTCCTTCGAGCAGGTGCGTGGCGTACGCGTGCCGCAGAGAGTGAGGATGGAGTATGCGCCCGTCGGGCAGCGGATGCCGCTGCAGCACCCGCCGGACGTCGCGCGGCGTCATCGGTCGCGCGCGGGAATTCACGAAGAGCGCTTTCACGGACGTGTCCTCGCCGAGCAGCGCGGCACGCCCTTCCTCCAGGTACCGCTCGACGGCCACGAGCGCCGGTTCGCCCAGCGGGAGGCGCCGGACCTTGGCGCCCTTGCCGAGGACCGTCACGGTCGCGTGGCCGCGGTCGACATCGCGCGGCTCGAGGCCGCAGCACTCGCTGACCCGCAGGCCCGCGCCGTACAGCAGCTCGAGGATCGCTCGGTCACGGAGCGCGCGCGCATCTGGGACGTCCACGTTCTCGACGCCGTCGGGCAGCGCGCCGTCGAGCAGCGCGCCGTCGAGCAGCGCGTTGGTCTCACCCGGTTTGGGCATGCGCGGCAACCGGCGCGGCTCCTTCGGCGTCTGGATCGTGCCGGCGACGTCCCGATGCAGGACGCCGCGGCGCCGCAGGTATCGGGCGTAGGAGCGCACGGCCGCGGTCTTGCGTGCGATCGTCGGCCGGGCGAAGCCGCGGGTCTGGAGATACGCGAGGTACCGCCGCACCGTGCGGTGCTCGAGCGCGGCCGGGTCGGGACATCCACCCCGGTCGCACCACGCGACGAACTCCCGCGCGTCGTGGGCGTACGCGCGCCGGGTGTGTTCACTGAGGGCGGTGAGGGACGTCTCGAAACCGCCGGGGTCATGCGGCACGAGCACTCACGCTAGTGCCCCTACGGCGACCGGCGAACGACCGGCCCACTACCGAAGGACCGGCACGCTGTCTCACCGGCCGCGTATGGTCTCGCACGCCGTCGCGGTCGCGGAGAACGACCTGCTCGAGCCCTGTACGTGCGTGTTCGAGGAGGTTGGCGATGCTCGCTTCGGTCCGCAGCGCGGTGTTGGATGGCGTGGACGGCCGCCTCGTGCGCGTGGAGGTGTGCGTCTCCCGGGGCTTGCCCGGCTACACCGTCGTGGGCTTGCCGGACGCCGCCGGCCGGGAGAGCCGGGAGCGGGTGCGGGCCGCGCTGCTGTCCTCGGGCCTGGCCTACCCGCAGACCCGAGTCACGGTGAACCTGGCACCCGCCGCGGTCCGCAAGTCTGGCGCCGGGCTGGAGCTCGCGATCGCGCTCGGCCTCCTCGCCGCCGCCAACGCGCTCCCCGCGGGCGCGCTCGACGACGTCGCCGTGTTGGGCGAGCTCGGTCTCGACGGCCGTGTGCGCCCGGTCGTCGGCGCGCTGGGCATCGTCCACGCTCTCGCCCAGACCGGCGTGACCCGTGTGATCGTGCCGGCCGCGAACGCCCACGAAGCCGCGCTCGTGCCGGGCGCCGACGTGCGCGTCGCGCGAAGCCTCGGCGAGCTCCACGCCTGCCTGAAAGGTGAGGCGCCCTGGCCCGATCCACCCGAACCGCCGCCGATGCCGTCCGATCCCGCCGACGCCGACGAGCCCCTCGACCTCATCGACGTGCGCGGCCTCGAGCACGCGCGCCACGCACTGTCGGTCGCGGCGGCCGGCGCCCACCATGCACTCTTCGTCGGACCGCCCGGGGTCGGAAAGACGATGCTCGCCCGGCGCCTGCCGACGATCATGGCGCCGCTCCTGCCCGACGAAGCCCTCGAGGTCGCGAAGGTGCACTCGGCCGTGGGCAGCGGACGAGGCTCCGCGCTGCGAACCGACCCGCCCTTCCGGGCGCCACACCACAGCGCATCCGCCGTCTCGCTCATCGGTGGCGGCAGCCCTCGGGCCCGACCCGGCGAGATCACGCTCGCGCACCGAGGATCCTTGTTCCTCGACGAGTTGCCGGAGTTCCCGGTCTCGGTGCTCGAGTCGCTGCGTCAGCCGCTCGAGGAGCGGGTCGTGCGGGTCAGTCGCGCGTCGGGCACGACGACGTTTCCTGCCGCCTTCTTGCTGGTGGCGTGCGCCAACCCTTGCCCGTGTGGGCGGACGTCGGAGCAGTGCCGCTGCAACGACATGCAGCGGGCCCGGTACGCACGGAGATTGTCGGCGCCGCTGCTCGATCGTTTCGACATCCGGCTCGAGATCCGGGCCGGGACCACGCGTGGCGAATCCTCGGCCGATGCCGCCGCGCGGGTCGCCGCCGCCGTCGAGCGACAGCGGGCGCGGCTCCGGGGGACCCCGTGGCGTCGCAACGCCTACGTCCCTGCCGGCGCGCTCGAGCGCTTTGCAGGTCTTTCGGACGAGGCGCGAGCGGCCTGGCACGACTGGTGCGAGACGCGAATGCTGACCGGCCGGGGCGCGGCACGCATCCGGCGAGTTGCACGCACCGTCGCCGACCTGCGCGATCGGGCCGAGATCACGGTGCAAGACGTCGACCGCGCCGTCTATCTCCGAGAGGACCTGTGGTGAGCCGCCGGACCCATCGCTGGGAGCGTGCGGGCGACGATTTCCCGGTTCGCGACGCCGACCTGCTCGACGCGACCCTCGACGCGGGAATGCCGCGCGTGCTGTTGGGCGAAGGCGACCGCCTCGACGCGTTCGACGCGCCGCGCGTCGCAATCGTCGGCACCCGCGCCGCGACGCCGATGGGCATCGCCGACGCGCGCGAGATCGCCGCGTTCTGCGGCCGGGCCGGCATCACGGTCGTGAGCGGCCTGGCGATCGGCATCGACGCGGCCGCGCACGAGGGCGCGCTCGAGTCGGGTGGATGCACGGTCGGCGTCGTCGCGACCGGGCTCGACATCGTGTATCCGCGGCGGCACGAACGCCTCTATGCGCGCGTGCGTGCACAAGGCCTGATCGTCGGCGAGAACGAATACGGCACCCAACCGTTGCCGTGGCGCTTCCCGATCCGCAATCGCATCATCGCCGCGCTCGCTGATGCCGTGGTCGTGGTCGAAGCCGGTCGTACCGGGGGTGCGAGCATCACCGCGAGGTACGGCCTCGAGTACTCACGGGACGTCTATGCGCTCCCGGGCTCCCGCCGGAACTCGGCTGCAGCCGGATGCAACGCGCTCATCCTCGACGGTGCCAAGCCGCTCCTCGATCCTGCCGACGTGCTGTTCGCGATCGGACGGGGCGGCACGATTGCAGGCGGCTGGGCACCCGCGCCCGAGCCGCCGGTCGACCGCGACCAGCGGGCGGTGCTGCGCGCCTTGGGCGGCGAAGGGGCGACGATCGACGAGATCGAGCGCCGTTGCCGCGTTCCCGCCGAGCGGCTGGGCACGGCGCTGCGGGAGCTCGAACGCGCCGGCCGCCTCCGTCGGCGCCGCGGCATGTGGTGGCCGGGATAGCGCGCCAGTACAGACTCCGCGATCAGGGGAAACTGGGATGAAAGGCTCGGATCGCGAGCCCCGTGGCCGAGCGAGACTTCGTGGAGCTCACACATTGCCCCCACGACGCCGCCCCGCTGGTGGCGACGATCTGCTCGGGCGGCTCGCTGCTCGTGACCTGCCCGCGGTGCAACGCCGAATGGGAGTGCCACGGGGCGTGGGTACGCCGAGTGCGCGAACCTCGGCGGCACATGGTCGCGGCCGGGCGCGGCGGACAGGCCCGCTGAGCGCTACTCGCCGGAGAAGAGTCGGTACCGTGGCTGCGGCCATGTTCGACGACCGCGACGACATCCAGGTCCGGCACGTGCAGCCGTACGAGGCCGTGAAGACGTATCGCTGTCCCGGTTGCGACCACGAGATCCGCGCCGGCGAAGGCCACGAAGTGGTGGTGCCGCGTGCCACACCCGCGGATCGCCGGCATTGGCACACGGGCTGCTGGTTTCGCGCGGCGCGCGCTAGAAAGCGGCCTCGATGACATCGACGATCCAACCGCGACCGTCGGGGCGCACCGAAGCGACGTCGAACCGCAAGACGTCGGCGCGCACGCGGTGCGCCGCCAGCCACTGCGCAGCGAGCCCACGGATCCGGGCTTGCTTACGGGCCGTCACCGCCTCCGCAGGGGTGCCGAACCTCTCACCGCGACGCGTCTTGGCCTCGCAGAACACCAGGACACCACCGCGACGGGCGATGACGTCGAGCTCTCCCGCGCGCACCCGCCAGTTGCGCGCCACGATCGAGTAGCCCGCCGCCTCGTACCACGCGGCGACCGCATCCTCACCGGCGTCCCCCACGATGCGCCGGGCATCCATCTCGTGCCTCCTGTCGTTTGGGTCGACTCCACGCTCCGCTCCCTACGGTCGCTGCGCTGTCGTCTCCCGAGTCAGAGGTCCTTGCCGGGAAGCTCTTCGACGTTCACGTCCTTGAACGTCACCACGTGCACGTCTGCGACGAAACGCGTCGGCCGGTACATGTCCCACACCCACGCGTCGCGGAGCTGCAGATCGAAGTAGGTCCGGCCGTTTTCGTGCTTCACGTCGAGCTTGACGTCATTCGCCAGATAGAAGCGACGCTCGGTCTCGACGACGAACTGGAACATGGGCAGGACGTCGCGGTACTCCCGATAGAGCTGGAGCTCGATTTCGGTCTCGTACCGCTCCAGGTCCTCCGCGCTCACCGGCCCAGTCTACGACCGCCGGCGGTCGTGCCCGGCCGATCCACCGCAGGGTTTCCGGCGCGAAACCCCAGGTCAGGTGCGCTTTTCCTTGATCTTCGCCCGCTTTCCGATGCGGTCGCGCAGGTAGTACAGCTTTGCGCGCCGTACGTCACCACGGGTGACGACCTCGATGCGGGCGATGATCGGAGAGTGGACCGGGAACGTCCGCTCGACCCCCACGCCGAAGCTCACCTTCCGCACGGTGAAGGTCTCCCGGGCCCCGCTGCCCTGGCGACGGATCACGACGCCCTGGAACACCTGGACCCGCTGCCGGTTGCCCTCGACCACGCGCACGTGCACCTTCAGGGTGTCGCCGGGCCCGAAGTCGGGGATGTCGTCCCGCAGCTGGGCGCGGTCGACGAGATCGGTGCGGTTCATCACTGGCTCCCGGGGGACGGCAGACCGGCGATGCTAGCCGGGTCCCGGGGGGTCGGGGAACTCGTCGAGCAGCGCCTGCTCCTCGCGGGTCAGCGATCGCCCGAGGAGGTCCGGACGGCGCGCCGCGGTGCGCCGCAATGCCCGCGCGCGGCGCCAGCGGGCGATGCGTTGATGATCACCCGACCGCAGGACCTCGGGGACGCTCCATTCGCGAAAGGTCGCCGGGCGCGTGTACTGCGGATACTCGAGGAGCCCGTCGGTGAACGACTCGTCTCCGGCGGACGCGTCGTTGCCGAGCACACCTGTGCGCAACCGCACCACGGCTTCGATGACGACGAGCGCCGCCGCTTCGCCGCCGGCGAGCACGAAGTCGCCGATCGACAGCTCACCGTCACAGAGATGATCGGCGACGCGCTGATCGACGCCTTCGTAGCGTCCGCAGATCAAGGAGAAGCCGTCGCGCGCGCCAAGCTCGTCCGCCGCCGCATGGTCGAAGCGGCGGCCGCTCGCCGACAAGAGGAACAACGGTCGTGGCGGCCGCGCGGCCTCGACCGCATCGAAGAGCGGCCCGGGCATCATCACCATCCCCGCGCCGCCGCCGAAGGGCTCGTCATCGACGCTGCGATGGCGGTCGGTCGTCACCTCGCGCGGGTCGTGCAGCCGGACATCCAACAGGCCCGACTCGCGTGCGCGACCCACGACCGCGACGCGCAGCGGTGCCTCGAGGTACTCGGGGAAGATCGTGAACACGTCGATGCGCATGGCTCCCTCGCTTCGCCATCCTTGGCTTCGCTACGTCCGCACGGGTCCTCACAGGTCGAAGAGTCCCTCGGGCGGATCGATCACCAGTACGCCCGGTTCGTCGGAAACTACGAAGACGACCGGTACCAGCGCGCCGCTCTCGAGCACCAAGAGGTCGTGGGCCGGGTTCGCCTCGACCGCGACGACGCGCCCGAACTCGTGGCCGGCGCGGTCGCGCACCTCGGCGCCGATCATCTCGTGCACCCAGAGCGCACCATCGGACGCCTCTTCGACGGCATCGCCGACGACGATCAGATTGCGCAAGGATTCGGCGCCTTCGCGGTCGACGATGCCCTCGAAGCGCACGAGCCACCGATCCTGATGTCGTCGCGACGACACGATCAGCAATTCACGCTCGCCCGCGAACAGCACCGAACCGGGTGCGAAGCGCTCCGGACGATTGCTGATCGGCGCGACGTGGACCTCGCCCTGCAAGCCGTGCGCGCGACCGATGCGCCCGACTTCGAGCCGCAAGCGCTACTCCGCGACGTCCACGGTGACGCGTATGCCTTCGGTCGAGGCGGACGCCCGTGCGAGCTGGCGCATCGCCTGAATGACGCGCCCGCGCTTGCCGATGATGCGACCGAGGTCGCCGGGGCTCGCGTGGATCAGCAACGCGACGGTGTCGCGGCGTTCGCTGGCGTCCACGAAGACCCCGTCGGGGTCGTCGACGAGGTGACGCGCAATGTGTTCGACCGCGGTGCGCGCACGCGCACCGACCGCACGGTTGCCCTCGGGGGCAACCTCGTCGTCTTCGAACTCGTCGTCGTCCTCGAGCTCGTCGTCCCAGAGCGCGTCGTCGTGTTCGTCGCTCACGATTCGGCCGCTTCCTCGGCCGGGGCATCCTCGGCCGGGGCTTCCTCGGCAGCCGGAGCTTCGGCGGCCGGGACTTCGGGGGCCGGGGCAGCAGGTGCTTCGGTCGCGGTCCTTGCCTTGGGCGCCTTCGTCTTCGGCTTGGGCTTCGCGGCCGGCGACTTGCCCGTGGCCTGCGTGTACGCCTCCCACACGCCGCTGATCTCCAACAGCTTCGCCGCTTCCTCGGTGGGTTGGGCGCCGTTGCGGAGCCAGTGCAACGCCCGGTCGCTGTCGATCGTGACGAGCGACGGCTCCTGGCGAGGTGCGTACTGCCCGATGATCTCGATGAACCGGCCGTCACGGGGACTGCGCGCATCGGCGACGACGACGCGATATGTCGGCTGCTTCTTCTTGCCGACGCGCATCAGGCGGATCTTGACGGCCAACGAACACTCCTACTGTTGAGGAACGGCGGGCGAGTCTAGGTCAGAGCTCGGGAAGGCCGGGGAACCCCGCCGGGATACCGCCGCCCATCGGCGTCCGCGTCCCCGTGCCGGCCTTCCCCCCCTTCGCCCCCTTCTTGCCTTTCTTGCCCTTCACCTTGCGCGCCACACCCGGCATGGTCTTCATCATCTGCTGCACCTGCTTGAACTGCTTCAGCAGGTTGTTGACCTCGGTCGCCGTCGTGCCGCTGCCCTTGGCGATGCGCGTGCGGCGCGAGCCGTTGATGAGCTCCGGTCTCCGTCGCTCCTCGGGAGTCATCGAGCGGATGATCGCCTCGACGCGTCCGATCTCCTTGTCGTCGATCTCGGCGTTGCGTATCTCCTTCGGCATGCCGGGCAACATGCCGAGGACGTTCTGCAGCGGGCCCATCCGCTTGACTTGCTGCATCTGCTCGAGAAAGTCCTCGAGTGTGAGACGCCCGCTCTCCAGGATCTCCTCGGCCTTGCGCTTCTCGTCCTCCTCGAAGGTCGATTCGACCTTCTCGATGAGCGTGAGCATGTCGCCCATGCCGAGGATGCGGCTCGCCATCCGGTCGGGGTGAAATGCTTCGAACTCGTCGAGCTTCTCTCCCGTTCCCGCGAACAGGATGGGTTTCCCGACGACCTCTTTCACCGACAACGCGGCGCCACCGCGCGCGTCGCCGTCGATCTTGGTGAGGATCACGCCGTCGAGCCCGACCGCCTCGTTGAAGGCCTCGGCGACGTTCACGGCTTCCTGGCCAGTCATCGCGTCGACGACCAGCAACGTGTTGTGCGGCTCGACTGCCGCGTCGATCGCGCGGAGCTCGTCCATCAGGTCGGTGTCGATCTGCAACCGACCCGCGGTGTCGACGATGACGATGTTGCGCCCGAGCCGCTGTGCCTCGGCGATGGCGCCCCGCGCCACATTCACCGGATCGGTCGGCTCGCTGTAGAACGGCACGTCGACGCGGCCCGCGAGCACGCGCAGCTGCTCGACCGCGGCCGGGCGCTGCAGGTCTGCCCCGACGAGCAGCGGGTGCAAGCCCTGTGACTTCAACAGACGGGCGAGCTTGCCGGCGGCGGTCGTCTTTCCCGAGCCTTGGAGCCCGGCGAGCATCACGACCGTCGGGGGCTTGGAGCTCATCGTGAGCTTGCCCGTCGTGCCGCCGAGCGTCTCGACGAGCTGCTCGTGAACGATCTTGATGAACTGCTGGCCCGGCGTGAGGCTCTTCGACAGTTCCTCGCCGATCGCGCGTTCCTTCACGCGGTCGATGAACCCGCGTGCCACGCGCACGTTCACGTCCGCTTCGAGGAGCGCGACGCGCAGCTCGCGCGACACCTCGTCGACGTCGCGCTCGGTCATGTGGCCGCGGTTGCGCAGCCGGGAGAAGATGCCGTCGAGCCGGTCGCTCAGTGCGTCGAAC